>JAGXRD010000105.1 GCA_018336035.1 Alphaproteobacteria bacterium | reverse complement strand
GCGGCGAACCATGCGCGGCCAGTCAGCTGGGCGGCCGGAGCAAACGAAAGCCGCCCGGGTTATCCCGGGCGGCTGAGTGGTGGGAGTTAGCGGCTCCAGAAGAGGAGGTATTCGTTCGGCGCCGTGTTGCGGGTCTTGGAGAGCTTGCACCAGATCGCCTTGTCGAGCATCGGCGTGTCGACCTTCACGCTCAGGTACTTGTTGCCGCTCGATTCCGCGATCTTCTTCCAGGCCGCGCCGATCTGAGCGCTGCCATCCAGCAGCAGGTAATCGGGCTTGGAGTCGTCGGCCTTGTTCTCGCTGTCCTTGTCCGGGTTCGGGACCAGCTTGGCGTCCGCCTTGAAACCGCCGAAGTTGATCCGGCCGGTGTAGATGTCGTTCTGGGTGTCGTGCTGGAAGTTGCCGTAGGTCGCCATGGTAGTGTCTCCTTGTTTGCAAGACCGCCCATTGCGGCCTTGATGGGAGTTCACTGCTCCGGCCGGCTGCAGATGCACGCCGAGATCCGCGGCGCGCGCCGTGAGGCATAGCGCGCGACGTGGATCGAAGGTGCTGGATAGCTGAAATGGCCGTGGTCTAACGGCCACCATGAACGCGCGCCGTCAGGCATTGCGCGCGTGAAATGGCACGCGGGCACTTTGCATATGCCCGCGTGGTTTTATTGCCTGCAATAAAACTGGGGTGACGGCCAGTTCAGCTATTGCATCGCCCGCAGACGGCCGGTGCATAACTCCACATCAAAAAAGGCCGTATGGGTGTCTTGGAAAACGACAAGGAGATGCGTCTTCCGTGGCCACCGAAGCAACGCCTGTGAAACGTCACCTCTATATCGAAACACGTTCCGGTCATTGGCAGTCGTCATGCAACGATGCCGAGCCCCGGATCTGGCGGGCCGCGTCTGTGCAAGGCCTCTCCAAGGTGATCCTCTGAGCTGGTTGGTCGCACCAGGCGCTGATTGTCCTGGAGAGGTCGTGGAACCGGCCCGGTGCCGTGTGCCAGGTTGAAGGTTCCGCAGCGGCACTCGATCAAGGTTTGGTGCCGGCACCCAGACCGGCCGGCGCAGCTGATGCTTCCGCTCTGGGGGGTATTTCCGCAGTCAGCAGCTGGTGAAGCGGGCGGCGATCGGCGGCGGAGGCCGCCAGCTGTGATATGCCGGCCGGCCATAACGCCGCGCATGGAAACTGTTGGATTTCGCCACTGATCGCGGGTGATCGCCGGCCAGGTAGAATATCCTTCGTCCGCGTAAGCGGCCCGCACGCGCATAGCGCGACCGCGCGGCCGACGGCGCCGAATGGCCGAGACCCGCGAAGCGGGGCTCGGGTGCTTGCACCGCCTGGCGGCTTTCCCGAAGGGACGCGCCCGCGTATTTACTTTTACGGACGGTTGGGGAAAGGTACTGCCCCAATAACGAGTGGGGGTGCGTTCCGAGAATCGGACGTATCGGATTGGCCTGATAGGAGTTTGCTCGGCCAAAAAGTTGGGGACTATGGCGGAAAACACACGGCAGCCGAAGTCGCCGCGGAGTCAGAGCGAGAAAGAAGTCGACCAGGCGGTAGGGCATCGCATCAAGAGCTTGCGGGAGCTGAAGGGTGACAGTCAGAAGGACTTAGGCGCCAAGCTGGGGTTGTCATTTCAGCAAATCCAAAAGTACGAGAATGGCAAAAACCGCGTCAGCGCTTCGACGCTGCAGCAGATCGCCGATCTCTATGATGTCGATGTCGAATATTTCTTTGGCGATTTCGCTCAACCGCGGCTTAGCGCGTATGAGCAAGAATTGTTAGACGCGGCAGGGCCGGCAGGGTCGGCACTGGCGCGGCGCATTTTTGCAATGGTCAACAATTTCGACAAGATCAAAGACCCTGAGATGCGCGAGGGTCTGCTGAAGATTGCGCGCTCATTCGCCAAGGGCGAAGAGGACCGGCGCCAGGCCGGCGGGGTCGAAGATCCCTACGCCGGCGACGGGACTGAAAGCGACGACGGCAAGCCGTGAGTATCACGGCGGCCGGCAGTCGCGCGGCGCGGCCGACGCGATAGCGACGCAGCGCCCGCCCTGGACGCGGACTATTCCGCCTCGACGTTGCGCCAATCTTTGACAATGCGCTGAAAGACCGGCTTGTATCCGAGGCTGTCAGGGTAGCTATGAAGGCGGGCGATCAGCCCGCAAACGGCAATCATATCGTCGGCTATCGTGGCATCGACTTGCCAAAGCGTGGTGAGGTCGAAAGCGCCGCAGTCCTGGGCGTTCCACCATGCCAGCAGAAAATCCGCAACCTTGCGGCTCTGCCCCGTGTCGCTCTTGGCAATTTCTATCAGCCTTTCGAGGGCAGCGAGTTTGTTATCTACGTCCGGGATGCGTTGCAGCATCTGTAAAGTGATTTCCTGAACTTCGCCCGTGCGGTTCTTGCCGGGCTTGATCGCCGTCCCGTTGGCGATGCGCTCGCGCCGGTCGAGTTCATGATTCAGGGCATCGGACAAGTCCTGCGCAATGTCTTGGACTATGGCTTCGCGCGGGACTCGGTAGCGCTTTGCAAGGTCGCCAATGCGCTCATCTTGGAACTCGGTGATAGGAAAGCCGGTCATCATCTTTGACATAGCTGCAGCGCCTCCCTCACGCGGCTTTCTTTACAGTAAAATCGACATGGATAGCGTCGAACGGAAATTCATACTTTGAATTTTCGTGCTGCTCGATGATGCGGGCCTCGGCCAGTGCCTTTAGATCGGTGTGAACGCCGCGCATGTCACGGTCAACAAGGCGGGCGATTTCGCGCAAGCCGAGTTCGCCCGCGCCTGTCATCGCCTTCAAAATCTGGAACCGTTTCGGTGTCAGTCGCTTCCACAACAATTCTTCGGTTGCGAAAGTGATATGCGACGACTGCTTTTTGCCGCGCGCTGCGGCAAAAGTGCGCTGCTTGACTTCATCAATGCTGGAAACCCCGATAGTAACCGTCCTCATGATTTGTTCCTCCATTCGTCAACTGCGGTCCAAAAATCGACCAAGAGCGTTTCAAGGTCGGTAAAGCGGTATTGGCTTTCGCGGCGGCCGATATGTTTGTGATCGCCTTTGCCGGCTTCGTTGTCGTAGCGGATTACGCAAACCTTTCGCTCGATGTAGGCAAGGCGATATTTGAGGGCGTGGCTGGAGCCGGCAAGTGGTTTTGGCACGCGCCAAACAACAAGCTCGGCCTTTGCGCCATCGCTAAATTCGTGGTTTTCGTCGATGACTGGTTCGGCCTTCATGATGAAATCCATTTCATCATATTTCCGGAGTGATGTAAAGCACTTCATCACCCCAGAAACACTGATTATTCGGGTTTGTCGATAACGAGCATGGCCACGCTTATGTCAGTGCCCTGCTCTCGGAAGCTGCCGGCCGGCAGGACTTCCCAGCTGCTGGCCAAGGGTTTCAGCTGCTCATTCTGGCGCGGGCCATTGGCGCAAAGCGCGACGATGCGCCCGCCCGGTTTCAGGTGCTGGATGGCTTGCCGGATATGGGCAATATCGGCGGCATTGCCAAAGGGCGGATTCATTATGATCCGGTCATAACAAGCGGCCTTCGTCATTTCGAGGAAGTCCATGGTTATGATGCCGATGACTTCCACGCGGTCGCGGAAGCGGGCGCGCAAGGCATCGGTGAGCCGGATATTCACCTCGACCAGGTCGAGGGCTATTTCGCCGCCCTGGGCGTTGCCGGGGCAGTCGAGAATCCCGGCCGCTAGGTCGCCCGTGCCGGCGCTCGGTTCAAGAACGCGGTCTCCCGGCACGATGCCGGCTCGCTCGATCATCTGGGCGATGATGCCGGCCGGTGTCGGGAAAAGCTGGGGTGCGGCGACAACCTGCACCCCGGCTTTGAGGCTCGCTTTCATCGCCTCGATGTGGTCGGGCTGGTCGTTGACCGGCTTGGCGGATTTCGCCGGCACTGCGCCGGCATCGGCTGGTTCCGCTGCCGGCGAGCGGTCCTCCAGATAGAACCCCACGCCGTTGTCAGTTTCGATCAGGCGATTTTCAGCGCGCGCCGCTGCAACCTCGGCCGCGCTCATAATGGCCGTGACTTTGTCAAAGGGCATTTTGGCGCGGAAGATTTTATCGCTATAGCTGGCTTTTTCGTGAATCGTCACCGTCACCTTGTTGACCTTCTGGATATAAGCCCAGCCCCGGCCGTGGCCCGGCGAAGCCCAGCAACGGATTGCGCCGCCAACTTCGGGTTTGGTCTTGTCGGTTTCGATGCCGCCCGATTCTGCTAGCATCGCCTTTTCATAGGCCAGTCGGTTGTCATAATGCGCGATCCAGCGGGCATTGTAGGCTATCTGCCGTTCATGGATCGGAATTGCGATGTCGCGCGCCTGCTCGGCTGTGATTACGTCGCCGTCAATCGCGGACCAAAGCGACATGGGGCCTTCATACTGCGAGGCCGGCGCTTGGCGCGGGTATTTACTGAGCGGGAAAGACAGAGAGATGTAATCGCGATTAGCGATGAACAACCCGCGTTCCTTGGTGTCGGGTATCTTTCCGTCTTGCGGTTTCCATTTTGCGTCATCCATCAGGTTATTCCAAACCCGGATGAACATGGCGGCATCCTTGCTGCTTTTCTCGCGCTTGCGCTTGTCGGACTCAATCGTCTTGATGCGCCGGGCGCGAACCTCGGGCAGTTCCTTATATTTGGCGTGGCCGATAGCGCCGGCTGCGCGCTCGGTCCAATACTTTGAGGTTTCCCATAGATTGACGGCTTTCCGCATGCCGTTTTGGATGCGTTCGGCGTCCTTGCGCGCCCGCTTCTCGCTGTGGTGTCCGACTAGGATCGGCTGGCCGAACGGAATCGCGTCGGCAATCTCGCGGACGGCGGCATGAGCATGTGACGACTCAGCCGCGCGCTTCTCGCTGTAATCCTCGAAACGCTCGGCGCGTTCCTCGGCGCGCTCTATCAGGCTTTTATCCTCGTCCTCGATCTCGCCGCACAAGGATTTAAGAAAATCCTCGCGGCCGGGCGTCCACATGGGCGCTACGAAAAGCTCTTGTTTCGGTGCCCATTTGAAACCGGCCGCTTTCACGCGGGCATAGGTTTCTGGGTCAAGCCGTGTGGAAGCATACAGGCGCAGCTTGTTATCATCGGGGGAGTAAGTCGCGGTCAGCATGTTCACGCCTCCCGCACTTTGACGATAGAGCGGGCCGGGCAGCGTTCGGCGGCCATGACGCAACGCGCGGCGGCGGTCTTGCTGGTTGCCCATGTGGTGATATTGATAATTCCGGCGTCGTGTTTGACGCGGACGCGATAAGCGCGGACGGTATAGGAAGCGGTCATTTCAAGCGGTCTCCTTGGCTCTACCAATCGCCGCCCCATGATCTGCGGGCGATCTGCTGCGGAGGTTCCACAGCACCGATCCCCAACCATGTTTTCCCCGCTAAGCGGGGGATGGACGACGCAGAGCCCGTAAGACCCGTCGAATAAGGCGGGACGCGAAGCGCCGGAATCGGGAGGGGTATCGCCCACCACGGGGCGCGCGCACCTGGCGCATTTGCGCGCGCCCGTGGCCGCGGGCACCTTCGCTTATGCCCGCGCGTGATTTTTCGCTTGCGAAAAATTATGGGGAAACCTAATGCCGGCGCTTACGGCCTGCCGCGACGGGTCTACAAGGGCGCGACGGCCAGATCCCGCTGCTGGGAAAATGTCAGCCTGCCGCCGCGAATGCGGCGACCGATCAACCGGCCGGCCCCAAGGGCGGCCGAAGCGAAAGAGAGGCGGCCGATTAGTCGGCCGCTGCCGGTATGTCTACTGCGTCCGCTATTTCAGCCTGTTCGGCGCGCTCGAAGCTGCGCGCGATACCTTCGACCAGGGCAAAAAATGCCGTCCTGAATTTATCGTCCTCGATGGACTTGAAATAGCGGACGAGTTCAAGCGTCTGTCGTGTCGAAACATCGCTAGACTTGGCTTGCAAAACTTCGTTGCCATTGGCGGCCGAGAGGACGGCTGCGACCGTCGCAGCACCGTCCACATTCTGAATGCCGTCGAAGAAATAAGATGGCGGCACATTCAGGATATTTGAAAACTGCTGCAGTCGTGACGCGCCGATGCGATTCAGGCCTTTTTCGTATTTCTGGATTTGCTGGAAGCTGAGCCCAACTGTTTCGCCAAGGCGCTCCTGACTAAAGCCGGCAAGCGTCCTGCAGGCGCGCAGGCGCGAGCCGACAAAGGCATCATATGGGTTCGGCTTACGGCCAGGTTTGATAGCATTCATGCCAATACCGTCAGTTCAGATAGATCGGATGCTCGCGTTTGATCTTGAGCGGGAAGGCAACAATGGTGTGGTCATCGACCGGCACGGTGACGCGGCGATAGGTGACGGCGCCGTGGGCCGTGATGACGTAGGTGTTGATACGTTTCGATTGCAGGGTTTCGTGCATCTGCTCGTGCAGCAGCAGGCCGAAAGCCGGCTCGCCGTGCATGGCGCGAATATCGCGGAACATGATGGAGGCGGCGAAATTGATCGGAATGTCTTCGCCAAGGTGGAATGGCCGTATCGCGTGACCGTCCGAAACGAGGATATGAGCCTGGCCTAGCAGGTCATGGCGTTTCAGAACTTCGCGGCATGGCTCGGATGTCGAGCGGAGATACTGCCCGAGTGAAATGAGCCGGGCTTCGTGGGCGTTGCGCCGCATGTCGGGCTCCGCGAGCTCGCCGATCCAGGCCATGCCGGAGGGCGGCATGGCCTGGTGCGATGAAATTTCAGCAATCAGTCCCGGCAGGAATCGAGGGGCGGCGGCGAACCAGGCGTCGATGGCGCGGATCATGCGAAAGCTGAAATCGCTCTCTCCGCGAAACCATCTGCGTAGCCCGTCCTCGCCGATCTGGTAGCCCATCTGGGCCAAGCCTTCGGCCAAAGGTGTCAGGCTTTGCCCATAGCCCAGCTGCACGCAGCGCCAGCGGACGGCCTCTTCGAGGCCTTCGGCCAGTTCGGCTTGGCCGGTCTTTGGTCCCTTGGCGGCAGAATGTGCAGGCATTCAACACAACCGTTTGGTACAGGTGGCAGGGATATTTCCGCGCCATAATGTACAAACGGTTGTGCTACTGGTCAACCAGCCTTTCTTAAGGCGAGTGGATTGGGAGCGCCCGGTATCTCGCTGATCCCTTCCGTTCGGAACTGGGGCCGCTGATTCCCGCCTAGGTGTTCCAAGGCGTCGTCGTGGGTGGAATAGACGAAAATGAGCTGTTCGGCAAACCCGGTGCCGGTGTAGTAGGGGGCGCGAAGATCGGCGGTCCTGTGGAAGCTGTAGCCGGCCTTGGACAGGGCCAGGTTCACATGATGGGGGCGGACGAACCCTATCAGGTGGTTGGCCCTGAAATGCTCTAGCAGATGGGCTTGCACAAGCTGGACGCAGAATCCGATCAGGCCACGGTCACGCCAGCCCGGATGGCCCTTGTCCTTGGGGCCAAGGGTGCGGGCTTTGCGTTTGGGCATCACCCATCCGCCGCCGACATAGCCGAGCCGGCCGGACAGTTCGGCGGCGGGGCCTTCGATTTCGATTTCGGGGGACCAGAGTTGCGCGGCCTTGTCGCCGAAGATCCGTTGATTGCGGAGGATGCCGACCAGGCCGCCCTGATCGGCCGGAGCGTCGATCAGGCGGCCGGCGCACATGGCGATAGTGTTGCGGTGCGCGTCGAGAATCTGCACCCAAAAGAAATTGGTGTTGTCTAGGTGGCAGAATGCCGGATCGAGCGGCGATGCTGGATCGAAGCCCTCGACCTGGCGGAAGAACCTTGCGAAGGCGTCGGGGTCGGAATGGAGTTTGACGCCGAAGCCGAGGTCTAGCAGGTCGGTCATCAGGGCTTGGATTCTGGCGCTCAGGATGGAGCTGCTCGCCTTGGGAATCAGTGGCTGAACTGTCATGGCGGGTTCCTTCTATGGCTGGTCCAAATCGGGCCGCACCAAAGGAACACCGCATTGCGTTTCAGATGAATAAAAACCCGCGATTGCCGCCGTAAAATCGAGATTTCGCGGCGGCCGGTGCGGGGCTCAGGTGGTCGTTATACCCGTCCGGGCTGAATTGAACTGGCTGGCCAGCTTTCGGCAGATCATTGTCAGGCGATGCGCGACCGGCTCTGAGGCCATGGGCAGCCATCCGGGGCCGTAACAGGCTTTACAGTGGAGAATACTGAAATCGCCGCTGCCGTCATCCTTGGCGTCAAGCAGGTCGAGCGGGGTGGTTCGGCCGCAACCGTGGCATGGTTCGGTATCGGTCATCGCAGCGCGCTCCTTCAAATCGCCAGTGCGAGTTGAGCGCGCTGCGCGCCGGGCTTCTGTTGGAGGCTGGGCAGATAGCGGGCGAGTTCGGGCAGTTCCCGCAGGTAGAGATTTTCGACTTCGGCCGGCAGACCGCAGTTGAAGTCGTTGTCGTCGTATTGCGTCCACATCTTCGAGCCGTGCCACAGGTGGCTATCCTGCCGCCGCCATTCGTATTCGATGAAGTGGCGGTCCTGCTGCGGGTCGAAGTAGACCACGGCCCGCCAGTAGTGCCTGTCGATCTTCATGCCTTTGGAGGTGTAGCGGATCGGCCCGATATAGGCGGCGGTGCCGCAGGCGGTACGGAAAATGAGCATGGAGCGTTCCATGGTGGCGGTCCTCGATCTGGAATGTCCTGGGGAGGGGTGGTGCCCCGCGCGGGGACGCGGGGCACCGTGGGTTGCCGGGCTAGCGGGAGACAGCGCCGCCCGGCTGTGACTTACTCGGCCGCTTCGGCGTAGGCCTCGGCGTCGTCGTGGTCGAAGTCGTCGCCTTCGCCCTCGTCCTCGCCGTCCTGATCGTCGTCATCGTTGCGATACGGCTCCCGCACATCGGGGCCGGTTGCGGGGAACTGCATGGCACCGGGCAGCCAGTTGCGAGTTTCCTCGGCCTCGCCGGCAGCAAAGCGCGCGGCGGCGATGGCGACGATTTCGCTTTTCTTGGCCTGCGGCATTACGCCATTCATGCCGGCTTCCTTCATGATCGCTTCCAGCTGGGGCCGGTTGCGCTTGGCGAGGAAGTAGCTGTCCGGCCGCCAGCATTCGACCATGTTCACCCCGAGGTCGTTGGCGACACGGTTGAACAGGCTGTTGGGATCGCCATCGAGCGCGGTCATGCTTTCCGCCCCGAAGGTGAGAGTGGTCAGGAACAGATGCAGGGCTTCGAGTTCTGCATCGGTCAGCGGCTTGCAGCGGTCGTAAATGGCGGCTTCGTTGTGGTGGGATAGCAGCCACTCGATGGCGGAGCCGTTATGCTCGATGGCATCGGCCTCGGCACCAAGCAGTTGCGCGAAACCGCGCGCCTGCTGCTCGATCATCTGGTAGCTGGCAGAGGTCGTGTCGGCATTTTCGTTGAAAAAGCCGATGCCGGCGCTGCGCGTCAGCGAGACATTCATGTTCTCGCGGGTCGCCATCATCCCGACGATAGCGAGCGTGCGCGCCGTGCGGGGGCTGGCGAGGATCGCGGCCTGAACCGCTGCGGTCTTGTGAGCGTTGATATAGCGCTTCACCGGATCGGCGTATTCGGGACGGACGCGGGCGTTATCTTCCTTGATCGCCCGGCTGACAGACTTTGCCACCTGCTCGATGCGGCGCAGGCCTTCGTGGATTTCGACCTTGCCGTTCGGGGTCAGATGGATGACCACGCCGGTTCTCTTCGCCTTGCTGGTGGCATAGAGGCTGGACGGGAAATGCCAGTCCTCGAAGATTTCCACGAACGTCGCGCCGTCCTGGCGGAAGGCCTCGGCCTTCTCGGTGACGGCCTGCTTCTGCAGGGTCAGGAACTGCTCGGCGTCATCGAAGTAGGACGTGGTTTCCGTCTGGAAAAGGTCGCTGGCGATGCGGCCCTTGTACTGCTCGATGGGGAAGATTGCGTCAGCCACGCATGCCCGGTCCTCTGTCAGGTGATCGCGGACCTGATCGGCGGTCATCCACGAGCGGCGCTGCACGAGCGCGAGCACTTCTTTCTGCTGTGCGACGGTGCCGATGGTCATGGCCTCTGCAACGGACAGGGTGATTTCACCCTTACGCAGCGCCTGCTTGATCGGAGCGCAGAGCGAAGCGACTGCGAGGCGGCGGCGGACGGTCATTTCCGACTTGCCGGCCTTGGCGGCAATGTCGGCAAGTTCCATGCCCGACTTGGCGAGGTCGGCGTAAGCGTCGGCCTGATCGACCGGGTGCATATCCTCGCGCTGTTCGTTCTCGACCAGTGCCATGGTCTTGGCCTGCTGCTCGGTCAGGCTCTCCGCAATGATGGTCTGCACTTCGGTATCGAGGGTCCAGCCTTCGGCCTCGATCTCAACAAGGTGCATCATCGCGTGGTAGCGGCGGCTGCCGTAGATGGCCTCGCGCTTGTTGCCCTTGATCTTCTTGGCGCAGATCGGCTGCAACAGGCCGTTCTCTTTGATGGTCTGCGCCAGTTCGATGATGCTGTCCTTTTTGTAGGACTTGCGCGGATTGTTCGGGTTGGCGGTCAGGTTACGCAGTTTCACGGGAACGATAAGCATGGGTCTATCTCCTAGTTGGGTTGGGTGGGTACGCACTGAAGGAAAGGGTGCCCGGGCGGGCGCTCACCGCCCGGGCGAAGGCGTCACGCTGCCTTGTCGAGCAAGCGCTTCGCCTTGGTTTCGAGGTCGAGCCGGGCGTCCTGGTGGGGCTTGGTCCGGGCCACGGCGGTAATGCCCTGGACAAAGTCAAAGATGCTCTCGGGCTTGCGGCCTTCTTCACGCAGAACTGTTTCGATCACCTTGGCGGTATCGCCCTTGGTGAAACCGCGCTTCCGCATGAAGTCCTCGCGGTCCTCATCGGTGTGCGCGACGATCCGCTCACGCGCGGCCTTGATGCCGGCGATGAAGGGGGCCGGGCTGCTGTTTGCGAAATTCGCAAGGGCGGGAGCGGCCTGATGGGCGAAGCGGCTGGCGGCAAACTTGCTATGCCGGATGGTGATTTCCTCGAACTGCTCCACGCCCCAGAGATTGCGGTTCTGGCAGACGCCACGCAGATAGAAGGAAGCGATACCGAGGGTCTTGTTTCCGACTTCCGAGTTCCAGCAGTAGAA
>JAGXRD010000104.1 GCA_018336035.1 Alphaproteobacteria bacterium | reverse complement strand
CATCCACGCCTTCACTTTTGATTTCAAGAAGAGGCGTGGATGGCCGGGTCAAGCCCGGCCATGACAACGAGGTGTGAGGCTCCGGCAATACGCCACGAGCATCCTATCCATCCCACCCGCCGCGAGAGAAAACTCCCGGCTTGCCATGAACGCTTTCGTTCATCCGGCCTGAGATCCTCGGGTCAAGCCCGAGGATGACGAGTCTGGGCGTGAGCGTTGGGGCTGGACGCCGTGCCGCGCTTCCTCTTCGTCATGGCCGGGCTTGTCCCGGCCATCCACGCCTTTGATCGCCGCCTGGGCGGAGCCGCCTCACTCGCCGCTGAAACCAGCGCCGCGCGCCGAGCGCTCTTCATACGCAATGCAGAGCACGATCTTCCACTGATCGTCGAAGCGCCGCAGTGTATAGCCGGTATGGAAGCGCCAGGGCAGGCCGCTGCGGCGCGTGATGGTCCAGAACAGATTGGCCGTCACGCCGTCCTCACCCTGCGGCAGCGAATTCGCCACCTCATAAGTCGCGCCGACAAAGCCGCTGTTGCGATAGAGCGTCAGCAGCTTTTCGATATCGGCGATGACATCGGCTTCAGCCGTCCAGGTATAGGCCTTTTCATCGATCAGCATGCTGGGCACGGCGAAATGCGCGGCCACCGCACGGGCATCCAGCGCATCGAAGCCGGCGCGGTAGCTTTCGAAGAAAGCGGTAATCCCAGCCGTCATGCCACCAGGATCTTTTCCAGCGCGGCGCGGATGCGCGGCGGGATCGGTGCCGGTTTCTGCACGCCGCGCTCGACGAAGACATGCACGAAATGGCCGGTGGCAGCGGGATGCGGATCATTCTGCCGGAACAGCGCGATCTCATGGCGCGCCGAGGAATTGCCCAGCTTCACCGTGCGCAGCCAGCCTTCCACCGTCTCGGGGTAGTTCAGCGACTTGTGGAAGCGGCAGCCGCTTTCCACCAGCAGGCCGATGATCTTGTCATTCGGCATGTCGAGCCCGCCGAAGCGGATCATGTAGTCGTTCACCAGCGTGTCGAAATAGGCGTAGTAAGCGACGTTGTTGACATGCTGGTAAACGTCGATATCCGCCAACCGGGTCGGGATCGGCAGGCAGTGGCGATAGTTTTCCCGAACTTCCAGCTTGGGGTCGACGGCATCACTCATGCTTACGGCTTTCCGCTCATAGGGCCTGTTCGTAGATCTTCAGCGCGTCGTCGTAAGTGACCTCGCGCGGATTGTTCACCAGAAGCCGCTGCTGGTTCATTGCATCTTTCGCCAGCATCGGCAGGTGATTGTGACTGATGCCGACCTGACGCAGCTGCTTTTCCAGCTTCACGTCGTCGATGATCGCCTCAAGCTCCGCCAGCAATGCGCCCGCGCCTGCTGATGGAGTTGAGAAACTTTTACCAGAGAGAAGTATCGGCGCCAGCTCGGCATACTGCGCGGCGGCCCGCTCCACTTCGAGATTGAAACGCAGCACATGCGGCAGCATCAGCGCATTCGACAGGCCATGCGGCACATGGAAATGCCCGCCCACCGGATAGGCCAGCGCATGCACCGCGGCGACCGGCGCATTGGCAAAAGCCATGCCGGCCAGCATGGCGCCGAGCAGCATCTCCGAGCGCGCCGCGCGATCCTTCATGCCCTCAGGCGAACAGACCGTGCGGATATTCTTCGAGAGCAGACGCAAAGCCTCGCGGCCCAGCGCATCCGACATCGCATTCTTCTTGTGCTTGCTGGTATAGGCCTCGATGGCATGCACCATGGCATCGACGCCGGTGGCCGCCGTGACAGCCCTGGGCAGGCCCAGTGTCAGATCGGCATCGAGCAGGGCAATGTCGGGCAGCAGCAAAGGCGAGACCACGCCCTTCTTCTCGGACTCACCCGTGGTGATAATCGCAATCCCGGTGACTTCCGAGCCGGTGCCCGCCGTGGTCGGCACCTGGATCAGCGGCAGGCGTTTGCCGCGCGCATTGCCGACGCCATAGATTTCCGAAAGCTGCTGCGTGGCGACCGGCAGGAAAGCGACCAGCTTGGCGATATCCATCGACGAGCCACCGCCGAAACCGATCACGCCATCCGCCTTGAAGTCCTTCGCCACCTGCACGGCCTCATGCACCAGCTTTTCCGGCGGGTCGGCCTCGGTGCGGTCATAGATGGTGACGGCGATGCCGGCGGCCTTCAGGCTGTCCAGCCCGGCCTGCGGCAGGCCCAGCTTCATCACGCCCGGATCGGTGACCAGCACCACGCGGCTGGCGCCCAGTTCGGCCATCAGGGCGCCCAGTTTGGTGCTGGCGCCCGGCTCGCAATAGACCCGCCGTGTGGTCTCGAAACTCAGGGTGGTCATGGCGGGTCCTCCGGTCATTCTGGCTGTGTTTTCCGAACATTAGCCCGGCCGGCAGCCCCCCTGCCAGAGCCGGAATGCCCTGTCGTTACGGCAGTTTCTGCCGTCTTTCCGGGCAGTTGCGGAAACCATCCGGCAACCATTGCGCCCATACATTCGCTCAATTGACACAAGGCCTTAGCGGCCCGTAGAATCCGGTCTTACGCCAGCCCGGTCGCGTAAAACCCGGTGCTGGCGTCGTTATTTTCTGGGGTTTGGGCTGTCTGAGCCCCATCGATCAAGGAGAGGTGTCGTGAGCGAAGCATTGATGTCGACCTACGCGAGGCAGGACCTTGCGTTCGAGCGGGGCGAGGGTTCCTACCTCTACACCGCCGATGGTCGACGTTATCTCGACTTCGGCTCCGGCATCGCGGTGACCGCGCTCGGCCATGCCCATCCGCATCTGGTGCAGGCGATCCAGGCGCAGGCGGCCAAGCTGTGGCATACCTCGAACCTGTTCCGGATTCCGGAGCAGGAACGGCTGGCGCAGCGGCTGGTCGACCATTCCTTTGCCGACAAGGCCTTCTTCTGCAATTCCGGCGCCGAGGCCAACGAAGGCGCGGTGAAATGCGCGCGCAAGTATTTCGCGGTCAGCGGCAAACCGGAGAAGTTCCGCATCATCACCTTCGAGGGTGCCTTCCACGGCCGCACGCTGGCCATGCTGGCGGCGACCAACAACGCCAAGTATCTGGACGGCTTCGGCCCCAAGGTCGAAGGCTTCGACCAGGTCGAGTTCAGCCTGAAGGCGGCGAAAGCCGCGATCACGCCGGAGACGGCGGCGATCATGATCGAGCCGATCCAGGGCGAAAGCGGCATCCGCAGCGTGCCGACCGAGATGCTGCGCGGCCTGCGCCAGCTCTGCGACGAGCATGACCTGCTGCTGATCCTCGATGAAGTGCAGACCGGCATGGGCCGCACCGGCAAGCTGTTCGCCTATGAATGGTCGGGCATCGCACCGGATATCATGTCGCTGGCCAAGGGCCTGGGCGGCGGTTTCCCGGTCGGCGCGGTGCTCGCCACCAAGGAAGCCTCCAAGGGCATGACGCCCGGCACCCATGGCACCACCTTCGGCGGCAACATCCTGGCGATGACGGCCGGCAATGCCGTGCTGGACGTGATGCTGGAGCCCGGCTTCTTCGATGGCGTGCAGAAGCGGTCGAGCTATTTCATGCAGCAGCTGGTGATGCTGAAGGATCGCTATCCCGAGGTGATCGAAGATGTGCGCGGCCAGGGTTTCCTGATGGCCGTGAAGACGAAGATTCCGAATACCGACTTCCAGGCTGCCGTGCGCGACGAGCATATGCTGGGCGTGCTGGCCGGCGACAATACGCTGCGCCTGATTCCGCCGCTGACCGTGCCGGAAAAGGACATCGCCGAAGGCATCCGCCGGCTGGAAGCCGCCTGCCAGAAGCTGCAGGACAAGGCCCAGGAACCGACCGGGGCTGCCGCATGATCAATGGGCAGGGCAGCAAGGCGGGCATCCGCCATTTCCTCGATCTCGACCAGTTCGCGCCGGATACGCTGCGCGGCATCCTGAGCCATGCCGTGCGCATGAAGGCCGGCCGCAAGGGCCTGCCCAAGGGCAGCGTGGAAAAGGACCGCCCCGGCCGTGACCGGATTCTGGCGATGATCTTCGAGAAGCCCTCGACCCGCACGCGGCTGTCGTTCGACAGCGCGATGCGGCAGCTCGGCGGCGAGACCATCGTGGTGCGCGCCGACGAGCTGCAGATCGGCCGCGGCGAGAGCATCGCCGATACGGCGAAGATCCTGTCGGGCAATGTCGACGCGATCATGATGCGCACCAGCAAGGCGCAGAACCTGCGCGAGCTGGCCGCCAATGCCTCCGTGCCGGTGATCAACGGCCTGACCGATGACAGCCATCCCTGCCAGGTGATGGCCGATGTGATGACGTTTGAGGAAAAGCTGGGTCCGATCAAAGGCCAGAAGCTCGCCTGGGTCGGCGACGGCAACAACATGGCCACCTCGCTGATCCATGCCGCCGTGCAGTTCGGCTTCCGCCTCGATCTCGCCTGCCCGCCCGAATTGCAGCCCGATCCCAAGGTGCTGAAATGGGCCGAGGAGCGCCAGGGCCAGATCCGCGTGGTCAGCGATCCGGCCGAGGCGGTGAACGACGCCGCCTGCGTCATCACCGACACCTGGGTGTCGATGGGCCAGAAGGATGCCGACAAGCGGCACCAGATCCTGGCGCCGTTCCAGGTCAATGCCGCCTTGATGAGCAAGGCGGCGCCGAATGCCATCTTCATGCACTGCCTGCCGGCGCATCGCGGCGAGGAAGTGACCGCCGAGGTGATCGACGGTCCGCAGTCGGTGGTGTTCGACGAGGCGGAAAACCGCCTGCATGCCCAGAAGGCGATCCTGGCCTGGTGTTTCGGGACCGAAACCACCGCCTGAGTTTCGTCCTCTAGGATCACCCGCTTTCCAGCATTATAATGGCCCCGTGAGTAAAGCACCCCTTCACGACGACCTGTCGCTGCCGTTCCAGATCGAGCAGTGCGATGTGCGCGGCCGACTGGTGCGGCTGGGCCCCGCGCTCGACCGCATGCTGGCGCGCCATGACTATCCCGAGCCGGTCGCGCATCTGCTGGCCGAGGCCACGGCGCTGGTCGCCACCATGGCCAGCGCGCTGAAATTCGACGGCATCTTCTCGGTGCAGGCGAAGGGCGACGGCCCGGTTTCGACCCTGGTGGTGGATTTCCGCACGCCGGGCGATCTGCGCGGCTATGCCAGCTTCGACGCCGAGCGGCTGGATGGCCTGGAACTGGGTCCCGGCTCGGAACGCGCGCTGGTGCCGCTGCTGCTCGGCAAGGGCTATCTCGCCTTCACCATCGATCCGCAAGGGCCGGATATGGAGCGTTACCAGGGCATCGTCGACCTGTCCGGTGCGACGCTGGCCGAAGCGGCGCATGCGTATTTCTCGCAGTCGGAACAGCTGAATGCGCGCATCGTGCTGGGCGCCGCCCATCGCAAGGGGCCGGCCGAGGCCCGCAAACACTGGCGGGCCGGCGGCATCCTGCTGCAGCAGCTGCCCGAGCAGGCCGGTGGGCTGTCCGCGGAGGAAAGAACCTTCGCCTGGGAGAAAGTCACCGCCCTGCTGGGCACGACGAAATCCGAGGAACTGACCGACGCCTATCTGGGCCATAACGAGCTGCTGTTCCGCCTGTTTCATGAAGACGGCGTGCGGGTCTACGAGGCTGCCCCGCTGCAGGACCGCTGCACCTGCTCGAAGGACAAGGTGCAGGGCATCCTGTCCACCTTCAGTCCGGACGAGATCGCCGACATGGCCACGCCGGACGGCCTGATCACCGTGACCTGCCAGTTCTGCAGCGACAGCTACAGTTTCCCCGCCGAAAGCGTTCAGGCCGGCGGCGCAAACTAATCCTCCTTGCACGGAGACCGGCGACAAAACCGGTTTTCAGGCGTTTCTTCAGGGAAGGACGGTCCACCCGCCGGACCGCAGGGTCCCGCGCTTGTCATGGGCCGGGCCTTGAAATTGCCCACTTTCGCCGCCTATCTGGGGGCGGAAAACAAGGAGAAACGACCCATGTCTACCCGCCTCGCCCGCCTGTTTGCCGTCCCCCGGCTGCTTGCCCCCCGTGGACTTGTTCTGGCCGGCCTCGCCCTGGTGGCCGCCGCCTGCGGCGGTCCGATGGAAAAGTCGATCCTGCCCGAGATCGCCTTCACCGGTCAGCCGAAGCTGACCTTTGCCGCCAGCACGGTGGAAACCATCATGGAATACCAGCCCACGGCGCAGCCGCCGCATATCGAGCTGGCCATCCCGCAGCCGCCGGCCAGCGTGGCGATGCGCTGGACGCGCGACCGCGTGGCGGTCGACAACAGCCAGCAGAACCGCGTCACGGTGATCGTGCGCAAGGCCAGCGTGACCGAGATCGACCTGAAGAAGACGCCGGGCCTGCGCGGCAGCTTCACCGAGGACCAGGTCGCCCGCTTCGATACCGAGGTGGAAATGGCCGTCGAGGTGCGCGATGCCCGCGGCTTCCGCGTCGGCGAGGCCCAGGCCTCGGCGCGCCGCTCCAATTCGATGAGCGAAAAGGCGACGCTGAACGACCGCGACCGCCTGATCCACGAGCTGGTGCGCGAGACCATGATGGACGTCAACCGCGAGCTGGAGCGCAATATCCGCCAGTATATGCCGCTTTACGTTCGGTAAGGCCGACGCCCGCTCCGTACGTATACGTATGGGGTGGGCGACCTGCCCTAAGGTCATACTTTAGGCAGATGCTTTCCGACCCGGTTGAGGCCCCGGCGAGGGTTTGTCTCAACCGGGTCGATCTGCTAGAGAAGCCCAAGAAACTCACGTCGACACTCCTGCCGGGAAGCGGAAACGCCTGTCATGCCCACGCCGAAAAAGCGCCCCCTGGTGATCGTGACCGGCAAGCTGCCGGATCCGATTGAAACCCGGATGATGGAGCTGTTCGACACCCGGCTGAACATCGCCGACGCGCCGATGAGCCAGGCCGAACTGATCGAGGCGGTGAAGTCCGCCGACGTGCTGGTGCCGACCATCACCGACCGCATCGACGGCGCCGTGCTGGCCCATGCCGGGCCGAACATGCGCCTGATCGCCAATTTCGGCACCGGCGTCGATCACATCGATCTCGCCGCCGCCCGTCAGCGCGGCATCACCGTCACCAACACGCCGGGCGTGCTGACCGAAGACACCGCCGACATGACCATGGCGCTGATCCTGGCCGTGCCGCGCCGCCTCGTCGCCGGCGCGCAGGCCCTGCGCGAGGGCAAATGGGAAGGCTGGTCGCCGACCTGGATGCTGGGCCAGCGCATCTGGGGCAAGCGGCTCGGCATCATCGGCATGGGCCGCATCGGTCAGGCCGTGGCGCGCCGCGCCAAGGCGTTTGGCCTGTCGATCCACTATCACAACCGCAAGCGCGTGCATGAGAGCGTGGAGCAGGAGCTGGAGGCGACCTACTGGGAAAGCCTCGACCAGATGCTGGCGCGCATGGACATCATCTCGGTGAACTGCCCGCACACGCCGGCCACCTTCCACCTGCTGTCGGCGCGCCGCCTCGACCTGCTGCCGCCGCATGCCTATGTGGTGAATACCGCGCGCGGCGAGATCATCGACGAGAACGCGCTGGTGCGCAAACTGCGCAAGGGCGAGATCGCCGGCGCCGGCCTCGACGTGTTCGAGCATGAGCCGGCGGTGAACCCCAAGCTGCTGGAACTCAACAACGTGATCCTGCTGCCGCATATGGGTTCGGCCACGCTGGAAGGCCGCATCGACATGGGCGAGAAGGTGCTGATCAACATCAAGACCTTCGCTGACGGCCATGCCCCGCCGGACCGCGTCATTGCCGGATTGCTGTAAAAGGCCTGTCATCAGGCGATTCGCAGCCTGACGTTGTATCCGGGCCGGAATATTTCCGTTCCCGCCGGCGGGCGGCTGCGCCATACTGCGGGCTGTTACGAAGCCCTGCCGGATGATCGCCCAGGATGTCGATCCTGACCACCTACGCTCCCTGCCCGCCCCGCTTCAGCGATCTGCTGGAGTCGCATTCGCGTTTCATCTCCTCGATGGGCAAGCAGGTGCAGATGGGCAAGCGCCTGCAATGCGAGCGCATCGATTTCGGCGCCATCAAGCTGATGGGCAAGAACCTCACCCGCGCCTCGCTGCCGATGTGCAAGCTCAGCTGCGCCGATCTGCGCGAGAGCAGCTTCGCCGAAGCCGAGATGATGGCCTGCGACCTGAGCGCGGCAGACATGACCGCGGCGAATTTCATCAAGGCCGACCTGCGGGGCGCCGATTTGAGCCGCGCCGTGCTGACCAATACCCGCTTCAACGACGCACAGCTCGGCCCCTATCAGGTGTCGATCGATTACGCCAGCCAGGCCACCCGGCTGCATTCGGCCAAGATCACTGGCGCGAGCTTCTCGGGCGCCACGCTGGTCGAGGCGGCCTTCGACAAGGCCAACCTGCAGGACACATCCTTTGCCTTTGCGCGACTGGACAATGTGAGCTTCCGCGGCGCCGACCTGCGCGGGGCCAATTTCGCCAAGGCCGATCTCGGCGCCGGCATGGCCGACATGATCGAATCCGCCGGCGGCAAGGTCGCGCGGCCGATGACGGCGGCGCATCTGCTCGAAGCCATCGCCCAGCATGCCGAATGGGTGGCGAGCGACGGCCGTCGCGGCACCCGCGCCGTGCTACATGGCCTGAACCTCGCCGGCGCCAATCTGGCGGCGGCCGATCTCAGTGGCGCAGACTTAAGCGAGGTCAACCTCGCCGGCGCAGACTTGAGCGGCGCCAAGCTGATCTGCACGGATCTGCGCAATGCGAATCTGAGCCGTTCGCGGCTGGAGCGCGCCGATTTCCGCGGCGCTATGCTGGACGGCGCCTTCGGCTTCATGCCGGCGGGGAGTTTGTAAGTCTCAGACGTCGATGGCCGGCCAAGAAGCGCTTCTTGGGCCCGGCCATGACAGATTGAGATTGCTGAAAATTACAACTCGTCACCCCGGGCTTGACCCGGGGTCCCATTAAAAAATGAACGAAATGGGATCCCCGCTTTCGCGGGGATGACGGTGAGGGCCCTTACGCCGCCTTTAAATGATCGACACCGGCGAGGTCGACGCTGACCAGCGTCGAGACGCCGCGTTCGGCCATGGTGACGCCGAACAGGCGGTCCATGCGCGCCATCGTGATCGGATGGTGGGTGACCACCACGAAACGCGTGCCCTCGCCCATGGTCGAGGTCTGGCGCGCCATCGCTTCCATCAGGTTGCACAGGCGCTCGACATTGGCGTCATCCAACGGCGCGTCCACTTCGTCGAGCACGCAGATCGGCGCCGGGTTGGTGAGGAAGACCGCGAACAGCAGCGACAGCGCGGTCAGGGCCTGCTCGCCGCCCGAGAGCAGCGACATCACCTGCAGGCGCTTGCCCGGCGGCGAGGCGTAGATTTCGAGACCCGCCTGCAGCGGATCGTCGCTCTCAACCAGCTGCAGATGCGCCTTGCCGCCGCCGAAGACCTCGACGAACAGCTTCTGGAAATGGCCATCGACCTTCTGGAATGCTTCGAGCAGGCGCTCGCGGCCTTCCTTGTTCAAGGAGGTGATGCCCTGGCGCAGCTTGTCGATCGCCGAGACCAGGTCGGTCTGCTCGGTGCTGAGTGCGGTGAGCTTCTCTTCCACCTCGTTGGCCTCGAGTTCGGCGCGCAGGTTGACCGGCCCCATATTGTCGCGCTCCTTGCGGAGGCGTTCGAGGCGGTTTTCCACCACATGCAGCTCGGGGAATTCCTCGCCGTCTTCCACTTCGCCAGCTTTCAGCACGGCATCCAGCGTGCAGTCCAGCACTTCACGCACGCGGATCGCCAGCTCATCGATACTGACGCGCTGGTGCTCGAAATCGCTTTCGTATTTCACCCGTGCTTCGCGGGCTGAGCCGAGCAGCTGCTCGATCTCACGCGCCGTGCGGGCGGCGAGCTGCTGCGCGTTTTCCGCATTGGCCAGATGATCGGCGGCTTCCTTGCGCGCGATCTCGGCGATGTCGATCTGCTCCTGCAGGGCGCTGCGGCGGGTTTCGAGTTCGCGCGGAATCTGCTCCAGCTTTTCCAGCTCAGCGGTGGCCTCGGCCTGGCGGGCGCCAAGCTGGGCCAACTGCTGCGAAGCGCTTTCGTTACGCGCATTGGCGGCGCGGCGCTCGATCACGATGGCTTCGAGGCGGCGGCTGCGCGCCTGGGCATCGAGGCGCAGCTGCTCCAGCGCCGCACGGCGTTCGACCAGTGCCTGACGCAGTGCGGTCAGTTCCTCGCGGATCATGCCGATCAGTTGGCGGACTTCATCTTCTGGCGGCATGGCGGCGAGCGCGGCCTCTTCGGCCTCGCGCGCCTGCGTGGTTTCGGCGATCTCGCCTTCGGTCTGCTGCTTCTGCTCGGCCAGCGCGGCGAGGCGCGACTGGCGTTCGGCTTCGCGGCGCACCATCTCGGCCTGGCGATCGCGCACCTGACCCAGTTCGCGGTCGGCGCGGGCAACATCCTGATTGGCGCGTTCGCGGGCGGCATTGCGCTCGCGCTCGGCCGTGACGATGCCCTGATTGGCATGTTCGCGCGCGGTGTTACGCTCGCGCTCGGCCTGGGCGATGGCCTGATTGGCCTGGTCGCGCGCGCCCTGGCGATCCCGTTCGGCACTCGCCACGACCTGGGCGGCGCGTTCGCGCGCTTCGAGCGCGGCGCGTTCCGCCGTCTGCACCACGCCGGCCGCCTGCCCGCGCGCGTCGTTGCGCGCCTGTTCGGCGGCCTGCACGACGCTGGCGGCCTGCTGGCGCGCTTCGTTACGGGCCTGCTCGGCCTGCTGCACCACGCTGGCGGCCTGCTGGCGCACTTCGTTGCGCGCCTGTTCGGCGGCCTGTACCACCTGGTTGGCCTGCTGGCGGGCAATGTTGCGCTGCTCTTCGGCGGCGGCGACACCCTGACGCGCGGCGCGTTCGGCCTGCGCCGCCTGTTCGGTGGCCTGGCGGGCTTCCTCGTAGGCGCGCTGCGCCTCGTTCAGCTTGCCTTCCAGCTCACGCAGTTCCTCGCGCAGGTCGGCGAGGCGGTTGCGCTGCTCCAGCTTGATCGAGGCCGAGGTCGGCGCGCCGGCCTTGACCGTGAAACCGTCCCAGCGCCACAGCGCGCCGGATTTGGTCACCAGACGCTGGCCGAGCTTGAGATCGGCGCGCAGGCGCGCGCCATCGGCATCATCCGACACCAGACCGATCTGGCTCAGGCGACGCTGCAGGGCGGCGGCGCCCGTCACATATTTCGACAGCGGCTCGGCACCGAAAGGCAGCGCCGGCGCATCGCTCAGCGGCGGCAGAGCATCCCAGTGCATCGGCGCATTGGGATCGGTGGCGGCATTCAGTTCATCGGCAAGTGCTGCGCCCAGCGCCTTCTCGAAGCCGGGTTCGACGGTGACCTGGTCGATCAGCGGCGGAAAGAGATTGCTCTCGTCCAGCTTGAGCAGCTTGGTCAGGCCGGTCTCTTCCGCCTTCAGGCGGGTGAGTTCACCCTGCACGCCCTGCCAGGCATCGCGGCTGGCCTGTTCGGCCTGCTGCTGGGCGGCGCGGGCGGCTTCGGCCGCCTCCACGCCGTGGCGGGCTTCGGCGATCTTCTCGGCATGTTCGGCCTCGACGGCATTCACGCCTTCGCGCGCTTCGTCGATCTTCTGGGCCTGCTCGGCCTCGACGGCGTTCAGACCGGCGCGGGCCTGCTCGATCTTCTGGGCATGCTCGGCCTCGACGGCGTTCAGCCCGCTGCGCGCCGCTTCGATCTTCTGGGCATGCTCGCCTTCGACGGCGGCGAGACCGGCGCGGGCGGCTTCAATCTTCTGTTCGTGTTCGGCATCGAGACCGGCCATCGCCTGACGGGCGGCTTCGATCTTCTGCGCATGTTCGGCTTCGACGGCTTCCAGCGCCGCGCGGGCCGCTTCGATCAGACGGGCCTGCTCGGCTTCCACGGCCTCGTAAGCCTGACGCGCTTCATCGATCTTCTGCGCATGCTCGGCCTCGACGGTATCGAGGGCCTGCCGGGCAGTTTCCACCGCCACCTGCTTGGCCTCGACTTCAGCCGTGATGGTTTCGGCTTCGACCAGCGCCTCGGTCTGCTCGTTCAGACGGGCTTCTTCGGCGTTCAGCTCGGTCAGGCGCGCATTCAGGCGCTCCAGACGGCGGCCGGCATCTTCGATGGCCTGACGCAGGCGGGCGCGCTGCGCCTGTTCTTCCGCGGCACGGCCGGTCAGCGCATCCAGTTCAGTCTGGCTGGCATCGACCTTGCCCTGCGCCTCGGTGACGGCGGCTTCGGCAGCCGTCTGCGCTTCGGCTTCGCCGGCACGCAGGGCTTCGAGCTGTTCGGTTTCGGTGGCGAGGCGCGCCACGGTTTCTTCGGCATCCTGCGACAGCGCGCTTTCGCGCTCGGCGTCGGACGAAATCTGCGCCAGGCGGGCGCGCACGGCCTCGGCGGCTTCCTGCGCACGCGCGCTTTCGGCATCCAGGCCTTCGCGGGCGACGGTCAGGCGATGCAGGCGGGCGCCGGCCTCGGCTTCATGCTGGCGCAGCGGCGGCAGCGCCTCGGCGGCGATGCGCTCGGCGTCATGCGCCTCCGACACCTGCAGCGTGCGGTCGGCGACCTCGCGCTCGGCGGCATGCATGGCCTGCTCGGCCTCGGCCAGCGCGTTTTTCAGCGCTTCATGCTTGAGGTGGAACAGGATGGCTTCGGTCTTGCGGATCTGGCCGGCGATGTTGCGATAGCGGCTGGCCTGACGGGCCTGACGCTTCAGCGACTGCAGCTGGTTGTCGAGCTGGCCGATCACATCAACCACGCGTTCCAGATTGGATTCCGCCGCCTTCAGACGCAGTTCGGCTTCATGCCGGCGCGAATGCAGGCCCGAAATGCCAGCCGCCTCTTCGAGCAGCATGCGGCGGTCGGTCGGCTTGGCATTGATGATGGCACCGACGCGGCCCTGGCTGACCATGGCCGGCGAATTGGCGCCCGAGGCCAGATCGGCGAACAGCAGCTGCACGTCGCGCATGCGCACGTCGTTGCCGTTGATCGAATAATCCGAGCCTTTCTCGCGCTCGATCCGGCGGGTGATCGCCACCTCTTCCATCTCGTTGAAGGCGGCAGGCGCAGTGCGAGTCTTATTATCGAGGGTGAGCGTGACTTCGGCCATGTTGCGGGACGGCCGCGTGGCCGTGCCGGCAAAGATCATGTCGTCCATGCCCGTGCCACGCATGCGCTTGGCCGAGTTTTCGCCCATCACCCAGCGCAGGGCTTCCACCAGATTGGACTTGCCGCAGCCATTCGGGCCGACAATCCCGGTCAGGCCGGGATGGATGATGAAATCCGTCGGCTCGACGAAGGACTTGAAACCGGACAAGCGCAACTTGGTGAACTGCACGGGGACTCCCTTTCAAATAACGCAGCGCTAGCGATTACTTCGCCAGCGCGTCGAGTTTCTTGCGCAGATCGGCAATCGACGGCACGCCGGACTCGGCCTTGCCGTTGATGATAAGCGTCGGCGTCGAATTGACGCCATGTTTCTGGTTGCCTTCCAGGCGCGAATTCAGGATGTAATCCCCCATTGCCTTGTCCTGCAGGCATTTCTCGAACTGGTCGGACGACACGCCGCCGAGGCGGCCGATCTGCACCAGCGCGCCCTTGGGATCCTGCGACGCGGCCCACTGGCGCTGCTGCGCGAACAGTACGTTGAGGAAGGTGTAGTACTTCTCCGGCCCGCCGCAGCGCGCCAGCACCGCGCCGGCAAAGGCCAGCTGGTCGAGCGGGAAGTCGCGGAAGATCAACTTCGCCTTGCCGGTATCGATGTATTCGGTCTTCAGCGCCGGCAGCACCTCGGCATGGAACGAGGCGCAATGCGGACAGGTCAGCGAGGCATATTCAATGATCGTGATCGGCGCCTCGGCCTTGCCGAGCACCATGTCCTGCAGACGCGGGTCTGCGGCGGCAGGCTGGGCCTGCACGTGACCTGCAAAGAAACCACCGAGGACGAACGCCAGGGTCAGGACGAAACGCTGTATATATTTCATAGAGATACTCCGACCCCCTACATGTTGGGGCATTGTATGGTTGCACGTCCGGCCTGCAACCGGACTCTGCCGTTATCCACAAGAATCTGGCCGACTCAAGGCGGCTCAGCGACTCGCACTGAAAAGTGATCTTCCAAGGCTTTCAAGCACTTGGCGGAGGTCGCGATCTTCGACTCCGACGAGCAATTCTTCGAGTTTCGCCTGCTCTTCCGTGGTCAGCGGCCGACTGCTGCGTGCCGCTGGCGCCTGCGACTCGGGGCGGTGGATCGGAGTCTGTTTCAGGCGCAGTTTCTCGACTGCACGAAAACCGAAATAGCCGTTGATCTTCTCGATGATCAGCGGCGAGAGATGCTGCAGCTCCAGCGCGAAGGCCGGACTGACTGCAATCTCAAGTGTCGCGGCATGCCCAGCTCCAGACGCGTAGACCATTTTTTCGGGCTGGGTTTCCTTGACCAGCAATGGCCCGGCGATCTCGCTCCAGCGATTGATGATCTCGGCCAGCGCCACGCCGCGCTGCTTCATGATCGGCCGCGTCAGCCGGCCGAGCGAGACGCCGAGCGCCTTCGGGGCGTTCGTACGCTGCGAAGGGTCGCGTTGCGGTTTCTTCCTGTCGTCCATCAGGGCGCTACGACAGCGCGGATCACATAAAGCCCGGCGAACAGACCGGCCACCGCCAGCACAGCCGAGGCCAGCATGTAGAGCGCGGCCGCCAGCATTTCGCCGCGTTCATACAGCAGCGCCACTTCCAGCGAGAAGGCGGAAAACGTCGTGAAGCCGCCCAGCACGCCGGTGGTGAGGAACAGCCGCCACTGCTGCGGCAGGCCGCTTTTCAGCGCGAAATACTCCGCCACCAGCCCCATGACGAAGGAGCCGACGATGTTGATCGCCAGCGTGCCCCAGGGAAAGCCGGCGCCGACCAGGCGCAGGGCGGCGAGATTGACGCCATGCCGCAGGGCCCCGCCGATGCCCGCACCGATGAAAACGATCAGGTAGTTCATGCCGCCAGTTTAGCGCAGCCCCCGTAGGCGGTACACCGCCTACGGCCTGAGGGGAAAGCCGCGCTAGTAGCCCACTGCCTCGCTGGTCAGCTTCTCGTAGCGCGGCCCACGCAGCTGATAGATATAGGCCTGTTTGGTGCCCTGGCGACCGCCATCGGCAAAAGCCTGCAGTGTGCCGCCGAACTGGTCGCGCCAGCCACGGATGCTGGCCACCGCGCGGGTCAGTTCGGCCATCCCGGTGCGCCCCTCGGCGCGGTCGAGCGCCAGCACGGCGAGGTCGGCAATGGTGGCGCCATAGATTGCCCCGGCATTGGGCTCGGTGTTGAAGCGCGCCTTGTAGGCCTCCATCCAGGCCACGACTTCAGGTGCAGCCGTGGCGCGGTCTGGCAGCACCAGCGATGACACGCTGTAGAGCCCCTGCGTCGCGCCGCCTGGCGCCTGCGCCAGCAGATAGTCATGCGTGGTGGAGGGCCCGAGGAAATCGACCTCCCAGCCGGCGGTTTTCGCCGCTGCCATCGGCAGGATGGTGTCGCGCAGCAGCGTCGCCAGCACGACGAGGTCGCAGCCGGCATTGCGCAGGCGCTGCACGGGTGCCGAGAAATCCGTGTCGATCGGACGATGCGTGACCACCGTCTTCAGGGTCTGACCGTGCTGCGCCAGTTGGTCTTTCACCGCCTGTTGCACTTCCTCGCCGTAATCCGTGCTCTGCGCCATCACGCAGACCGCTTGTTTGGCCTTGGTTTCGACCATCCATTTCACGCCGGCGCGGATCTGGTCGTAATAGAGCGAGCCGGAAATCCAGCTGATCGCATCCGGCGCATGTACCAGCTCGCGGCTGGCCGCCATCGGAAACAGGTTGGCGACCCCGGCCTGGCGCAGCGTCGGCAGCACGGCCTGCACCTGCGCAGTGCCGAGCGAGCCGACGAAGACTTGCGCGCGGTCGAGCCGGATCAGCTTGGATGTCGCCTGCACGGCACGCGGCACCTGGAACTGGTGATCCTCGACGACGAGCTTCAGCTTGCGGCCGCGAATGCCACCGTCGGCATTCACCGCGTCAAACCGCAGGCGCATCGCATTGACCACGGCATGGCCGTAGACCGCGGCGGGGCCGGACAGGTCGGTGATGGTGCCGACCACGATGTCGGATTTATCTTGTGCGTAGGATGGGACCGCGAGCCCGATCAGGGCCGCTGCCAGAAGGATGTGCCGCATGAGTTTCTCCCAGTGAGCGCGCACAAAATGGCGCAAGCGACGGCCGGAATGCAAGCCCGCCTTCGTGACAGCCGCAATTTCGCGATGCTACAGTCGCCGCATGCCCAAAGCCCGCGTCCATCCACCGCACATTGCCGCATTGGTGCTGGATTGGTACGACCGGCATCATCGCAGCCTGCCCTGGCGCAGCCCGCCCGGCACGCCGCCGCCCGAGCCTTACCGCGTCTGGCTCAGCGAGGTGATGCTGCAGCAGACCACTGTACCGGCGGTGAAGCCCTACTTTGAAAAGTTTCTAAATCTCTGGCCGAGCGTGCGGGACCTGGCGAATGCGCCGGTCGATCAGGTGATGGAGGCCTGGGCCGGGCTGGGCTATTACGCCCGCGCGCGCAACCTGCATAAATGCGCCAAGGCCGTGAGCGAACAGCATGGCGGCGTGTTCCCAAACAATGAAGCCGGACTGCTCGAACTGCCGGGCATCGGGCCTTACACAGCGGCGGCGATTGCCGCGATTGCCTTCGATGAACCTGCCGCCGTGCTGGACGGCAATATCGAACGCGTGCTGGCGCGCGTATTTGCTGTCGAGACGACATTACCGCAGGCGCGCCCCGAACTGCGCAAACTGGCCGCGCAAGAGACGCCGCAGAAACGCCCCGGCGACTTCGCGCAAGGAATGATGGATCTCGGCGCCACGGTCTGCACGCCGAAAAGCCCGGACTGCCTGCTCTGCCCGTTGCAGGCGCGCTGCGAGGGCTTCAAACGCAGCATCGCTGAAACGCTGCCGCGCAAGGCGGCGAAGGCCGCGCGCCCGGTACGCCACACCATCGCCTTCCTGCTACAGCGCGCCGAGGACGGCGCCGTGCTGCTGCGCCGCCGGCCGCCGAAGGGCCTGCTCGGCGGCATGCTGGAAGTACCGAGCGCGCCGTGGCGCGACACGCCCTGGGCCAGCGGCGCGGCGCTGGAACATGCACCAACAGAGACCGACTGGCTGATGTTGAACGGCGATGCCGTGCATGTGTTCACGCATTTCGAGCTGCGCATCGGCGCCATGCTGGGGCGTGTGACGGCCCGCGAGGCCGCAAAGCTGGACGGCCAGTGGCAGCAGCCGCAGGAAGCAGCGCTCCCCACGGTGATGAAAAAGATGCTCGGGCTTTTGCCGAGCATGGATGAGCCTAAATCGACGAAAAGTCGCCGTGGCGGCCGAGTCCGCTCTTGAAGCGCGCCGCGCCTTTGATGGCTTCCTGTTCGATGATCGGCAGACCGCCTTCGGCCTCGTCATGCAGCGCGGCATCGAGCGACATGTCCCACTGGCGATAGCTGGAGCTGCGGTCGGCCAGCATGCAGGCCTGCGGGAAGCGGCTGATCTCTTCGGCCAGCGCTTCGGCGGCGGCGCGCGCTTCGCCCTTGGGCACCACGCGATTGGCCAGGCCGATTTGTAACGCTTCTTGGGCATCGACGGCACGGCCGGTCAGGATCATGTCGAGCGCGCGGCTATGGCCGATCAGACGCGGCAGACGCACCGTGCCGCCATCGATCAGCGGCACGCCCCAGCGCCGGCAGAACACGCCGAAGGTGGCGTCTTCCTCGGCGACACGAAGATCGCACCACAGCGCCAGCTCCAGGCCACCTGCCACCGCGAAGCCGGACACCGCCGCGATCACCGGCTTGGACATCATCAGCCGCGTCGGCCCCATCGGACCTTCGCCTTCGGGCGAGACATCGTTGCGCTGGTCACCATCGGCAACGGCTTTCAAATCGGCGCCGGCACAGAAATGCCCGCCCGCGCCCCACAGCACCGCCACCCTGGCGTCGTCATCGGCATCGAAATCCTTGAAGGCCTGGCGCAGCGCGTCGGCGGTCGGGCGGTCGACGGCATTGCGCGCCTGCGGACGATCCAGAATCACTGTGGTCACCGCGCCGCGCTTTTCGACATGCACCGCCATGGCGCTACCTCCCGTGTTGTGTCTGCTTGCACACAGGCTGACAGCGCCCGGGATACATCGCAAGGCCTGGTCGCAGCCCTTTCATTGCCCCTCCCGTTACGGCAATCTGCGCCGCAATGAATGGCCAAATTAAATATCAGCCGGCTTTCGATGGGCGGCGTGCGCTGTGGCGTGGCATCGGCCATCTGCTGACCCCGGTGGTGCGCCTGTGGCTGCAGCGCCGCGTGACGCAGGGCAAGGAAAATGCTGCGCGTCTGGGCGAGCGTTTCGGCCAGGCGGCACAGCCGCGGCCGCCCGGTCCTCTCGTGTGGTGCCACGGCGCCAGTGTCGGCGAGGCACAGGCCTTGCTGCCGCTGCTGCAGCATCTGCACAAGCTGCGCCCTGACATCACGCTGCTGCTGACCACCGGCACGGTGACCTCGGCGACGCTGGTGGAGCAGCGCACGACAGACACCGGCATCATCCATCAGTTCATCCCGGTCGACCTGCCGGCTGCGGTCGATGCTTTCCTCGATCACTGGCGTCCGGACCTGGTGCTGTGGAGCGAGTCAGACTTCTGGCCCGGCATCCTGAACGAATTGCGTCATCGCAACATTCCGGCCCTGCTGGCCAATGCGCGGCTGTCGGAAAAGTCTGTATCACGCTGGCTGCTGGCGCCGGAGACCGCACGCTGGCTGCTCGCTGCTTTTGATACGATCTACGCGCAGACCGGCGGCGATGCCGAACGGCTGCAGCGGCTCGGCGCGGCGAACGTGATCGAGGCCGGCAATCTCAAGCAGGCGGCACCGCCGCTGCCTGTCGATGACGCCGCGCTGAACGAGTGGCGCGCGCGCCTGGCTGGGCGACCGCTCTGGCTCGCCGCCAGCACGCATCCCGGCGAAGAGGCGCAGATCGTGGCCGCGCATCGCCTGCTGAAACCGCAACTGCCGGGCCTGCTGACCATGATCGTGCCGCGCCATCCGGATCGCGGCGCGGCGCTGAAGCAGGAACTCACCGCGCCCGATCTGCGTGTCGCGCTGCGCTCGGCCGGTGAGCTGCCCGATGCCGAGACCGATCTTTACGTGGCCGACACGATGGGCGAACTCGGCCTGTGGTACCGCCTGTCGCCGGTGGTGATGATGGGCGGTTCGCTGATCCCGCATGGCGGCCAGAATCCGCTGGAACCTGCGCGGCTCGGCAGCGCGGTGCTGTTCGGCCCGCAGATGTTCAACTTCTCCGACGCCACGGCGGGACTGCTGATGGCAGGCGGCGCGTTACAGGTTCAGGACGTGCAGGGCATCGCCGACGCGGTCGCCGTTCTGCTGCAGATCCCGGCCCGGCGCGAGGCGATCGCCGCAGCGGGCCAGCGCTTTGCCAGCGCCGACGATGCGGTGATCGAGCGCCTGAGCCAGGCCGTGCTGGAGCGCCTGCCGCTTACTTGATGAACGGCCCCTACTTAATAAACGGCTTGGCGATATGCGCCACTTCTTCCATCGACGAGCCGAAATGCTGCGGCTTCGACATGTCGGTGATCTTGGCGTAATTGGCGGCGAAGTCTTCCACCGTCACCTTGGCATCGACGCCGAAGAACATGCCCTGCGATTCCATGATCTGCATCTTGGCGTAGAAGCCGGCGCCAGCCGAGATGATGTCGCCGGTAGCATTGCAGGCTTCCGAGGCGAGATAGACCACGGCCTGTGAGACATATTCGGGCTTGAGATGCGGCAGCAGCTGCGGCGACAGCAGCGCTTCGGTCATACGGGTGGCGGCGACCGGCGCAATCGTGTTGACCAGGATGCCGTATTTGGCGCCTTCCTGTTTCAGTGAGTTCATCAGGCCGACCACACCCATCTTGGCGCCGGCGTAATTCGACTGGCCGAAATTGCCGTAGAGGCCGGAATTGGATGAGGTCATGACGATGCGGCCATACTGTTGCTGCTGCATGATCGGCCAGGCCGCCTTGGTGACATAGGCCGAGCCGAGGAAATGCACGTCGACCACGGTATCGAAATCGGCGATCTCCATCTTGGCGAAGCTCTTGTCGCGCAGGATGCCGGCATTGTTGATCAGGATATCGACGCGGCCGAAGGCATCCATCGCCGTCTTGACGATATTGGCCGCAGAATTCGCTTCCGACACGCTGTCGTAATTGGCGACGGCTTCGCCGCCCTTGGCCTTGATCTCGGCGACCACCAGATCGGCTGCCTTGGACGACCCGCCGGTGCCATCCACGCCACCGCCCAGATCGTTGACCACCACCTTCGCGCCGCGCTCAGCGAGCAACAGGGCGTGGCTGCGGCCCAGACCCGCGCCGGCTCCAGTGACAATGGCAACGCGGCCCTGGAAATCGATGGCCATGAGAACTCCCTTTCGTTTCGTGTGGATCAGACCTGATGCGCCAGCAGCAGGTCGCAGACTTCGCGCACGGCGCCAGCGCCGCCGGCAGTTTCGGTGATATAGGCCGCGGCATTCTTCACCATCGGCCGCGCATTCGACACCGCGATGGGCAGGCCGACCGCCTCCATCACATCCATGTCGTTGACGTCGTCGGCGACATGGCAGACTTCGTTGAGGCCGATGCCGAGTTCGGCGCAGATTTCCTTCAGCCTGGGCAGCTTTTCATAGACGCCCATCAGGCCGAAGCGGATTTTCAGCCGGTCGATGCGCTTCTGGATTGCCGGCGTGTCACTGCGGGTGATCAGTGCGACCTCGATGCCGGCGTCTTTCACCAGCAGAATGCCGAAGCCGTCCTGCACATGATATTTGCGCAGCTCGCTGCCATCCTCGGCATAGTAAAGCCCGCCATCGGTCAGCGTGCCGTCGAGATCGAGCGACAGCAGCTTCACCGCGCGGAATTTGGCGGCAAGGTCGGCATCGATGGACGGCAGGCTGAACATGGATTTTCCCCGAAGATCCCTCTGGCCCCGAAGGGGCATATCTTACGCAGGCGCGCAGATTAGCGGGGAAGCGGGGCGCTGTTCCAGTATCTGGAGCCAGCATCGGAGGGCGTATCGCTACGTCAGTTCCTGGGAGTCTGTGGAATCAGCGGGGTCGGTCGTGATGACGGCGGCGTACGTTCCTGCAGGCGTAGCTCCTGCTGGCGGCGCTGGTCCTGCCGCTCGGCCTCCAGGCGGCGTTCGGTCTGCTGCTGCTGGAAACGCTGCTCGCGCTCCTGCTCGACCCGGCGGGTTTCGGCCTGGATACGGTCAATTTCGGTCTGCGTGCCCGGCTGTGCGTAAACCGTGGTGGCGGCGCCGAGCAAAGCGCCGGTGATCAGCCATAAACGCGTGGAAGTGATGGTCATCTGCCTGCCCAGAAAAAGCGGTTCGGCATGTAAACGCCGCAGCAGCGCGAGCGTTCCCGTTTAACGCTTCTTGGGTTTTGGCGGGCCCTTGTCGTCGAGCCAGTAGACGACATGGTCTTCCAGTTCGCCGGCCTCGGTTTCGGAGATGCAGCGGCCCGCCGCCGAAATGCCGGCCTGATGCACGGTCTGGCTGCTGCCGCTTTTCAGCGGATGCCACCAGTAGAGATCCTTGCCCTGCGCCACCAGGCGATAACCGCAGGTGGCGGGCAGCCAGTTCATCTTCTGCACTTTCGCCGGCGTCAGCTGGATGCAGTCGGGCACGATCTTCTTGCGCTTGGGATAGTTGCTGCACTGGCCGGTGGCGCAGTTCAGCAGCTTGCAGGCCACATTGGTCTGTTCCAGCTCGCCGGTATCCTGGTCTTCCAGGCGATAGAGGCAGCATTTGCCGCAGCCGTCGCAGAGCGACTCCCATTCGGAAGGCGTCATCTGGTCGAGGCGCTTGCGGCGCCAGAAAGGCAGGGCACGGGACATGGCGGGAGATTACGCCGGTCGGGCGATTCTATAAAGGATGCAGCCGAGGCTTAGCGCTTGTCAGCGCTTCCTGGCGGGTTTGCCGTCATGCTGGCGAATGAAGGCCGTGACGCGCGGGGCGATTTCCTCGCGCCAGCGCCGGCCGTTGAACACGCCGTAATGGCCCACGCCGGCCTGCAGGTAATGCCCGCGCATGGCCTTGGGGATATTCGGGCAGAGATCATGCGCCGCCATGGTCTGGCCGACGCCGGAAATGTCGTCCTTCTCGCCTTCCACCGTCAGCAGTGCCGTCTTGCGGATGGCGGTGCAATCCACTTTCTCGCCGCGGCAGGTCATGATGCCGCGCGGCAGGGCATGGTCCTGGAACACGGTCTTCACGGTCTGCAGGTAGTATTCGGCCGGCAGATCCATGACCGCGAGATATTCGTCGTAGAAATCGGTATGCGCCTTGGCGCTGTCGCCATCGCCCTTGATCAGGTGATGGAACAGCCGGACATGCGCGCCGACATGGCGATCCAGATTCATGGTCATGAAACCGGTTAGCTGGATAAAGCCGGGATAGACCTCGCGCATGAAGCCGTCATGCGGGAAGGGCACGCGGTCGATCACGCTATGCTCGAACCACTCGATGGAATGTTCCTGCGCCAGGTTGTTCGGCACGGTGGGGCTGATGCGGGTATCGATCGGCCCGCCCATCAGGGTCATCGAGCGCGGCACATGCGCGTCATTCTCGGCCGACATCAGCGCCACGGCGGCGAGCACCGGCACGGAGGGCTGGCATACCCCCATCACATGCGCGCCGGGGCCGAGCGTGACGAAGAATTCGCGGATGTAGTCGATGTAGTCGTCGAGGTCGAACTTGCCTTCGCGCAGCGGCACATCGCGGGCATCGATCCAGTCGGTGATGTAGACTTCGTGGTTGGGCAGCATCGCCTCGACCGTGCCGCGCAGCAGCGTGGCGTAATGGCCCGACAGCGGCGCGACGATCAGCAGCTTGGGATCGTTGCGGGTTTCGCAGCCTTCGCGCTCGAAATGCTTGAGGCGGCAGAATGGCAGGCGGAGCACATCATGCTCGGTCACCCTGCGCTCCACGCCATCCACCATCGTGGTGGCGAGGCCGAATTCCGGTTTCGGATAACGGCGCGTGATGTTGCTGAACACTTCCAGCCCGGCCGCCATCGTGCGCGCCGCCGCCGTGTAGTTCATCGGCAGATACGGCAGCTTGAGCGCCAGCGTCTGCATCTCGGCCATGGCACGGACTGGCTGCAGGGCGGCGTGGTGAAATTCATAAAGCGAGTAGAGCATCAGGTCCCACCCTTCTGCGGGGGCGCGGCCGAAATAAGGCGACCGCAATACAAAGCTCGGACAAAACCGTTAGAGAATCGTGCCGTGCCACCGTTCAGCGACAGCTTACGCCGCTTCGTCAGTGGCCGCACGATTTATTTTGCACTGCAACATATGCGTGCAGGCAAGTAGAAAACCAGTAATATCAGTGAATTACAGGCGCTGGCGGATCCGCTGCACCATCTGGTCCGGCGTCGCGTCATGCCGGAAATGGCTCAGATACTGCCCTTTTCCGTCCATCAGGTAGATGAAACCGGAATGGTCGACCGAATAGCCCAGCGACGAGTCCTTCAGCGTGACCTTCTGATAGTAGACGCGATAGGCCTTGGCGGCGGCCGCGATCTGCTCCGGCGTGCCGGTCAGGCCGACCAGGCGCTCATGAAAGGCCTGCACATATTCCTTCATCACCGGCGGCGTGTCGCGTTCCGGATCGACCGTGATCAGGATCGGCTGAATCTTCGCGGCATCGTTGCCGAGCTGGTCCATCGCCACCGCAATGGTCTGCAGGCCGGTCGGGCAGATATCGGGGCAGTTGGTGAAGCCGAAATAGACCAGCATCAGCTTGCCGGCATAGTCCTTCTCGGTGACGGCTTTGCCATCCTGGTCGATCAGACTGAACGGCCCGCCGATGCTGACCACGCCGCTGCCGGCATTGTCATCGCCACGCTGCGGCAGCAGATACGGCATGGCGAGATAGCCGACGACACCGAACAGCGCCATGATGGCGGCCAGGATCAGGCCGCGTTTCAGACCGCGAGACGCCGCGCTCATGCTTTTACCTTTCCGTTGGCCGCCGAGGCCGCCGCATCGATGAATGCCGCCAGCGCGACATCGCGCTCGCTCAGCCCATCCGCATCATGCGTGGTCAGCGTGATCTCGACGCGGTTATAGACATTGAACCATTCGGGATGATGATCGGCCTTGTCGGCCTGGATCGCGACACGCGTCATGAAACCGAAGGCCGTGTTGAAATCGGCGAAAACGAAGGTCTTCACGATGGCATCGCGGCCGTCTTTCGCGGCCTGCCAGCCGGCCAGTGCCTGCAGTGCAGCCTGGCGGGCGGCGCCTTCCAGTTTGGCAATGGCCATGTCATCCTCCGCGGGAGTTTGTTGCTGCGCAAGCTAGCGCGCAGGTACCCCCGCTTCAACCAGCCCAAGCCGCTTGAGACGTTCTGCCGCATGACCGATACGGCCAAATTAACCGCACCCAGCCTGGACGATCTCGCCGCCCTCGGCGAGGCCGAGTTGAACCGCCTGCGCCCGGCGCTGGGGCGCTATATCGACGGCGTACCGATCCAGGTGGCCGACTTTCCCGACGACGAGGTGCTGCAGGAAATGGGCTGCGAGACGCCCTTCGACCTGCTGGGGCTCTATACCGGCGGCAGTTTCGTGGCCGAGCAGCGCGGCGAGACCGGCACGATGCCGGCGATGATCTTCCTCTATCGCCGGCCGCTGCTGGATTATTGGTGCGAGAGCGGCGAGTCCTTGCGCGATGTCGTGCGCCATGTGCTGATCCACGAGATCGGACATCACGTTGGCCTGTCGGATGACGACATGGACCGCATCGAGGCCAGCGTTCCGGATTAGGCGCTGAGCAGGCGCTCGACGAAGGCCGGCACCACTTCGGTCGCCGGGCCATAAATCTTTTCCGCGAACAGCGAAAAGCCATCGGAAGGGTCGAGGTTGAGTTCCACCGTATGGGCCAGTCCGCGCCGGCGCACATCGGCCACAAAACCCGCTGCCGGATACACCTGCCCCGAGGTGCCGATGGAGACGAACAGGTCGCACAGCGCCAGCGCGTCGTAGATCGCCTCCATATACAGAGGCATTTCGCCGAACCAGACCACATGCGGGCGCAGGCGACCGGTGGTGGCGCAGGCCGGACAGGTGGTCGCGAGATCGAGATCGTCGCGCCACGCCAGCACATTGTCGCATTGCTCGCAGCGGATCTTCAGCAGCTCGCCATGCATATGCATCAGCTTGCGCGAGCCGGCGCGTTCATGCAGATCGTCGACATTCTGCGTCACCAGCAGAAAATCGCCGTCGAAGCTGCGCTCCAGCTCGGCCAGCGCGACATGCGCGGCGTTGTGCGAGGCCTCGACCAGGTTTTTGCGCCGCGCATTGTAGAAGTCATGCACCAGCACGGGGTTGCGCGCGAAGCCTTCCGGCGTCGCGACCTCGTTGAGGTCATATTTGGTCCAGAGACCGTCCCTGTCGCGGAAAGTGCCCAGCCCGGATTCGGCCGAAATGCCGGCACCGGTCAGAACGACGATCGACCTAGGCCTGCGACTCATTCAGCGCCGTAGGCCGCTGCTTCCGCTTTGTCCCAGTCGCCATGCGCCTGATCCCAGGCCTCGGCCTCATCGGCCATCCAGTCATGCTCGGCATCTTCGGCAATGCCGCCATCGAGGCGATAGACCTGCTCGGGCGTATAGATCGCGCCCGACGAGGACAGGAAGCTGGAATAGAGCGTGAAGCGATCGCAGCGCAGGCGCGGCGCGGCATAAAGCGCGTGATGGCTTAAATATGCGCCGATCCGGTCGAAGGGCGCGTTGTTGAGCCGCGCCAGTGTGACATGGGGGCTGAATTTGCGGCGGTCCGGCAGAATGCCGGAGCGCAGCACGGCATTGTCGACCTTTTCCTGCAGGCGATTGAGCGCCGCATTCGGCCGCACGCCGGCCCAGAGTGAATTGGCCTTGCGCTTGTCGCCGAAGGTTCCGACCCCGAAGAGTTCGAGGTCGAAATCCGGCATTGTGATGGTGGAGAGAGCGTCCGACACCGTGCGGGCGGTGCGGCCATCGACTTCGCCGATGAAGCGAAGCGTGAGGTGGAACTGGTCGGGATTGACCCAGCGCGCGCCAGGAACGCCGGCGCACAAGGCTACCAGTGACTGGCGAATCTCTTCGGGAAAACTCAGGGCGACGAACAAGCGGATCATGGCTGGGGCCTCCGCTGGATGTGACCTTGCGGCCCGGAACGAGCGCCCTATTCAGGCACTCGGGTTCGGATATTCGCGGTGGATCGCTTCGATCCCGTCGAGTACCTCCTGCGAGAGTTTCACATTCAGACTATCGATATCGGCCTTCAGCTGTTCAAGGCTGGTGGCGCCGATGATGTTCGAGGCCACGAAAGGCCGCGTATTCACAAAGGCCAGCGCCATCTGCGACGGATCGAGGCCATGCTGCTGCGCCAGCGCCACATATTTCTCCGTCGCCTTGTCGACGCGCGGATTGCTGTAACGGGTGAAGCGGGTAAAGAGCGTGAGCCGCGCGCCGGCCGGCTTGGCGCCGCCGAGATACTTGCCGCTCAGCACGCCCATGGCGAGCGGCGAATAGGCCAGAAGCCCGACCTCTTCCATCTTGGTCACCTCGGACAACGAGGCTTCGTACCAGCGGTTGAGCAGGCTGTAGGGATTCTGGATCGAGACGATCCGCGGACGCGCCTTATTGGCGTCGGCATCCTTGAGATGCTGCATCACGCCCCAGGCGGTTTCGTTCGACACGCCCATATGGCGGATCTTGCCGGCCTTCACCAACTCGCCCATCGCATCCAGCGTTTCAGCGATGGCAACCGAGGCCTCGTCGTTCCACGGATATTCGGCGCGGCCGAAATTCACCGTCAGGCGATCCGGCCAGTGCGTCTGGTAGAGATCGATATAGTCGGTCTGCAGCCGCTTCAGGCTCTTGTCGACGGCTTCGAAAATCTGCTTGCGGCTTAAGTTCGGCGGCTGCTTGTCATCACGCAGCCAGTCGAAGTCGCCGCGCGGCCCGCCGCCGCGACCGGCCACCTTGGTGGCCAGCACGATCTTGTCGCGATCCCTGCGCTTTTTCAGCCAGGTGCCGATGTAGCTCTCAGTGCGGCCCTGCGTCTCCGCCTTGGGCGGCACCGGATACATCTCGGCGGCGTCGATGAAATTGATGCCCTGGTCGAGCGCGTAGTCCAGCTGGGCATGCGCCTCGGCCTCGGTATTCTGCTCGCCCCAGGTCATGGTTCCGAGGCAGATCAGGCTGACCTGAAGGTCGGTACGGCCTAAACGACGGAACTCCATGACAAAACTCCCAACGCGATACGAACGACAGATACCGCCGCCTGTTTCGGCGGCAGACCTATTTTGTCGGCCAGACTCGGCTTTTACAACAACGAATTGAGGGTTACTGCCCCAGGAACCGCAAAATGTGGGGCAGCGTGCGCTCCACCATGATGGCGACACCTTCCTGGGTGGGATGAATGCCGTCGCTGAGATTCAGCTTGGCCTCGCCGGCCACCCCATCCAGGAAGAAGGGATAGAGCGGCACGCCATGTTTGGCGGCCAGATCGGGATAGATGCTGTTGAAGCGGCGGCCGTAATCGGCCCCCAGATTGGGGGCTGCCAGCATGCCCATCAGCATCACCGGCAGGTTGTTCTGTTTCAGTTTTGTGAGGATGGCGTCCAGGTTGGTGCGCGCCTGCTCGGGCGCCAGGCCGCGCAGCATGTCGTTGGCACCCAGTTCGACGATCACATGGGTCGGCTTGTCAGCCAGCGCCCAGTCGAGCCGCGAGGCCGCCGCAGCGGTGGTATCGCCCGACACGCCGGCATTCATGACCGTGATGTTGATGCCCTTAGCTTTCAGCGCCTTTTCCAGCTGGGCCGGATAGGCGGCATCAGGCGGCAGGGCATACCCCGCCACCAGGCTGTCGCCGAAAACCAGCAGCCTGATCGGCTGCTGAGCCTGGGCTGCTGCTGACAACAGCGTGATCAGCATCACCGCCAGCAGGACTGCGGCATTGTGACAGCGCCGGGAAAACCCATATCTTTCGTATAACTTCACAATCTGCCTTCCTGACGGGGACCTGACCACCGATGGCGTCAAACAACGCGACCCCCATCGTTCAACTGAACGATGTCCACCTCACTCTCGCCAGCACGGCCGGGCCGGTCAATATCCTGCGCGGCATTGACCTGGATGTGATGCCGGGAGAACGCATCGGCATTGTCGGCCCCTCGGGCTCGGGCAAATCCACCCTGCTGGCAGTACTGGCCGGTCTGGAACGCGTGACCAGCGGCAAGGTTCAGGTCGCCGGCGGCGATCTGAATGCGCTCAATGAAGACAAGCTGGCGCTGTGGCGCCGCAGCCGTGTCGGCATCGTGTTCCAGAGCTTCCATCTGATCCCCACGATGACGGCACTGGAAAACGTCGCCGTGCCGCTGGAACTGGCAGGCGCTGCCGACGCCATCGACCGCGCGCGTGCCGCGCTGGCGCAGGTCGGGCTGGGCAAGCGCGAGACGCATTATCCGGCACAGCTGTCGGGCGGCGAGCAGCAGCGCGTGGCGCTGGCGCGTGCCGTGGCGCCGCATCCGGCGCTGCTGCTGGCCGACGAACCGACCGGCAATCTGGATGGCAGCACCGGTCATGCCATCATCGATCTGATGTTCGGCGAGGCCGCCAAGCTGAACTCGACGCTGATCCTGATCACGCATGACGAAAATCTGGCTGCGCTTTGCGACCGCGTGGTGCGGATTGAGGATGGTCGCGTAAAATCTATTGAATCCCGCACACAGCAGTCGGCCGACTGATGCTGTCGCTCAAATTCTCGCTTCGTGAACTGCGCGGCGGCCTGCGCGGCTTCCGCCTCTTCGTCGCCTGTCTCGGTCTCGGCGTCGCCGTCATCGCCGGTATTGGCACATTGGGTGCCTCTATCGTTGCTGGTCTCGAGCGCGACGGCCGCAGCCTGCTGGGTGGCGATATCGAATTCCGCCTGATCCATCGCCCCACCACGCCGCAGGAACAGGCCTTCCTCGAAAGTCATGGCCAGGTGGCGCAGGCCGTGCAGATGCGCGCCATGGCGCATGCGATCCGCAGTGACCAGCGCACGCTGGTGGAACTGAAAGCCGTCGATAACGCCTATCCGCTCTACGGTCGCATCGAACTGGAGCAGCCGGGCAATATCCACGACCTGCTGGCGATGAAAAATGGCCTGGCCGGTGTCGCTGTCGATCCGCAGACCCTGATCCGGCTGGAGGCCGCCATCGGCGACAGGCTGGGCATCGGCGAAGCCGAATTCGAAATCCGCGCCGTGATCGCGCGCGAACCCGACCGCGCCACCGAAGGCCTGACACTGGGCCCGCGCGTAATGATCGCCACCTCCGCGCTGGAAGCGACCAAACTGGTGCAGCCCGGCACCATGGCCTACTGGCATTACAGCGTGAAGCTGACCTCGGGCCTGACCGCGCCGCAGGTGCAGGAGATCGCCAAACGCGACTTCGCCGAATCCGGCTGGCGCATGCGCGACTGGAAGGAAGGCAGCCCCGGCGTGCGGCGCTTCCTTGATCGCGCCGGACTGTTCCTGGTGCTGGTCGGGCTCACGGCTTTGCTGATCGGCGGCGTCGGCGTCGCCAATGCCGTCCATGCCCATCTGGCCGGCAAGACGCCGACGATTGCGACGCTGAAATCGCTCGGCGCCACGTCGGGACTCATTTTCCGCGTCTATCTCTGGCAGACACTGGTACTTGCCGTGGTCGGAATCGGCATCGGTCTGGTCCTGGGCGCAGCCCTGCCGAATCTCGCCGCCGGTGCGCTGGCCCAGGTGCTGCCGTTGCCGCTGGTGCCGGGTATCTACTGGCAGCCATTGGCGCTGGCGGCGGCTTACGGCCTGCTGGTGGCGCTGGCCTTCACCATCTGGCCGCTGGCGCGCGCCGCCGAAATCCGTCCGGCCGCTCTGTATCGCGACCTGGTGGCGCCCGGCCGCCGCCTGCCCCGCCCCGGCTATGTGATCGCCACGCTGGCGCTGTTCGTGGCGCTGGCGGCGCTGGCCATCCTCGGCACCGACGAGCGTCGCTTCGCGATGTCGTTCGTCTTCGCCGCCATTGTTGCCTTCCTGCTGTTCCGCCTGATTGCCGGCGGCGTCGCCAAAGTCGCGCGCCGCATCCGTCCGCGCGACGTGCGGCTGAAACTCGCCTTTGCCAGCCTGCACCGACCCGGTGCGGCCACCGCCGCCCTGCTGCTGTCGCTCGGCGTGTCGCTCACGCTGCTGGTGGCGATCACGCTGGTGGAAAGCAACCTGCATGCCCAGGTGGAAGAGCGCCTGCCCGATGAAGCGCCGGCCTTCTTCTTCGTCGATATCCAGCCCAGCCAGATGGATGAGTTCCGCAGCACCGTGCTGGGCTCGCCCGGCGCGCGCGATCTCGACACCGTGCCCAACCTGCGCGGCCGTATCACGCAGGTGAAAGGCGTGCCCGCGGCGCAGATCGAAGTCGCTGCCGAGCAGCGCTGGGTGTTGCAGGGCGACCGTGGCCTGACCTATGCGCGCGACCTGCCGGCCGGCTCAAAGCTGACGGCCGGCAAATGGTGGCCGCGCGACTATAACGGCCCGCCGCTGATCTCCATCGAGGAGAGGGCCGCACAGGGGCTGAATGTCGGCCTCGGCGACAAGCTGACGGTGAATGTGCTGGGCCGCGATATCGAGGCCGAGATCGCCAGCATCCGTCAGCTCGACTGGAGTTCGATGGGCATCAACTTCGTGCTGGTCTTCTCGCCCGGTCTGCTGGAACGTGCGCCGCACACTTTCCTGGCCACGGTGAAGGCCAGCCCGGCCGCGGAACTGGACCTGTTCCGCAGCGTGACGCAGAAATTCCCCGGCATCTCGGTTGTGCGCATGAAAGACGTGCTGACCGAACTCAACAGTATCGTGCTGAAGCTGGGCGCCGCCGTGCGCGGGGCCGCCGCCATCACGCTGATTGCCGGACTGATCGTGCTGGCAGGCGCGCTGGCCGCCGAACATCGCCGCCGCCTGAAGGAAGGCGCGATCCTGAAAGCACTGGGCGCGACACGGCGCGATGTGATCCTGGCGCATGTGATCGAATATGGCACCGTCGGACTTGTGGGCGCCTTGCTGGCGTTCCTGCTCGGCTGGGCCGCCGCCTGGGCGATGGTGACCGTGCTGATGAATGCACAATTCTACTTCGCGCCCGGTGTGGCAGCAGCGACCGCGCTCGGCGGCGTCGCAGCGACGCTGCTTTTAGGTTTGGCTGGAGCATGGCAGGCACTTGCCGCGAAACCGGCGCCGCTGTTGCGGACCGTATGACAGCCAGACACGAAGACATCGCCGGGATTTACGAACGCAAGGCGCGTGAATTCGACGCTGTGCGCAGCCGCGCGTTGTTCGAGCGCGGCTGGCTGGAGCGTTTCGCCGCGCTGCTGCCTGCGCAAGCCACCGTGCTGGATCTCGGCTGCGGCCATGCGGAGCCGATTGCGAGTTGGCTGATTGCGCAGGGCCACAGCGTCACCGGCGTCGATACCGCGCCGACTTTACTCACACTCTGTCGCCAGCGCTTTCCGCAGCATGAGTGGATCGAGGGTGATATGCGCGGCCTTACGCTGGGCAGGCAGTTCAACGGGCTGATCGCATGGGATAGCTTCTTCCACCTGCCCTTTGACGACCAGCGCGCGATGTTCGCGAGCTTCCGCGATCATGCCGCGCCCAAGGCCGCACTGATGTTCACCAGCGGGCCGGCGCAGGGCGAAGCCACCGGCGACCATGCCGGCGAGGCGCTGTATCACGCCAGCCTGGCGCCGGAGGAGTACCGCGCATTGCTGGCCGCAAACGGCTTCGATGTGGTGGGCCATACGGCGAATGACGCCGACTGCGCCGGCCATACCGTCTGGCTGGCGCAACGAAAGTCCTGACTAGCGCACCAGCACCAGTCGCGCTACGAGGCCGGTGCAGCCGCAGACCGCCACGATCACACCCATGCCCAAAGCCGGACTGGCATGCAGCAGGCTGACCAGACCGCTGGTCCCGGCCCCCAGCCCGAATTGCAGCGTGCCGATCAGGGCTGCGGCCGAGCCGGCGCGATGCGCTTCGGTGGCCATCGCGCTGGCGGCGGCATTGGGCAGCACGGCGCCCAGGCTGGTGATGTAGAGGAACAGTGGAATCCACACGCCCCAGATTCCGCCGATGGAAAACGCCGTGCAGACCAGCAGCAGCAGACCGGCCGCCGCCATGGCAAAGAGCGCGACGATCAGCACTTCGTCCAGCGTGAAGCGCCGCAGCAGCGCGCGGTTGACCTGCGAGAAGCCTATGATGCCGACCGCATTGATGCCGAAGACCCAGCCAAACGCCTGCGGCGAGAGCTGATAGAGATCGATGAACACGAAAGGCGAGGCCGCGATATAGGAGAACAGCCCGCCCAGGCCAAAGCCGGACGCCAGCGCATAGCCCATATAGCGCCGCGTGGTGAGCAATTCGGCATAGACGCGCAGGGCCGAGCCGAGCGTCAGCCGCATATCGGGCTGGGGCCCGCGCGTTTCATTCAACCACAGTCGGGCGGCGATCATCACCAGCATGGCGAAAGCCGCGATCAGCCAGAAGATCGCCTGCCAGTCGAACACCGCCAGCACCGCACCGCCGATCAGCGGCGCCAGGATCGGCGCCACGCCGGTGACCAGCATCAGCAGCGACATCACGCGGGCGCCTTCGCGCGGTTCGAACAGGTCGCGCACCATGGCGCGCGAGATCACCATGCCGGCGCAGGAGCCCAGCGCCTGCACGAAACGCGCGGCGATCAGGCTGTCGATATTGGGCGCCAGCGCGCAGGCCACCGAGGCACCGATATAGAGCAGGTTGCCGACCAGCAGCGGGCCGCGCCGGCCATAGCGGTCGCTTAAGGGCCCGAGAATGAGCTGGCCGATGGCGAGGCCGAGGAAAAACACCGACAGGGTGCGCTGCACGCCGCCCGAATCGGTCTGCAGAGTCCGTTCCAGCGCCGGCAGGCCCGGCAGATACATGTCGACCGCCAGCGGCGTGAAGGCACTCAATGCGCCGAGAATCAGGGTCAGGCGCCACAGCGAGGTGGTCGCGCGGGAATTGTCGGTCATGAAACTTTCACAGAAATTGGCGGTTTTCCGCCATCGTCGGGAGGCGCTATCTTTGTACGCCCTGGCCGGCCGCCTGACGAGGGCCGCCGTCACAAAATCGGCAGCAGCGCAATTTGGCGGCAAAACCGCCGTTCGGATGAAAAATCTCCGTCACCAGAATGACTTATAAAGAATTTTTATGCAGGGTTTATTCTTGAATTTCACCCCGGCACTGACAATATGCTGTTCACCAACTTTGTCTTGAGGAGGCATACCTATGGCGACCCCGTTCAACCAGCCGCGCTATGGCTACGGCACCACCACGATTGATCGTGCGGTGGTGGATCAGGCCCTGCGCAGCTACATGCTGCGGGTCTACAACTACATGGGCTCCGGTCTGGCGCTGAGCGCCATCGTCGCCCTGCTGGTTTCGCAGTCTCCCGCGCTGATGAGCACCCTGTTCACCGGCGGCATGTCCTTCGTGGTCATGCTGGCCCCGATTGGCATCCTGCTGGTGATGAGCTTTGCTGCCAACAAGATGTCGGCCGCCGCCGTGCAAGGCCTGTACTGGGCCTTCACCGCGACGATGGGCCTGTCGATCTCGACCATCTTCATGGTCTACACCGGCACGTCGATCCTGCGCATCTTCTTCATCACCGCGGCGATGTTCGGCGCGATGAGCCTGTGGGGCTACACCACCAAGCGCGACCTGACCGGCATGGGCACCTTCCTGTTCATGGGCGTGATCGGCCTGGTCATCGCCAGCGTGGTGAACATCTTCCTGGGCTCGAGCGTGCTGCAGTTCGCGATCTCGGCGATCACCGTGCTGGTCTTCACCGGCCTGACCGCCTTCGACACGCAGCGCATCAAGTCGGAGTTCTACGAGGGTGACCCGGCCGACCTGCAGACCAAGCAGGCGGTGTTCGGCGCCACCTCGCTGTACCTGAACTTCCTGAACATCTTCATGGCCCTGCTCAGCCTGTTCGGCCAGAAGAACGAGTGATCCCGGTTTAAACCCGGTTCCAGAAGACCCCGGCGGGAAACCGCCGGGGTCTTTTTTTGTGCAGTGCGAACCATGCCCGAACCATTCGCATCCCTCGTGACAAGGCCGATCCGGCGGACTTAAGCTTGATTCATCTGCTTACGAACAAGAACAGGATCGCCGCCCCATGAAGCTTGTCCTCGCGATGGTGAAGCACGAGACCAACACCTTCTCGCCGCTGGTAACCGATTTCGCCCGTTTCGAAGCCTGGGGGCTTTATACCGGCCAGGCCGCCATCAATGCCTATGGCAAGACCAACATGCCGCTCGGCGTCTATCTCAACCTGGCGAAGGAATACGGCGCCGAAGTGGTGCTGCCGATGGCCGCCGAGGCCATGCCGAGCGGGCCGGTCACCGCCGATGCCTACAAGCGGCTGACCGATCCGATCCTGGAGGCCATACGCGCCGGCTGCGACGGCTGCCTGCTCGACCTGCATGGCGCTATGGCGGTCGAGGGCCTGGAGGACGGCGAAGGCACACTGCTGGAAAACATCCGCAAGATCGCGCCCGACCTGCCGATTGCGGTCACGCTCGACCTGCATTGCAACCTGACGCCCAAGATGGTGAACAACTGCACGGCGCTGATCGGCTACAAGACCTATCCGCATGTCGATATGGATGTGGTGGCCGGCCAGGTCGGCCGTGTGGTGATGGACTATCTGGCCGGCAAACGCGCCAAGCCGGCGATGGCGCTGCGCCAGTTGCCGCTGCTGTCGCAGACGCTGTGCCAGGGCACCGACGATGAGCCGATGAAATCGGCGATCCAGGCCTGCGTCGATGAAGAGGCCAAGGGCCTGCCCTGCGCCAGCGTGTTCGGCGGCTTCGCCATGGCCGACATCAAGGATGCCGGCACCACCGTGATCACCGTGGGCAACGACCAGAAACAGGCCGATGCCGCCGCCGATGCGATTGCGGCCAAGGTGTGGGACAAGCGCGACCTGCATATCTACCAGCACCGCGACCTGGGCGAGACGGTGGCCAAGGCCAAGCGCGAGGGTGCGAAAAATCTCGGCGGGCCGGTGATCCTGCTCGACCATGCCGACAACTGCGGCTCGGGCGGCACGCAGGATGTGATGATGGTGATTGCCGAAGTGCTGAAGCAGGGCCTCGAAGATGTCGCCGTCGGCGCGGTCTGGGATCCGGCAGCTGTTGAGACCATGCAGAAGGCCGGCGTCGGCGCCACGGTGACGCTCGATCTCGGCGGCAAGAGCGACATGCCGTCGCTGCAGCTGAAGGGCAAGCCGCTGAAAGTCACCGGCAAGGTCAAGACGCTGACCGACGGCGAATGGATCGTGCGCGGCCCGATGTATACGGGTTACAAGGTGATGATGGGGCCCACGGCCGTGCTGGAAGTGGATGGCAGGATGCAAATTGTTATTGTCTCGCGGCATCACGAACCCTGGGATACCGGCGTGTTCCGCTCGGTCGGCATCGAGCCTGAGCACAAGAAATTCCTGCTGCTGAAGTCGCGCATCCATTATCGCGCCGGTTTCGCACCCCTTGCCAAAGCAACCTTCACTCTTGACGGAGAAGGCGTCACCACGTCCGACAACAGCATCATTCCCTACAAGAATGTGCGCCGGCCAATCTATCCGCTCGACAAGATCAACGACTGGCAGGACGCCGCCAAATAATGCTGAAGGATCGCTGGGGCCTCGACATCGCCACTGACAATCCGGCCGCCATCGAAGGTCTCAACACCTTCGACACCAGCTTCCTGACCTATGGCACCACGGCGGCGGCCGTGTGGGAGGCGGCGCGCGCCGATCCGGGCTGCGTGATGGCGCAGGCCAAGGCGGCGGCGCTGGAAATGTTCCTGCAGACCGGAGAGTCAGTCGCCAAAGCACGGCCCTGGCTGCGCAATGCCGAGCCGCATCTGGCCCGCGCCACCGAACGCGAGCGGTTGTGGCATGCACAGGTTTCGGCCTGGGTGGTCGGCGACGCTGAAACGGCGATCAGGCTGACCGAAGACATCGCCACGCGCTGGCCGCAGGACCTGGCCGCCGTGAAGATGACGCAGTTCCACATGTTCCATGTCGGCGACCTGGCCGGGATGCTGCGCATCGCACAGGCGGCGCTGCCGCATCACCGCGACAGTGCCGAGATGCATGGCATGCTGGCCTTCGGGCTGGAGGAAATGAACCGGCTGGATGAAGCCGAGATGGCGGCGCGACAGGCGATTGCGCTGAAGCGCAACGAACCCTGGGCCCAGCATGCACTGGCGCATGTGATGGAAACCCAGGGTCGCTGTGCCGAGGGCCTGCAGACCATGCTCGGCTTTTCCGATGGCTGGGCCGAGAAGAATTCCTTCATGCGCAGCCACAACTGGTGGCATGCCGCCCTGTTTGCCATCGACGCCGACCGGCCCGACGAGGCATTGCGCCTCTATGACGAACAGGTCTGGGGCGTGTGGAAGGAGTATAGCCAGGACCAGGTGAATGCCGTGGCCCTGCTGGCGCGGCTGGAATTCGCCGGTCTGGATGTCGGCAATCGCTGGCAGGATGTCGCCGACTATGTCGAGAAGCGCGGGCCTGAACATATCGAGCCGTTCCTGGATGCGCATTACCTGCTGGCGCTCAGCCGCGCCGGTCGAGACGCTGCGGCAAAGGACTTGCTGCGCAGCTTGCGCGATTACGTCGCCAGCCAGCCTGAGCAGCTCACGACGCGGATCTGGCGTCTGGTCGGCCTGCCGCTGGCTGAAGGCGTCGAGGCCTACGGACGCGGCGACTGGCGACAGGTCTACGAAAAATTACCTGCGGCACTCAATGGCCTGCAGCAGATCGGCGGCAGTCATGCGCAGCGCGATCTGTTCTGGCAGTTGTGGCTGCAGGCCGGGGCCAAAGCAGGTGAAAAAGCCGCGATAAAACCGCATCTGGAGCGGCGTTTGCAGGATCGGCCGAACGTCGCGAAACATCGTCGCGAACTCACCGCGCTCCTGCAGGTATAAACTTCCCGTAAACCGACACGACGTCGCAGCGAAAATATCGCCCATTGCCGATTGCATGCGACAGGCGCAACGTGATCGCGATGCAGCCGGTGATTCGTCACTGCTCGCGACTGACCGGTTTGCAGCACATTGCATAGGGATGGACCCTGATGTTGACCCGCGTGAAAATGATTGCCGCTGCTTTCGCCATGGCCGCTTTCCTGGCCGGCACTGTTGCTCCCGCCTTTGCTCCGGCCGCCCAGGCCGCCAGCCAGACCCAGAGCGCCAAGCCGGCGAAGAAGGCTGAGAAGAAGGCCACTGCCACCAAGAAGAAGACTGGCGAGAAGAAGGCCGCTGCCAAGCCGGCCGCGAAGAAGGCCAAGAAGGTCTGATCACCCGTTGAGCGTTTGATCAGAGCTGATTTCTGATCCGGGCCTTCGCTGACTGGCGAGGGCCCTTTTTCTTTGTGGACTTACAGCGTGGCATCGCGCTTGGGTTCGAAGAAGCGCAGCATGACAGCAAGCTCCTTGCCGCGTCGCACGATACGACCGCCCTGCGCGATAATGGCAAACGCGCCCTGCTTGCGCGCCAGCTTCGGTGTTTTCACGATGCGATAGAGCGCGCCATCGGCGGTGCGACGGAAAACCGCGAAACTGCAGCTCTCGCGGTCATGCCCGATGGCATAGTCGCGCCACTCGCCCATGCCGACCATACGGGCATAGAGGTTGAGGATCAGGTTGAATTCGCGGCGATCAAAAAAAACGGCCGGCTCACTCGCCGGCCTGGGGTCGGTGCTTCTGGCAACGATCAGCTTGACGTCCGCACCCTGCCCCGCCCCGTCATGGGCAGACCCGTGATGGCCAGACCCGTGAGAGGCAGAGTCCTCTGGCAAACGCCGGAACTGCTGCAAGGTGACAACCTCGCTCATACCGGAACGGCCGACCTCCTGCATGTTTCGGTATTGTGAATCTTGGTCCCGCAATCGCGGTCCGTCAAGACAGGATATTGCAAGCCGGAGTTGCGCGGCAGCCGGAGTTCAGAGTTCGTTCAGCAGGTTGGCGACTGCGCTGTCGTCCATCTGCTGGTCGCCCTTCTCCAGCATGTCCTTGCGGCGTTCTTCGCCGGTATAGTTCGAGACCTTGTGGCGGCGGCGGTCGGGACCGAAGAAATCGTCGGTACGCACGAACTGCCGCGGATACTCGATCACCATGGTGATGCGGCGTGCCATCGTCTTGGCCGAAAAAGGTTTGACCAGGAATTCGGTGACGCCGACATCGCGGGCCTTCATCACCTTCCACTGTTCCGACTGCGCGGTGACCATCACGATCGGCACGAACACGTTCTTGGAGGCAGGATTCTTGCGGATCCACTCCACCAGCCCCATGCCGTCCATCTCACCGTCCATATGCCACTCGGTGAAGATGATATCGACGACGTTGGTCTCAAGATAGGTGAGCGCATCCTTGGCATTCAGGCATTCGGCAATGCGCGTGACACCGAGCGGTCGCAGAACCTCTTTGATAAGCTGCATGTGGTTGTGGTTACTGTCGACCACCAGCACTGCGACATTATTGAGTTTGTATGCCATGAAACGATGCTCTTAATCCGGCCTCAGTCGAACAGCTCGATGCTGCCCGCCGTGGTCTGCACCGCGGTGATCTTCTTGGTGCTCTCGCGCTGGAACACCGTCTTGGCGCTGGCATCTTCGATCTGCTTCATGCGCACCACACCGCTGGCCGGGAAATACTGCACCTTGCGCGGAAGTGTGCCGCGCAGATCGGATCCCATGATCCGGAAGCCTTCATCCTTCAGATAGCGTTCGACGAACTCGGCATTCTGATGGCCGATGCCGCGCAGGCCGGCCAGCACATTGGCGCCGCCGAAAATCTTTACCTCCAGCCGCTCGCGCCGTCCGCCGGCACCGAGAATCCCGTTGATCAACTGCTCCATCGAATAGCTACCGTAGCGCAGCGAGGCAGAAAACGGCAAATCCGGATTGGTGTCGCCGCCCTTGTCGGGCAGCAGGAAGTGATTCATGCCGCCAACGCCAGCGACCGGATCGCGGATGCAGGCCGCCACGCAGGAGCCCAGAACCGTTGCCAGCATCTCCCCCTCGCGGGTGGAGACGTAGAAATCGCCCTGGAAGACCTGCACCACGTTAACTTTCAGGATCGGGTCGTAATAGCGCCGGCGCTCCGCCCCAGGACTGGCGCTGCCCTCGGTGGCGGCGGGACGCCGCAGGATGCTGCCGGGTGTGGTATTCATCGCATCATCATGGCTAGGGGCAGGTCACGGTTCAAGACCGCTGACGTCATGAAGGATCGCATCCGCCCAGTCGACGCCATCGCAGATCGCCCCGGCCAGGCGCGCATTTGACAAATCCGTGTAGATACGGCGGCCGGTGCGTTCCCCGGTGGCCGAGAGAATTTCGGCGCTGGCAAAACGACTGCCGCTGAACCGGCCATTGCGCAGGTCGGCACCCGTCAGGTTGCAGCCGGCAAAGGTTGTACCCCGCGCACTGCAACCACGCATATCGACCCCGGACAGATCGGCAAATTTGAATACCGTATTGTCGATCCTGGCATCGCGCAGCGCGGCGCCGCGCAGCTTGATGCCGGAGAGATCGAGGCCGGCCAGATCGAAACCGCTGAGATCCTGGCCGCGCAGATTTGCCGGGCGGCCGTCGCCGCCGCCAACCCAGGTCTTGTGCGCCGCCAGCGCAGCATTGATCTCTGCTTCACTCATCGGCTTGGGCGCGGCCGAAGCGGGCTCAGGCGCCATATTGGCCATCACCACATTGGCGCCGAAGGTATCGACATCGCTGAGGTCAACACCATGCAGATGCGCATCTGTCAGATTGGCACCCTGCAGCGTGGCGCCGGTCAGATTGGCGCCGCTCAGTTCGGCACCAACCAGGTTGGCGCTCGCCAGCGTGGCGCCGGCCAGATCGGCGCCGGTGAGATCGACGCTGACCAGCTGGCAATCGGTCAGTGCTGCATCCTGCAGATTGGCCCCAGCCAGATTGCTGCCGCTGAAATCCGCACCCAGCGCATCGACGCCGACCAGCGTGGCGCCGGCGAAATTGCTGCCGGTGACATTCTGGCGCAGCACCTCGACGCCTTCGGCGGCATCCTGGCCCAGTTCAAGCCCGCGGCGGAAATTCGCACCCGTCAGATTGGCGCCGGCCATATTGACGCTTTCCAGCGTGGCACCGCGCAGGTCGGCGCGGCTGAGATCGGCTTCGCTGAGATCGGCACCGCTGAGATCGGCCTTAAAAAGATCGCACTGCACGAGCTGCGCCTTGCTCAGGCGCGCATCGCGCAACTTCGCCATGCGGAAGGATGCGCGGCGCAGATCGGCACCGCTGAGGTCAGCGCCCGTCAGGTCCCGGCCAGCGAAATCCGCCGGCTTGCCGCTGGGCATGCCCTTCAGCCAAAGATGGTGATGGTGCAGCATCTCTTTGATGTCGATCGGATCCATATCCGCGCGGCGCCCCCTTATCGGTCAGCTAGTTAGCACGTTTCTCCACAGCGGCATATGTATGCTGGCGATGATTACCGGCTTTTAAGTACCCACCCGCCCTGGTTTTGGCCAAAGTGGGAGCATGGCGGCGATGGCGGGCTTGATAACAACCACCGGTCGTAGCCTGTAGGGGCAGGCCGTACGGGGTTCTGAGACAAGGCCAAAGATTACCGCAATGGCGGCCCGGCGGACGGGTGCAAAGCGGCGTGAACTATGGCAAAAGTCAGCAAATGGGGAAGGCTCGGGCATTGCCGAGAGATAATCGTAATACGCAGTCGGGCAGCACGGAGGGCATCAGCCCTGCCGGGTCGCGCGAATTGCTGGATTTCATCGCGCTGGTGCTGCTCGCCCTCAAGGAAGAGGTTGAGGACCTGCAAAAGACGCAGAATGCCAACGGTCAGGCTTTCGCGTCCAAGCTGGTCGAACTCGGCCGCCAGTTGCCGGACTCGCCGCTGATGGGCGAGGCCATCTCGCTGATGCAGGGCGACGACCTGCGCAGCCAGCGCCAGCAGCATGTGATTAACGCACTCCGGTATGTCGAGGACATCATTCGCGACCAGTCAGGCCGCGACTGGGCGCCGCGCCTGACCGAACGCGCGGCCGGCTGGGGCGAAGGGCTGATCGCCAGCCAGACGCTGGAACAGGTCCGGGCGCATTTCCAGCATTACCTGCTCGGCGCCCCATCTGAGGATGCAGGCCGCGCAGCCTCTGCAATCGCGGCCAAGAACGACGTCGAGCTGTTCTAGTCTTTGTAAAGATCAGTATGTATTCGGTTGCGGCTGTGCAACGGGACGTTTACTTTGCCCGTGTTATTGCAGGGCCATGTCACGGCACTGCGGGAGCTTGAACGCTAGAATGGCCGACAACGACAGCGCAAAGACGAATGATGCCGGCAAACCCGCAAAGGGTGCGGAATTCGTCACCCCGCCGAATTACCTCAAAATGAAGGTTGGCGGCGGCGGCATCGACAAGGAAGCCATCAAGGAAGCCGAGATCGCCGTGCAGGTGCTCGGCCACAAGATGTATGCGAAATGGGCCGATGACGATCTCGGCCGCATGCGCACCTCCTTCGAGGAACTCAAGGCGACCGACCTGGACTCGCCCGACAGCGTGAAGAAGATGCTGCGCATCTGCTGGGACATGAAGGGTCTCGGCGGCACCTTTGGCTATCCGCTGGTCACCACGATCACGCATTACCTGAGCAACTACCTCGAACACTGCCTGAATGCTGAGAGCGCCAAGGTCAGCGCCGCGGTGGTGTCGCCGCATATCGACGCGCTGTATGTCGTGCTGAGCCAGAAGATCAGCGGCGATGGTGGCGCGATTGGCCGCGAACTGGTCTCGGGCCTGGAAAAAGTGGTGCTCAAGACCGGTGCCCGCATCAGCGGCTGAGCCGCTGCGCCTCGCTGCGACCGGTCTCAGCGGCGGAAATCCGCGCAACCCCAACGGATTGTGTTGACTCAGGACTGACCCCCGCCATCTAGCGGTTCTCCTTGACCCCCCGAATCGCGGCAGGTAAGGTCAAACCGAATCGGACAAGGCGCCGATTCGCGATGCCAGATTCTGCCTATCAGGGATTGGAACACCCGTGGATCTCGATCAAGGGTTGTTCGCAGAGCACGACCAGGGTTACGGCCAGGACAGCGCTTTTGGCGATGGGGCTGCCTATAGCTATGGGCCGTCCGACGACCCCATCATCGATGTGGAAGCCGAGGATATCGGGCCGGTTCCGCCAGTGACCCGCCTGCCCCGGATCAGCGACCGCTTCAACACCGAAACCCGCGTCCATGGCCAGTCGCTTTCGCAACTTGCGGTTCATTCCCTGTGGATCGCGGATTATCTGCGCCAGCTGGGCGAGACCGAAATGGCGGACGGCGACATCGACAGCATCAGCCACTGCGCCGACGACCTGGAAAGCGCCATTATCATGATGTTCCAGCTGGCCGGCGGCACCCGCCTGGAACTGCGCCAGCGCTATCAGGAACTCAAGATGGCCATGCGGGCGCAGATGCTGTCCACCATCGATCTGGGTCGCAACCAGTAACCTGGTGCCGCTTCTTCGGCTGCGTCGAAGTGCCGATAGGTATGTGGTTTTTTAATAACCCCCCAAAGCATCCCCCTTCCGTCCTGCCGGGCCCTCGGCTAGGCTTGCACCGATAAAGGCTTACGACTGCCGGTATGGGGTGGTCAGCGCTCGCTCTGCGGGTGCTGTGGGGGAGTTGATGGAACCGTTCACGGTGACGAAAACCGACGATACGACCCAGCTCGGCCTGGTGGCCAGCATGGATCTGCGCGCCGCCGAACCGCTGCTGCACAGCCTGCACGAGATCATGGCGCAGGGCGGCAAGGTGGTGATCGATGCCGCGCCCGTTGAGCGCCTGTCGACCCCCTGCGTCCAGATCCTGCTGTCGGCTGCCCAGCATATGGAGCAGCATGGCATCTCCTTCGTCGTCAAATCGCCCAGCGATGCCTTCGTGAGCGCTTTCGACGACCTGGGTCTCTTTTCGTTTCTCATGAAATGGCCGGTACAGACATGACCAAGCGTGTTCTCACTGTCGACGACTCGAAGACCATGCTGCAGATGCTGCAATTCGCACTGAAGCAGGGCGGATACGAGATCATCCAGGGCGAGAATGGTCAGGAAGGTCTCGACCTGCTGGAAGCCAACACCGTCGACGTCATCATCACCGACATCAACATGCCGGTGATGGACGGCATCACTTTCATCAAGGAACTGCGCAAAAAGCCGAAGAACAAGGCAACGCCGGTCCTGATTCTCACCACTGAAAGCAGTCAGTCCAAGAAGGAAGAGGGTCGCAGCGCGGGAGCCACCGGCTGGATCGTCAAACCCTTCGACCCGGGCAAGCTGCTGGAAGTGATCCGCAAGGTCAGCCCGTAACGGGCTGGCGGAACGGCGACGCGGAGCAGAAGCAGGACGCGCCCCATGGATGATCTAGCCCAATTCAAACAGACTTTCTTCGCGGAATGCGAAGAGCTTCTCGGCGACCTCGAAGGCCATCTGATGGCCTTGCAGGCCGGCGAGGGCGACAATGGCACGCTGAATGCCGTGTTCCGCGCCATCCACTCGATCAAGGGTGGCGCCGGCGCCTTCGGCTTCGACCGCCTGGTGGCGTTTGCGCATATCTTCGAGACCGTGCTCGACCTGATGCGCGACGGCCGGCTGGAACCGACGCCGGATTCCGTGCTGGTCGTGCTGCATTGCGCCGACATCCTGTCCGATCTGGTGAAAGCCGCGCAGACCGGCGGCGACCTGCCGCCTGAGCACGAGAGCGAAGGCCGCAAGTCGCTGATCGACATGGCAGCCACCGTGGGCGTGAATGCCGATCCGCATGCTGCCGATGAAGCCATGGCGGCGCTGGATGCGCAGCTGGCCGCCGGCGGCGCGGACGCCCTGATGGACGAGCCCGCACCGGCCAAGGCGCCGGAACCGGCGCCTGCCGCAGCCGCCGCCGCACCCGCAGCCACCAAGGCGCCGCTGCTGAAATATCTGGTCAAATTTGCGCCGCGCGATGCGCTGTACCAGCGCGCCAACGAGCCGCTGATCCTGATCCGCGAATTGCGTGAACTCGGCGGCTTCATCGCCCGCGCCAATGCCGATGCGATCCCGGCGCTGGACCAGATCCAGCCCGAAGGCGCCTATATCAAGTGGGAATTCGATATCGAGACCGATCGCGGCGAACAGGCGATCAGGGATGTCTTCGAATTCGTGCTGGATGACTGCGACCTCGAAATCACCTGCCTGAATCCGCCAGCTGCCGCGCAGCCTGCCGCCGCCGCCGCCGAAGCCGCGGATGAGCCGGAAGCCGAAGCCGCACCCGAAGCCGCTGCACCGCCGAAACAGGCTGCCGCGCCCGCAGCTGCCGCGCCGAAAGCGGAAGCAACGGCCGCGCCGAAACCTGCAGCCGCCAAGGCCGAAGCCGGTGCTGGTGGCGGCGCTGCCGGTGGTGGTGGTGGCGACACCAAGGCGGTGCGTTCGATCCGCGTCGATCTCGACCGCGTCGACAAGCTGGTCAACATGGTCGGCGAGCTGGTGATCACGCATGCCATGATCGCGCAGCAGACCGAGCATCTGCATGCCGACCAGCATCCCGAACTCGCCAACGGCCTGGCCGAACTGTCGCATCACATCCGCGATCTGCAGGAAAGCGTGATGGCGATGCGCGCCCAGCCGGTCAAGAGCGTGTTTGCCCGCCTGCCGCGCCTGGTGCGCGAACTGGCGATGATGACCAACAAGAAGATCCGCCTCGACATGAGCGGCGAGAACACCGAGATCGACAAGACGGTGATCGAGCAGCTCGGCGATCCGCTCACCCACATGATCCGCAATTCCTGCGACCATGGCATCGAGACGCCGGAAGACCGCACCGCCGCCGGCAAGCCGCCGGAAGGCGTGATCCATGTCTCGGCCGACCAGCGCGGCGGCCGCATCGTGATCGAGATCACCGACGACGGCCGCGGCATCAACCGCGAAAAGGTGATGAAGAAGGCGATCGAGAAGAAACTGGTCGCTCCCGATGCCGTACTGAGCAACGAGGAAATCGACAACCTGATCTTCCTGCCCGGCTTCTCGACGGCGGATACGGTGTCGAACATCTCCGGCCGCGGCGTCGGCATGGACGTGGTGCGCCAGAATATCCAGTCGCTCGGCGGCCGCGTGCATATCCAGTCGCGCCCCGGCCAGGGCTCCAGCTTCATCCTGACCCTGCCGCTGACGCTCGCCGTGCTCGACGGCATGGTGCTCAAGGTCGGCGTGCAGTCCTACATCCTGCCGCTCGCCAACATCGTGGAGAGCCTGCGTCCCGAAAAGGACCAGATCAACGTGGTGGCCAACCAGAGCGAGCTGTTGCGCATCCGTGGCGAATACGTGCCGCTGGTTTACCTGCACCGCATCTTCAAGGTGCCGAGCGGTATCAACGATCCGACCAAGGCGCTGGTCATCATCGTCGAAATGGAAGACAGCTCGAAAATGGGCCTGGTGGTGGACGAGATCATCGGCCAGCAGCAGGTGGTTATCAAAAGCCTGGAAGAGAATTTCGACCCGATCCGCGGTGTCGGTGCCGCCACCATCCTTGGCAACGGCCGCGTGTCGCTCATTCTCGATGTCGCGGGCATCAAGCATATCGCCGAACACGAAGGCCAGGGCCGCAATCCGCCGCGCCTGACCGCACCGGCAGCGTAAGCAGGAGAGCCTTTCGATGGCAACAGCAGAACAGGCCGCCCGCTCCACCCGCACGGTACAGCTCGTGTCGTTCACGGTCGGCAACGAGGAATACGGCGTCGACATCATGGCAGTGCGCGAGATCCGCGCCTGGTCCGAGACCACGCCGCTGCCCAACACCCCGGAAGTGGTGCGCGGCGTGATCAACATGCGCGGCGCCATCGTGCCGATCTTCGACCTGCGTGCCCGCTTCGGCATGCCGCGCACCGAACCGACCAAATACAACGTTGTCATCATCGTCTCAGTCTCGTCGCGCATCGTCGGCATCCTGGTCGACGCGGTGTCCGACATCATCACGATCAATGAAGACGAGATTCGCCCGATGCCCGATATGGAGCAGGTCAGCGGCCTGGGCTTCATGGAAGGGTTGATCACCGTGGGCGACCGCATGGTGGGCCTGATCGGTCTGGAGCGCATGTTCTCCGGCCGCATGCTGGAAGCCGCCGACTCCACCGGTAAGCCATTGCTGGCCGGTCCTGCCGACGCTGCGGCCTGAGCTGCTGATCTCACATGGCAACCCGCACAACCGATAGCCCGACGGCCGAAGACCGCGAATTCGCTTTTTCGGCCAGCGACTACGATTTTCTCCGCTCAATGCTGAAGGAAAAGACCGGCATTGAGCTAGGTCCGACCAAGCACAACATGGTCTACGCCCGCCTGGCCAAGCGGCTGCGCAAGCTGGGCATGAGCGGCTTCCGTGAATACATCGAGTTCATCGGATCGGATGCCGGCAGCGGCGAACTCGGCACCACGCTGAACGCGCTGACCACCAACCTGACCAAGTTCTTCCGCGAGAACCATCATTTCGAGCATCTCGCCACCACCGCACTGCAGGAAATCCGCGCCCGCGCCGTGAGCCAGGGTCGCCGCCTGCGTATCTGGTCGGCCGGCTGCTCGTCAGGCGAAGAGCCCTATTCCGCAGCGATCACGCTGCTGCGCGCGATGCCAGATATCAAGCAGTGGGATGCCAAGATCCTGGCCACCGATATCGATACCGAAATGGTCCGTCGCGGCAACGAGGGCATCTATCCGGCCACGGCGCTGGAAGGCATGCCGGCGGATATCGCCAAGAAGTATTTCGAGCCGCATGGCCAAGACAAGGTGCGCGTGGTGGAAGAAGCGCGCAACCTGATCAGCTTCAAGCATCTGAACCTGGTCGGCCAGTGGCCGATGAAGGGCCCGTTCGACATCATCTTCTGCCGCAATGTCGTGATCTATTTCGACAAAGACACGCAGCGCGTGCTGTTCGACCGTTACGCCAACCTGCTGGCACCGGGCGGTTTCCTCTATATCGGCCATTCGGAGAACCTGTTCGGCATCACCGAGCGGTTCAAACTGCTGGGCCGAAACATTCATCGCAAGATCGCGTAGTCATTCAGGCGTCGGAGTTGCCCGTGGCCGGCAAGAAGATCAAAGTCCTTATCGTCGACGACAGCGCGCTGATCCGTCAGTTGCTGACCTCGGCCCTGTCAAGCGACCCGGAAATCGATGTGGTCGGTGCAGCGCCCGATCCGCTGGTCGCCCGCGCGATGATCAAGGAACTGAACCCGGATGTCCTGACCCTGGATATCGAGATGCCGAATATGGATGGCATCTCCTTCCTCGAGAAGATCATGCGGCTGCGGCCGATGCCGGTGGTGATGGTCTCGACCCTGACGCAGAAGGGCGCCAACATCACCATGCAGGCGCTCGAAATGGGCGCCGTGGATTTCGTGCCCAAGCCGACGCTCGACATCAAGCACGCACTGGAAGAGATCAAGCTCGACCTGATCGCCAAGGTGAAAACCGCTTCCACCGCCCGTGTGGTGGCGCGCAACCGGCCCGTGGAAGGCGCTGCCCCCAAGCGGCTCACCCCCGGCCCAGGCTTCAATTCGACCGATATCATCGTCGCGATCGGATCGTCCACCGGCGGTGTCGAAGCGCTGAAGGAAGTGATCACCATCCTGCCGCCGGACAGCCCGCCGGTGCTGATCACCCAGCATATGCCGCCGCGTTTCACCGGCAGCTTCGCCGCCCGACTCGATTCGCTCTCGGCCGTCACCGTCACCGAGGCCAAGGACAACGTCCGCGTCTTCCCCGGCCATGTCTATATCGCCCCGGGCGACTATCATCTGACCCTGCATCGCTCGGGCGGCCATTACTACACCAAGCTCAATCACGATCCGCCGGTCTCGGGCCACCGCCCCTCCGTGGATGTGCTGTTCAACTCGGTGGCCGAACACGCCGGCCACAATGCCATCGGCGTAATCCTGACCGGCATGGGCAAGGACGGCGCCGTGGGCCTGAAGAAGATGCTGGAAGTCGGCGCCCAGACCATCGGGCAGGACGAATCGACAAGCCTCGTTTACGGCATGCCAAAGGCCGCCAAGCTGATGGGTGCGGTGCAAGCGGAAGTAGGCATTGGCCAGGTCGCGGCCGAGATCCTCAACCGTTGCAAACAACGCTGAAGACCTTGTTTTTTTCGATGAAAACCACGATCTTAAGCATTATTTTCGACACCACCGGCCAGGATGGCCGGGGTTGGTTGCGTTGAGGGAAGAGCGAGCGATATGCCATCGGCCAGCACTCTCCGAGTTTTGATCGTCGACGACCAGATGAGCATGCGCGGCATCGCGCGCTACTGCTTGCAGGAAATCGGCATCAAGAATGTTGTCGAAGCGAAAAGCGGCGCAGAAGCCCTGGTCGCGATCGGCTCCAACAAATTCGACCTGATCATTTCCGACTGGAACATGGACGGGATGGACGGTCTGACTCTGCTCAAGACCATCCGCAGCAATCCGCTGACCAAGCGCATGCCCTTCATCATGGCGACCGGTCAGCGCGACACTGAAATGGTGAAGACCGCCATTCAGGCCGGCGTGAACAACTACATGGTCAAGCCCTTCAACGCCGCGACCATGAAGCAGAAGATCGAAGCCGTGCTGGGCAAGCTCGGTTCCTGAGGCGGACTGCCCAGCGCAGCATCATGGCGGCCCCACAGCCCGACGATCCTTCTGCCCCGCTTCGGCTCGACCGTTACCTTCCCTATCTGATCAACCGCGCTGGCGTTTCGCTGGCCGCCCGCTTCAGTGCGGCCTTGCGCGCGGCCGGCATCGCGCTGCAGGACTGGCGCGTGCTGGCAGCCCTGCGCGAGCGCGACGGCCAGCGCCTGACCGAACTGGCGCAGCGTACCAGTATTGAAGTTTCGACTCTCTCTCGCCTGGTCGGCGGGCTGGAAGCCAACGGTCTGGTCAGCCGCGGGCGCGACAGTGGCGATGCCCGCGCCATCGCCATCCGCTTGACGCCCGCCGGCGAGCGCGTGACCGCAATGCTGACACCGGCAGCGCAGCAGCTGGAAACCGCCGCTGTGGCAGGCCTGACAGAAGCCGAGATCATCCAGCTGAAAAACCTGCTCGAGCGGATTTACGGCAATCTCGCCGAATTGCCGGCGGCGGAAGACACGCCCGCAAAGTAGGCGCGCGGAATAGGCCTACAGACAGCGCCTGAAGAAGCCGATGACATCGGCAGTGACCTCGTCGCGGTTGATCTCGTTCAGCAGCTCATGCCGCGCGTCGTCGTAGAAACGGCTTTCCACCTTGCGCAGGCCCGCAGCGGCATAGGCGGCCAGCAGCTGCTTCAGCCCTGCGCCACCGCCCGAGACCGGATCGTGCCTACCTGCGATCACGAAAACCGGCAACGCCTTGGGAATACGCGACTGATTCTCCGGCCGCGCGATGGCCTGCAAGCCGTCCAGCAGATCGATCCAGGACTGCACGCTGATCGGGAAACCGCAGAGCGGATCGGCGATGTATTTGTCGACCTCGGCTGCATCACGCGACAGCCAGTCGAAATCTGTCCGCTGCGGCTGGAACCGCTTGTTGAAGGCATCGAAGGACAACGACTGCACCAGACTGCTGATGCCGCGCCGGCCCAGCCGCAGGCGTTCGAGCCGCGTCACCAGCCGGCCCAGTGCAGCAATCGGCGGCGGCTTGCCGGTGGAGCCGCAGAGCACGGCGCCGGCGAGCATGGCGCCATGTTCGTACAGGAACTGCTGGCCCATGAAGGAGCCCATCGAATGCGAGAACAGCAGCAGCGGCTTGCCGGGATGACGCTGTGTGGCGAAGCGGCAGACGGCGGCGAGATCGGCCACCGCGCGGTTCCAGCTATCCTGGTCGCCCATATGGCCGAGACTGTTGCTGTTCTGGCCGGTCTGGCCATGGCCGCGATGATCGAAACCATAGACGGCAAAGCCCGCCGCAGTCAGCGCCGCGGCAAATCGCGCGTAACGTGCGGCATGTTCGGCCATGCCATGCGAGATCACCACCACGCCCTGCGGTTCGGCAGGCGGCAGCCAGTCATAGCCATGCAACACGGTATCGCCGGCGGGCGATGGGAATGTCAGACTGGGAATGAGCGGAGTCAGCATGTGGATAGTCTAGCCAGCGGTTTCTGCCCCCGATAGGGCGAAGTTTCTCGGGACCGTTTTGACAGCGACGGCGTTTCGCCGTCTACTGAACACTGCATTCTCCCAGACAGGTTCGCCCCATGCCCAGCCCGCAATTGCCCAATTCGATGGCCGCCCGCGATATTGCCCATGTGCTGCATCCCTATACGAATCTGGTGAAGCATGAGGCGGTCGGCCCGCTGGTGATCGAGCGCGGCAAGGGCATTTATGTCTACGACGACCAGGGCAAGGAATATATCGAAGGCATGTCCGGCCTGTGGTGTGCCGGGCTGGGCTTCAGCGAGGCGGCGCTCGTCGATGCCGCCATCGAGCAGATGCGCAAGCTGCCCTACTATCATGGGTTCGGGCACAAGACGACAGGCCCTGTCGTCGAACTGGCCGAGAAGCTGAAGGCATTGAGCCCGATTCCCGTCGGCAAGATCTTTTTCGCCGAGGGCGGCTCGGGCGCCAACGACACGCTGATCAAGCTGATCTGGTACTACAACAACGCGCGCGGCCGCACCGACAAGAAGACCATCCTGTCGCGCATCAAGGGCTACCACGGCGTCACGGTCGCCAGTGCCAGCCTCACCGGCCTGCCAGCCAACCATAAAGACTTCGACCTGCCGATCGCGCGGATCAAGCATGTCGATTGCCCGCATTACTATCGCTTTGCTGAAGCCGGCGAGAGCGAGGCTGACTTCGTCGCGCGGCTGGCGAAAAATCTGGAAGACGCCATCCTCACGGAAGGCCCGGACAGCGTGGCGGCTTTCTTCGCCGAACCGGTCATGGGCGCCGGCGGCGTGATCCTGCCGCCAAAGGATTATTTCCCCGCGATCGAGAAGGTGCTGCGCAAATACGACATCCTCAGCGTCTCGGATGAAGTGATCTGCGGCTTCGGCCGTACCGGCAACTGGTGGGGTGCCCAGACCTTCGGCTATCAGCCCGATTTCATCTCCTGCGCCAAGCAGCTCTCCAGCGCCTATCTGCCGATCTCGGCCGTGCTGGTGCCCGAGCATGTCTACGAGGTGATCCGCGAGAATTCCGGCAAGATCGGCACGTTTGGCCATGGCTTCACCTATGGCGGCCATCCGGTCGCCGCCGCTGTGGCGCTGCGCACGCTGCAGATCTACGAAGAGCGCGACATGCTGGGCCATGTGAATACCGTGGCGCCGCGCTTCCAGGCCCGCCTGAAGAAGCTGGGCGACCATCCGCTGGTCGGCGAAGCGCGCGGCACCGGCCTGATCGGCGCCGCCGAACTGGTCGCCGACAAGCAGAGCAAGCGCAGCTTCGCGCCGACGGCAGGCGTCGGCGCCGCCTGCATGAACTTCGCGCAGGAGGAAGGCCTGATCATTCGCGCCATGGCCGGCGACGTGATCGGCTTCTGCCCGCCGATGATCATCACCGAGAGCGAAATCGACGAGATGTTCGACCGGTTTGAGCGCGCGCTGGCGAAAACCCTGGCCTGGGTCGCGCAGCAGGGATTGAACGTGGCGGCCTGAAGCCCTCTGCCGCACACCCTGACTGTACAACCTATCCTTTTGGCGGAGTAACCAAGCGGTTTCCGCCCGGAAAGAGTGTGTTAAGGTTAACGTAACGCTGACCAGACAGTATCCCGCGCATGATCGTCGACAATCAGGCCCACATTCAGGAAGCCAACGAGCTCGTATCGCGGATCGAGCAGCGGGCGATGTATATCTTCAAGTTCACCGAAGACGTGAACGAGAAGCGCAATACGGTGAGCGGTTTTCGCAAATTCGCCACTCTGGTGGACGATTTCCACCAGTCTGCCGAGATTGCCGAGGGTCGGCTCTCCGTACTCAAGACCGGTCGACGCGACGAATTGCGCCGTTTCGTGGCGCAGCTGCGCGCGAAAATCCTCAAGGTCGAGATCGACGTCAAACAGAGCTATCTGGAAAACCTGATCGAGGCGCGCACCGCCCTGCCCTATGGCGCGCGGGAATTCTTTGCCTCGCGTCTCAAACGGCTGGAAGAACTGAGCAACCTGCTGCTCGATGGGCCCGAAGCCAGCGGCACCGCCGACCAGCTGCTGGTGCATATGCGCAACATGCTGCTGCACCTGATGGAGCAGGCGCCCCAGCTGGAAGTGTTTGAACGCGACCCCGACTGGCGGCCGACCCAGCGCAGCGTGCCGACCGGCCGTCCCGCCGCGGCGCCCGCCCCGCGTCCGCAGAAAAACGCAGCGCTCGAGATCAAGCCGATCCGGCTGACCGGCCGCGACGAATGGGGCCGCGTCTTTCTCGACAAGGGCTCTTTCGACATGATCACCGTCGCCTGCCGGGCGCGCGGCATCAACCTGGACCAGGTTGCCTCGAAACTGGGCATCACCCGGGTTGCCCTGACCCTGATCCTGAACGGCCAGGACCCGATCGCCCGCAACCAGCTCGACGTGTTGCACCGGATTATCAATAACTACAACACCACCACCGGCGAAATGGGATAACCGGGTGGCGCCCCGGACCGGCAATATTCGTTCAAATTCACGAATTTACGACTTTTTTCCTGACTTTGGCCAAGGCCCTCGTCTATAAATGGCGCCGGTCGCCGACCGGGGCTTTATCGGACGACCCGCATAGCATAAATACGCCCCGAAACAGGGAACGCTGGTACCGGGCTTCCTCGCTGGCAGGCGCGGCACCAATCACTTGATCAATCGGGTCACAACGGCCGTACCGGCCTGCTGTGAAGGGGGATTTGTTATATGCGTTTGCTATTGGCTTTCAGCACAGCCGTTGACCGTCTCAACGACTGGGTCGGCCGCATCGTTTACTGGGCGGTCCTGGTCGCAGTGATCATCAGCGCCGGCAATGCCTCGGTGCGATACCTGTTCAACACCAGTTCGAATGCCTGGCTGGAAGTGCAGTGGTATCTGTTCTCCTTCGTCTTCATGCTCTGCGCCGGCTATACGCTGCTGCGCAACGAACATATCCGCATCGACGTGATCGTCAGCAGATTCTCCGAGAAGACACTGACCTGGATCGACATCATCGGCACCACGCTGTTCCTGCTGCCGATCTCGATCATCATCATGTATCTGTCCTGGCCGATGCTGGTCGACTCCTTCGTCCGCAACGAGATGTCGAGCGATGCCGGCGGCCTGATCCGCTGGCCGGTGAAGCTGCTGCTGCCACTCGGCTTCCTGCTGCTGATCCTGCAGGGCTTCTCTGAACTGATTAAACGCATCGCCTTCCTGCAAGGCCTGATTCCCAATCCGGCGCCCAAGAAGGGTGACGCCCACAGCCCCGCCGAAGGCGCCGCGGAGTAATCGATATGGTCTCGTTCCTGACTGAAAACATGGCGCCGCTGATGTTCCTGGCGCTGGTCTTCTTCCTGCTGTTCGGCTACCCGGTCGCTTTCGCGCTGGCCGCCAACGGCCTGATCTTCGCCTTCATCGGCATCGAACTCGGCCTGCTGACGCCGGCTTTGCTGCAGGCGCTGCCCGAACGCGTATTCGGCATCATGCGCAACGATACGCTGCTGGCGATTCCCTTCTTCACCTTCATGGGCCTGATCCTCGAACGATCCGGCATGGCGGAAGACCTGCTCGACACCATCGGCCAGCTATTCGGCCCCATGCGCGGCGGCCTGGCCTATGCGGTCATCTTCGTCGGCGCCCTGCTGGCGGCGACCACCGGCGTGGTGGCCGCCTCGGTGATCTCGATGGGCCTGATCTCGCTGCCGATCATGCTGCGCTACGGCTATGACCGTCGCCTCGCCAGCGGCGTGATTGCGGCATCGGGCACGCTGGCGCAGATCATCCCGCCCAGCCTGGTGCTGATCATCATGGCCGATCAGCTCGGCCGCTCGGTCGGCGACATGTATGCCGGCGCCCTGATCCCCGGCCTGGTGCTCTCGGCGCTCTATGCCGGCTACATCTTCCTGATCACCATCATCTTCCCCAAACGCGCCCCGGCCCTGCCGCTGGAAGCCCGCACGCTGCACGGCATGCAGCTGCTGATCCGCGTGCTGGTGTCGCTGGTGCCGCCGCTGGTGCTGATCTTCCTGGTGCTGGGCACCATCTTCATCGGCGTGGCGACGCCGACCGAAGGCGGTGCCATGGGTGCGGCCGGCGCGCTGATCCTGGCGCTGATGAAGCGCAAGCTCGACTGGTCACTGCTGCGCCAGGCGATGGATACGACGGCCAAGCTCTCGGCTTTCGTCATCTTCATCCTGATCGGCTCGACCGTGTTCGGCCTGACCTTCCGCGCCGTGAACGGCGATCTCTGGGTCGAACATCTGCTGACCAGCCTGCCCGGCGGCCAGCTCGGCTTCCTGATCGTCGTCAACATCATGGTCTTCCTGCTGGCCTTCTTCCTCGATTTCTTCGAGCTGGCCTTCATCGTCGTGCCGCTGCTCGGCCCGGCGGCGGAAAAACTGGGCATCGACCTGATCTGGTTCGGCGTGCTGCTCGGCGTCAACATGCAGACCTCGTTCATGCATCCGCCGTTTGGCTTCGCGCTGTTCTACCTGCGCAGCGTCGCCCCGGTGGCGGACTATATCGACAAGGTGACCGGCAAGCTGATCCCGAAAGTCACGACCGGCCAGATCTACTGGGGCGCCGTGCCCTTCGTGTGCATCCAGATCATCATGGTCGGCCTGGTGATCGCCTTCCCCGAGATGGTGACCGGCATGCTGGACCGCGGTTCGGGCGTCGATCCGAGCACCATCCAGATCGAGATTCCGACGGACCAGTCCTACGACACCGATCCTGCCGCAATGGAAACCCCCGGTGATGAAACCGAGGAACAGGCGGACGAAACCGAGGCCGAGGCCGATACGGAAGACGAAGAAAAACCGGCCGACTAAACCGGCTCATGATCAAGCAACCCGGCCCGGAGTGATTTTCCGGGCCGGGTTTTTTTATGCCTAATTGGCCGGTTCGAGCCGGATGATGCGACCGCGCGGATCGTCGGTCGCGACATACAGAAAACCGTCGGGCCCATCGCGCACATCGCGGATATTATCGCCCAGCTCGATCCGCTCCTGCTTCACCACGCGGGTTCCGTCCAGCACCACGCGATGCAGGGTGCGGAATTTCAGCGATCCCACGAACAGGTTGCCACGCCAGGCCGCAATCCTGTCGCCGGTGTAAAAGGCCATGCCGGCTGGCGCGATCGACGGCGTCCAGTGCAACAGTGGCTGCTCCATACCCGGCGCCGATGTGCCGATGCCGATCTTCGCGCCGGAATAATCGATGCCATGGGTGATCACCGGCCAGCCGTAGTTTTTGCCGCGCTCGGGAATATTCACCTCGTCGCCGCCCTGCGCGCCATGCTCGTTGAGCCAGACGATGCCGGTCTGCGGATGCCGCGCCATGCCCTGGATGTTGCGATGGCCGTAAGACCAGATTTCCGGTCGTGCATCGCTGCGGCCGACAAAAGGATTGTCGGCGGGCACGCGGCCATCTTTTTCCAGCCGGATCACCTTGCCGAGATGGCTGTTCAGATTCTGCGATTCATCGCGGCGATAGCGCTCGCCGAGACCGAGCCACAGCTTGCCGTCGGGGCCCACCACCACGCGGCTGCCGAAATGCAGGCCACCCGACATTTTCGGCTGTTGGCGGAACAGCACTTTCACATCACTCAATGATGTTTCGTTGAACACCGCACTGGCCAGCGCCGTGCCGGCACCTCCCTCGCCCGGTTCCGCATACGTGAAGTAGACAACGCGGTTGCGCGCAAATTCCGGATCAAGCGTGACATCCAGCAACCCGCCCTGCCCGCTGTCGAACACTTTCGGCACATTGCCGAGCGGCGGCGAGACCTTGCCCTTGTCGACGACGCGCATGGCACCCGGCCGCTCGGTCACCAGAATGCGGCCATCGGGCAGGAAGGCGAAGCCCCAGGGATTCTCCAGGCCGCTGGCCACCGTCACCGCACGCACCGACACATCCTGTGTGCGGATCGTCTGCGGGGTCTGCGCGCTGGCCGCTCCAAACGACAGGGCGAGCGAGAGAGCAATGCCGAAAGCAGTTCTGCGCATGATGGCTCCGTTCCGAAATCCGCGATGGTGAAAAAGATAAGCTCCGGCAGCAGTTTGAACAGGATCGACTGGTTTAAGCGGGATCAATTGTGTTTGTTCGCCGCCCTCGCAGACAGCTTCGTCCCGCTTTGCCGCACCGTTGCGGGATGTTTGCTCTGCGTTGCCCCAGCCTTATTCGATGCTTATTCGACCCTTATTCGATGCTTATTTTGCGCATCCAGCTTACCGACGCCTCCTGGAGCCTAACGTCGCTTATCGACGCTTATCCCGGCGTATCCTCCTCCATCGGCCCGGCCTGCAGCGCCAGCGCGAGGCAGCGACGGCTTTCGCCTGCCCGCAGAATGAGCCTGAGAAAATGCTGGCTGGTTTCGAAATGGCGCATGAGCCGGTCTTCGGAAATGCCGATCGCCTTTGCCGCCTCGGCAGGTGTCTGCCCTCCAGCCAGCATCTGTGCGGCCTCCCGCCAGTCGATATAGCGCCGGCTCCGGCGGCCGGCCTGATTCGGCATCCTGGACATCGTGGCCTCCGGGAGCAAAAGGATAAAAGAACATAATGGGTACATATAGGCGGAAAGTCAATATGCGGCCTGGGGACAAGGGGTGGCAACCGCCATCCCGCGGCCATATCACCCCAGTGTGAGGCGCATGCGCTGGCGGCGATTATCGCGCGCGCCGACTGCTTTGAAGCCAGCCTTGGCAAACAGGTCCACCGTGCCGGTATAGGCCTCGTCGGCGCGATAGCGCTTACCATCGGGCAGGGTCTGCACGGGATAGGCTTCCAGGATCCGGGCGCCCTCTTCATGCTGCAGATGCCTGATCGCGAAGCGGAGCAAGGCTGAGGCCACGCCGCGACTGCGCCAGCCCGCTTTCACAAAGAAACAGGGCAGCGACCAGACTTCGTCCGCGTCGTCGCAGCGCATGGTGCGGCCACGTTGCAGGCGGTGGAAATCGGTGCGGCGATCAAAGGAAATCCAGCCGACCGGCTCGCCGTCTGCATAAGCCAGCGCGCCATGGGCAGTCCCGTCCTTCACCAACTTCTGGAAGCGGCGGCGATTGGTGGCGCCCTTGGCGCTCTGATAATCCTCGCCCCGCTGATGCCGCCACCACATGCACCAGCAGCCGTCACAGGCGCCGTTGGCACCGAACAGCGCAGCAAGGTCGCTCCAGCGGTCGGGTGTCAGGGCATGACAGGTCAGCTTGGTCATGGCGTCATTATAACCAGTATAACAGTTATATAAACCCGAAACCTGGCTTGACGGTAATCGTCCCTGATAGTAGACGATTGTCTCATGATAGAGACGGACAATATCGAGGATCGCATCGCCGCCCGGCTGAAACTCCGGCGCGAAGAGCTGGCGCTGTCGCTGGCCGACCTGGCCGAGCGCAGCGGCGTGAGCAAGGCGATGATCTCGCGGATCGAGCGCCGTGAGGCCAGCCCGACCGCGGCCCTGCTCGGCCGGCTCTGCGCCGGTCTGGACATCACCCTGTCGGGCCTGATGGCCGCCGTGGAAGACAAGAGTCTGGTGCTGCTGACCGCCGCCGCGCAGCCCGTCTGGCGCGATCCGGAAACCGGTTTCGAGCGCCGCGCGGTGACCCCGGCCGGCACCGGATCGAGCGTCGAGATCGTACAGGCCACCCTGCCGGCCGGTGCGAAGATCGACTATCCGGCGCTGCCATCCGGCGCCTATGACCAGCATATCCTGGGCGTCAGCGGCGTGCTGCGGTTCAGCAGCGGCGACGACCATTTCGATATTGCTGCCGGCGACTGCCTGCATTGTGCGCTGGACCAGCCGCATGTCTTCGCCAACGAAACCACTGAGCCCTGCCGCTATCTCGTGATCATTGCCCGACGGAAAGCCCGATGAAGATTCGTGATGCCACGCTGGAAGACGCGGAATCGATCCGCGCGATTTATAACGACGCCGTGCTCAATACCACGGCTGTGTTCGATTACACGGCGCGCGAGCCGCAGGCGCAGATCGACTGGCTGCAGATGAAGACCGCGCAGAACCTGCCGGTGCTGGTGGCGGAAGACGCCGGCACGGTGCTGGGCTATGCCAGCTATGGTCCGTTCCGCCCCTGGCCGGCCTATCTCTACACGGTGGAGAACGCCATCTACATCGCGCCGCAAAGCCGCGGCAAGGGCATCGGTGCGCAGCTGCTGGCGCCGCTGCTGCAGATCGCGACGGAGCGCGGGTTGCGCACCATGATCGCCGGGATCACCGCCGACAACGTCGCCAGCCTGCGCCTGCATGAAAAGCTGGGTTATCGCCATGCCGGGCTGATCCGCGAGGCCGGCTGGAAATTCGAGCGCTGGCTCGATCTGGTGTTCCTGCAAAGGATGCTTCAGCCATGACCATTACCAGTCTGGATGCCGCGGCGGCCGAAGCCGAGTTGGAAGCGCTGGCCGAGATCCTGCACGACAGCGTGCAGCATGGCGCCAGTGTCAATTTCCTGCAGCCCTTCGCCATGGACCAGGCCCGCGCCTTCTGGCAGCGCCAGTTGCCGGCCCTGCGCGATGGCAGCGCCGTGCTGTTCGTGGCGCGCGACCAAGCCGGCAGCATCGTCGGCACCGTGATGCTGGGCATGGACACGCCACCAAACCAGAAGCACCGCGCCGATGTGAAAAAGCTGCTGGTCCACAGCCACGCACGGCGGCAGGGACTGGGTCGCCGCCTGATGCAGGCGGCCGAAGCCGAGGCGCGGCGGCGCGGCCTGACACTGCTGACGCTCGACACCGAACACGGCAGTGTCGCTGAACCGCTGTATCACGCGCTGGGCTATACCCTGCTGGGCATCCTGCCCGGCTATGCGCTGTCCGCCGACGGCAAGGCACTGCAGCCCTGCGCGTTTTTCTACAAACCGCTCGCCTGATCTCGCAGGCCGGATTACTCGCAGCCGGACGCGTCCCGCGCTAGGATCGCCCGGCATGATGTCGCGCGATTTCCATTTCTCGATCTTCACCCTGCCGGCGCAACAGCTGCTGAGCGGCGCGACCGCCGCGGCCGGCGTCGCCATCGTGGCGCTGGCGACCGGGCTCTGGCTCGGGCCCGCTGCGGCTGCCGTGGTGGCGGTGGGCGCCACCTGCGTCAGCATCGTCGACACGCCGGTACCGCATGACTACAAACGCGCCGCCTTCCTGATCGCCATCATCTTCGACAGCCTGGCCACATTGGCCATCGGCCTGACCGGGCATGAGCCGCTGCTGCAGGCTTTGGTCGTCGCCATCACCAGCTTCGTCGGCGCGATGCTGACCATCTACGGCAAGACCACGCTGGCGCTGTGCATGTCGATGATCCTGTCGGTGGTGTTCGCACTGGGCATCGAGATCGGTGGCGGTATGGCGGCGGTGCATCATGCCCTGCTGGTCTTTGCCGGCGCCGTGGCCTATGCCGCCTTCGGGCTGGCCGCCAGCCACCTGCTGGAGGAACGGCATAAGCAGATCGCGCTGACCGGCGCGCTGGAAGCTTTTGCCGACTATATCCGCGCCAAGGCCGCGCTGTATGACAGCCGCATCGGCATCGAAGCCGGCTATGCCAACCTGATCGAACGCCAGGTCACGCTGATGGAGCGTGTGGAGGCCGCCCGCAACCTGCTGTTCCGCCACATGCAGGCGGTGCGGCAGCGCCAGATGGCGGCGGGCCTGATCGCGGCGCTGGATGCCTTCGAGACGATCCTGTCGAGCCAGACCGACTACTGGCTGCTGCAGCGCCAGTTCTCCGCCCAGCGCGACAGCGGCGCGCTGCTGAACCGCATCCGCATCGGCATCCTGCATATCGCCATGCTGGTGGACGACATCGCCGAGGAAATCCGCAGCGGCCAGCCGAGCCCGTCGCTGCAGGCCGCGCGCAATGAATTCGTCGCCATCGCCGAAACGCTGGAAAAGGTCGCCCCGCTGGACGAGGGCAGCGATACCGCCACCGAACATGGCGCCGCGCTGCTGGAACTGCGTGCCGTGCTGGACCGCATCGGCCATGCCGTCGATGCCATCGACCGGCTGCAATCGGTGATCCGCGCGCCGGACGCGGCCGAGGCGCTGCTGGGCGCGATCAAGCTGGATGAATTCCTGCCGCCACGGCCATATCGCCTGCGCCTGATCCGCCGGCATCTGCGCCTCAGCTCGCCGATTTTCCGCTACGCGTTGCGGCTGACGGCGGCGATGCTCTGCGCCTTCGCGCTCGCCACCCTGCTGACCAGGTATTTCAGCCATGGCAGCTGGATCCTGCTGACCGTGGCGGTGATCATGCGCGCCAATTACAGCGCGACGCGCCAGCGCCAGAAAGACCGTCTGATCGGCAACCTGATCGGCTGCGTGCTGGCGGCCCTGGCGCTGCATCTGCTGTCGCAGCCGGCTTTGCTCGCGCTCTATTTTGCCAGCATTGCGCTGGCACATGCCTATGCGCCGGTGCGCTATCTGATCACGTCAATCGCGGCCTGCGTGATGGCGCTGCTGATGATGCATTTCCTCAATCCGGCCGGCGGTTCGCTGCTGGCCGAACGCCTGCTGGATACCGGCCTGGGTGCGGCCATCGCCGCTTTGTTCAGCTTCCTGCTGCCCTACTGGGAGCGCCAGGACCTGCCGCAGTTGAGTGCCGCGCTGCTGCGCGCCAGCCGCAAATATGCCCGGCAGGCGCTGAAACGGAATCCGCCGGAGCAGAATTATCGCCTGGCGCGCAAGGACCTGTTCGATGCCGGTGCCGATTTCGCCGGCGCGCTGCAGCGGCTGGCCAATGAGCCGGGCAGCAATCAAACCGATATCACGCGGCTGCAGGCCTTCCTCTCGGCCAATTATCGCATGATGGCGCAACTGGCCGCCCTGCATGTGCTGCTGCGCATGCGCGGGCGCGACCTCGATGCGACTACCGCAGAGGCGCTGCTGGCGCAGCATCGCCCGGTGCTGATCGGCCTGCTGGGCGGCGACGTCGAGCCGCCCCCCGCCGAAGCCGCCGCGTCACCAGCGGCGGAAAACCAATGGCAGATGGTGGCGGCCCTGATGCAACGCCTGCAGCAGGCTGAAACCGTGGCGCGCCAGATCAGCGAACTGGCGGCCGGCCTGTCGGTCGCGCCCAATCCCTATGCCGTTAAACGCGGAACATGAAATACCAGGCCAGCAAGAAGGCGATCACCACGCCGGCGATGCCGAAGCCCAGCACATAGCGCATGCTGTGCAGTTCGATGCCGCTGCGCGCCTTCTGCGTCGACACCACGCGCTCCTTCGTATCGTATTCCGCGCGTTCCTTCGGGCCGTATTGCGACTCGACAGCCATCGTGATGCCTCCGTTGATTGCTTCGCTCCTATGAAAAGGCTCAGCGGCGTCGGGGGTTCCACAAATTCGGGATACGGCAGAGCTTCGAAGAAAAATGGGACCCCGGGTCAAGCCCGGGGTGACGGTATAAGTTTATCGTCACCCCGGCCGGAGCGAAGCGGAGAGCCGGGGTCCCATTTTTGTGAAGTCGCAAAAGAAAAAGGCGCCCGGATCGCTCCGGACGCCCTTTGACGTGTTCAGCTTCGCTGAAAGCTTAGCCGCGATTCATGCGGTTATTCACCAGATCGTCGACGACCGAGGGATCGGCCAGCGTGCTGGTGTCGCCCAGCGCCGAATGTTCGTTCTCGGCGATCTTGCGCAGGATGCGGCGCATGATCTTGCCCGAGCGCGTCTTGGGCAGGCCCGGCGCCCACTGGATCAGGTCGGGCGAGGCAATCGGACCGATCAGAGTCCGCACATGCTGCACCAGTTCCTTGCGCAGCTCTTCGGTGGCCTGGATGCCGGTCTTCAGCGTGACATAGGCATAGATGCCCTGGCCCTTGATGTTATGCGGATAGCCGACCACGGCGGCCTCGGCCACCTTGGGATGGGCGACCAGCGCGCTTTCCACCTCGGCCGTGCCCATGCGATGGCCCGACACGTTGATCACGTCGTCGACACGGCCGGTGATCCAGTAATAGCCATCGGCATCGCGGCGGCAGCCGTCACCGGTGAAATACTTGCCGGGGAAGGTGCTGAAGTATGTGTCGATGAAACGCTGGTGATCGCCATAGACCGTGCGCATCTGGCCCGGCCAGCTGTCGCTGATGCACAGGTTGCCCTCGGTGGCGCCTTCGAGAACCTTGCCTTCGCCATCCACCAGCTGCGGCTGCACGCCGAAGAAGGGCAGCGTCGCCGAACCCGGCTTCTGGTCGATGGCGCCGGGCAGCGGCGTGATCAGGATGCCGCCAGTCTCGGTCTGCCACCAGGTATCGACAATCGGGCAGCGACCGTCGCCGACCACGCGGTGATACCACAGCCAGGCTTCCGGATTGATCGGCTCGCCCACGGAGCCGAGCAGACGCAAGCTGGCGCGGCTGGTCTTCTTCACCGGCGCCTCGCCTTCGCGCATCAGGGCGCGGATCGCGGTCGGTGCCGTGTAGAAGATGTTGACCTTGTGCTTGTCGATCACCTGCCAGAAGCGCGAGGCATCCGGATAATTCGGCACGCCTTCGAACATCAGCGTGGTGGCGCCGTTGGCCAGCGGGCCATAGAGGATGTAGCTGTGGCCGGTGACCCAGCCCACATCGGCAGTACACCAGTAGATGTCGCCATCGTGATAGTCGAAGACATACTGGTGCGTCATCGAGGCGAAGACGAGATAGCCGCCCGAGGTGTGCAGCACGCCCTTCGGCTTACCGGTCGAACCCGAGGTGTAGAGGATGAACAGCGGGTCTTCCGCATTCATCGGCTCCGGCGCGCAGGTGGCGGGAACCTTGGCAGCTTCGTCATGCAGCCAGACATCGCGGCCAGCCGTCATATCGATCTTGCCACCGGTATGCTTGACCACCAGAACGGTCTTCACATTCGGGCAGGTCTTCAGCGCCGCATCGGCATTGGCCTTCAGCGGCACGCCGCGGCCACCGCGCAGACCTTCATCGGCGGTGATCAGGAACTGGCTGTCGCAATCCTGGATGCGGTTGGCCAGGCTGTCGGGCGAGAAGCCACCGAACACCACCGAATGCACCGCGCCGATACGGGCGCAGGCCAGCATCGCGTAAGCCGCAGCCGGGATCATCGGCAGGTAGATGGTGACGCGGTCGCCCTTCTTGACGCCCTTGGCCTTCATCACATTGGCCATGCGGCAGACTTCATCGTGAAGCTGCTGGTAGGTGATGTTCTCCGCCTTCGACGGATCGTCGCCTTCCCAGATGATCGCGGTCTGGCTGGCGCGCTTGGGCAGATGGCGGTCGATGCAGTTGGCCGAGACGTTCAGCACGCCGTCGGCGAACCAGCGAATGTGAAGGTCCTTCTTGTCGAAGGAGACGTCCTTGACCTGGGTATAGGGCTTGATCCAGTCGACGCGCTTGCCCTGTTCGCCCCAGAAGGCGGCCGGGTCCTGCACCGACTGCTGGTACATCGCCTTGTATTTGCCGGCATCGACCCAGGCGCGCTTGGCCCAGTCGGCGGCCACCGGAAACAGTTCATTGTCAGCCATGACGTCGGCTCCCTTCCCACAGAATTTCGGCCGGCCCGATCAGCCAGAATATGCTCTGGCCGCCGCAACCGGCGGGCGTTTCCCCAATGGCGGCAATGATGCCCGCAAGGCCGGGCTGGAACAAGACGGGCCACCCCGGCTTTCGACCAAAGCATAGGCCCGCTCTCGCCTTAAGTCTTGGCGGGCGCGCCGAAATTCCGACGGATCAGAGATCGTTGGCGATGGTGCTGCCCGCCGCAGCAGGCAGCCCGGCGATGGTGGTTTGCAGCGCCTGCATCAGGGTGTCGAACTGGCCGCCGAGGGCCGCATGCGCCTCATCTTGTGCCGCCCGCCACAGCGCCACGCCGGCGCGATAGGCGGCGCGGCCTTCGCGGGTGGCGCGCACCAGCTTGGCGCGGCCATGGCCGCTGGGTGTCACTTCGACCAGGCCGGCGGCGATCATCGGTTTCAGGTTGCGGCTGAGCGTCGTGCGGTCGAGATCGAGCGCCGCCGCCAGTTCGGTGATGCTGGGCGGGCGACCGTTCTGCTTTTCGCAGGCCCAGGCCATGCCGACCAGGCTGTATTGTGGCAGGCCGAGCCCGATGGGGCTGAGCCGTTCGGCATAGAGCGCGCTGGCGCGGCGCGCGGCGGCCCGCAGCTGGAAGCACAGGCAGAATTCCGTGCCATCCGGCATCGGCGGCGGCAAAACAAAGCCTGACGGATGGGGGGCTTGCGGGCTGTGATCCATAACGTGTATATACACGTTATACCGCAGAGCGGCAAGCCATACCACACGGAGTCTTCCAATGTCCGCCTCCCCGAAGCCCGCCGCACGCTCCGCCGACCTGCATCCGCCCAAAGGCGGGACTTACGCGCCGGTGCCGCTGGAGACGCTGCGCGAGTTGTCGGGCATCGAGCTGTTTCGCAAGCTGATTAGCGGCGAGTTGTCGGGCGCGCCGATTGCCGAGCTGATGAATATGTGGATCTTCGAGGCCGAGCCCGGCCGTGTCGTCTTCGCCGCCCGGCCGGAGAAGAAACATTACAATCCGATCGGCAGCGTGCATGGCGGCTTTGCCGGCACCATGCTCGACAGCTGCATGTCCTGCGCCGTTCAGTCGATGCTGCCCAAGGGCATGGGCTACACCACGCTGGAATACAAGGTCAGCCTGGTGCGCGGCATCAGCGACAAGACCGGCACGGTCTATGCCGAGGGCAACGCGATCCAGGTCGGCAACCGCGTCGGCACTGCGGAAGGCCGCATTGTCGATGCCAGCGGCAAGATCCTCGCCACCGGCACCACGACCTGCCTCATTTTCCCGATCTGATTTTTAATCAGCGCCGCCAGACCGGTTTGTGCAGCTCGTTCCAGACATCGGCGCGCGACAGGCCGAGATCTTTCAGTGCCGAATCGCTCAGTTCGGCAAGCTGCTCGCGCTCACGCTGCAGGCGCTGTGCGCTCACAATCCTGATCATCATGGTGGTCAGGAGGCTGCGCGGCTTCTGCAGCAGGTCGTCGGCAGCATGGCGGGGCGGCGAATGGGCAATCACGGTCTGAGTCATGGCGAGGCTCCGTTTTTTGTATACTTGGTACCGCTGTCCTAACCGACGGCGATGACGTGGGGATGACTGTAGCGCCGGTCGCTGTCACCTTCTGTCACCAGACTTTATCCGATGGTTTGGCGCGGAGACTTCGGTGCCCACCGAACTGTTGCAGATAGACGACAGACACCCTGCGGCCTAGAGTCGAGGCATGAGCAGCAACGAACCCCATGTCGCCAAGATTGCCGCGCTGATCGGCGATCCGGCGCGCGCCAATATCCTGAAGGCGCTGATGGATGGTCGCGCCCGCACGGCGAAGGAACTGGCGCAGATCGCCGGCGTGTCGCCGCAGACCACCAGCGGGCATCTCGCCAAGCTGTCGGATGGCGGATTGCTCAGCCTCGCCAAGCAGGGCCGGCATCGTTATTACCATCTCGCCAATGCACAGGTGGCGGCCGCGATTGAGAGCCTGATGGCGCTGGCCGGCGAACGTATCCTGCCGAAGCATCATCACCATACCCGCGTGGCCGGTGCGCTGCGCGCGGCGCGGACCTGCTACGACCATATCGCCGGCAAGCTCGGCGTCTGCCTGTTTGATCAGCTTGTGGCGCGCGGTTGCATCTTGCCGGCCAGCGAAGACGGCGGCGGCGAGGCCGAGGATTTCGTGGTGACGACAGCCGGACGCCAGCTGTTCTCGGCATTGCAGATTGATGTCGACACACTGGCCAACGGCAAACGCCGGTTTGCGCGCGCCTGTCTCGACTGGAGCGAGCGCAGCCCGCATCTGGCCGGCAGTCTGGGCGCCGCTTTGGCCGAGCGCTGTTTCGAACTGGGCTGGCTGGAACGGCGGCGCGACAGCCGCGCCGTGACCCTGACCCGCGCCGGACAGGCTGGCCTGGCGCAGCATTTCGACCTGACCCCGGACCAGATTGCCGCCGCGATGGCCGAGGTCCATTAGGCCTGCAATGCCCCGTCAGCCCTGTTGTAACCCGCTGGCCCGTTGGCTATCTTCCCGGCACAGCCTGTTTGGGCAGGCGGGTGTAGCTCAATGGTAGAGCAGAAGCTTCCCAAGCTTACGACGGGGGTTCGATTCCCCTCACCCGCTCCAGAGCTGCGAACAATCCCCTACAGGCTGCGGATCATGCCGCCATCGACGCGCAGCTTGCTGCCGGTGATATAGCCGGCGCGAGCGCTGGCGAGGAATGCCACCGCATCGGCGAATTCCTCCGGTCGGCCATAGCGGCCCATCGGGATCGTCGCCTGCGAGGCCTTGGCGACCTCTTCCCGCGACTTGCCCTGTTTGGCCGCCGCGGCGCCATCCAGCTGATCGACGCGGTCGGTATGGATACGGCCGGGCAGCACCAGGTTCACCGTCACGCCTTTGGCCGCGACTTCAGCCGCCAGCGTCTTCGACCAGCCCAGCACCGCCATGCGCAGGCCATTCGACAGCGCGAGATTCGGGATCGGCTGTTCCACGCCCGAAGAGGCAATGGTGATGACACGGCCCCAGCCGCGCTGCAGCATCATGGGCAACAGGCGGCCGGTGAGATGGAACAGATGGCCGGCCATGGCGGCAAACTGCTGCTGCCAGAGATCGAGTGCGATCTCGGCTGCCACACCCGGCGGTGGCCCGCCGCTGTTGTTGACCAGGATATCGACACCGCCATCATGCAGCAGGCGGTCGGCCAACGCATCGACCGAGGCGCGCTCGGCGAGGTCGAGTTTCTCCGCCGTCAGACGCGCGGCGACCGATGCCTCCTCGCCGGCGATCCAGGTCTTGGTATCCTCGACGCTGCGCGCCGCCGCGATCACCGTGGCGCCTTCACGGGCCAGCACTTTCGCGCAGGCCGCACCGAGACCCCGGCTGGCACCCAGCACCAGCGCACGCTTTCCATTCAGCCCGAGATCCATCAGCCGATCTCCTGCAGGCGCTTGGTCTGGCGCGCGATCATCTTCTCGGTTTCGGCAATATCCTGGGCCGACAGCTTCGGCCCCGGCTTGCGCAAAGCAGCCGACGCGATCACGCCACGTTTCTGCAGCACGTATTTGCGGATGGCGAGGCCAGGCCCCGGCTGCTGCTCATAACGCGCCAGCGGCAGATAGGCATCGAAGATATCGCGGGCGCGATCCGGCTTGCCCTGTTGATAGGCCTTCACGACCTCCACCATCATCTCGGGATAGGCGAAGCCGGTCATGGCGCCGTCGGCACCGCGCTCCATTTCCTCGGGCAGAAAAACAGCACCGTTGCCGACCAGGATGCTGACGCGACGCAGATCGGTCATGGCCCGCAGAGCGCTCAGCTTGGCCAGGCCCGGCCAGTCCTCATGCTTCAGCATCACGCAGGATGGCAGGCTCTTGATGATGCGGGCGATCACGCCGGCCGTCATATGCACATTGGTCGATTGCGGGAAATCCTGCAGCACGAAGGGCGTGGACATGCCGATCGCCTCGGCCGCATTCTCGTAATAGGTGACGATCTGGTCGTCGGTCTTCAGCGTGCCCGGCGGCGCGATCATTACACCGGCTGCACCGTCGTCCATGACGGCCTTGGTCAGTTCAGCCATGGAGGCAAAACCCGGGCTGGAGGCACCCACCACCACGGGCACCCTGCCGTTCAGGCGTTTGAGCACCCGCTGCACGAAGCTGCGCGATTCCGCCATGGTCAGCTTCGGCGCCTCGCCCATCATGCCGAGCAGCGTGAAGCCGGTGACGCCCTTCTCCATGTAGAAGTCGACCATGCGGTCGGTGCTGTCGAGGTCGAGCGCACCGCTATCGGTGAAGGGCGTGACCGAGATGATGTAAACGCCCTTGGCGGATTCGTCGAGTTTGGCCATGTCAGGGAAACCTCTTGTGGCGAGAATCAGGATTGAAGCAGTTTGCCCGGATTGAGGATGCTGGCGGGATCAAACAGTCGTTTCAGGTCATGCATCATCTGCAGCGCCACGCCGGACTTGTAGCGCGGCAGCTCGTCGCGCCGCAGCTGGCCGACGCCATGCTCGGCGCTGATGCTGCCGCGATAGCGATGCACCAGATCATGTACCAGCGCATTGAGCGGTCCGGTCAGGGCATAAAAGGCATCGTCATCCATCTGCGGCGCGCGCTGCAGGTTGTAATGCAGGTTGCCATCGCCGAGATGGCCAAAGACCAGGAAGTTCAGGCCGGGATAGGCCGCTTCGACTATGCGTTCGCAGTCGTCCATGAAGGCGGCAAGCTGGCCGATGGGCAGTGCGATATCATGTTTGATCGTTTTGCCAGCGCGGACCTGAGCCTCCGAGATGCCTTCACGGATGCGCCACAGCGCCTTGGCCTGTTCGCTGCTCTGCGCGATCACGGCATCGGTCGCCTCGCCCGCCTCGATGGCAGCCGCCAGCAGATCTTCCAGCAGTCCGGCCAGATTGGCCTCAGCGTCGGTATCGCTCAACTCAGTCAGCACAATGGCCGGCGGCACGGCGGCAAAAGGCGCGACCGCGCCGCCGGCATGCTTCAGCACCAGATCGACGCAGTTGCGCGTCATGAATTCAAACGCCGTCAGCCGGTCGCCGGTGCGACCGCGCAGCCGCGTGAACAGCGCAAGTGCCGCATCGCGATGCGGCAATGCGACCATGGCAGTGGCCCGCACAACGGGAGCCGCGTGCAGCTTCAGCACCGCGCCGGTAATCACGCCGAGCGTGCCTTCGGAGCCAATGAAAAGATCGCGCAGATCGTAGCCGGTATTGTCCTTGCGCAGCGCCTGCAGCCCATCCCAGATGCGGCCATCGGCCAGCACCACTTCGAGGCCAAGCGCCAGTTCGCGCATATTGCCATAGCGCAGCACGGCAATGCCGCCGGCATTGGTGGCAAGATTGCCGCCGATGGTGCAACTGCCTTCGGCACCCAGGCTGAGCGGAAAGAAACGGCCGGCATCGCGCGCCGCCTGCTGGATCGTTGCCAGCACGCAGCCGGCATCCACTGTGATCGTGTTGCCGACCGGATCGATTTCGCGGATACGGTTCATGCGGGTCAGGCTGAGAATAATCTGGCTGCCGCTGCCATCCGGCGTCGCACCGCCGGCCATGCCGGTATTGCCGCCCTGGGGAATGACGGTGACCTGCGCCTCGTTGCAGCAGCGCAGCACGGCCGCCACCTCTTCGGTCTTGCCCGGCCGCACCACGGCGCGGGCCACGCCGCGATATTTCTTCATCCAGTCGACCACATAGGCCTGCTGGTCGTCCGCCGCAGTCAGCACATGAGCAGCGCCGACAATACCGCGCAATTGGTCGAGGATCTCCGTCATGTCCGCTCGCCCTGCTTTTTCTTGGCGCGCCATTCGTCGGGCGTCATGCGCGGAATCTCGAAGCGGTCGCGCGTGCGGGTATACCAGCCGGCGCCATGCATGCGGCCGATCAGGTCCAGCGCATCGGGATCGACATGCAGCTTGTCGTCGATGGCATTGTCGGCCACATGCAGATGCAGAATTTCGCCGGTCACCAGGCTGCGATTGAAGGGCAGGGATACCGTATTAAACAGGCGGCACTCAAAACTGACCGGCGACTCGGCGATGCCCGGCACTGCGATCTGCTTCGAAGCACGTGGCGTGAAGCCGGCTTCGTCGAATTCGCTGACGCCTTCGGGGAAGTCGATGGCGCTGGCCACCATCGGCAGTGCCATGGCATGGCTGACCAGGTTCACCACAAATTCGCCGCGCGCGATAATGTTGCGCGCCGTATCCTTGTGCGGCTTGCCGTCGTCGCGCTTGCTGCCTTCGATGCCGATCACCAGCAGCGGCGGCGCATTGCTGAAAACGTTGAAGAAGCTGAACGGCGCGGCATTCGGACTGCCGTCCTCATTCAGCGTCGAGACCAGCGCAATCGGCCGGGGCATCACCGTGCTGACCAGCAGCTTGTAGATACGATCGGGCGACAGTTCGGAGGCGGCGATATCCATCGCGGTTACCAGCCCAGACGCACGCGACCCAATGCCATGGTAGCCGCTGCCTGGGTCGGCTCGATCACCGGAATCCCCAGCGCCTCCTGCAACGGATCGCGGAACACCGCCATGCCGGCGCAGCCCATCACGATGGTGTTGGCCTGGCGTTCGTCGCGCAGGCGTTTGCCGGTCTCGATCATGCGTTTCAGCGTGCGCTCGCGGTCGGCCAGTTCAGCCACCGTCAGGCCGATGGCGCGTTCGCCGGCCAGCCGGTCCGTCACACCCATCGCGCCCCAGAGTCGCAAGTGACGCGGGATCGAAGTTTCCAGGATGGCGATGACGCCAAATGTATGCCCCATGGTGAGGGCCGTGAGCACGCCGCATTCGGCGATGCCCAGGACCGGCCGCTTCACGGCCTCGCGCACCACATGCAGGCCCGGATCGCTGAAACAGGCAATCACGAAGGCACTGGCCTCGGCTTCCAGCGATTGCGCCAGTCGAGCCAGCGGCAGAGTCACGCTCTCCACGTCATGCTGGCTCTGGATGCCGGGCGGGCCTTCCTTCAGCGTCAGGGCGCGGATCGCCGGGCCGCCGCCAATGCGCAGCGGTTCGAGTGCGACATCGATGCCGGCGGTCACGGCTTCGTTCGAATTCGGATTGATCACAATGATTGTAGGCGTCATCGCGGCCTCCAGGGGTCGCGGCCAGTCTATGTCACTCCGCGCGCGCTGGGAGTGGCATGCTCCTTGCGTATTTGTCTTGCACCCTTAACGCGATGTTATGGGATGGCCGGTTTTCGGTGCATCATGCGATGACCATAAGAAACCGGCGCATGGGAGGCCCGTATGTCCTTGAATCTCAGGCAAATTGAAGTTTTCCGCGCCGTGATGAGCACCGGCTCGATCAGCGGCGCCTCGAAAGTGCTGCATGTGTCGCAGCCGGCGGTGAGTCGTCTGCTGTCCTATACCGAGACCCGCGTTGGTTTTCCGCTCTTCGAGCGGATCAAGGGCCGGCTCTATGCAACCCCTGAGGCGAAACGCCTGTTCCGCGAAGTCGATCATGTCTACCTGGGCGTGCAGCGCGTCAACGAAGTCGCGCATTCGCTGGCCGAGCGCCGCCAGGGCGTGCTGCATGTCGTGTCCAGCCCAAGTATCGGCCATGTGCTGATTCCGCAGGCAATCGCACAGCTTTGCGAGAGATACACGGACGCGAAAGTCACCTTCAATTTCCTCAATTACGCGCCGCTGCAGGAGCGCCTGCTGAATCACCAGGCTGATATCGGCGTGATCAGCACGCCGATCGACCATCCCAACCTGGAGACCAAACCGCTGGGCCAGAGCCCGGTCTGCTGCGTCTGTCCCGAGGATCATCCGCTGACGCGCAAGCCCATGCTGTCGCTGGCCGATCTGGCCGAATACCCGCTGATCGCCTATGACCGCGACACGCCTTACGGTCGCATGGTGGCGCAGATGTATGACCGGGCCGGTCTGCCGCTGAAAGCCACCATCGAGGTCGGCTCGCCGCAAAGTGCCTGCGCCCTGGTGCAGGCTGGTGCCGGCGTGGCGCTGATCGACGAATTCTCGCTGCATAACTGGCCAAACGGGCATCTGGTCTCGCGCCCGGTCACGGATGCGCCGGTGATGATGGCCAACCTCGCTTTCCTGCGCTTCGAGCCGATGTCGCAGCTCGCCCAGTCCTTCGTGAAGATTCTGCGCAAGCTGATGGCAGCCAACGGTTTTTCGTTGCAGGAGGAGATGCGCGAGGGGGCCCTGCGACACTAACCGCTCCTCCTGCGGACCGCCCTTAACATCATGTTAAGGGCGGATGACAAACCGGCATGCGACATTCTGGTGCTGCATTGCGAGAATTTTTGTCGAAGCGCTGTGTCTGATCAGCATTGAGTGGGGCGCATGAGTGATTTCGACCTGGTGGTGCGCAATGGCCGCATCGCCACCGCGAGCGACGTATTTGAAGCCGATATCGCCGTCCGCGACGGCGTGATCGCCGCCCTAGGCGCAGGGCTCGCGCCCGGCAAACGCGAGATCGACGCCGCCGGCCGCTGGGTGCTGCCTGGCGGCATCGACAGTCACTGCCATGTCGAGCAGCTGTCAGGCATGGGCCTGATGTGCGCCGACGACTTCTATTCGGCCACCGTCTCGGCCGCCTTCGGCGGCACCACGACGATCATTCCCTTTGCCGCGCAGCATCGCGACATGAAGATCCCCGAGGTCGTCGCCGACTATGGCAGGCTGGCGCGCGAAAAGGCCGTGATCGATTACGGCTTTCACCTGATCCTCGCCAATCCGGACGATACCGCGCTGCAGACCGACCTGCCCCAGGCGATCCGCGACGGCATCACCTCGCTCAAGGTCTACATGACCTATGACAAGCTGAAGCTGGACGATCATCAGCTGCTCGATGTGCTGTCGGTGGCGGCGCGCGAACAGGCGCTGGTGATGGTGCATGCCGAAAACCACGACATGATCCGCTGGCTGGCGCATCGACTACTGGAACAGGGCCATACCGCGCCGAAATTCCATGCTGTGGCGCACGACCCCCTGGCCGAAGCCGAAGCGACCAACCGCGCCATCGCGCTGTCCCGCCTGCTCGGCGTGCCGCTGCTCATCGTGCATGTGTCCGGTCAGGAAGCGATTCACACCATCCGTCGCGCCAAGCAGCGCGGCGCCGCTGTCTATGCCGAGACCTGCCCGCAATATCTGTTCCTCACCGCCGAGGACCTGGATCGCGAAGGCCTGCAGGGCGCGATGTTCTGCTGCTCGCCGCCGCCGCGCGACAAGGAATCGCAGGAGGCAGTCTGGGCCGGCATGAAGGACGGCACGCTCTACACCTATTCCTCCGATCATGCGCCCTATCGCTTCGACAAGAGCGGCAAGCTGCCCAAGGGCGATGCGACGACATTCAAGGAAATGGCGAATGGCGTGCCGGGCCTGGAACTGCGCCTGCCGCTGCTGTTCTCCGAAGGCTTCATGGCCGGCCGCATCAGCATCCAGGAATTCGTGGCATTGACCGCCACCAATCACGCCGAGATGTATGGCCTGTCGGGCCGCAAGGGCACGATTGCCGTCGGTGCCGATGCCGATCTCGGCATCTGGAATCAGGACCGCGAGGTCACGGTCACGGCCGCCATGCTGCACGACAATGTCGGCTACACCCCCTATGAAGGCCGCCAGCTGAAGGGCTGGCCGGAAATCGTGATCAATCGCGGCCGCGTGGTGGTCGAGGATAACCAGCTGAAGGTCGAACGCGGCTCGGGCCAGTTCCTCAAGCGCAAGGCCTCCGACATGCTAGCCAATCCCACCGGCATCTCGGCCGCCGTGGCGCGCCAGATGCTGCGCAGCCTGGTCGGCATGGGGAGCTGACGATGAGCACGCTGAAACGTCCCTATGGTATTGCCGTCGCCCAGCTCGGCCCGATCCATCTGGCCGACAGCCGCGCCTCCGTGGTGAAGCGGCTGATCGAACTACTGCGCGAGGCCAAAAGCCGCGGCGCGAAATTTGTGGTCTTCCCCGAACTCGCGCTCACCACCTTCTTCCCGCGCTACTGGATGAGCGAGGAAGACGCCATCGAGCGCTTCTTCGAGCGCAGCATGCCGGGGCCGGAAACCCAGCCGCTATTCGATCTCGCTGCCGAATACAAGATCGGTTTCTATCTCGGTTATGCCGAACTGACGCCGGATGGCCGCCGCTTCAACACGGCGATCCTGACCGATGAAAACGCGAAGATTGTCGGGCGGTACCGGAAAATTCATCTGCCCGGCCATTCGCATCACATCGAGACAGCGCCGTTCCAGCATCTGGAGAAGAAATTCTTCGAGGTCGGCAACGAGGGCTTCAAGGTTTGGGACACGCTGGGCGCCCGCATCGGCATGTGTATCTGCAACGACCGCCGCTGGGCCGAGACCTATCGCGTGATGGGGCTGCAGAGCGCCGAGATCGTCGCGCTCGGCTACAACACGCCGAGCTGGAACATCCACTGGAACGAACCGCCGCATCTGCGCATGTTCCATCATCTGCTCTCGCTGCAGGGCAATGCCTACCAGAACGGTCTCTGGGTGGCGGCGGCGGCCAAATGTGGCAAGGAAGACGGTTTCCACATGATCGGCGGCTCCGCCATCGTGGCGCCGACCGGCGAGATCACCGCGCAATCCCAGAGCGAGGAAGACGAACTGATCTTCACCAATGCCGATCTCAGTATCGGCGAGACTTTCCGCGAGCATGTCTTCAATTTTTCCAAGCATCGCCGGCCCGAACATTACAAGCTGATCGTCGAACGCACCGGTGCCGGCGCGCCGCTGGGCACCGCACCGGACTGAACGGGTTTTCGTTTTCATCCATCACTGCAACAACGGGGGTAATCATGACGTCTTTCAAACTGAACCTGGGCCTGGCCGCAATCGGCACCCTGATCCTGACCGCCGGCATGCCTGCCATGGCGCAGGTGCTGAAGACCGGCGTCGATGCCACCTTTGCACCGCATGCGATGGTCAAGCTGGGCGGCGGCCTGCAGGGCTTCAACATCGAGCTTGGCGAGGAAATGGCCAAGCGTATGGGCAAGAAGATCGAGATTGAGGGCACTGAGTTTTCCGGCCTGATTCCGGGCCTGAATGCCAAGAAGTATGATTTCGTGCTGGCGCCGGTGACGGTGACCCCGGAACGTGCCAAGTCGCTGCTGTTCACCGAAGGCTATCTGAACACCGACTTCACCTTCGTCGAGAAGAAGTCGGCACCCGGCATCAAGAGCCTGGATGACCTGAAGGGCAAGACCATCGCCGTCAACAAGGGCTCGGCCTACGAGACCTGGACGCGCGACAATGCCGCGAAATACGGCTTCAAGTATGACGTCTATGGCAGCAATTCCGACGCCATCCAGGCGGTGCAGTCGGGTCGCGCCGATGCCAATCTGGGCGGCAACACCGTGTCGGCCTGGGCGGCGAAGCAGAACCAGGAAGTCAAGACCAGCTACACCATCACCACCGGTCTGGTCTGGGCATTTGCCTTCCGCGGCGATGACAAGGCTGGCCGCGACGCCGCCTCGATGGCGCTGAAATGCATGAAGAAGGATGGTTTCGTGGCCAAGGCCGCCGAGAAGTGGTTCGGCTTCAAGCCGGGTCCGGAAGCCGCCGCCGTGGTGATCGCGCCGGGTCATGGTGTGCCGAATATGGAAGGCTATGATGCGACGCCGGTCACCCTGAAATGCTCGTAAGCACTGCAAGGCGAGTAACCGTATCGCTACTGACAGTATGAGTGCGTTACCGATCCTGGAGCTCGTAGGCCTGCATAAGGCCTACGGCTCCCTTGAGGTCTTGCGCGGGATTGACCTGAGGGTCTTTCCCGGCGAGATGGTCTGCGTCATCGGCCCGTCGGGTTCAGGCAAAAGCAGCATGCTGCGCTGCTGCAACCGGCTGGAGAGCTTCCAGTCCGGCCAGATCATGGTGGGCGACGCCGATATCAGCCGCGCGGATGTCGATATCAACGCCGTGCGCCAGCATATCGGCATGGTGTTTCAGCAGTTCAACCTTTATCCGCATCTCACCGCGCTGGGCAATGTGACGCTGGCTTTGCGCAAGGTGCAGGGCAAAACGCGCGCCGAGGCCGACCGGCTCGGCATGGCAGCGCTTGAGCGTGTTGGTCTGGCCGACAAGGCGCAGGCCCATCCCGCCCAGTTGTCCGGCGGCCAGCAGCAGCGCGTGGGCATTGCCCGCGCCATCGTGCTGCAGCCCAAGATCATCCTGTTCGACGAACCGACCAGCGCGCTCGATCCCGAGACCGTGGGCGAGGTGCTGAAGGTGATGCGCCAATTGCGCGAGAACGGCATGACCATGCTGGTCGTCACCCATGAAATGGGCTTTGCCCGCGCCGCGGCTGATCGCGTGATCTTCATGGATGGCGGCGTGATCGTCGAGGAAGGTCCGCCGGCCGAAGTTTTCGGTGCGCCGAAGCATGACCGCACGCGCGCCTTCCTGGCACGCTATACCGGCGGCCACGAATAATGGGCCGCGCATAATGGACGGCCTCGACCGCTTCCTGCACACCTTCTTCAATGCCGAAGTGGCGGCGCGCTACTGGCCCGATATCATCGCCGGCATGGGCGTCACCGCAGGGGTCGGAATCCTCGTCTCCGTCACCGGACTTGTGCTTGGCCTGGCGCTGGCGATCCTGCGCGCCCTGCAGCAGCCCTGGCTGTCGCTGCCGATCGTCGCCTTCGTCGATATCATGCGCGCCCTGCCGCCGCTGATCGTCATCATCATCTTCTTCTTTGCTTTCCCGCTGATCGGCCTGTCCATGTCGGCACTGACCGCCACCTGGCTGTCCCTGTCGCTGGTGCTGGCGGCCTACGCCGAAGAATGCATCTGGGGCGGCATGCTCAGCCTGCCGCGCGGCCAGTGGGAAGCGGCGCGCTCCACCGGACTGACCTGGTGGCAGACCATGACATCGGTGATCCTGCCGCAGGCTGCCCGCATTGCCGTGCCGCCGTTGACCAACCGCGTGATCGCCATCAGCAAGAATGTCGCGCTCGGTTCGGTGGTGGCGCTCAGCGAAGTGCTGAACAACGCACATTCCGCCACCAGCAATGCCGGCAATCCCACGCCGCTGACCATGGCGGCGGCGGCCTATCTGGTGATCTTCATTCCGGTGATCCTGGCGGCGCGCCGCCTGGAAAGCCGCTGGCAGTGGAAAGTCTGACATGGACGCCCTGCTGCGCAATTTCTTCAATCTCGAGGTATTTCAGCAGGTATTCCCCTTCCTGCTGCAGGGTCTGCTCACCACCATCGGCCTGTCGCTGCTGGTGATTCCGCTCGGCCTGGCCGGCGGATTGTTCGTCGCACTGGTCGCGACGCAAACCGAAAGCCGCCTGGTCCGCATCCTGGTCGCGATCTATGTCGATGTCTTCCGCGCGCTGCCGCCGCTGGTGCTGCTGATCTTCATCTATTTCGGCTTCCCCTTCCTCGGCATCGACATGCCCAAGCTGCTCGCCGTGGCGCTCGGCTTCCTGCTCAACAATGCCAGCTATTACGGCGAGATTTTCCGCGCCGGTCTGATGGCTGTGCCGCAGGGCCAGATGGAGGCCGCCAGATCCACCGGTCTCAGCCGGCTGCAGGCGCTGACTTACGTGGTGGTGCCGCAGGCAACCCGCAATGTGTTGCCCGACCTGATCGGCAACAGCATCGAGGTGGTGAAGCTCACCACATTGGCCAGCGTGGTGGCGCTGCCCGAACTGCTGCGCGTGGCGCGGGATGCGCAATCGCTGCTGTACAATCCCTCGCCGGTGGTCCTGGCAGCCCTGATCTATCTGGCCCTGCTGTGGCCGCTGGTGCGGCTGCTGAGCCGGCTGGAACACAAGAACATGATCGTCAGGCGATAAGCCGGCAGCACCCCGACAACCTTTCTTGAACGATACGCGCAAAGCCTTTATGACCTAGGCATGGACGAGAAGCGCACGCTGGCCGAACAGTTGCGGGATACGCTCGCCGAGCAGATCGTGACCGGCGAACGCCTGCCCGGTGCCCGGCTGGATGAAGCCGATCTCGCAGAGACATTCGGCATGTCGCGCACGCCGGTCCGCGAGGCGCTCAAGGCGCTGGCGGGCATTGGCCTGGTGGAATACCGCCCGCATCGTGGCGTGCTGGTTGCCCTGCCCACCACCCGTCGCATCGAGGAAATGTTCGAGGTCATGGCCGAGGTGGAGGCAACCTGCGCCCGCCTTGCCACCCTGCGTATGACGGCGCCGGAACGCCGCGAACTCGCCGCCGTTCACGACGCGGCACTGACCCTGGTGAAGGACGGCGACCTGACAGGCTATGCCGCCTTCAACAATGATTTTCACGACCTGATCTATCGCGGCAGCAAGAACGACTTTCTGGCCGAGACGGCCTGGGCGACACGCCGGCGAGTCCTGCCCTTCCGCCGCTCGCAGTTCCGCGTGCTGGGTCGCCTGCACGATTCACACGCCGAGCATGACCGCGTGGTGCAGGCCATTCTCTCCGGCGATGCGGCCGGTGCCGAGGCCGCCATGCGCGGCCATGTCGGCAAGGTGACGATCGTCTCCGTCGGCCAGGTTACTGGGGCGCGGCCAGAGCCGGTTCCTGCCGCGACGTCTCCAGCCAGGCCCGCCATCCGCCCAGCGAAGTGATGTCTGGGGCATCCGCCGCGGCAACCGCCTCGCAGAGGAAACCTTTTACAACACGGCCGTCATCCAGCGTGACATCGCCGATGCCGAGCGGCGCCGGGATCGCAGCGACAAATGCGCCAAAGCCGGCCGTCGGAATCTGCCACAACTCGCCGAGAATCGACCTGCCGCCCTGCACTGTGCGGACCAGACCAGGCCGCGGCAATGCGCCGGCAATCACGTAAAGGCGATAGTCCGGCGCGGTGCTGCAATCTGACAGTAACCTCGCGCCAAGTTCGCGCAGTTGGTAATTCAGCGGCAGGCCCGACATATGCGCGCCAAAGACCGCGACAGTGACGGACGGATAGTTTGCATTGCCTGTTGCAGGCGCCGTTTCGGGATATGCATGGCGGGTCGCGCCGAGCGATAGGCCGGTGTCACGCTGCCAGGCCTCGCCGATGCCGGCCAGTAGTGGCTCGGAGAAGCGTGGCCCGATCAGGGTGATGCCGGCGGGCAACCCATCGGGCTGAAATCCGTTCGGTACCGCCAGTGCCGCCAGATCGAAGTAATTCACGAAGTTCGTGTAATAGCCCAGGTTGCTGTTGAACTGGATGGGCTCGGCTTCGAGTTCGGCAACCGTATAGATCGTGCCGCTGGTCGGCAGCAGCATCACATCGATCTGCTCCCAGGTCGCCGAGGACGCCTGCTGCAATTCGCGAATGCGGTAATAGTGACGATGCACATCGACGCCGGTCGCCTGTTTGCCGGCCTCGATGATCTTCCGCGTGACGGGATGCAGCGCATCGGCATGACTGTTCAGAAAATCGCCCACCGCCGCCGTGCGTTCCGCTGTGCCGGCCGGCGTATAGAGCAGCCCGGCGGCTTCGGCGAAAGGCGTGTAATCGATCTCCAGCTTTTCGCCACCCAGCGCCGTCATCCGGTCGACTGCGCGTAGGAACAACGCCTCGGCTGCGCTGTTGCCGAAAAATTTGAGCTGGTCTTGTCGCGGCACACCGAAACGGAATGGTTGCACGCCGCCCGCTGGGCTTGCCCGCCAGCCGGCAGGTGCGGGCCTGCTATAGCCATCGGCAGAATCATAGCCAGCAGCGACACCCAGGACCGCACTGGCATCATTCACGGTCAGCGCGAAGATCGAAATGCAATCGAGCGCCTTGCAGGCTGGCAACATGCCGCTGGCGCTGAGCAATCCGACAGTGGGTTTCAGTCCGACGATATTATTGAAGCCCGCCGGCACGCGGCCGGAACCCGCCGTGTCGGTGCCGAGCGAGAAACTGACCAGGCCGGCGCTCACCGCCACTGCCGAGCCGGAACTGGAACCGCCCGGGATATAGTCGGAATTGAAGGGATTGCGCGCCACGCCGTAAGGACTGCGCACGCCGACAAGACCGGTGGCAAACTGATCGAGATTGGTCTTGCCGATCAGGATCGCGCCGGCTGCGAGCAGTTTCTCGACCACCGTCGCCGACTTGTCCGGCATAAAAAGGAAATCCGGACAGGCTGCAGTGGTGGGCAGGCTGGCCACATCGATATTGTCTTTCACCGCGAAAGGAATCCCCCAGAGCGGCTGCTGCGCGCTGCGACCGGATGCTTCCAGGGCGGCGGCCCGCACCAGCGCCTGCTCTTTCGGGACCAGCGTGATCCAGACATTGTCCTCGCCGCGCGCCGTGATGCGGTCGTAAATCGCCGCCACCAGTTCAGTCGGCCGCAGGCCTTTTTCGTAGGAGGCCGCGAGGGTTTTCAGATCGAGTGAGATATCCATGTACCGGCTCCGCCAGACCGCTGTGGTCGGGATTTCAATGGATTGTATGCAATAGCCGTACCGCGAAATGCCGCTATAAATCCTATGAAAATCAATATCGTAGCTTGAGCGATTTGCCTCTGCCTCGCATACAATCCAAGGCAATTGCACCTTATTTAATCAATTTATGCCACCACCCACAGAGCCTACATTTTCGCCACGATCGGTTTTTCCCAGCCCGGACAATTCATTACGGCAGAGAACGGCATTCCCCCTGCTATTGGCATATCGGTTGCAATGCTGAACCCCAGACAAAGCATTAACGGGGGCTCTGCCATGCAACGTCGTGTCTTCCTTTTCGCGTGTTCCGCCATTGTCGCTGCCGGCCTGGCCGTCGGACCAGCCGCCGCCCAGTCGCGGCAGGAAACCCTGCTGGTGCTGGTGGAAAACGGCCCCAACAGCCTCGACATCCATGGCGTCGGCACCAGCTTCCGCTCCTATGTGGCGGCCTGGAACATGTACGACCGCCTGGTGACCTTCGGCCGCAAGGCGCTGCCTGACGGCACCATGACCTATGACTACAGCAAGATCGAACCCGAGCTGGCCGAGAGCTACAGCGTCGCGCCGGATGGCGCCTCGATCACCTTCAAGCTGCGCAAGGATGCGAAATTCCATGATGGCACGCCGGTGACGGCGAAGGATGTGAAATGGTCTTACGACCGCGCGGTGTCGGTCGGCGGCTTCCCCACCTTCCAGATGGCGGCCGGCTCGCTGACCAAGCCGGAACAGTTCGTGGCGGTGGACGACTACACCTTCCGCGTCGACCTGCCGAAGAAGGACAAGCTGTCGCTGCCCGACATGGCCGTTGTCGTGCCGGCGATCTTCAACTCGACGCTGGCGAAGAAGAATGCCACCGAGAAAGATCCCTGGGCGATGGAATGGATGAAGACAAACTCCGCCGCCGGCGGCGCCTACAAGCTGGACAAGTGGACGCCGGGCCAGGAAATCACCTTCAACCGCAATGACGACTGGAAGGGCGGCCCGCTGCCCAAGATCAAGCGCGTGATCATCCGCGAGGTGCCGTCCTCGGGCAACCGCCGCGCCCTGATGGAACGCGGCGATGCCGATATCTCGGTCGACATGCCGCAGAAGGATGCCGCCGAAATCCTCGCCGAGAAGGGCTCCGGAAAATATCTGGTGGTCGGCGTGCCGATCGAGAATTCGCTCAAATACATCGGCATGGTGACGACGCAGAAGCCCTTCGACAATGTGAAGGTGCGCCAGGCCGTCGCCCATGTGGTGCCCTATGAGCAGATCTACAAATCGGCGATCTATGGTCGCGGCATTCCGATGGCGCTGGGCCCGGCCGATGCGCCGAAGGATGCCAGCTGGCCGCAGCCCTTCCCTTACAAGACGGATCTGGCCAAGGCCAAGCAACTGCTGACCGAAGCCGGCTATCCCGATGGTTTCGAGACCACCATCTCGATCGATCTGGGTGATGCGACGGCATCGGAACCGGAAGCCGTGCTGCTGCAGGAGGCGCTGGGCAAGATCGGCATCAAGGCCACCATCGAGAAGATTCCGGGCGCCAATTTCCGCAACGCCATGCTGCAGAAGAATCGCCCGATCCATATCGCCAGCTTCGGCGGCTGGCTGAACTTCCCCGACTATTACTTCTTCTGGGGCTATCACGGCCAGAACGCGGTGTTCAACACCATGGCCTACAAGGATGCCAAGATGGACGCCCTGATCGATGCCTCGCGCTATGAGACCGATCCGGCCAAATACAAACAGCAGGTGATGGGCTTCATCAAGATGGCGATGGACGAGGCGCCGCGCATTCCGCTGTACCAGCAGATCCTCGATGTCGGCATGCAGAAGAACATCAAGGGCTATACCTACTGGTTCCATCGCCAGCTCGATTTCCGCCAGATCGAGAAACTGTAAGACCCAGGGAAGACAGCAGGAGGGCGCGACGATGCTGCGGCTGATCGGAAAACGCCTGGTGGGTGCATTGCCCAGCGTGATCGGCGTGCTGATCGTCACCTTCCTGCTGACCCGCGCCCTGCCCGGCGATCCGGCCGCTTTCTTCGCCGGACCCGCCGCGACGCCGCAGGCCATCGAGGAGGTGCGTCGCGCGCTGGGTCTGGACAAGACCCTGCCCGAACAGTTCGTCGTTTATCTGAAAGACCTCGCGCGCGGCGATCTCGGCAACTCGATTGCCACCGGCCAGCCCGTTCTGACCGAAATCCGCACCCGGCTGCCGGCCTCGCTCGAACTCACGCTCTATGGCCTGCTGGTCTCGGTGCTGATCGCCGTACCGCTCGGCGTGCTGGCCGCCACACGGCCGGGCTCATGGATCGACCATCTGTGCCGCGTGATGACCACGGCGGGCGTGTCGCTGCCGGCCTTCTTCACCGGGCTGTTGCTGGTCTATGTGCTGTATTACCGGCTTGGCTGGGCGCCGGCACCGCTCGGCCGGCTCGACATCTTCTATTCTGCGCCGCCTCACGTGACAGGGCTCTACACCATCGACGCCCTGCTGGCCGGCGATGGCGCGACCTTCCGCGCCGCCTGCGCGCAGCTGCTGCTGCCGGTGACGGCGCTGGCGATCTTCACCCTGGCGCCGCTGGCGCGCATGACCCGCGCCGCCATGCTGGAGGTGCTGGGCAGCGATTTCATCCGCACCGCGCGTGCGTCGGGCCTGCCGAAGGGCAAGATCGTCTACGCCTATGCCTTCCGCAATGCCATGCTGCCGGTGGTGACCACGCTGGGCATGGTGTTTTCCTTCCTGCTCGGCGCCAATGTGCTGGTCGAGAAGGTATTCTCCTGGCCCGGTATCGGAACATTCGCGATCGAGGCACTGATCTCTTCGGACTACGCGCCGATCCAGGGCTTCGTGTTGACCATGGCTTTGCTCTATGTGGCGCTCAACCTCGCCATCGACATCCTCTATATCGTGATCGATCCGCGCGTCGGGTTCGAGTCATGAGCGAGACACTGAAGCATATCCGCTATGTGCTGACCGAGAATCCGGTCACGCTGTTTGCCTTCTCGCTGTTCGGCTTCATCCTGTTCTGCGCGCTGTTCGGCCCGTATCTGGCACCCTATGACCCGCTCGCCACCAATGGCGCGGCGACGCTGCAGCCGCCCTCGGGCGCACACTGGTTCGGCACCGATGCGCTCGGCCGCGACATTTTCAGCCGCGTGCTGGTGGCCACCCGGCTCGACCTCGGCATCGCCTTCTTCTCGGTGGTGCTGACCTTCGCCATCGGAGCGCTGGCCGGCATTGCCGCCGGCTTCTTCGGCGGCTGGGTCGACCGCGTGGTCGGCCGGCTGGCCGATACCATCATGGCCTTCCCGCTCTTCGTGCTGGCCATGGGCATCGTGGCGGCGCTGGGCAATACGGTGGGCAATATCGTGCTGGCCACCGCCATCATCAACACGCCGCTCTATGCCCGCGTCGCCCGTGCCGAGGCCAATATCCGGCGCAATGCCGGCTTCGTTGAAGCGGCGCGGCTATCGGGCAATGGCGAAGCGCGCATCCTGCTGATGCAGATCCTGCCGAATATTCTTCCCATCCTGATGGTGCAGTGCTCGCTGACCATGGGCTATGCCATCCTGAATGCGGCCGGCCTGTCCTTTATCGGTCTGGGCATCGCGCCGCCGACACCGGAATGGGGCATCCTGGTGGCCGAAGGTGCCGCCTACATGATCTCCGGCGAATGGTGGGTGGCGCTGTTCCCCGGCCTGGCACTGATGACGGCGGTGTTCTGCTTCAACCTGCTGGGCGACGGACTCAGGGATATTGTTGATCCGCGGAGGAGGACATGAGCGCCGTTCCCGTTCTCAGCGTCGACAGCCTCAGCGTCGAATTCCGCACACGCAGCGGAATTGTCAAAGCGCTGGAGAATGTCAGCTTCGCGGTCAACAAGGGCGAGATGGTTGCCATTGTCGGCGAAAGCGGCTCGGGAAAATCCGTCACGGCCTTTACCGTCATGGGCATCCTCGATGCCGCCGGCCGGGTAACACGTGGCACAGCCACCTTCGGCGGCCTCGATCTGCTGCAGGCTCCAGAGGCTGCCCTGCGCGACATCCGCGGTCGCGAAATGTCGATGATCTTCCAGAATCCGCGCGTGGCGCTCAATCCGATCCGCCGGGTCGGCGACCAGATCGCCGATGTGCTGCTGCAGCATGGCAATGTCACCCGCCGCGAAGCGCCGAAACGCGCCATCGAGATGCTGCAGAAGGTGCGCATCCCAGATCCGGAGCGCCGCGCCAGGGCTTATCCCTTCGAGCTTTCGGGCGGCATGTGCCAGCGCATCATGATTGCGATTGCGCTGGCCTGCTCACCCAAGATGCTGATCGCCGACGAGCCAACCACGGGCCTGGATGTCACCACGCAGGCCGCCATCATGGACCTGATCGCCGAACTGGGCAAAGACCAGGGCATGGCGACGCTGCTGATCACCCACGATCTCGGCATGGCGGCGGAATATTGCGATCATATCGTGGTGATGCATGCCGGCCATATCGTGGAGGCCGCGCCGACCGCCGAGCTTTTCGCGCATCCGCGCCACCCCTACACCGCCAAACTGATCGCCGCGACGCCGAAGCCAACCGTCAGCCTCATGGACCTCGCCGCCATCCCCGGTAACCTGCCCGACCTGCGCGCTGCCGAGATCGCGCCCTGCCGCTACAGCGCGCGCTGCGAGCGCAAACAGACGCGCTGCGATCAGGCCCTGCCCCAGGTGCTGGGCGATGTCAAAAACAGCGTCGTTGCCTGCTGGAATCCGCTATGAAGGACCTCTTCAACAAGCCGCTGCTCGATGCCCAGGCGCTGTACAAGCATTTCGCCGTCGGCAGGAAACCCAGCCTGCTGGACCGCCTGCGCGGCACGGCAAAGCCGGTGTCGATGCTGCATGCCGTGGATGATGTCACCTTCACCATCGGCAAGGGCGAGACGCTCGGCCTGGTCGGCGAAAGCGGCTGCGGCAAGTCCACACTCGTCCGCCTGCTGACCCGCCTGCTCGATCTCACCGACGGCAGCATCCATCTCGATGGCGAGGAGATCGGCCATCTGCCCGCAAAAGGCTTCGGTCGCAGCCCCTATCGCCCGCGCATCCAGATGGTGTTCCAGGATGCCGGCGACAGCCTCAATCCGCGCTTCACGGCTTTCACCGCCATCGCCGATCCGATCCGCCGGCTAAAACCGATACCGCGCGAAGCATTGAAAGCCCGCGTCGAGGAACTGGCCGGCATGTGCGGCCTGCCGGTCGAACTGCTCGGCCGCTTCCCGCATCAGCTGTCGGGCGGCCAGAAGGCGCGCGTCGGCATCGCCCGTGCCATCGCCGTCGAACCCGACCTGCTGATCCTCGACGAACCGACGGCGGCGCTGGATGTCTCGGTGCAGGTGGTGATCCTGCAATTGCTGGAAGATCTCAAGCAGCGGCTCGGCATGAGCTACCTCTTCGTCAGCCACGACCTGAATGTCGTGCGCCTGCTCTGCGACCGTGTGATGGTGATGTATCTGGGCAGGATCGTGGAGTCCGGCCCGGCCGAACGCGTGTTCCGCTATCCCGCGCATCCCTATACCAAGGCTTTGCTCTCGGCGATTCCGCATTTCGACAGCCTCTCTGGGGATGCGGGGCATGCGACGCCGCGCCTGCGCATTTCCGGCGAGCCACGCAGCCCGATTGATCCCGACCCGAAAGTCTGCCGCTTCTATGGCCGCTGCCCGAATGGCACCGAGGCCTGCAGCCAGGCCATGCCGCTGCTGCAGGGCGTCGGGCCGGGCCATTCGGTTGCCTGCCATTTCCCGCTGGCCGATACTGCCGCAGCCGATATCGCCAAGCCCGACCCGCTGATCGAGGATGTTGCATGAGCCAGGATACATTCGACGCCGAAGCTTATCTGGAGGCGACGGCTGCCGCGATGAACATCGCCATCGCGCCGGACTGGAAACCCGCCGTGCTCGACAACCTGATCCGCTCACGCCAGATCGCCCAGGCCGTGTTGAACTTCCCGCTGCCCGACACCGTCGAGCCCGCCTCGGTCTTCAAGCCGTAAAGCCATGATCGATTTCCAGAGCAAGGCGCATCAGATCGCCGCCGCCATCCGTGGCGGCAAGATATCAGCCACCGAAGCCCTGCGCGTGTCGCTCGCCCGCATCGAGGCGAGCAATCCCGCGCTGAATGCCTTCACGGCGGTCACCTCGGAACGCGCCCGCGCCAAAGCTGCGGCCCTCGACCAGATGATCGACGAAGGAAAAACCGTCGGGCCTCTCGCTGGCGTGCCCTTCGCGGTGAAGAACCTGTTCGATGTGACCGGCCTGCCGACCCTCGCCGGGTCCAAGATCAACCGCGATTCACCGCCGGCCAGTGCCGATGCCACTCTCGTCCAACGGCTGGAGGCCGCGGGCGCGATTCTGGTGGGCGCGCTGAATATGGGCGAATACGCCTATGACTTCACCGGCGAGAATGTGCATTACGGCCCCTCGCGCAATCCGCATGACCCGACCTGCATGTCGGGCGGCTCGTCCGGCGGCTCGGGCACCGCGGTGGCATCCGGCATGGTGCCGCTGGCACTGGGATCGGATACCAACGGTTCGATCCGCGTGCCGTCTTCGCTGTGTGGCCTGTTCGGCCTGAAGCCGACCTTCGGACGCCTCAGCCGCTTTGGCAGTTTCCCCTTCGTGGCCGATCTCGACCATCTCGGCCCGATGACGCGATCTGTCACCGACCTCGCGCTCAGTTATGATGCCATGCAGGGACCGGATGAAAACGATCACTGGTGCGCGCAGAAACCATCCGAACCGGTGACCGCGAAACTGGATTCCGGGATCGACGGATTGCGGATTGCCGTGGCCGACGACTATTTCGCCAGTCAGGGCGACCCGGAAGTGCATGAGGCGGTGGCGGCTTTTGCCAAGGCGCTGGGCACCGACCGGCGCGTCACCATCCCCGAAGCGGGACGCGGACGTGCTGCCGCCTATGTGATCACGACGGTTGAAGGTGCCAATCTTCACCGGGAGAGACTGAAGACACGCCCCAACGATTTCGATCCCGCCGTGCGCGACCGTTTCCTGGCCGGCCTGATGCTGCCGAGCGACTGGCTGGCCCAGGCACATCGCTTCCGCGCCTGGTACCGCGCGCAGGTGGCGGAGCTGTTCCGCGACGTCGATATCATCCTGGCGCCGGCGACACCGCGTGTGGCCCCGAAGCTTGGCCAGGTGATGATGACGCTCAATGGTGTGGAAATGCCGGTGCGCGCCAATCTCGGCCTGTTCACGCAGCCGATTTCCGCCATCGGCCTGCCCGTGGTCGCCGCCCCCTGGGCGGAGCGCGACGGCAAGCTGCCGATCGGCGTGCAGATTATTGCCGCGCCCTGGAAGGAAGAGCTTGCCTTGCGCGTCGCGCGCCAGCTGGAAAAAAATGGTATCGCTGCATCGAAAGCTGTCTGAGGACCCCATGAGTCTCGAAGTCAATATTCCCGAGGTCGTCGCCGAAATGACGGCCGCCTTCATGCGCTATGAGAAAGCGCTGACCGGTAATGATGTGGATGTGCTGGACGAGTTGTTCCTGAACAGTCCCCTGACCCTGCGTTACGGCGTGACCGAGAACCTGCACAGCTACGACGAGATCAAGGCTTTCCGTGCCGGGCGGCCTTCAGCCGGCCTGGAGCGCGAGATCTACAACACGCGCATCACCACGTATGGCCGCGACTTCGCCACGGCAAACACCGAATTCAAGCGCAAGAACAGCAGCAAGACCGGCCGGCAGAGCCAGACCTGGATCCGCACACCGGACGGCTGGCGCGTCGTGGCCGCACATGTGAGCCTGCTGGAAGGCTGACGCTAGCCTCCGCAGCCGCAGGCCGCGGCATACCAGCGGGTGATCTCGCCTTCGAGCGGTTTCCAGGCCGACAGGAATGCGCCCTGCCCCTGCAGCGCCTCTCGATAGGCTGCGCGCATCTCGGTTTCCAGCGCCGGCAGATCGATGCCCGTGGGCAGCCCCTCGCGGGCCACGGTCCGCCCGGCCACCACAACTTCGGCCACATGCGAGGCATTGCCGCGCGCGAACAGAAGATCGAGCGGATCGACCGGCATCAGGGCGTCGCGATCCAGCCGGTCGTAGTCGATCACGATGTAATCCGCCGGCGCACCCGGCTGCAGCAGGCCATCGCCTGGTGCCCCGACGGCGCGGCGACCATTGCGGATTGCCAGCGACAGGAATTCCGCGCGGCTCCAGGTGCGGTCGAAGCCGATGCCGTCATGCGCCATCTGCACCAGCCGCATTTCGCGCAGCGCATCGTCGTCTTCGTCGAGCGCCACGCCATCCACGCCCACAGCGATGGCGCAGCCGCGCCGATGCGCATCGGCAATCGGGGCGAGGCCGGAATGCAGCTGCAGATTCGAACTGAAATTGGTGACGATCCGCGCGCCTGAAGCGGCAATCATGTCGAGTTCGTCGGGCCGTGCGTGAATGGCATGCGCCACTGTCAGCCGCTCGGACAGGAAGCCGATGTCGCGCAGATAGCGCACGAGGCCTTCCGGATAAGCCTGGTCGGCCCAGCGGCGCTGGTAGATGGTTTCCAGCAGATGCATATGGATGCGACGGCCGGTGCGCGCGGAATGTTCAGCAATCGCCTGTAGCAAAGGCCGCGAGCACCATTGCACGCCGGCGGGCCCCAGTTGCACATCCACCATCGGGCCTGCCACGGCCGCGGCGATCTCTTCGACCAGATCGAGATAAGCCTGCGGCGAGGCTGGCGCCGGCGGCAGGCCCTGCGCGATTACCGCGCGGTCGGCTGGCGACAGAGCTGCGAGAATCTCGGGCGCATCGCCATAGACCAGCGGATTCTGGTCGCGCACCGCCAAGGCAAAGGCAATGCGTATCCCCACATCACTGGCGGCGCGGGCAATCGCCCTGGCCTCATCCACCATGCCCATGCGTCCGCTCGGCTTGGTGTAATGCACCATCATCGCGCCGGTGCCGGCGCGGGCGTTGCGGCCGAAGGAGACAGCCGCCACCAGATAAGGATCGGGCGGCGTGATCAGCGGCGAGCGCAGGATCCAGGTTTCCAGCGGCATGTTCAGATTGCCGAAGGAGGATGCTATGGGGCGCGCATGATCATGCGCATTGACCAGCGCCGGGAGCACCAGCCGGCGGCCGGGCTGCGGCGATGCTGCTGCATCTATGGATGTAATAACGCCGCCCTCATGGCTGAGGACGGCGTCATGTTTCAGGCCGACTTCGGGGCCGCAGAAGAGGCTGGTGGCGTGAACGTGCCCCATCTGCGGTCCCTCCTGTGCGGTATCAGTTCTTGACGTAAACCAGTTCGCGATCCTTCTTCGGCGGCAGGAATTCGCGCGAGAAGACTTCCGAAACGGCCGGCGCACGCTCGAGCTGGTAACCCTCGACCACGATGCCGATGGCGCGGGTCATGCGGTCATCCTTGATGTCGCCGACGCCGATCTCCTTCATCTCCGGCGACACGATCAGCGTGTCGAAGGAATACTGCAGGCGGCGCTTTTCAACGGCCTCGTTGATCAGGTTGTCGTATTTGGTGACCGCGGCCATGGCGACCTTCTGATCCTTGGCCACTTCCAGCATCGCCTTGTTGACGGCGCGCACCAGACCGGCCACCGCCTTCGGGTTGGACTGCAGCAGCTTGCGCGACACCATCATGCCGTTCGAATAGAGATCCATGCCGTAATCGCCGAAGGTGAACCACTTGAAGTCCTTGTCGGGATCCTGGCGATTCAGCACGAGATTGAAGTAGCTGGTGATATTGAAGACCAGGGCGCCATCGATGTCGCCCTTGATCAGCATCGGCTCCTGCAGGTTCGGCGCCATGTTGGAGATCTTGATCTTGCCGGCATCCAGGTTGTTCTTGCGGATGAAGACCGGCAGCAGGCGGGTGGTCGGCGTGCCCTGCGCGCCGCCCAGCGTGCGGCCTTCCAGATCCTTGATCGAGTTGATGCCGCTATTCGCCTTGGTGACAATGGCAAATGGCGGCTGGTTCCACATCATGTAGACCATCACCGGCGCATCCTGCGGCCGGGTCGAGGCATTCTGGATGATGGCGTTGACGTCGCCGAAGCCGGCGTCATAAGCGCCCGACATGATGCGGGTGACGGTGGCACCCGAGCCCTCGCCCTGGTCGATCACCACATTCAGGCCTTCGGCCTTGAAGTAACCCTTCTCCAGCGCCAGCAGATAGGGCGCGTCGCTACCCTGGGTCTTCCAGCCCAGGGTGAACTTGATGTTGGTGTCCTGCGCCATGGCAGACCCGGCGACCAGCATGCCGCCCATGACCAGTGCTGTCAGTTTCGAAAGCATATCCATCCTCCTCGTTGAACCCCAATCAGAAACCTGATGCGGCGATCAGACCGCGATGTCGTTCTTGCGCGTCGCCCAGCCGGTGACGCGACGCTCAATCAGCGAAAACAGCAGGTAAAGCAGCACACCCAGCCCGGCGAGAATGAACAGGCCGGCGAAAACCAGCGGCACGTTGAAGTTGGAAGAAGCCGTCATCATCACATTGCCGATACCGCGATTGGAGGCGACGGTTTCCGCCAGCACGGTGCCGACGAAGGCATAGGTGATGGCCACTTTCAGCGAAGCGAAGAAGAACGGCATGGTGCGCGGCAGGCCGACATTCCACAGGATGTCGAACTTGCTGGCGCCCAGCGCCTTCAGCACGTCTTCGAGTTCGGGTTCCGTGGTTGCCAGCCCGGTGGCGATATTGACCACGATGGGGAAGAAGCAGATCGCAATCGAGGTCAGGATCGCCGGCACCTCGCCCGAACCGAACCACAGCACGAAAATCGGCACCACCGCGACCTTCGGGATCGACGAGAAGCCGATCAGCAGCGGATAGGCCGTGTCGTAGGCGACACGCGACACGCCGATCAGCGCGCCCAGCACCACGCCCAGTGCAACGCCGAGGGCGAAGCCGAACAGCGTGGTGGAAATGGTGCGCACGATATGCGGCCACAGGATCGGAAAGCGGTCGACCAGCGTTTCCAGCACCTGGGACGGACGCGGCAGGACCAGATCCGACATGCCGCTGGCGAGGCAGAAGACTTCCCAGCCGGCGAAGAACAGCACGATCAGCCCGAAAGACCAGAATTTCTGGCGCATGTTGGCCGGCATGATCAGGCCTCCCCTGCGGGCGCGCTGCGCGTATGAACGATGAGGTCGCGCAGCCGCTGGTTCAGCGTCACGAAGTCGGGCTCGAAGGTCATGGCGATGGTGCGCGGGCGGGCGAAGTCCACTGCGCTGTCGTCGATGATGCGGCCGGGCCGCGCGCTCATCACGCAGATGCGGCTGGCCAGGAAACCGGCCTCGCGCAGGTCATGTGTGACCAGCAGCACGGTCGGCCGGTGCGTCATCCAGAGATCCTGCATGATCGCCCAGAGTTCTTCGCGGGTGAACTGGTCGAGCGCGCCGAAGGGTTCGTCGAGCAGCAGCAGGCGCGGTTCATGGATCAGCGCACGGCACAGATTCGCACGCTGGAGCATGCCGCCGGACAGCTGCCAGGGATAATGCTTGCCGAATCCCTTCAACCCGACCTGGTCGAGAAGTGCATAGGCCTTGTCGCGGAACGCGCCGCGACGCTGGCGGCGATACTCCGAACGGTAAGGCTCGACGATCTTGAGCGGCAGCATGACATTCTGCTCGATCGTCATCCAGGGCAGCATGGTCGGATTCTGGAAGGCCATGCCGATACGCAGCGCCTTGGCCGCCACTTCGCGACCGCCGACGATCACAGCACCGCTGGTTGGCTGCACCAGGCCGCTGACCAGTTTCAGGATGGTCGACTTGCCGCAGCCCGAAGGCCCGACCAGGGCGACGAATTCGCCATCGGCGATGCGCAGCGTGGTTTCCAATAGTGCAGGCACGGCTTTGTCGCCGCGGCCAAAGGTCACCGCCGCGGCCGAGAGTTCGATTGCCCGCAGCGGCTCGTGGATCGTGCCGGCCGGAGCGCCCGTCACGCCC
>JAGXRD010000103.1 GCA_018336035.1 Alphaproteobacteria bacterium | reverse complement strand
GAGCCGTTCGGCAGCCTTGCGGCGGGCCGAGGCCAGCCGAAGTATGGCTTCGCTGCTATGCGGCCGACCATAGCCGGTCATCATGTAATACAGCGCCAGCAGGCCCCGCTCGCCGCGCGTGCCGCCGGAATGGATGCCCTCGACCGCAATACCCAGCTTCTGCAGGCAGGAGGCGACATTGTAAGGCGCAGCCGACCAGGTGCGACGATCCATGGGATCGCCGAAGATGCTGCTGACCGCGACGCGCTCGAAGCGGCGCGCGGGTGGGGTCGCATTGGCAGGCGCATGGGAATGATGCTGGGCGGCAATCGCTGTCACAGTGAATCCTGAATCGAAAACGGATTGAACAGCTGCATCGAAGCGGAGGGGCCGTCCAATCTCCAGTGATCAGACTGTGACCGCCAGATACACTGTAAAACGCATAAAAATCCGCATTCCACAGGCAGTTACATGCTGTCGTGATGTGCCACGCGCACAGATTGATCACACCTAGCAGCGCATGCCGCACCCTAGCATCGCGCAGGATTTTCCGGCCTTCGCCGGACATGATTTCGCCATGCTTTCGCACGGAGCCGCATGCATCATCCGGTCAGACAGAAACGAACGGCGGTTTTCTTCGCCCCCGACATCAGCGATGTCAGTACCGTGAAGCGCGCCGAGGCCTTTCTTGCCCATGGTTATCAGCTGCAGGTCTTTGGATTTCGGCGCGACAACTACAACCGTGATTTCGAGCCAGCCTGGCCCTATACGCCGCTGGGCCGTACGCAGGACCGCCGCTACGGGCGTCGTATCGCTGCCTTGTTGGCTGCGATCCCGCGTGTGATCGTCAAATATCGTGCGCTGCGTCGGGCCGCTTTTTATTATGCACGCAATATCGATCAGTTATTGCTCGCCTTGCTGGCGCGTCTGATCAGTCGCCGGCCGGCGCGCGTGATCTATGAAGTTCTGGATGTGCAGCCGGCCTTCGTCGGTGGTGGCTGGAAGTCGCAGTTGCTGCGCCGGATCGAGCGTTTCGCGCTTCGGCATGTCGATCTGCTGGTGGTGTCGTCGCCGGGTTTCCTGCGCCATTACTTCCAGCCGCTGCAGGGTTACCGCAAGCCCTGGTTCCTGCTGGAGAACAAACTGCCAGCTGATTTCGCTGCGATCACCGGTGCATCGCGCGGCAGCGGCGGGCGGCAGGCGCGCAAGCATGCCTACCGCTGGGTGGTGGGCTATTGCGGCCTGATCCGCGGCCAGGACACGCTGGACCTGATCCTGCGACTGGCGCACCGGCTGCAGGGGCTGGTGCTGTTCAAGTTCCGCGGCATCTTCACAACCGTGGATCGCCAGGCTTTTGCCGAGGCCGTCGCTGGTCTCGACAATGTGGTCTATGAAGGCGACTACGTGAATCCGCGCGATCTGGAAGACATCTACAGCGATCTCGATTTCGCCTGGGCGATCGACCTGGAACACCAGTCACACAATTCGCGCTGGCTGTTGCCCTGTCGCTTCTACGAAGCCGGCTATTTCGGCGTACCCTGCCTGACGGTGGGAGGGTTCGAGGTCGGACGACTGGTCAGTGAACGCCGCATAGGCTGGAACTTCGGCGAGCCTTATGAAGACGAACTCGTGCGCTTTTTCATGACACTGACCGAGACCGAATATCAGGAAACCCGGCAGCGCCTGCTGGCCCTGCCAGACAGCGATTTCGTCGCCGGCGAGGATACCAGCGAGTTGATCAGTCTGATCGATCAGCCTGAAGCTGCTCAGGGACTCTAGTGTTTTGGCGCGGCTGCCGTCTCGGCGATGGCGCGGTTCACCATCACGCAATCGAATTCGATCAGCCGCATGCCCGGATCGCGACTGATCGGATACAGACCCGAGATATCGAAGCCGCGCTCGTTGAGGTAGCGGATCGTATCCATGTAGCCCGGCATGCCTTCATAAATATTGATGATTGAGGCTTCTGTCTGCATGGCAACGACATGGCGCAGCGTAGCCGCCGCACCCTGCACGACTTCCAGGTCGAAACCCTGTGTGTCGAGCTTCAGATAAGGGCGGCGGAAACCAAGCCGCTGCTGCAGCACGGGGAACACCTCATCCAGGGGGTAAACAGCAACCGTCTCGATATGCTCGGGTTCGTTGAGCCCATCGAAGCCCGGTACCCCTGAATTGTCCGGTGTCAGAAACGAACTGAACTGGTCGGATTTCATCACATGGATCGGCAGGCTGCTGCGGCTGCTGCCCAGCGCATGGCCGACAATCTCCCACTTGGGATCGCTGGCGCTGCGCTGCTGCAGGATCGCCACATTCCGGCTGACCGGTTCAAACGACACGATGGGGCCGATGAAGCCGACCTTGTCGCGCAAAAAGTCGCGATACTGTCCGACATTGGCGCCGACATCGAAGACGCAGTCGATCTGCAGGAAGCGGAACAGCTGGCCGAGATGGATGGCGAAATCGCGCTCCTTCATGTCGCGGAGCGGCACAATGTCGTAACCAAGCGCGCGCGAGGTGTTGCGGATCCAGGTTTTCAGGGGGCGAAGCATCATGGATAATATGGCTCAAGGTGGATGAATGGGTCGAAAACGGCAGTCTGACCCGCCGGTCGCCGAAGCTGAAGTGACCATTGGGTGGCTGACCGAGGCTGGTTCAGGCTTGGTTGCCGCAAGGATTGGCGCTATACGAACGGCCCATCCCGGAGCCTGCCGCCATGACTGCCCCGCCGGTTCGCACTCAGCCGTCTGTTTTCATTCTGGTCGCCATGACGGCGCTGGGGCCGCTGGCGCTCAATATTTTTCTGCCATCTATGCCGGGCCTGGCGAAAGAACTCGCGGTCGATTACGGCACGGTTCAGCTGACACTGACCTTCTTCCTGGTCGGCCTGGGGGTGGCGCAGCTGATCTATGGACCGATCAGCGACCGCTGGGGCCGGCGGCCAGTGCTGCTCTGGGGCCTCGGCATCTACTGCGTCGGCAGCATTGCCTGCGCATTGGCGCCATCCATCTCCTGGCTGATGGTCGGCCGGGGGTTGCAGGCGATTGGCGGCTGCGCCGGTCTTGTGCTGGGCCGCGCCATTATCCGCGATCTGTATGAACGCGATCGTGCGGCGGCCATGATCGGCTATGTCACCATGGCGATGTCGCTGGCACCGATGGTCTCGCCAGTCCTGGGGGGCTATCTCGACACCCTGTTCGGCTGGCGCACCAGTTTCGCCTTCTGCAGTCTGGCCGGCGTCGCCATTTTTGTCTGGGTCAGCTTGACCCTGCCGGAAACGTTGGTGCAGCGCGGACAGGGCGAGGGGGCCGGGGCATTGCTGCGCGGCTATGGCGAGCTACTGCGCTCGCCGGTCTTCTGCGGCTATGTTTTGCAGACGTCGTTCACCTCCGGTGTTTTCTTCGCCTTTATTGCCGGCGCACCTTTCGTGGTCGTCACGGTCATGGGCCAGCCCGCCTCGGATTATGGTTTGTGGTTTATTGTCGTGTCGCTTGGATATCTGACCGGCAACTTCTTCACGGGCCGATTTGCCGTGCGGCTGGGCGTCGACCGCATGCTGGCTCTGGGCGCCATCGTCCAGCTCTTCGGCACCGGCGCGCTGGCGCTGGCCAGCTGGCTTGGTCCGCTCAGCCTGCCGGGTATTTTCCTGCCGATGACAGTGGTGGCGATGTCGAATGGCCTGGTGCTGCCCAATGGGATCGCCGGCGCGATCTCGGTCAATCCGCGCATGGCCGGCGCCGCCGCCGGCCTTTCCGGGGCGCTGCAGATGGCGACCGGCGCCTTTGCGGCGATGCTGGTCGGCCACGGCCAGGACCTCGACCCAAGCCAGTATCCGATGATCTGGACAATGCTGGGCTGCGGGATTCTCTCGCTGCTGGTCTTCGTGCTGGCGGCAAAATTCCGCACCAGCCGCCCCTAAATCGACTTTCGTCCGGGGGTGGATGCGATAAACCCGCATGGTTTGTGGCTCCGAATCGCCCCGGAGTGCGAAAATCCGCATGCCTAGCGGTTTTTTTTGCATTCATAGATGGGCAAAGCGCAGAGGCGGTGCTATGGAGGATTCGGGAACCAACTCCCGATTCGTTTAAAAACCAACATCTGATGCACTCTGAGGAGAGAGACCATGGCTAAAGCAGCCGCCGCCGCTAAGACGGTTACCGTGACAGCGAAGCAGATCGCCCAGGCGCTGGCCGAGAAGCATGAGCTGCAGAAGAAGTCCACCATTGCCCTGTTCGACGATTTCTTCGCTGCGATCACCAAGTCGCTGAAGAAGGGCGAACGCGTCCGCATGGGCGATATCGGCATCCTGCAGGTCCGCAAGCGCGCTGCCCGCATGGGCCGCAACCCGCAGACCGGCGAGCCGATCAAGATCAAGGCTTCCAAGAAGGTTGCTTTCCGCGCCTCCAAGGTGCTGAAGGAAGCGATCTGATCTCTCCCGCAAGGGTGAATAGATCGAAGGGCCTGCCTCGCGGCAGGCCCTTTTTCTTTGTCTGCATCCGCGCCCCTTGCGGCTGTAACCGAACCGTCATGCGGGTCATGGAAAATTCACGGGACACCGTGATTTAAGCGATTCATCTTCCCGGCCAACGATTTGCCCCTTCCCGCGATTCGTTGAGCAGGTGACCGATGAATATGGCGCTGATGCCGGCCCGCTACCGCACCATCTGGATTTCCGATATCCATCTCGGAACCCGTGGCTGCAAGGCCGACCTGCTGCTCGAATTCCTGAAACATACCGAGTCCGACACGCTCTACCTGGTCGGCGATATCGTCGACGGTTGGCGGCTCAAGCGGTCATGGTACTGGAACCAGAGTCACAACGACGTGGTGCAGAAGCTGCTGCGCAAGGCGCGCAAGGGCACCGACGTGATCTATGTGCCGGGCAACCATGACGAGGCACTACGGGACTTCATCGAAGGCGCGGGCTTGGCCTTCGGAGGCATCACCGTGCAGATGGAGGCGATCCACGAAACCGTGGACGGCCGGCGCTTCCTGGTCACCCATGGCGACCATTTCGACGGCATCGTCAGCTGCGCCAAATGGCTGGCGTTGCTGGGTGATGCGGCCTACGGCTTCGCGCTCAGCCTGAATACATGGTTCAACCACCTGCGCCGCCGGATGGGCCTGCCCTACTGGTCGCTGTCGGCATATCTGAAGCATAAGGTGAAGAACGCCGTCGCCTTCATCTCGGAATACGAACAGGCGATTGCCGAGGAAGCCCGCCGCCGCCATGTCGATGGCGTGGTCTGTGGTCATATCCACCATGCCGAAATCCGGGATATCGACGGTATCCTGTACTGCAACGACGGCGACTGGGTGGAGAGCTGCACCGCCCTGGTCGAGCATTTCGACGGCCGGCTTGAGATTCTGCACTGGGCCAGCCTGCGTGAAGATCTGGGTCAGTTCCTGCCGGTCGTCAGTGATAATCCCGATGCGGATTATCTTCCGGTTCCGGCTCCCTCGGCTCCGGTGGGCGCCGACTGAGGACTGCCTGCCGGTATGGTTGCCGCTAGCTATCCTGACTGAAAATGCGGCAAATTCTCTTAGGATTCGCCCTTCCATAACCCCTTAACAAAGCTGGGCAGGAAGGAATTTGCTTGGTATTCTCGGGGCATGGGTGTGCTTGATTCTCTACTGGGGGCCATTGGCCTCGGCGGTAAACAGGAAGCCGTCAATATGCGCCAGACCGCGTCAGGGATGCGGGCTGGGGATATTGTCGTGGGCTCGGGCGCCAAGGCCGAGAACGGCAAGATGGTGTCCGTGCATTACGCCGGCTGGCTTTGGGAAAACAACAAGCCCGGCCGCATGTTCGACAGTTCCTACAAACGCGGCCAGCCGTTTGAATTTGCCTTGGGGCAGGGCAAGGTTATCAAGGGCTGGGACGAAGGCGTCCTCTACATGAAGGTCGGCGGCAAGCGTGCCTTGCTGATCCCGTCCTACCTCGGCTACGGCGCACGCGGCAACGGCCGCATCATTCCGCCCGGCGCCACGCTGTTCTTCGAAATCGAACTGGTCAACGTCCGCTGACGGACCGTCAGCGGACGGTTCAGTAAAGGCGCGGTGCCACGCTGCTGCCTTAATATCGCGGCAGTTTGCCGCCGTTACGATCCTTCACACCAATTCCTGTCCTTAACACGGAGCTGTTTTCGATGTCGTTGTCTCGCCGTGCTTTCACCGGTCTCGCCGCTGCTGTCGCCCTGATGGTGGCTATGCCTGCCACCGCGCAGGAAAAGACTACCGCATCGGGCCTGCGTTATACCGATACCAAGCTCGGCAACGGTGCGACCGCGCAACCCGGCCAGACTGCCACCGTGCATTACACCGGCTGGCTCTATATCGCCGGCGAAAAAGGCCGCCAGTTCGACAGCTCGCGCACGCGTGGCCAGCCGTTTTCCTTCCCGCTGGGCGGCGGTCGCGTGATCAAGGGCTGGGATGAAGGCGTCGTCGGCATGAAAGTGGGCGGCCAGCGCACCCTGATCATTCCCCCGCAGCTTGCCTACGGTTCGCAGGGCGCCGGCGGCGGTGTGATTCCGCCGAATGCGACGCTGATCTTCGATGTCGAACTGATCGACGTTAAGTAAGTAAGGCTTCTTACGAAGGCTCTTCGATCGTCACGCGGGGCCAGCGCACAGGCCCAGTTTTCATGCGACTCCTTCATGCACTTCACTCCTAGCCTTGCGCGGATAAGTTAGTGCCTGCGCAAGGTTATCTTTTGAGCGTATCGTATATGAACGAAGAAGCTAGGTTGACGCCAACCGCGAGAGCGATAACGACGAACAATGTATTTCTAAGAGTCTCAATGTGTTTAAGTAGGCGTTTCCCATCTCCTACAGCAAAAATGGCTACTGGAAAAAAATAACGCCTCAGGGGAACGTGCAGTAGTGGCAGCCAAGTTGCGATCAACGCAACTGTAAAAATCCATTGGTAGTTTGCGCCAATTCGTATTGCCTCACTCTTCATTGAAATCATGAGGTCAACAACAAGGATGATGACCCCAATTAAAGACAGGATATAGTGAATTCCGAAAGGTGGCCGCGTTATCCAAGAGTACCATTGACGCGCCGTAAGAAATATTTGATTTGCGCGGTCGCAAAAATGCAGGCAATCGGAATCAGGGCCAGTTACGCGGACATCTACTGAGTTTCCAAATATATTTGATAGAATATCAATTCTAAAATTCACGGGTTCAGAGTAGCCGTTGCTGATTTTTACGGATTTAATGCGCCGGGATTTTGTGTTTTCGATGCGCTTTAGTGATGTAAAGTCCAAGCTTTCAATTTCGCTCCCGTCGGACAATTCAAAGGTAAATGTGATTGTTTTTCCGTACTCAGATGCGAAAGTATTTAGGCGTCCAAAAAAATCCTCGTCGAAAACATACGCTCCCGGTAAGGCGAGTTTCTTTGTTGTCTTCTCCATTGCCCCCTCGTGAGCTTTATTTTCAGTCCGCCTTCTACTTATAACAAAAAACGGCCGGGTTTCCCCGGCCGTTTTCGTGTCTGCGATCTGCAGTGTTGCGTTACGCGGCCTTCGCCAGGTTGCGCAGCACGTAATGCAGGATGCCGCCATTCTTGTAGTAGTCGATCTCGTCCAGCGTATCGATGCGGCACAGCACTTCGATCGTCTGGGTCGAGCCGTCGGCGCGGGTGATGGTCACCGGCGTCTTCATGCGCGGCTTCAGGCCCACGGCAATACCGGAGATGTCGAACTTCTCCGAGCCGTCGAGCTTGAGGTCGAAGCGGGTCATGCCGTTGAGGAACTGCAGCGGCAGCACACCCATACCGACGAGGTTCGAGCGATGGATACGCTCGTAGCTTTCGGCGATCACGGCCTTCACACCCAGCAGGATGGTGCCCTTGGCCGCCCAGTCGCGCGAGGAACCGTTGCCGTATTCCTTGCCGGCCACGATCACCAGCGGGGTGCTGGCGGCCTTGTACTTCATGGCGGCGTCATAGATCGACATGACTTCGCCAGCCGGCATGTGCTTGGTGATGCCGCCCTCGGTGCCCGGCACCATTTCGTTCTTGATGCGGATATTGGCAAATGTGCCGCGCATCATGATCTCGTGGTTGCCGCGACGGGCACCATAAGAGTTGAAGTCGGGGTAATTCACCTTGTGATCCGTCAGGTATTTGCCGGCCGGGCCGTCCTTCTTGATCGAACCGGCCGGTGAGATGTGGTCGGTGGTGATCTTGTCGCCCAGGATCGCCAGCAGGCGCGCGCCCTTGACGTCGGTGATCGGTGCCGGCGTCGTGCTCATGCCCTCGAAATACGGGGGATGCTGGACGTAGGTCGAGGTGATATCCCAGCCATAGGTCTGGCCGCCATCCACCTTGATCTTGCGCCAGTTCGGATCGCCCTTGAACACATCGGCGTAGCGCTTCTTGAACATCGCGGGCGTCACGTACTTGCGCACGGTGGCAGCAATTTCCTTGTTCGACGGCCAGATGTCCTTCAGGTAGACCGGCTTGCCCTTCTTGTCATGGCCGAGCGGCTCGTTGGCCACATCCATGTTGAGGTTGCCGGCCAGCGCATAGGCCACCACCAGCATCGGCGAGGCGAGGTAATTCGCCTTGGTCAGCGGATGGACGCGGCCTTCGAAGTTGCGGTTGCCCGACAGCACGGCGCCGACGACGAAGTCATTGTCGGTGATGGCCTTAGAGATATTGTCCGGCAGCGGGCCCGAATTGCCGATGCAGGTGGTGCAGCCATAGCCGACGATCTGGAAGCCGAGAGCATCCAGATCCTTCTGCACGCCCGACTGCGCCAGATAGTCAGTGACGACCTGGCTGCCCGGGGCGAGCGAGGTCTTCACCCAGGGCTTGGTGGTCAGGCCCTTCTTGAGCGCATTGCGCGCCAGCAGGCCGGCGCCAAGCAGCACGCTCGGGTTCGAGGTGTTGGTGCAGGAGGTGATGGCGGCGATCACCACGTCGCCATGGCCGAGGTCGAAGTTGCTGCCCTCGACCTTGGCGCGGAAGTCCACGGCGGTCTTCTTGCCGTAGAAGTTGCCCATCGCATCCTTGAACTCGGCAGCGGCGCGGCTCAGCGGCACGCGGCCCTCCGGACGGGTCGGACCGGCCAGCGAGGGCTCGACCGTCGAGAGGTCGAGTTCCAGCGTGTCGGTGAAGATCGGATCGACGGCCTTCGGGCCGCGCCAGAAGCCCTGTGCCTTGGCATAGGCTTCCACCAGCTTGACGCGCTCGGGGTCGCGACCGCTGGCCTTCAGGTAGGCAATGGTTTCGCCATCGACCGGGAAGAAGCCGCAGGTGGCGCCGTATTCCGGGGCCATGTTGGCCACCGTGCAACGGTCGGCGATCGACAACTCGTCCAGGCCGGGGCCGTAGAATTCGACGAACTTGTTGACGACGCCCTTCTTGCGCAGCATCTGGGTCACGGTCAGCACCAGATCGGTGGCCGTGGTGCCTTCCTTCGGCTTGCCCGAGAGGCGGAAGCCGACGACTTCCGGCAGCAGCATGGAGATCGGCTGGCCTAGCATGGCCGCTTCGGCCTCGATGCCGCCCACACCCCAGCCCAGCACGGCCAGGCCATTCACCATCGTGGTGTGGCTGTCAGTGCCGACCAGCGTGTCGGGATAGGCCACCTCGGTCTTGCCGTCGGTGCCGGTCCACACCGTCTGCGCCAGGTATTCAACGTTCACCTGGTGGCAGATGCCGGTGCCCGGCGGCACGACGCGGAAGTTGTCGAAGGCGGTCTGACCCCAGCGCAGGAAGGCGTAACGCTCGCCATTGCGCTCGTATTCCAGGTCGACGTTCTTCTGGAAGGCGTTCTTGGCGGCCGAATAGTCCACCATCACCGAGTGGTCGATGACGAGATCGACCGGCGATAGCGGATTGATCTTCTTGGTGTCGCCACCCAGCTTGGTCATGGCATCGCGCATGGCGGCCAGATCGACCACGGCCGGAACGCCGGTGAAGTCCTGCATCAGCACGCGGGCAGGACGATAGGCGATCTCGCGGTCCGAGCGCTTGTCCTTCAGCCACTGGGCCACGGCCTTGAGGTCGTCGACCGTCACGCTGCGGCCGTCTTCATAGCGCAGCAGGTTTTCCAGCAGAACCTTCATCGAATAGGGCAGGCGCGACAGGTCGCCCAGGCCGGCCTTCTCGGCGGCCTTGATGCTGTAATAGGCGTAGCTCTTGTTGCCAACCTTCAGGGTGCGGCGGGTCTTCAAAGTGTCATGCCCCACGACGATGGGGACCGAACGCGCGGCGCCGGTGCTCTTGGTCACGGGGCTCTTGCCGGCCTTGACCGGGGCCTTCCTGACGGCAGCAGTTTTCTTGCGGGCGACAGCGACCTTCTTGGCGGCCTTCTTCACCGCCTTGCGGGTGACGGCCTTCTTGGCGGCCTTCACCGCCTTCTTGGCCTTCACGGCTTTCTTGGCGCTCTTCGCGGCCTTCTTGGTCTTTACCACCTTCCTTGCGGCCTTGACTGCCTTCTTGGCTTTCACAGCCTTCTTGGTGCCCTTGGCTTTCTTGGCCGGGCTCTTCGCCTTCGCGGCCTTGCGCTTGGTCTTTTTCACGGGGCAATCCTTTCGTAGCGGAAACAATATTGTAAGGCTGGTCGAGCGGGCAGGATGGCCCGTGCGGATGCCGCAAATAGGTGACGCAAAACCGGCCTTTTGCCAAGCAGTTTCGGCTGGAGGAAAGTTCAATGGGGGTCGAAATTTAGGCAAGACAAGGCGGGGTATCGGAGCAGGGAATCTACCGCCCCTTGACGGGGATTGGCCCGGAGCTTTATCAACGGGTGATAACGACGGCGTGGCTACGGTTACGTCGCGGTTCAGGAGGCGAACAGAATGTCCGAGACATCGGGTCAACCCGATGGGCGCGACCCGTTGGGTCGTGACACCATCCCGAAGTTTTTCGCCTACAACGCCCAGCATCGCCGCGACCGCCCCGCCATGCGGGAAAAGGCGCTCGGCATCTGGCAGGCCTGGAGCTGGGGAGAGGTAGATGCCCGGGTCCGCGATCTGGCCGGCGGGCTGGCGGCATTGGGACTGAAGCGCGGCGACAAGGTTACCATCATCGGCGACAACCGGCCCGAACTCTATTGGGCCATGGCGGCCAGTCAGTCGCTTGGCGCCATTCCGGTGCCGGTCTACCAGGACAGCGTGGCCGACGAGATCCAGTATGTGATCGAACATGCCGAGGCGCGCTTCGCCGTGGTGGAAAACCAGGAGCAGGTCGACAAGCTGCTGTCGATCCTCGACCGCCTGCCGATGCTGGAGATCATCGCCTACAGCGATCCACGTGGCCTGCGCCATTACGGCCAGCCCTTCCTGCGCAACCTGGCCGATGTCACCAAACAGGGCGCGGCTTATAATGCGGCGCATCCGGGCTTTATTGATGCCGAGATTGCCAGGGGCAGTGGCAACGATCTTGCGATCATCTGCTACACCTCGGGCACCACCGGCCGCCCGAAGGGTGTGATGCTCAGCCACGATAATGTCGTGCGCTCGGCCAACCTGGCCGTGGCTTTCGACAAGCTGAACGAAAACGACCAGGTGCTGGCCTATCTGCCGATGGCCTGGGTCGGCGACAACTTCCTGTCCTATGTCGAAAGCGCGGTGACCGGCTTCTGCATGAACTGCCCGGAATCCGCCGATACCGTGCTGCAGGACCTGCGCGAAGTGGGGCCGACCTATTTCTTCGCCCCGCCGCGCATCTGGGAAAACCTGCTCACCACGGTGATGATCCGCATGGAGGATGCCAGCGCAATCAAGCGCCGCATGTTCCATTTCTTCATCGGGCTGGCGCGCCGTGCCGGTCGCAACATCCTGGAAGGCAAGCCGGTGGCATTGACCGACCGGCTGCTCTATGCGCTCGGTGAAATCCTGGTCTATGGCCCGCTCAAGAATGTGCTGGGCCTGAGCCGCCTGCGGCTCGCCTATACTGCCGGCGAGGCGATCGGTCCGGATATCTTCGATTTCTTCCGCGCGCTCGGCATCAATCTCAAACAGCTTTACGGCCAGACCGAATGCACGGTCTATCTGTGCATGCATACCGATACCGACGTGATCCCGGACACCGTGGGTCCGCCGGCACCGGGCGTCGAACTACGCATCGACGAGAAAACCGGCGAAGTGCTGTTCCGCAGTCCCGGCGTCTTCGTCGGCTACTACAAGAACGATGCCGCCACCGCCGAAACCAAGACGGCGGACGGCTGGGTGCATACCGGCGATGCCGGCGTGTTCACCGACAACGGCCACCTCCGCATCATCGACCGCGCCAAGGATGTCGGACGCCTCACCGATGGTGCGCTGTTTGCGCCGAAATATGTCGAGAACAAGCTGAAATTCTTCCCGCATATCAAGGAAGCGGTGGCCTTCGGCGACGGCCGGGATCATGTCGCCGCCTTCATCAATATCGACCTTGCTGCTGTCGGCTCCTGGGCCGAGCGCAACGGCCTCTCCTATACCTCCTATGCCGACCTGGCCGGCCGGCCCGAGGTCTATGCGCTGATCCGCGGCTGCATCGAGCAGGTGAACCGCGACCTGTCGTCGGACAGCAGCATGACGGCAAGCCAGATCAAGCGTTTCCTGGTGCTGCACAAGGAACTGGATGCCGATGACGGCGAACTGACGCGCACCCGTAAGGTTCGGCGCAGCACGATTGCCGAGCGCTACGGCGCGCTGATCGAGGCACTGTATTCCGGCCAGCCATCGATAGCGGTCGAAGCGAAGATCACCTTCGAGGACGGCCGGACCGGCACTTTCAAGGCCAATCTGAAGGTCGATGAAGCCACCACCTATTCGACGATGCGCAAGGCGGGCTGACCGGGATGAGCGCTCCAGAGAAGAATATCGGCGACATTCTGTTGAAGGTCGAAAATATCAGCCTGTCGTTTGGCGGCGTGAAGGCGCTAACCGATATCAGCTTCGAGATCCGCGAACGCGAGATTTTGGCCATCATCGGGCCGAACGGCGCCGGAAAGTCGTCGATGCTGAACTGCATCAACGGTTTTTATCATCCGCAGCAGGGTACCATCACCTATCGCGGCGAGAAGCGCAAACAGATGCGCCCGCATGAAGCCGCCAAGCAGGGGATTGCGCGCACCTTCCAGAATATTGCGCTGTTCAAGGGCATGTCGACGCTGGACAACATCATGACCGGTCGCCTGCTTAAGATGAAATCTGGCCTGTTTACTTCAGCCATCTACAAGGGGCCGGCCGAACGCGAGCAGATCGAGCATCGTGAATTCTGCGAGCGCATCATCGACTTCCTGGAGATCGAAGCGATCCGCAAAGTGCCGGTGGGCCGGCTGCCATACGGCCTGCAGAAGCGCGTTGAGCTGGCGCGCGCACTGGCCGCCGAGCCGACGCTGCTGCTGCTGGACGAACCGATGGCCGGCATGAACCTGGAAGAAAAGCAGGACATGTGCCGCTTCATCCTCGATGTGAATGACGAATTCGGCACCACCATCTGCCTGATCGAACACGATATGGGCGTGGTGATGGATATCTCCGACCGCGTGGTGGTGCTCGATTATGGCCGCAAGATCGGCGATGGCATACCGGACGAAGTGAAGAGCAGTCAGGCCGTCATCGACGCCTATCTTGGCGTGCAGCATTAAGGGGACTCGAGATGGCATTCTTCTTCGAAGTCCTGATTGGCGGCCTGATGGCCGGCGTCATGTATTCTCTGGTGGCGCTCGGCTTCGTACTGATCTTCAAGGCCTCCGGTGTGTTCAACTTCGCGCAGGGCGCGATGGTGCTGTTCGCCGGGTTGTTCTTCGTCGGCTTCACTGAACTTGGTGTGCCGACCTGGCTGTCGCTGCTCTTAACGGTGGGCGTGATGGTGCTGCTGGCCGTCGCGGTGGAGCGGCTGGTGCTGCGCCACCTGGTCAACCAGGAAGGCATCATCCTGTTCATGGCCACCATCGGCGTGTCTTTCTTCCTCGATGGCTTCGGCCAGACCATCTGGGGCAGCAACGTCAAGCAGCTCGATATCGGCATTCCGACCGATCCGATCTTCCTGATGGATGGCGAGATTCTGATCCAGTCCTTCGATCTCTGGGCTGCGCTGGTCGCCGGCACCCTGCTGGCCTCGCTCGTCGTGTTCCAGAAGACCCGCACCGGCCGCGCGCTGCGCGCCGTCGCCGACGATCATCAGGCGGCACAGTCGGTCGGCATTCCGCTCAATGTGATCTGGATTATCGTCTGGGCGATTGCCGGTCTGGTCGCGCTGGTTGCCGGCGTGATGTGGGGCTCCAAGCTCGGTATGCAGCCCGCCATCGTCAGCCTTGCGCTCAAGGCACTGCCAGTGCTGATCCTGGGCGGTTTCACGTCCATTCCCGGCGCCATCATCGGCGGCCTGATCATTGGCGCGGGCGAAAAGCTGGCCGAAGTCTATATCGGGCCTCTGGTAGGGGGCGGCATCGAGAACTGGTTCGCCTATGTGCTGGCACTGGCTTTCCTGCTGATCCGGCCTCAGGGCCTGTTCGGCGAAAAACTGATCGAACGCGTGTAGCGAAGGATACCTGACCATGCTCTACCGCGAATCCGGCCAGTACAAGACCACCTACAGCGCCGACCAGGCGATCTTCACCATTCCGCAGGACCGCGTCTTCTTCGCCCTGCTGATGCTGGCGGCTTTTGTCGGCATCCCGCTGGTGGCGACGAATTATGTCTATACCGCCTTGCTGATCCCGTTCCTCTGCCTGTCGCTGGCGGCACTCGGGCTCAATATTCTCACCGGTTATTGCGGCCAGTTGTCGCTCGGTACCGGCGCTTTCATGGGCGTAGGTGCGGTGGCAGCCTGGAATATCGCCACCCGCGTCCCTGATCTCAACCTGCTGGTGGTTTTTGCATTGGCCGGCCTGATCACGGCCGCCGTCGGCATGTTCTTCGGCCTGCCATCGCTGCGGATCAAGGGCTTCTATCTCGCGGTTGCCACGCTGGCGGCGCAGTTCTTCCTGCCATGGCTGTTCGTGAAATGGGGCTGGCTCACCAATTACGCGTCTTCCGGCGTCATCACCGCGCCGCAATTGAAGATGTTCGGCTGGGAAGTCGACACGCCGATGGAAAAATATCTCTTCGCGCTCAGCGTCGTGACCCTTCTGGCACTGATGGCGAAAAACCTGGTGCGCAGCAATCCGGGTCGGCAGTGGATGGCGATCCGCGATATGGATATCGCGGCCGAAATCATCGGTATCCGCCCGGTGGTGGCGAAGCTGACCGCCTTTGCGGTGTCCTCCTTCTATATCGGCATCGCCGGCGCGCTGTACCTGTTTGTCTATCTTGGCTCCACCGAGCCGGACGGTTTCGGCATCAGCCTGTCCTTCCAGGCATTGTTCATGATTATCATCGGCGGCCTGGGCTCGATCCTGGGCAGCTTCCTGGGCGCCTTCTTCATCCTGCTGTTGCCGATCTTCCTGACCCGGGTGCCCCCCATGCTGGGTTTCGACCTGTCCACGGCTCTGGTGTCGCATCTGGAGTTCATGGTTTTCGGTGCCCTGATCGTGTTCTTCCTGATTGTCGAGCCGCATGGCCTGGCCCGGCTCTGGCAGATCACCAAGGAGAAGCTGCGCATCTGGCCGTTCCCCTACTGATCTATCTTTCCCGATGTCGGCCATACCAGGGCGGGCATCCGGAAAACCGGGTTTGTACTGTGTTTTTGGCATGCTAGGCTAACTGCAATTCCTGCCAGATAAGGCAGGTGTAACCGGGAGGATAAAATGAAAGCATCCAAATGGATTGCGTCCCTTGTCGCGGGCGCAGCTCTGGCGGGCAGCGCGTTTGCCGCGCTGGCGCAGGAGCAGGTAATCCCGTCGATGGTCTATCGCACCGGCCCGTTCGCGCCGAGCGGCATTCCGGTCGCTGACGGTTTCGCCGACTACATCAACCTGATCAACGAGCGCGACGGCGGCCTCAATGGTGTGAAGCTGCGCAACGAGGAATGCGAGACGCAGTACAACACCGAACGCGGCGTGGAATGCTACGAACGCCTGAAGGCGCTCGGTGGCACCATTTACAGCCCGTATTCCACCGGCATCACCTACGCTCTGATCGACCGCGCGGCGGCCGACAAGTCGGTGATCTTCTCGATGGGCTACGGCCGCGCCTCCGCGACCGTCGGCAACATCTTCCCCTGGGTCTTCACGGCGCCTGCCACTTACTGGGGCGGCGCCAGCGCCGGCATCCAGTACATCACCAAGGAGCTGGGCGGCAAAGACAAGATGAAGGGCAAGAAGATTGCCTACGTCTATATCGATATCGCCTATGGCAAGGAGCCGATCCCGGTCTTCCAGAATTATGCCGAGGAACTCGGCTTCAAGCTGGAACTGGTGCCGGTGCCGGCGCCGGGCCTGGAGCAGAAGTCGATCTGGCTGCAGATCCGCCAGATGCGGCCTGACTATGTCTACCTGCAGGGCTGGGGCGCCATGAATGCTGTCTCGCTCAAGGAAGCGGCCGCTGTCGGCTTCGCGCGCGAGAAGATGATCGGTGTGTGGTGGTCGAGCCAGGATAGCGACGTGCAGGCTGCCGGTCCTGCCGCCAAAGGCTACAAGGGCCTGACCTTCCATGGCGCGTCCAAGGATCTTCAGCTGCTGAAGGACATGAAGAAGCACCTGGTCGACAAGGGTAAGGCTTCAAACGGCGGCAAGCATTTCGGCGAGATCGGCTATCTGCGCGGCGCGATGAACGCCATGCTGACGGTCGAGGCGCTGCGTGCGGCACAGGAGAAGCACGGCAAGGGCAAGGTGATGAACGGCGAGCAGTCGCGCGACGGCTTCGAATCCATCAACCTGACCGACGCCAGCATCGAGAAGCTCGGCCTCAAGGGCTTCCTGCAGCCGCTGAAGCTGGCCTGCGACAACCATCTGGGCGACGGCAAGATCCAGGTGGTGCAGTGGCAGGGCGACCAGTGGAAGCCGGCCAGCGATTGGATCCTGCCGGAGAACCAGAAGCTCTGGCCGCTCTATCTGAAGGATGCCGACGCCTATGCGCGTGAAAAGAATGTTGCCTCGCGCAGCTGCGCGCGATCGTAACGCCTGAACGAACCCCCGCCGGCCTCGGCAGGCGGGGGTTTCTTTTTCCGTTTTCCGGATATCCCGCATGACCGCCCAGACCACTGCAGCCCAGACCGCGGCCCCTGAGCCGCTGCTCACCGTCAACAACATCGAGGTGATCTACAATCACGTCATTCTGGTGTTGAAGGGCGTGTCGATGCAGTTGCCCAAGGGCGGCATCGTAGCGCTGCTAGGCGCCAACGGCGCGGGCAAGACCACCACCCTGAAGGCGATTTCAAATCTGCTGCGTGCCGAGCGCGGCGATATCACCAAGGGTCATATCGACTATCATGGCGAACGGATCGATCAGCTCAGCCCATCGATCCTGGTCAAGAAGGGCCTGATCCAGGTCATGGAAGGCCGCCATTGCTTCGGCCACCTCACCATTGAAGAGAATCTGCTGACCGGCGCCTACACCCGCAGTGACGGCAACAAGGCGATCGAGCGCGATCTGGAGATGGTCTATTCGTATTTCCCGCGCCTGAAGGTGCGGCGCAAATCACAGGCCGGCTACACCTCGGGCGGTGAACAGCAGATGACGGCCATTGGCCGCGCGCTGATGAGCAAGCCTGACACCATCCTGCTGGATGAGCCATCGATGGGCCTCGCGCCGCAGCTGGTGGAAGAGATTTTCGAGATCGTCCACAAGCTCAACAAGGACACCGGCGTCAGCTTCCTGATCGCCGAACAGAATACCAATATGGCGCTGCGGTATGCCGATTACGGCTACATCCTCGAGAATGGTCGTATCGTCATGGATGGCCCGGCGCAAAAGCTGCGTGAGAATTCCGATGTGAAGGAATTCTATCTCGGCCTTGGCGCCGGTGGTCGCATGAGCTTCCGCGACACCAAACATTATCGCCGGCGCAAGCGCTGGCTCGCCTGATCCGTTTTTAAGGAGACGACCTGTGGCGCGTGCAGCGAAGAAGGCCGTGAAGAAGGCTGTCAAAAAAGCCGCGAAGCCAAAAGTTCGCGCCGATGAGTATATGGACAGGCGCGAGACGCGCAGTCCGGCTGTGCGGCTGAAGGCGCAGCTGGCAGCGCTGCGTGCCTTGGTCACACATGCCAAGAAAACCAGCCCGTATTACCGCGAGCTGCTCAAGGATGTGAAACCGGCGAAACTGACCTCGCTGGCCGCGCTGGCCAAATTGCCGGTCACACGCAAATCCGATCTGGCGCCGCGCCAGAAGGCCAGGCCGCCGCTTGGCGGATTGCAGGCTGGCAAGGCTTCGGAGGTGGCGCATTACTTCCAGTCGCCGGGGCCGCTCTATGAGGCTTATCCGCATCCGACCGCCAAGGCGAAGGATCCGTTCCGCTTCAGCCGTGCGATCTGGGCTGCGGGCTGCCGGCCTGGCGATCTGGTGCATAACGCCTTCTCGTATCACATGACGCCAGCCGGCCGCCTGACCGAAGGCTCGGCGCATGCCATCGGCTGCCCGGTTTTCCCCGCCGGCACCGGCAATACCGAACAGCAGCTCGATGCCATCGCGCAGTTGCAGCCACGCGTCTATACCGGCACGCCGTCCTTCCTGAAAATCCTGCTTGAGAAAGGCCGTGAACTTGGCAAGCCGACCGCTTCGCTGAAGAAAGGCCTGGTCGGCGCCGAGGCGCTGCCGCCCAGCCTGCGTGCCGAACTGAAGGCGCTCGGCGTGGATGTGCTGCAATCCTACGGCACCGCCGACCTCGGGCTGGTTGCTTATGAGTCGAGCGCACTCGAAGGCATGATTCTGGACGAAGACGTGATCGTCGAGATCGTGCGGCCGGGCACCGGCGATCCGGTCGCGGCTGGCGAGGTGGGCGAGGTGGTGGTCACCGTGCTGTCCGGCAATGCGGTCTATCCGATGATCCGTTTCGCCACCGGCGATCTGTCGGCCGTGCTGCCCGGCATCAGCCCCTGCGGCCGCACCAACACGCGGATCAAAGGCTGGATGGGCCGCGCGGACCAGACCACCAAGATCAAGGGCATGTTCGTGACGCCGGGCCAGGTTGCCCAGATCGTCGCGCGCCATCCCGAAATCGCCAGGGCGCGGCTGGAGGTGACGTCGGAGAATAATCTCGACGTCATGACCCTGAAGATCGAAAGCACCAAAGTCACGGCCGCTGCGGTGGCCGAGACGCTGCAGGCGGTCTGCAAGCTGCGCGGCAAGGTCGAAGTGGTCGCCTCGGGCAGCCTGCCGAATGATGGCAAGGTGATCGCCGACCTGCGGACCTACCAGTAAGGGCCCGCACTTTCGGTAAAGCATTGAAGCGGCTACACTCCGCCGCGTGATGGCTTTAACGGTCGAACAGCTCGCCTGCATCCGCGGCGAGCGCCAGCTTTTCTCCGATCTGAATTTCCGTCTCGCCCCGGGCGAGGCGCTGTTGCTGCATGGCCCGAATGGCAGCGGCAAATCCAGCCTGCTGCGCCTGCTGGCCGGCTTCCTGCCGCCGGCGCATGGCCGCGTGCTGTGGGACGGCGCGCCGGCGCTGGAAGATGCCGAGGCGCATCGCGCCCGGCTGCAGTATCTCGGCCATCAGGATGCCGTGAAGTCGCAGCTTGGCACCGGCGACAATCTGCTGTTCTGGGCCCGGCTCTATGGCCTCGATCCGGTCGGCACGGAGCAGGCCGTGACGGCCGCGCTCGATGCTGCGGGTCTGCAGCGCCAGCGGCATCTGCAGGGTGGGTATCTCTCGGCGGGGCAGAAGCGCCGGCTGGCGCTGGCCCGGTTGCTGCTGAAACCCGCCACGCTTTGGCTGCTGGATGAGCCGACCAATGCGCTCGATACCAGTGCTGTCGCCTGGCTCGGCGAATTGCTGGCGGCGCATCGCGCCAAGGGCGGCATGATCATCCTCGCCAGCCATGTCGATGTGCCGTTGAAAGACGCGCGCCGGCTCGATCTGCCGGAAGGCAAACTCGCATGAGCGCCTTCCTCGCCATCGTCGCGCGCGATCTGCGGCTGGGCTTCGGCGCCCAGGGCGCCATGCTCACCACGCTGCTGTTCTTCGTGCTGGCCGTCAGCCTGTTTCCGCTTGGCGTCGGTCCGGAACCGCAGATTCTCGCGCGCATCGCCGCTGGCGTGATCTGGGTGGCGGCATTGCTCGCCGCCATGCTGTCGCTTGATCGCCTGTTCCAGACCGATCAGGAAGACGGCACGCTCGACCTGCTGGCGCAGGCGCCGCTGCCGCTTGGCCTTGTTGCCTTGGCCAAGACGCTGGCGCACTGGCTCACCACCGGTTTGCCGCTCAGTCTGATCGCGCCGCTGCTGGCAATCCTGCTGCAGATGGAAGGCGATGCGATCCCGGTGCTGCTTGGCGCGTTATTACTCGGCACGCCGTCGCTCAGCCTGATCGGCGCCATCGGCGCGGCGCTCACCTTGGGGGCGAAGCGCGGCGCGGTGCTGGTGCCGCTGCTGACATTGCCGCTGGTGATACCGGTGCTCATCTTCGGTGTCGGCGCCGTGGAGGCTGCGGCCTATGGTCTCAGCGCCGGGCCGCACCTGCTGCTGCTTGGCGCCTTCCTGGCCGGCGCCCTGGCGCTCAGTCCGCTTGCCATCGCCGCCGCCGTCAGGCTGGCTCTCGAATAACCCGCAGCCTATATAGACAGCCATGCTGCATGCCCTTGCCAATCCTGCCCGCTTCCTTCGCCTGATGGCGGCGATCCGCCCCTGGGCGGCGGGCGTTGCCGTGCTGGGCCTCGGTATCGGGCTGGCCTGGGGCCTGCTGTATTCGCCGCCGGATTACCAGCAGGGCGAAACCGTGCGGATCATGTATATCCATGTGCCCGCGGCCTGGATGGGCATGTTCATTTATGCCGCCATGGCGGTGGCCTCGGCCACCGCGCTGATCTGGCGCCATCCGGTCGCCGAGCTGGTGGCCAAGGCCTCGGCCCCGGCCGGCGCGGCGTTCACGCTGATTTGTCTGATCACTGGATCGCTCTGGGGCAAGCCGATGTGGGGCGCCTGGTGGGTGTGGGATGCCCGCCTCACCTCGATGCTGATCCTGTTCTTCCTCTATCTCGGCTATATCGCCCTGTGGGAAGCCTTCGACGATCCGGCGCGCGCCGGTCGTGCCGCCGCCATCCTGGCGCTGGTGGGCGCGATTAATCTGCCGATTATCAAGTTTTCCGTGGATTGGTGGAACACCATGCACCAGCCCGCCAGTGTGTTGACGCTGGAAGGTCCGAAGATCCACCCCGACATCCTCTGGCCGCTGCTGATCACCGCTTTGGGCGCCAAAGGGTATTACGTTTGGCTGCTGACCGTCCGGGTTCGGGCGGAAATCCTGAAACGGCAGGCCCGCATCCTGCGCTTTGCAGCCGCGACCGATCGCCGCGCCGGCTAGCGGCGCCGCCGGGAAGGTTATATTTTCCACCTGCCGCGGCCATAGGGGCCAAGGGAAACAAAGGGTTATCGCGTGTATTGGGCTTCGCTCGGCGATTTCCTGGCCATGGGCGGCCATGCCGCCTTCATCTGGCCGGCCTTTGCCATCGCATTGATCGCGCTGTTTGGTCTCGGCTTGCTGAGCCGCTGGGGGCTGACGGCGGCTGAACGCGAGCATGCCCTGGCGCGCCGCGAAGCCGGCCGCGACGATAGCAGCACCGGGGCTGACGCGTGACCCGCAAGCGCAAGCGTCTTCTGGCCGTCCTCGGCCTGCTCAGCGGCCTGGGCATCGCCACCGCGCTGGTGCTCAGCGCCTTCAACGACAATCTCGTCTTCTTCCATTCGCCTTCCGACGTGGCCGAGAAGCAACTGCCGGCGGGTCGGCTGTTTCGGCTCGGTGGTCTCGTGGAGGCCGGCAGCGTGAAGAAGGATGGACTCAATACCGATTTCATCGTCACCGATCTGCGCGCCACCATTCCAGTGCGCTACACCGGCATCCTGCCCGACCTGTTCCGCGAAGGGCAGGGTGTGGTGGCGAATGGCCGGTTGGATGCCGAAGGGCGTTTCGTCGCCACCGAAGTGCTGGCCAAGCATGACGAGAATTACATGCCGCCCGAAGTCGCCGACGCGCTCAAGAAATCCGGGCAGTGGCATGAGAAGTCCGGCGATCACACCAAGCTGGTGAAGCCCGGGTCATGATCCCCGAACTGGGTCATATCGCGCTGATCCTCGCGCTCTGTCTGGCGCTGGTTCAGGGCGTGCTGCCGCTGGTGGGCGCGGCGCGCGGCATGCCGGGCTGGATCGCACTGGGGCCGCAGGCCGCTTTGGGCCAGGCCGTGCTGGTCGCCTTTGCCTTCGGCTGTCTGACCTATGCTTATGTGACCTCGGATTTCTCGGTGCTGAACGTCGCCGAGAATTCGCACACGCTGAAACCGATGCTCTACAAGGTCAGTGGCGTCTGGGGCAATCACGAAGGCTCGCTGCTGCTCTGGATCCTGATCCTGGTGATCTTCGGCGCCGCTGTCGCCGCCTTTGGCCGCAACCTGCCGGCCACTTTGAAAGCCCGTGTGCTCGGCATCCAGGGCCTGATCGGCGTTGGCTTCCTCAGTTTTATCCTCTTCACATCGAACCCGTTCAACCGCCTGCTGCCTGCGCCGCTGGAAGGCAACGGGCTCAATCCGCTGCTGCAGGATCCCGGCCTCGCCTTCCATCCGCCGTTTCTGTATCTCGGCTATGTCGGCTTCTCGGTGGCGTTTTCCTTTGCCGTGGCCGCGCTAATCGAAGGCCGCGTCGATCCCGCCTGGGCGCGCTGGGTGCGGCCCTGGACGCTGGCAGCCTGGTGCTTCCTCACCATCGGCATCGCGCTCGGTTCCTGGTGGGCCTATTACGAACTCGGCTGGGGCGGCTGGTGGTTCTGGGACCCGGTCGAGAATGCGTCGTTCATGCCCTGGCTCGCCGGTACGGCCTTGCTGCATTCCGCCATTGTGGTGGAAAAGCGCGACACGCTGAAAAGCTGGACCGTGCTGCTCGCCATCCTCACCTTTTCGCTCAGCCTGCTTGGCACCTTCCTTGTCCGCTCGGGCGTGATCAACTCGGTGCATGCCTTCGCCACCGATCCGACGCGCGGCGTTTTCATCCTGCTCTTCCTGGTGCTGGTGGTCGGCGGTAGTCTTGCGCTCTACGCCTTCCGCGCGCCGGCGCTGCAGGGTGTCGGCGTCTTTGCCCCACTCAGCCGCGAAGGCGCGCTGGTACTGAATAATCTGCTGCTGGCCGTGGCCTGCGCCGCCGTGTTGCTCGGCACCCTTTATCCGATTGCGCTGGACGCGATCAACGGCGCCAAGGTGTCGGTCGGGCCGCAGTATTTCAATGCCGTGTTCATTCCGCTGACCACGCCATTGGTCGCGGCTGTTGCGATAGGCCCGCTGCTGGCCTGGAAGCGCGGCGATCTTGCGGCGGCCCTGCGCCGTCTGCTGCCGGCGGCGGTGGCCATGCTGATCGCACTGGCGATCGGGCTTTGGCTGCTCGACGGGCGCAGCTTCATGGCGCTGCTGGGTCTCGGTCTCACCGCCTGGCTCGGTATCGGCGCGCTCTGCGAGTTGGCGTTGCGCATCAAGCTGTTCGCGGCACCGGCCTCAGAGACGCTGTCACGGGCGCGCGGTCTGCCGCGCGCCGCCTGGGGCATGACGGTGGCGCATCTCGGCGTCGCGTTGCTGGTGATGGGCATTACGGTGTCCGAAATCTGGCAGGTCGAAGTGCAGCAGGTGATGAAGCCTGGCGAAACCGTGCAGGTCGGTCCTGTAGAGTATCGTTTCCTCGGCGTCGAACCCTATAAAGGCCCGAATTACACGGCACAGCGCGGGCGTTTCGAGGTTCTTGAACAGGGCCGCGTCGTACGGGAACTGCGCCCGGCACAACGCCGCTACCAGCAGCCGCCGATGGAAACCACCGAAGCTGCCATCAGTCCGTCGCTGCTCGGCGATCTTTATGCTGTGGTGGGCGAGGGCGATGCCGAGCGTGGCTGGGCCGTACGGCTGTACTGGAAACCGTTGGTCTCTTGGATCTGGCTCGGCGCCCTCATCATGGCGCTGGGTGGCTTCCTCTCGCTCAGCGATCGCCGCCTGCGCGTCGGCGCTCCGGCGCGGCGGCGCAGCGAAGCCGCAGCGGCGGCGGAGTAAGTCATGCGCCTTGCTTATGTGATCCCGCTTGCGCTGTTCGTAGTGATTGGTCTCGGCCTCGCGGTCGGTCTGACGCTGAACCCGCGTGACATTCCGTCGGCCCTGATCGGCAAGCCGGTGCCGGAATTTTCCCTGCCGCCGGTGCAGGGGCGGACGCAAGGCCTGAGCACGGCTGACCTGAAGACCGGTCAGCCCAGCCTGGTGAATGTCTTTGCCTCCTGGTGCGTGCCCTGCCGTGTCGAACACCCGCTGATCATGGCGCTGAAGCGCGAGAATCTCGCGCCGATCCATGGCCTGAATTACAAGGACGACCCGGCCGATGTGGCAAAATGGCTGGATCAGTTGGGCGATCCCTTCATCCGCACCGGCGCCGACCGCAATGGCCGCGTGGGTATCGACTGGGGCGTCTATGGCGTGCCGGAAACCTTCGTGGTCGATGGCAATGGTCAGATTGTCTGCAAGCATGTCGGCCCGCTGATGCAGAATGATGTCGACACCAAGATCCGGCCGTTGCTGCAGGATCTCGCTGCCGGCCGGCAAAGCAAAGTCAAATGCTGAAACTGCTGACCGCGCTGTTCCTGTTCGCCGCGCTGCCTGCCGTCGCGCAGCATCTGGAGGATCGCCTGGCCGATCCGGCACAGGAGACACGCGCCCGTGAGTTGTCGCGCGAGTTGCGCTGCCTGGTCTGCCAGAACCAGTCGATCGAAGACTCCAATGCGCCGCTGGCGCGCGACCTGCGCCGCATCGTGCGCGAACGCGTCGTGGCTGGCGACAGCGACGGGGCCGTGCTGGATTATCTGGTGCAGCGCTACGGTGAGTGGGTGCTGCTCAAACCCCGCTTCAATACGCAGACTTTTCTGCTGTGGCTCGGGCCTGTGCTGCTGCTGATGCTGGGCGGTGGCATTGTCTTTACGCTGTATCGTCGGCAGGCCAAAGCGCCCGTCGCTGCAGCCGCAGCTCTTAATGCTGAGGAACAGCGCCGCCTCGATGCGTTGTTGCAGGATGACGAGGCCAGGAAATGATCTGGCTCGGCTTCGTTGTACTCGCATTCGCCACGCTGGGGTTCCTGCTCTGGCCGCTGCTGCGCGGGCAGCGGCAGGCAGCCGACCGTAAGGCGCATGACGTCACCGTCTATCGCGCACAGCTCGCCGAAATCGATGAGGAATTGGCGCGCGGCAGCCTGACCGAAGCTGAAGCCGGTGCGGCAAAACTTGAAATCCAGCGCCGCCTGCTGCGTGCCGATGCGGCAGCGGAAGGCAAGGCCACGATGGCGTCGCGTCGCAGCGTCATTGCCGGCAGCATCGCTGTGTTGCTGCTGGTGCCGGTGCTGGGCGGCGGCATCTATCTTTCCATCGGCCGGCCCGAAGCCACGCAGGCCGACCGCGCGGCGATGCAGCAGCGCGCCGCACAGGAGGCGCAGATCCGCGCCGAAACCGAGCGGATGATCACGCAGCTGCGCGAGCGTCTGGCAACCGACCCGAATCGCGCCGATGGCTGGCTGCTGCTGGGCCGTTCGCTGCTGGCGACCGACCGCGCCGCCGAAGCCGTGCCGGCGCTGGATCGCGTCATTGCCCTGCAGCCCGACGAGATCGATGCCTATGCGCTACGCGCCGAAGCGCAGACGCTCGCCGCAGACGGTTCGGTGACTGCGGCGGCCCAGCGCGATTTCCGCGCCGTGCTGGAGCGCGATCCGCAGCATCCCGGTGCGCGTTACTATCTTGGCCTCGCCCGCCTGCAGGAAGGCGATACGCGCGGCGCCTATGACGACTGGTATGGGCTGGCGGCCGACAGTCCGGCCGATGCGCCCTGGCTCGATGTCGTGCAGGCCCGCCTGCGCGAACTGGCGCCACGACTGGGCATTGCGCTGGCTCAGGCCGTGCCGGAACCCAAGCCTGCCCTGCAGGCTGCACCCGGCCCGAGCCGCGAGCAGATGGACGCCGCGCAACAGATGTCGGCCGAAGACCGCAACGCCATGGTGCGCGGCATGGTCGACCGGCTGGCCGAGCGGCTGCAGGAAAACCCCAACGATGCCGATGGCTGGCTGCGGCTGGCGCGCGCCCGCGAGGTACTGGGTGAGGCCGAGGCTGCTCGTGATGCCCTGCGCCGGGCAGTGGCCGCCGCACCCCAGCGGGTCGATGCCCGGCTGGCGCTGGCCTTCAACCTGGCCGGGGCGACTGTGACCAGCCGCGATCCTCTCCCGGCCGAGGCGGCGGCGGAGTTCGGCAAGGTGCTGGAACAGGCGCCGGATCACCCTCAGGCGCTCTGGTTCGTCGGCCGCTCGGCCTTCGAGTCGGGCGAGAATGCCGCCGCGGCCGCGGCCTGGACCCGCCTGCTGGCGCAGCTGCCGCCCGAGTCGGCGGAAGCCAAGGAGCTGGCCCAGCGGCTGGCTGGCCTGCCGCGCTGAACGAGGCATTAAAAACCGGACACCCGGCCCCGCCGTTAAGACCTGTTTAAGAGACTCCTGCGCGTAATCGGCCCGGGTTGAGGGGCCATTCCGGCCTCCGGGTGGAATGGTCAGATCATGGCAGTCGGTCCCAGCAGTAATCTTCTCTCGGCGCTGTCGCAGTTGCAGAACAATCGTCCGGTGCAGCCCCCGCGCCCGGCCCAGACGGCGACCGCGGCCCCGCAGACCGCGCCCACCCAGAAGACCAGCTTCGCTGCCCAGCTTGGCAGCATTGGCACCAGCATCCAGGTTGCTGCCTCGGAACAGCGTTCCGCTTCACCCGCGCCCGTGCAGAGCCAGCAGCGCCCCATCCAGACCCGCGGCGGTCTGCTCGGCCAGCACATCAATATCGTCGTCTAAAAACCCCAGATTCCGGACGATTTCCCAGCAGTCAGCCCGTCTGATTGACGCAGGCGGCGACGGCCTTTAGCTTGGCCGACAACCGCATACAAACGACTGGGGAAACGTCATGTTGAAGCGCACGCTGCGTCTCGCGGCTCTTTTTGCTCTTGTTCTGCTGATGCCTGGCCTCGCCTTCGCGCAACCCAAGGAAAAAGTGACGATCTCGGCCCTGCCGTTCATTTCCACGGCGCCGATCTTCATTGCCAAGGAACGCGGCTATTTCGACGCCGAAGGCATCGACCTCGACATCAAGATCTTCAATGCCGCGCAGGCCGTGGCCGTGGCCGTCGCCTCGGGCGATGCCGATTTCGGCATCACGGCTTTCACCGGCGGTTTCTTCAATCTCGCCGGCAAGGGTGCGCTGAAGGTGATTGCGGCGCAAAGCCGCGAGGAGCCGGGCTATAACTTCGTGGCCTATGTCGCCTCCAAGAAAGCCTATGAGGCCGGCTTCCGCTCGCCCAAGGATTTCGCCGGCAAAAGCGTGGCGATCACCACGGTCGGTTCCAGCTTCCACTACAATCTCGGCATGCTGGCCGATAAGTATAATTTCAAGCTCGACTCCGTGCAGATGAAGCCGGTGCAGTCGATCCCCAACATGATGGCGGCGCTCAGTGGCGGCCAGGTCGATGCCACCATCCTGCCGGCCAACAACGCACTGAAGCTGGAAGAAGACGGCACCGGCAAGATCATCGGCTGGGTGCATGAGCATACGCTGTGGCAACTCGGCGCGCTGTTTGCGTCCAGCAAGATCGTCAAGGAGAAGCGCCCGCTGGTCGAGCGTTTCGTGCGCGCCTATCAGAAGGGTCTCGCAGACTACGCCGCGGCCTTCCTGGCCAAGGACAGCCAGGGCAATCGCATGATCGGCGAGAAGGCGCTGGCGCTGATGCCGGCGCTGGAAAAGTGGGTGCAGCCCAAGCCGAGCATCGACACCGTGAAGATCGCCGCCAATTACATGGACCCGCAGGGGCGCCTGCTGGTGAAGAACATCTATGACCAGGTGGCCTGGAACCAGGCGCAGGGTATGGTCGACAAGTCGGTGAAGGCGGAAGACTTCATCGACCTCAGCTTCGTCAAGGGTCACTTCGACGTGCCGAAGAAGTAAACACGGCGTCGAGTAGCGTTCATGCAGGTTGTTCTGGAGGATGTCGGCTACGCCTATGGCGACCTGCCGGTCCTCGAGGGGGTCGGCTTTGCGGTTGCTGAAGGCGAGACGGCGGTGCTGATCGGGCCGTCGGGCTGCGGCAAGTCCACCCTGCTCAACCTGATCGGCGGCCTGCTGCCACAGCAGACCGGCCGTATCAGCACGCTGGGTACGCCGCCGGCCGGCTGCCTCAATCCGCTCACTTTCGTATTCCAGGACTTTGCGCTGCTGCCCTGGCGCAGCGTGGCCGGCAATGTGGCGCTGGCGCTGGAACATCACCGGCTCGGCCGCGCCGAGCAGCAGGCGCGCATTGCCGAGGTGCTGAAACTCTGCGGCCTCAGCGACTTTGCCGATGCCCTGCCCAAGCAGCTCTCCGGCGGCATGCGCCAGCGTGTCGGCATTGCGCGGGCGATTGCCGTGAAGCCCGCCGTGATGCTGATGGACGAGCCGCTCTCGGCACTGGATGCACAGACCCGCGAATTGCTGATGGAAGACCTGATCTCGATCTGGGCGCGCGAGCGCACCACGACGCTCTATGTGACGCATAATCTGAACGAGGCCGTGCGGCTGGCCGATCAGGTGGTGGTGCTGTCGCGCCGGCCGGGCCGGATCAAGCGCATCGTCAGTATCCCTGTGCCCGTGGCCGAACGGATGAAGCCTGAACATGCAGCGCTCGTGAAAAATCTCCACGATGAACTCTGGAGTCTGATCAAGGCCGAGGCGCAGGTGGCGGATCGCGAGATGCAGCATGCCTGAGGTCGCGAAGAATACAGTCGCTTTCCGCGGCGGCGGCTTTGTGCCCGGCACCAGACGCTGGGCGCCCTGGCTTGCCTTCCTCGTGATCATCGCCTGCTGGGAAACCGCCTCGCAGTTGCGCTGGCTGCCGGCGCTGTTCATGCCGGCGCCGAGCGAAGTGGTGCAGGCGCTGCACGCTTTGCTGGTTGACGGCAAGTTGGTCGCGCATATCGTCGCTTCGCTGAAGCGGATCGTCTCGGGCTGGATTCTGGGCAGCCTCGCCGGCATCACGCTCGGCTTCATGATGGGCATCTTCGTGCTGGCACGTTCGGTCGGACTTCCGATTGTCTCGGCGCTGTTCCCGATCCCCAAGATCGCCCTGCTGCCGCTGTTCATCCTGTGGTTCGGCATCGGCGAACCGTCCAAGGTCGCCACCATCGCGCTCGGCGTGTTTTTCCCCACCGTGGTCAGCGCCTTTTCGGCAGTCGATAACGTGCCGCGCAACCTGATCCGCATGGCGCAGAGTTTCGGGCTCAGTACGCGCATGATCGTGTTCAAGGTCATCCTGCCGGGTGCGATGCCGGGGATTCTCGCCGGCTTCCGTATTTCCAGTTCGATTGCGCTGATCCTGGTAGTGGCGGCCGAGATGATCGGCGCGGATACCGGCATCGGCGCCTTTGTGCTGGCGGCGGGCAACCTGATGCAGATCGACCAGCTGATTGGCGGCGTCGTGCTGCTGTCGCTGCTCGGCCTGGGTGTCAGCGCGCTGCTCAGCATCGCCGAGAAGATCGTGCTGCGCTGGCGCTAGGAGACTCTGCTGTGAGCGACTATCCGATTCCGGAAACCCGTGTCGTCCGTAATGCCAATGCTGCAGCACGCGTGATCGAGGCTGACATTGTCGTGGTCGGTGCCGGTATCAGTGGTATTTCGGCAGCACTGGAGGCCGCGAAGCTCGGCCGCCGTGTCGTGCTGGTCGATGCCGGGCAACAGCTGGGCGGCCAGTCGACTGGCTCGATGCTCGGCACCTTCTGCGGCTTCTATTCCAACGGACCGGAACCCTACCGCGTCGTCTACGGCATCGTCGACGACATGTTCGCGTATCTCAAGCGCGCGGACGCCTTTCACCTGCGTCGTGGCCGCAACAGCTATACCCCGCTCTATCAGGAGCAGGTGCTGGTGCGCTGGATCGAACAGGCAGTGCATGCCGCCGGCATCGAGGCATTGCTGGGCGCCACCTTGCTGCAGGTGCAGCGCGACGGCGGCCGTATCACCAGCCTCAGCCTCGCCACGCGCTTTGGCCAGATCGAGTTGCGCGGGCAGGGTTTTGTCGATGCCTCGGGTGATGCAGCGCTGAGCTATCTCGCCGGCTTCGACTGCCGCGAGCCGGTCAGCCCGATCATGGGCACGCTGATGTTCACGCTCGAAGGCTATGACGAAGCCGCGGCGCTCAAGCTCGACCGCTGGGCGATGCAGAAGCGCCTCGCCGAAGCCGGCGGCAGGTATGGGCTGGTGCGGCGCGACGGTTTCGTTTTCGCCTTCCCGGGGAAAGGCCAGGCCACTGTCAACATGACGCATGTGGAAACGCCGCTCGATGCCGCCGGCTATGCGAAGTCGCAGGCCGAAGGCCGTGCGCAGGCGGATCGCGTGGTCGCTTTCCTGCGCGGCGAATATGCTGACGTCTTCGCCAATGCGCGCGTGCGGCAATACGGCTTCCTCGGCATCCGGCAGACGCGCTGGATCGTCGGTGGCCACAGCCTGCAGGTCGACGAGGTGCGGCAGGGGCTCAAGCCGGCCGATGCCGTGCTGCGCTGCTCATGGCCGGTCGAACTGCATGACCGGGCCGAAGACGTGCATTGGGAAGAATTCGGCGACGACCATCTGCATTACGTGCCATTCCGCAGCATGGTGCCAAGCAGTGCCGACAATCTTGTGGCAGCCGGCCGCTGCATCGACGGCGATCCGGCGGCGCTCAGTTCGGTGCGTGTGATGGGACCCTGCATCGCCATGGGCGCGGCCGCCGCGCAAGCACTCGACCTTGCTGGCGCCGGTTCAGTGGCGCAGATCGACATGTCCGCTTTGACACAGCGGTTACAGGACAATCTCGAACGGCGCGATCCGGCCTGAGTCGAACCGCGCCGCCGAAATCTCGATTACGGTCGCGCTTCCAGTGTATCCACCAACTGCCGCAGCAGCGTGATGAATTCCTCGCGTTTGCCGGCCGGAAGCGGATCCAGGATGCGATCCTGTGCCCGCGCCACACCCGGCTGCGCCGCCCGCAACTGACGTTCGCCTTCCGGCGTCACCGCCAGGGCGTTGGTCCGGCGATCGCTCTCGGTGCGTTGTCGGATCAGCAGGCCGCGCTTGATCAACCGCGCCACCATCTCGGCCACCGTCGAACGGTCGATGCCAGTCTGGCGGACGAGGTCCACCTGGCTGATACCGCTTTTCTGGTAGATGGCGAGCAGTAGCGCGAATTGCCGTGGCGTCAGTCCGTTGCTGCCAACTTCCGCCGTATAAAGATCGACGGCGAGCTGCTGACAGCGACGCAACAGATGTCCCGGTGCATCCTGCAAATTGAAAACGCCGAGGGTGTCCCCGGTACCGTTATGGGTGGTCTTGTCCCCCGACATGGAACCTCCCGGTTTCTTTTATTATTTTAACAAGCCTACCTGTCACTGGGCGGGTATTTAAGCCCGCTTCTCAGTTCACTGATAAAACGCCTTTGCATCGGATTCGTCTAGTGGAAGCCGTAATATTTTACGCTATGCCATAAACGTGATCCTTGAGACTGCAAGCATCGGGTGCTTCATGCAGAATCCTAAGAACTTCCGCTTTTCCAGACAGGTACCTGAGGGTGATAATCGTGAGCGCCATGTCTGCGGCGACTGCGGCTGGGTCCACTACGTCAATCCCAAGATCGTGGTCGGTGCGGTGATCACGCAGGGCGAGCAGATTTTGCTATGCCGGCGCGCCATCGAGCCACGGCAGGGCTTCTGGACCATACCTGCGGGCTATATGGAGGAGCGCGAGACGTCAGAAGCTGGCGCGATGCGCGAGGCGCAGGAAGAAGCCTGCGCCGAAATCCGTATCGATGCGTTACTGGCGGTCTACAACATTCCGCGCATCAGCCAGGTGCAATTGATCTACCGCGCCACGCTGGCCGGTCCGGACTATTCCGCCGGTCCGGAATCGCTGGAGGTGAAGCTGTTCGGCTGGGACGACATCCCCTGGGACGAACTGGCCTTCCCGTCGGTGCATTGGGCGCTCAATCATCATCGCAGCGTGATGGGTCGCGACAGCTTCCCTGCTTTTTCAAATCCGCCGGGCGAGTTCGGGAATTACTGATCAAGCCAGTTACTAATCAAGCCAGTTACTAATCAAGCCAATTACTAATCAAGACCGGCGAGTGCGCGGGCAAAACCCTGTGCCGAGAAGGGCTGCAGATCGGCGGCCTGTTCGCCGACGCCGATATAATGCACCGGCAGGCCGAACTTGTCGGCAATCGCCACCAGCACGCCGCCGCGCGCGGTGCCATCGAGCTTGGTCACGACCAGACCGGTCACGGCGCAGATTTCCTTGAAGGTCTGCACCTGGTTGATCGCGTTCTGACCGGTGGTGGCATCCAGCACCAGCAGCACATGATGCGGCGCATCCGGCACCTGCTTTTTCAGCACGCGCACGATCTTGGCCAGTTCCTGCATCAAGTCGGCCTTGTTCTGCAGGCGGCCTGCGGTATCGATCATCAGCACATCGATGCCGTCGGCTTGCGCCTGCGTCAGTGCATCGAAAGCGAGGCCCGCGGCGTCGGCGCCGGTCTCGCGCGCCAGCACGGGCGCCTTGGCACGCTCGCCCCAGATTTTCAGCTGTTCGATGGCGGCGGCGCGGAACGTGTCGCCAGCGGCCAGCATCACTTTCTTGCCGTCGTCATGCAGCTTGCTGGCAATCTTGCCGATCGTCGTGGTCTTGCCGACACCGTTGACGCCAACGACCAGTATCACCTGCGGCTTGGCGCCCTCCAGCAGCAGCGGCTTTTCCACCGGCAGCAGCAGTGGCGCGACCGACTCCGCCAGCGCGATGCGGATTTCCTCGGCTGAGATGTCCTTGTCGAAACGGTCCTTGGCGATGGCCTGCACGATCTTGCCGGCAGTGGTCACGCCCAGATCGGCAGCGATCAGTGTCTCTTCCAACTCGTCCAGCGCGGCGCGATCCAGCTTGCGCTTGGTGAACAATGCGCCGATCTGCTCGCCCAGCTGTCCGGCCGAGCGCGACAGGCCGGCTTTCAGGCGGCCGAACCAGCCGGTTTTCTTTTCGGTCTCGCTCATGCTGCGTCCAGCCAGAGTTTGCCATCGCGCACTGCCGCGATGCGGGCGGCGACAATGCTGCCCTTGGTCATGTGATCGGGCAGCACGACGGGCGCATAGGTCTCGTCGCGACCCACGCCGGCCTGCTCGACCAGAATCTGTGCTTCCACACCAATGCGCCGGCTGAGGAAACGTTCCAGCGCAGCATCGGCGGTCTGACGCAGCAGCGCGGCGCGCCCCTTGCGCAGCTCGACCGGCAACTGCGGCATGCGTGCCGCCGGCGTGCCGGGGCGCGGCGAATAAGGGAAGACATGCACAAAGGCGAGGCCGGCATCCTCGATCAGGCTGCGGCTGTTTTCAAACGCCGCTTCGCTTTCAGTCGGGAAGCCCGCAATCAGATCGGCGCCGAGTGCGATGCCCGGCCGCAATGCCTGCAGCCGCTGCGCCATGTCCAGCGCCTGGGCGCGACTGTGGCGGCGCTTCATGCGTTTCAGGATCAGGTCATCGCCGGCCTGCAAGCTGAGATGCGCATGCGGCATCACGCGCGGTTCGTCGGCATAGAGTTGCAGCAGGTCATTGTCGATCTCGGCGGGATCGAGCGAGGAAAACCGCAGGCGCTGCACGCCGGGCACCAGATCAAGCAGCCGGCGCGCGGCATTGCCCAGGGTCGACTGACCCGGCAGGTCATGGCCGTAGGAGGTGATATCCACGCCGGTCAGCACGAATTCGCGATAGCCGCGCTCGACCAATGCACGCGCCTGTTCGACGACGGCGCCCAAGGGCAGTGAGCGGCTCGGGCCGCGACCGAAGGGAATGATGCAGAAGGTGCAACGATGATCGCAGCCCTGCTGGATTTCCAGATAGGCGCGCGGCCGGCCAGGGAAATGGCTGACCGCGGGAAGCGCTGCCGGCGCATCCTGCAGGATATCGCCGACGGTAATGCGGCTGCTGTCTTTGGTTAGATCGCGCCAGACAGTCTCGTTCAGTTTCTCGCGATTGCCGATCACATGGTCGACCTCCGGCATTGCCGAAAACGCGGCGGCATTGACCTGCGCGGCGCAACCGGTGACGACGATGCGGGCTTCGGGCCGTTCGCGGCGCAGCCGGCGGATCGCCTGGCGCGCCTGCTTCTCGGCTTCGGCCGTCACGGCACAGGTATTCACCACCACGATATCGTCGCGGCCGTGCTTGCTGAGCGCGCTACGGATCGCCTCGCCCTCATAGGCATTGAGGCGGCAGCCGAAATTCAGGACGTCGGATTGCGTGTCCGACATTGTTATGCGGCGTCGTGCAGGGCGGCCCAGAAGGTCGGCGGGATTTCGCCGCGGAAGGCCTCGGTGGCCGGGCCGGTCATGTAGATGTGATTGTCGGCGCCCCATTCGATGGTCAGCACGCCGCCATCCAGCACGATCTGCGCCTTGCGTTCGCTCAGATCGCGGCGGGCGGCCGCCACCAGCGTGGCGCAGGCGCCGGTGCCGCAGGCGCGCGTGATGCCGGCGCCGCGTTCCCAGACGCGCATGCGGATCTGCTTGCGGTCGATGATCTGTGCGAATTCCACGTTAACGCGCTGCGGAAACAGCGGATCATGTTCAATCTGCGGCCCGATCTCGGCCAGCGGTACGGCCTCGGCATTGGGCACGAAGAACACGACGTGCGGATTGCCGACATTGACGGCGCCCGGCTTGTCGAAACCGCCATGGCTGTAGGCCATGCTCATGGTGTTCATCTCGCGCGACAGCGGGATGGCCTGCCAGTCGAAGCGCGGCTCGCCCATATCCACGGTGATCACGCCGCTGGCGCCAGCCTTGGCATTCAGCCAGCCGCCCAGCGTGTCGATGCTCACGGCATCCTTGCCATTCTCGCGCATCAGCAGGGTGGCGACGCAGCGCGCTGCATTCCCGCAGGATTCCACTTCGCCGCCATCGGCATTGTGGATGCGCATGAAGGCATCCGCCTTGTCCGAGCGTTCGATGGTGATCATCTGGTCGAAGCCCACGCCGCGCTTGCGGTCGCCCAGCAGCTTCACGGCCGCCAGGTCGAGCGGCAGGCTGTGGGCGCGCGCGTCCAGCACCACGAAATCGTTGCCGAGGCCGTGCATTTTGACGAAGGGCAGGGGGGCGGTCGGATGCATGCGGGGGTTATAGGGCTGGAGAGGGGTGGGAGTCCAGATAAGGCCGGCCGGCGGGAAAAAACAGGGGGCAGGACGGCCTATGGGGCGGGCTTGGCGGCCGGCTTGGCCTTGTCCACCGCAGCTTTCAGCGAGGCGCGCAGCTGGGCTTCCAGTGGGCCGCCCGAGCCCTTGATCTTGTGTGACACCACCACATACAGCGTGTCGATATGGATCGAGACGATTTCCTGCTGCAACTCGTCGAGGTCTTCCAGCTCTTTCAGGAAGTCATGCAGGGACTTGGCGAACTCGGTCAGCAGCGGATAGCCGAACACGCCGCCCATGCCCTTGATCTGGAAAGCCTCTTCGCGGATATGCTCCAGCACCTCGCGACGCGCCGAAGGGTCGGTGGCGGCGCGTCCCAAAGCCTCGCGCAGGCCTTTCAGGCTTTCCACGGTCTCGCTCAGGAACTCGGCGGAAGAATTCTCGACCAGCTGCTCCATCTTCTTGAGCGTAGCCTCGTCGAGTTTGATCTCCATGCCGGTCTTGTAATTGACCGCCTTGCGTTTCAGCTCGCCGCGATTGGGGATGAACTGGGGTTTGTTTCGCATTGCGCGCCTGACGGCTAGTCCGGCTTCTGCTGGCGGCGGTCAGGTCCCTCGAAGGGGATCTGCTGCCGACGGCGATCCGGGCCGAAATAGCCTTTCACGCTGACGAAATCGCGCGGGCGCGCGATCACCGAAACCAGGCGGCGATACATACCATCTGCCGTAAAGGGCTTGGCGAGAAACTCGGTCACGCCCTTGTCGCGTGACTCCATCACGTATTCGACTTCGGAATTCGCGGTCAGCATGATCACCGGCATCATGCGGTCGGGCGATCCGCCATCGGTACGCAGCCAGTCAAGCAGTTCCAGGCCGGAGCGCGGCTTGAGGTTCCATTCCGTGATCAGCACGTCATAGCCGCCGGCGCGCAGGTTGGCGATCGCCTTCTCGCTGTCGCGCGCAGTGGTCACCTGTGTGCAGCCGAGCATCATCAGGATGTCCTTCACCAGCTGACACATCAGCCGGTTCGTATCCACGACGAGAAAACGGACGTGGCTGAAATCGATCTTTTCCGACATCCCGTTCGACCGCCCCTCTGTTCGCAACCCGATGCTCGGATTGGCCAGCGTTTCCAACTGCACAGGCCCGTATGCACCCCTGGCCGTACTGCACTAGAATCGTGGAAATACTTTTGCGATCATATATATACTGGCCATCCGATGAAGCCAACCGATCCGTGATACCTGTGATGGGATTGGCTGGGTCTCTGTTCTACCTGTCACCCAACGCCTTTGGGCCCGATGTCCAGATCCCCCCCGCCGGCTGGCCTGCTGCTGCTGATCACGATCCTGTATTCGAACGGGATTCTGGCGGCCACCATGTATCTGCCGTCGCTGCCTACCATCGGCGAGCAACTCTCTGCGCCGGCTGACATTCTGCCCATTACCCTGACGGCCTATTTCATCACTTTTGCCGGCGGCCAGCTGCTGTTTGGTCCCTTAAGCGACCGCTATGGCCGGCGGCCGCTGCTGCTGGGCGGCCTGGCGATGATGGTGGCCGGATCGGCGGCCTGCGCACTGGTCGACAGCCTGCAGGGCCTGCTCTGGTCCCGGGCCGCCCAAGGCCTGGGCGCCGCCAGCGCCATGGCGATCGGCCGTGCCATCATCAACGATGCCTACGACCGTACACAGGCCGCCCGCGCCACCTCGGTGATCAGCGCCGCGATGGCGATCGCGCCGATTGTTTCGCCGCTGCTGGGCGGGTTGATCGAGGAATATATTGGCTGGCGCGCCAATTTCTGGATCAGCGGCGGCATCACCCTGGCGGTGATGCTGGTGCTGATGCGGCGCATGCCGGAGACCTACACGCCGGGACTGAGCAGCGGTCCTCTGCTGGCCGGCATCCTGCGCGCCTATGGCTTCCTGCTGAGCAGCCGCATCTTCCTCACCTTCGGCCTGCTCAACATGGGCATTTTCGCCGGCCTGCATGGTTTCAGCGCCGCGGCGCCTTCGGTGCTGATCGGCAGCATGGATCTCGATCCGGTCAGCTTCGGCGTGCTGATGGCCTTCGGCAGCGCCGGCTTCTTCATCGGCGCGGTGATATCGTCCTGGTTCGGCGCGCGGCTCGGCCTGCGCCGCATGGTCGATCTCGGCGTGCTGTGCATGGTGGGCGGTGCGGTGGGGCTTGCTGTCTGGGTCGCGCTGTTCGGCCCCAGCATCACGGCTATTGTGGCACTGCGCACGCTCTGGGCCATCGGCATGGGGCTGGCGCTGCCCAATTCGGTGGTCTCGGCCGTGGGCGTCAATCCGGCCGCCATTGGCGCCGGCGCCGCGCTGTCCGGCTTCCTGCAGACCATGGGCGGCGTGATGGGCTCGGCGGTGAATGCGCTGTTCCCCGCCGGCGACGCGCTGTCCCTCGGGCTGGCCTTCGCCTGCACGGCACTGTTCGGTGCCGTGGTGTGGTGGATGAACCGCGATGTGGCTGCGCCGGCGGTGAAAGCCGATTAAACCTGGTCCGGTCAGCCCTGCGGCTTCAGCACGTCCATCAGTTCGCGCCATTCCCGCGCGCTTAAGCCCGAACCGGCCTGGTCGACCTGTTCGCCCGCCAGCATGCGCCGCACCACCTTGATCGCAGTGGCCGACAACGCCGCGCCGCCGATACGGTATTCCTTAAAGGCGTCGTAGCAGGCCGGCACCCAGCGCTTCACCGTGTCCAGCATGGCTTCGGCATAGACGCGGATTTCATACTGCGCGTGGCTGTCGGCACGCAGCGACAGGAAGTGCAGCAGGTTCAGCAGATCGGTCTTCCAGTACCACTGGGTATAGAAGTTGACCGTCAGGTTCATGCGGGCGAGTTCGCGCGCCAGACCTTCGCGGCCCTCGTCGCGCTTGGAGCCATCCGGCTTCTCGTTGAGCATTTCCTCATACGAGGCATAGCTCTGCGCCGCGTCGCGCTTCAGCAGGTCCAGCACGCGGGCGGCTTCCGGTCCGGTCAGCACATCGCCGCGGCCCTGGCGGTTCGAGCTTGACTGCGCGGCGAGTTGGTCAGGGGCAGGGATATAGAACTCGTTGTCGAGGATCGAATAGCGCGCTGAATATTCATTCACATTGGCAGTGCGATGGCGGATCCACTGGCGCGCGACGAAGATCGGCAGCTTCACATGATACTTGATCTCGCACATCTCGAACGGCGTGGTGTGCCGGTGGCGCATCAGGTAGTTGATCAGGCCGCGATCCTCGCTGACCTTCTTGGTGCCCCGGCCGTAGGAGACGCGGGCGGCCTGCACCACGGCGCTGTCGTCGCCCATGTAATCGATGACGCGGACAAAGCCATGGTCGAGCACGTTGAGCGGCTCGTACAGGATTTCCTCCAGCGCCGGCACGGTGGCGCGGCGGGTGGTCTGGCTCTGGCTGCGCAGGGCGGCGATCTCGGCGGCCTGCTCCGGCGTCATGGTCATGCGGCAAATCTCCGGGCAATACCGGCGACTCGGGCCGCCGGACAAAAAGCAGGAGGTTATAGACCGCCACACCGAGTCCGCCCAAGTCTCCCGGAAGTCTGTCGGGACCAAAGCTGGGGCGGGACCCTTCAAAAACCCCTCCGGACACCCTAGATTAGGCCTGTCGGGGCAACCCGACTATGGCGATAAACGCCGTGCGGAATAGGCGTTACGGACCCGGGGGCAGTACCCGGCGCCTCCACCATGAACCCAGGCTGGGCCGGAATGGCTTTACCCTGGGTTGATGCTGGGGGCGAATCAGGCTCGACGTGCGCAGTAAAAACACGGTTTTTGCCCGGCATGATACCGCCGTTATCGGGTCAATCTCTAAGTGCCAACGACAATCGCGTTGCACTCGCTGCCTAATAGGTAAGCGCGGCTCGGGGGGCGCCGGGCAACAGAAGCCCCCCACTTTCCGTCCAAGGCCCTATTTTCCGATCAAGATGGGGACAATAGCTGTGGATGATAGCCCCCACAGCCCGGCTTGGAATTGAACCCCCTGAAGCAGAGGGGTAAAATGGTGCAATTGAGTGTCCGAGAAGATCAGTCATGGCCGGCAAGCTGCTCGACTACAATCTCCTGGTGGAAACCGCGCTGCGTGGCGCGGTGCGTGAGGCGCTGAAGCGCGTCGCGGAATTCGGCCTGCCCGGCAACCACCATTTCTACATCACCTTCCGCACCGATCAGCCCGGCGTCGAGCTGCCGGAGTATCTGCATGAGCGCTATCCGGAAGAGATGACCATCGTGCTGCAGCACCAGTATTGGGGGCTGGAGGCGCATGAGGACTGGTTCCAGGCCACGCTCAGTTTCAACAAGATTCCCGAACGCCTGGTGATCCCCTATGCGGCGATCACCGCCTTCGCCGATCCCAGCGTGCAGTTCGGCCTGCAGTTCCGCGTCACGCCCAATGCCGAGAGCCGCCCGGCCATGGCCACGCCCTCGCCGATCGGCAATGCCGAACCCGGCAAAAGCGAAGATGCCGCCGATGCGCCCGCGGGCGAAGACGCGGGTGAGCGCAAGACCGGCGACGTGGTCGCGCTCGACGCCTTCCGCAAGAAGAAAACCTGAGACTGCCCTTCTTTCCCGGCTCGGAGCCCACGAGCCGCGCACCAGCCCCGGAGACGACAATGCCCGAGTTCCGCTACGAGGACCTGCTTCCGCTCGGTCCCGACACCACGCCCTATCGCAAGATTTCCAGCGACGGTGTTGAGGTGATCAAGGCGGCCGGCAAGGAGATATTGCAGGTCAGCGACCAGGCGCTCGGTGACCTCACCTTCAATGCGATGCGCGACATTGCGCACCTGTTCCGCCCCGGCCATCTGGCGCAGCTGCGTGCCATCCTGGACGACAAGGATGCCTCCCCGAACGATCACTTCGTCGCGCTGGAGCTTCTGAAGAACGCCAATATCTCGGCCGGCATGGTACTGCCATCCTGCCAGGATACCGGCACCGCCATCGTGATCGGCAAGAAGGGCCAGTATGTCTGGACCTCGGGCAGCGACGAGGCGGCGATCTCCAAGGGTGTCTACCGCACCTATACCGAGACCAGCCTGCGCTACTCGCAGCTCGCGCCGCTGACGATGTTCGAAGAGAAGAACACCGGCACCAATCTGCCGGCGCAGATCGAGCTGTATGCCACCGAGGGCGATGCCTACAAATTCCTGTTCATGGCCAAGGGCGGCGGTTCGGCCAACAAGACCTATCTGTTCCAGCAGACGCCGGCCGTGCTGCGCGGCGACAACCTGCTCAAATTCCTCGACACCCAGATCAAGACGCTGGGCACCGCGGCCTGCCCGCCCTATCACCTGGCCATCGTGATCGGCGGACTCTCCGCTGAGCTGAACCTGAAGGTCGCCAAGCTGGCCTCGGCGCGCTATCTCGACCATCTGCCGACCAAGGGCAGCGACACCGGCCATGCCTTCCGCGATGTCGAATTCGAGCAGAAGATTCTCGAACTCACCCGCGCCAACGGCATCGGCGCGCAATTCGGCGGCAAGTATTTCTGCCACGATGTGCGCGTGATCCGCATGCCGCGCCATGGCGCCTCCGTGCCGATCGGCATGGCGGTGTCCTGCTCGGCCGACCGTCAGGCGCTCGGCAAGATCACCCGCGACGGCATCTATCTCGAACAGCTCGAAACCAACCCGGCGCAGTATCTGCCCGAGCATGAAGACAAGCTGTCGACCGAAGTGGTCAAGATCGACCTGAACCAGCCGATGAGCGAAATCCGCAAAAAGCTGTCGCAGTATCCGGTCAAGACGCGACTTTCTCTGACAGGAACTCTCATCGTGGCGCGCGACCTGGCGCATGCCAAATTCGCCGAACGCATCGAGCGCGGCGAGGGCCTGCCCGACTATGTGAAGAACCACATGATCTATTACGCCGGTCCGGCCAAGACGCCCGATGGCATGGCGTCCGGTTCCTTCGGCCCGACCACGGCCGGCCGCATGGACTCATACGTTGGCACGCTGATGGAAAACGGCGGCGGCTTCATCAGCCTCGCCAAGGGCAACCGCTCCAAACAGGTGACCGAAGCCTGCAAGACATACGGCGGCTTCTATCTCGGCTCGATCGGCGGCCCGGCTGCGATCCTGGCCAAGAACTGCATCAAGAAGGTCGAGCAGCACGAATATCCCGAACTCGGCATGGAAGCGGTGTGGAAGATCGACGTGGAAGACTTCCCCGCCTTCATCATCGTCGACGACAAGGGCAACGACTTCTTCGCCAATCTTGCTTAAGGGCTCCGCTCACCCGGACAAAGGAAAGGCCACCGCGAGGTGGCCTTTTTTCGTTTCGCATGTCTTGGAGTCAGAGCCCCATATAGGCCTGTCGCACGCGGTCGTCATGCAGCAGGTCCTGCCCACTGCCCTGCATCACGATGCGGCCGTTCTCCAGCACATAGGCGTGATCCGCCAGCTTGAGCGACACCGCGACATTCTGCTCAACGAGAATGACGGTCAGGCCGCGTGTCTCGTGCAACAGCCTGATGATGCGGAACACCTCCTGCACCACGGCAGGCGCGAGGCCGAGCGACGGCTCGTCGAACATGATCAGGTCGGGCTGGCCCATCAGGCAGCGGCCGATGGCCAGCATCTGTTGCTCGCCGCCCGACATGGTGCCGGCCAGCTGGTCGCGCCGCTCGGCCAGGCGCGGGAAGAGCTGGAAGACTTCATCCAGCGTCGCCTTCTCCTTGCCACGCGCCCGCGGCAGCAGCGCGCCCATCTCCAGGTTTTCCAGCACGCTTAAGCTTGGGAAAATCTGGCGGCCCTCGGCGACCTGGCCGATGCCGAGATTGCAGACCTTGTAGCTAGGCAGTCCGCCGATCTGCGCGCCCTTGTAGCTGATCTGGCCGCGGCGCGGCGTCTCGATGCCAGCAATCGTCCGGATCAGCGTCGATTTGCCGGCACCATTGGCGCCGACGATGGCAACGATGCTGCCCTGCGGCACCTCCAATGAGACGCCATCCAGCGCCTGCGCATCGCCGTAGAAAACGTCGAGGTCTTTCAGGCTGAGGCTGGTCATACCTCGGCCTCCTCGCCCAGATAGCATTCCAGCACGGCCGGATCGCGCACCACCTGCTCCGGCGCACCATCGGCGATCACCTGGCCATGATGCAGCACCACCACATGCTGCGACAGCGCCATCACGGCGCGCATCACATGCTCGATCAGCAGGATCGTCAGCCCCTTGCGGTTCAGGTCGCGGAACACGGCGACCATTTGATCAGTTTCGGTCGGGCGTAGCCCCGCCATCACTTCATCCAGCAGCAGCAGCTTGGGATCGGTGGCCAGCGCACGCGCCACTTCCAGCCGCTTGCGTTCAGGCAGGGTCAGCTGCGCCGCCGGCTGGTCGCGCTTGTCGAGCATGCCGAGCTGGTCGAGCACGCCCTCGGCCTTCTTGCGCGCCGCGCGCGTGCTGCTCTCGTTACGCAGCGCGCCGACGATCACATTCTCCAGTGCGGTCAGCTCCTTGAAGGGCTTCACGATCTGGAAGGTGCGCCCGATGCCGGCATGGCAGATCTGGTCCGGACGCAGCCCCTCGATGCTGCGGCCATCGAACAGAATGCTGCCTTCGTCGGGCTTGAACACGCCGGCGATCATGTTGAAGCAGGTGGTCTTGCCGGCGCCGTTCGGGCCGATCAGGCTGACGATGCCGCCCTGCGGCACGGTCAGCGAGGCCTGACTCACGGCTTTCAGGCCGCGGAAGCTTTTCGAAATGCCGGTGACGGCCAGCAGATGAGTCGCGCTCATGAGCGGTCCTCCAGCTTCAGCCATTTGCGCAGCGGCGGCCAGATGCCATTGGGCAGCCACATCACCACGAACAGCAGGCAGAAGCCGTAGAAGACCAGCTTCACGCCCGGCAGTTCATAGCCCAGCGCCACCATGATGTCGTTCAGCGCCTCGGCCAGTGCGGTCAGCACGAAGGCGCCGAGGATCGGCCCGAACAGCGAGCCGACGCCGCCGATGATCGGCCCGAGGATCAGTTCGATCGAGCGGTTCATGCTGAAAATCTGCTCGGGGAAGAGGTTGTTGTAATAGAAGGCGAAGAACACGCCGCTCAGCGCCGTCATGCCGGACGAGATCGCCACGGCGATCATCTTGTAGCGGAAGATGTTGATGCCCAGCGTCTGTGCCGCTTCAGGCTCCTCGCGGATTGCCAGCCAGTAATAGCCGATGCGCCCGGTCAGCAGCCAGCGGCAGAAAATGAAGGCCAGCACGGTGATGGTCAGCAGGATGTAATAGAACATCATCGGCGAGCCGCGCAGGTTGAGCGGGTCGTTCACGCTGTACTGCGTCACCGGCAGGAAGAAGCCGCCCGAGCCGTTCACCCACATGAAATGGTCGAAGCCGACGCGGGTGAATTCAGCGAAGGCGATGGTCAGCAGGGCGAAATAGACGCCGCCGATGCCGAATCGGAAGGCGAGAAAGCCGATCACCAGGCCGGCCGCCATGCTGATGATGATGGCGATCCAGACGCCGGCCCAGGGGCCAATGCCGAAATGCACATAAAGTGCTGCAGCCGTATAGGCGCCGAGGCCGACATAGAGCGAATGGCCTAGGCTGAGCTGGCCGGCAAAGCCCATCATCACGTTCCAGGCCTGGCCGGTATAGGCGAAATACAGCACCAGGATCAGGACCGACAGGATGTAGTTGCCGACGAACAGCGGCGCGACCAGCAGGAAGGCCAGCAGCAGGCCGAGCAGGATCAGGGCGCGCTTGGGCACGCCATGGAGAAGACGCGCGATCATGCCTTACGTCCCAGCAGGCCCTGGGGCCTGAACAGAAGAACCAGAATGAGAATGGCGACACCGAACATGGTCTTGGCCGACGGTGCGAAGAACAGCCCGGCCATCGCTTCGGTCAGGCCGATCAGCACACCGCCGAGCAGCGCGCCGGGCATCGAGCCCAGCCCGCCGATGATGACGATGACAAAGGCCTGCAGGGTGAAGACCGGCCCGACGTTTGGCGTGGTGTCGATCAGCAGGGTCATCATCGCGCCGGCGGCGCCGACGATGGCCGATCCGATGCCGAAGGTCAGCGCATAAAGCCGCTTGACGTTGAGGCCGACGACCAGCGCGCCCATATGGTTGTCGGCGCAGGCGCGGATCGCCTTGCCGATACGGCTGAGTTTGAAGAAGGCGAACAGCCCGGCGGTGATCGCCAGTGCCAGCACGGCGGTGATCACGCGCACCTTGTCGATCAGCAGCGGGCCGACTTCAATCGAGTCGAGCGCGTAATCGACCAGCACGTTGCGGGCGTCGGGCCCGAAGATCATCAGCAGGCCGTTGACCATGATGATCGCCACGGCGGCCAGCAGGATGAACTGGCTGTGTTCAGGCCGGTTGATGAAGGGATTGATCAGCGCCGCCTGCATCGCATAGCCCATCGCGAACAGCAGGACGGCAATCGGGATCATCGACACCAGAGGATCGATATTCCAGGCGCCGAAAGCAACGATCGCGGCATAAGACGCGATCGTCATCATTTCGCCATGGGCAAAATTGACCACGCGCACCACTCCGAAGATGACCGAAAGGCCTAAGGCCATCAGGCCGTAGACCAGTCCGGTCAGGATGCCCTGTACGGCAACAGTAAGGATTAATTCAGCAGGCATCGGTTTCTTCGAAAATGGTGTCGCGTGGTTGACAGTGGATTAGGTCCGCTTCTGCCAGCTCGGCAGCGGCAAGGTCAGGTTGTCTTCCGCGATATCGAGCGGCAGCACAACCTTCGGGCGCTGGTCGAGATTCTGCAGCGTGACCGACTTGATGTTGACGTTCTGGCCTTTGGCGTCGAACTGCAGCGGGCCGCCCGCCATCACATGATCGGCGATGTTGGTCTTGCGGATCGCATCGGCCAGCGCCGCGCCGGCCGTGCTCTTGGCGGCGTTATGCGCCATCACGGCGACCATGACGGCCTCGAAGGAGAAGCCGACATTCAGTTCGAACAGTTCACCCTTGTAGGTCTTGGTGAACTCGTCGAGCAGCTTCTGGGTCATGCTGGACCGCGGATTGTACCAGGGCACGTTGGTCAGCAGGTAGTTCGAGAACTTGCCCAGCGTCTTGTAGAACTGACCTTCGTAGAAGCCCGGCGCGCCGGGGCTCATTACGATCTTCGGCTCCCAACGCTGTTTCACCATCTCGCGGATCATCAGGATGGCGTCGTTCAGGCGGGTGACCGGCATCAGCAGGTCGGCGCCGGTGGCCTTGGCCTTGGCGATTTCGACCGACAGATCCTTGGCCTGCGGGTCGTAAGAGATCGTCTCGGTGATCTGGAACGGCAGGTTGAAGCGCGGGGCCATGGCCTTGATCGCACCGGCCATCGACTGGCCGAAGGTGTCGTTCACATGCATGAAGACCGCGGTCTTCGGCGTGATGCCGCTCTTTTCGAACACGCCCTTCATCAGGTTCAGGCCGTCGCCGACCAGCATCGGCGCGGTCGGGAAGTTGCGGAACACGAACTTGTAGCCCTGTTCGGTGATCTGCGGCGCGGCAGCCACGTTGATGATGTAGGGCACGCCCTTCTGCTCGGCGACCTGGGCGATGGCAGCCGACTGCCCGCTGTCGAAGGCGCCGATCAGCACGTTGGCGCCGTCGTTGATCAGCTTTTCCGCGCGGGCGCGGGCGACGTCGACATTCGATTCCGTGTCGGCGTTCATGATCTCGACATCGGCGGCGATGCCAAGCTGCTGCAGCACGCGCGGGGCGAGGTCAATGCCACGCTGGCAGGCGATGCCGAGCTGGGCCTGGAAGCCCGAACGCGGATGGATCGAGCCGATTTTCAGTTTGCCGGTCTGCGCCTTCACGATGTTGAAGGGCGCCGAGCCGGCGACCAGTGCGGCGCCGGCCGCGGATGCCGCGAATTGGCGGCGGGTAAGCTTGATGCTCATGGTTTCCTCCGTTTATGACCCGTTATGCCTCAGGACTAAGATGCGCGCCGTCCGGCAGAGACGGTGCGTTTGGTGCGCGATGCTACTGGATCGCCGTCGAGATCGGAAAGCCCCGCAGAGGCCTGTGCGCGACGCTCTTCGACGATGGGCGTGGGTGCTGCCACGAATTTGTGCAGCAGCTGCATCAGGGTGCGATGCTCGTCCGGGCTCAGCACCTGGTTGATCAGCCGGTCATGCTGCTGCACGCGGCCGACGAATTCGGCCATGCGGCGCTCGCCGTCGGCGGTCAGGAACAGGCCATAGGCGCGGCGGTCATGCGGATCGGCGCGGCGCTCGACCAGGCCGAGGCGTTCCAGCCGGTCGGTCATGGTCATGGCGCCGGAACGTGCGACGCCGAGCGCTTCGCCCAGGCGGCTCTGCTGGATGCCGGGATTGCTCCGCACCAGCATCAATGCCGAAAACAGCGCCGGGCTGACGCCGGTCTCGCCCATGCGGCCGTAGAAATCCTCCCAGACCCGCAGCTGGGCAAGGCGGAGTAGATAGCCGACATGATCGGGCAGCGTGCCGTAATCCACCACGCGGCTTTCAGTGCCGCGACGGTCGGATTTCGCGCTGCCGCGAACGGCAGGGCTGCGCATGGGCGCTGGCACGGTGAATGGTCCTCCCCGGACATCCTCGGACCGCGGCTCTGGCGGCCGGGTCATTTTGTGCGACGGATTGTAGCGGGGAATAACAGTAATGCAAGCGAACGAATTTTCGCCGCCCACGGAAGCCAGTACAACAAAACCAGCCCCGTCACGCCAGAGTCATGGCCGGCGGATAGGCTGCAAGACGTCGGTGCAGAGTCAGCGCCGGCCCCAACTTGCTCGGCCGGTCCGGCTCCCCGCCCAGACCGGCCTTTTTTTGGCTGGCTTTTTCTACGTGAAAACTTAAGCCGATTTGGGTGGCTTGCGGCGTTCGGCGGTGCGGCGGCTCGGCTTCTGGCGGCGTTCCTGTTCCGGCGGCAGCGGGGTTTCGGCCCGCCGTTCGTTGCGGCGGCGGTCGACCAGACGTCGGCGGTCGGGGCCGACGAAACCGGGGCTGCGGATGAATTTGCGCGGCACCTGCAGCACATGCATCAGGCGTAGCACCAGGCCTTCCATCGACAGCGGCTTGCGCACGATCTCGTTGACGCCGACATCGCGTGCGGCGGCCACCAGGGCGACATCGGGCGCAGTGGCCATCAGGATGATCGGCAGCGGATCGTTGTCGCGGCGCAGCCGGCGGGTCAGGGTCAGACCGTCGCTGCCATTGGTGCCGGGCAGCTTGTGATCCAGCAGCACCACGCTGGGGCGCTGCTCGACGATCTGGCGCATGGTTTCGGCTGCCGTGCTGGCCAGCACGATGGAGGGAAAACCCATGCCCAGCAGCACGTCGCGCAGGGTGCGGCGCAGACCGCGATCGCCCTCGGCCACCAGGATGGTGGAGCGGCGGAAGGCGCTCGGGTCGATGCGGCGGCTTTTGGGTTCTTGGATCGTCATGATGGCGGGGCTCAAGGGATTAGATTCTTGAGCCTCGCCGGTCATCGTTAAAGAAAGGTGTGCGCGCCGCAGTTTCAACCGAAAGGGAGCTGGCTGCGGCGGCGCGTCACCACCTTGAGGCGTTAGTCGCGGAGCAGATCGTTGATCGACGTCTTCGAGCGGGTCTGCGCATCCACGCGCTTGACGATCACGGCGCAATACAGCGACGGGCCCGGCGTGCCGTCCGGCAGCGGCTTGCCCGGGATATTGCCCGACACCACCACCGAATAGGCCGGCACGCGGCCGACAAAGACTTCGCCGGTGGCGCGGTCGATGATCTTGGTGCCGGCGCCGAGATAGACGCCCATGGAAAGCACGGCGCCTTCTTCGACGATCACGCCTTCCACCACTTCGGACCGTGCGCCGATGAAGCAGTTATCCTCGATGATCACCGGGTTGCCCTGCAGCGGCTCCAGCACGCCGCCGATGCCGACGCCGCCCGAGAGATGCACGTTCTTGCCGATCTGCGCGCAGGAGCCGACGGTGGCCCAGGTATCCACCATGGTGCCGCTGTCGACATAGGCGCCCAGATTCACGAAGCTCGGCATCAGGATCACGCCCGGCGCCACATAGGAACCGCGACGCGCCACCGCACCCGGCACGGCGCGGAAGCCGGCGGCGCGGAACCGCTGCTCGTCCCAGCCGGCAAATTTCGACGGCACCTTGTCGAACCAACTGGCGCCGCCCGGCGCGTCGCTGATCAGCATGTTGTCGGTCAGGCGGAAGCTCAGCAGCACGGCCTTCTTGGCCCACTGGTTGACGCTCCACTTGCCATCGGCCTTTTCGGCGACACGCAGCTTGCCGTTGTCCAGTGCCGTGAGGGTGCTCTCGACGGCATCGCGCACTTCGCCCTTGGTCTGGAAATTGACCTGGTCGCGCGCCTCCCAGGCGGCATCGATCACGGGCTGGAGCTGCTTGGCGAGGGCGGCGTCGGTCATGGCGGAAATCCTTGCGAAATGCGGGTCTGCGAGATCGCGAGACAATAGCCGGCAGGCTTTCCGAGTCAACCCGCCAGAGATCAGACCAGCATGGGTTTCAGGCCGGCAAAGCGGCCAGGAAAGCGGTCAGGTCGGGGGCGGTGTAATGGATATGCGACTGGTCGTCGGTGTCAGGTTTCGACCAGGCGGCCGCGGTCGGTACCCAGATCGTGGTCATGCCCAGTTCGGCGGCGGGTTTTAGGTTGCGCGCCATGTCTTCCACCATCACCGCGCCGACCGGCTCGACGCCGTGTGCCTTCAGCATCGTGCGGTAGGGCGCGATCTCCGGCTTGGGCAGGTAGTCGGAGGCGATGATGTCGAACACCGCCTCGAAATGATGATGCACGCCCAGCTTGCGCATGATGCGTTCGGCATGCGCCACGGTGCCGTTGGTGTAGATCAGCTTGCGGCCGGGCAGGCGCTGCAGCTGCTCGGCCAGTGCCGGCATAGCGGCCACCACGCTCAGGTCGATATCATGCACATAATCCAGGAAGGCGACCGGATCGACACCATGCTCGACCATCAGGCCGCGCAAAGTCGTGCCGTGCTTCTGGAAGAAATATTTCCGCTTCTCGGCTGCGGCTGCGGCATCCACCGCGAAGGTGGTGGAGATGAACTCGCCCATGCGCTGTTGCACCTGATCGAACAGGGCGCATTCGGCGGGATACAGCGTGTTGTCCAGATCGAACACCCAGGTATGGGCGTCGCGCAGGGCGGCACCTGCCAACGGAGCACCGGCCAGCGGTGCTGTAGCGGAAGACTGGAGGGGTGTGGATGGCTGGGAGATCACGGTTTCGCAGCTTAGTGGCTTCCGGCTAAAATGGCGAGCATCCGGGCGGCAAAGCCCGTCACAGGCAAGGGACAGGCTTTGGCCAAGGCAGCACAGGAAACCGCAGCAGCAGCGCAGGGAGGGGGACTCGACCCGGCCCAGCTGGTGCCGCAATTTCCCGGCGCGGCGGCGCTGCTGGCCGGCGACGGCGCGGCGCTGCTGGCCAACACGGCGGCCGAACCGCTGCTCGATGCGCTAGCCGAACAGAAACTGCCCGGACTGGCGGCGGCCATCAGCGCCGCGTTGCGCGACGGCCAGATGCGGCAGGACCGCGCCGACCTGCCCGGCCCGCGCGGCGGCACGGCCTTACAGGTGACGCTGATCCCGATGGGCGAAGGCTCCGATCGCCGCCTGCTGCTGCTGGCGCGCGACGGCACGCTGGAGCGCAACCTGATCAATGCGCTGATGCAGTCGCGCCAGCTGTTCAAGGACCTGGTGTCCTGCTCCACCGATTTCGCCTGGGAGACCAAGGCGGACGGCCGGCTCGGCTTCGTGTCGCCGCGCGGTGCGCTGGGCTATACCGCGCGCGAGCTGGAAGGCCGCAATGCCAGCGAGCTGGTGGCCGCACACAGCGCCGATACGCCGGTGCCGGCCTTGCTGCCGTTCGAGGCGCAGGTGGCGCAGGAGGCCACCGAGATTTTCCTGCAGCGCAAGGACGGCACGGTCGGCTGCTTTGAGGTTTCCTGTCTGCCGGTGCGCGATCCGCAGGGCAACTGGCTGGGTGCGCGCGGTGTCGCCCGGGATGTGACCGAGGCGCGCGAGCGCGTCGATGCGCTGCGACGCGCGCATAAACAGCTGAATAAACTCGCCAGCACCGATGGCCTGACCGGGTTGCTCAATCGCCGGGCTTTCCTGACCGAGCTGGAAAAGCGCCTGGGCCGCCATCTGCGCAACAAGCTGCGCGGCACGCTGATCTATTTCGATCTCGACAATTTCAAGAAAGTGAACGACGTGCGCGGCCATAAGGTCGGCGACGATGTGCTGGTGTATGTTGCCGATGCGGCCAAGCGGCTGATGCGTGGCGTCGACCTCGCCTCACGCATCGGCGGCGATGAATTCCTGCTCTGGCTTGAGGAAACCGACCGCAATGCAGCGGAGTCGATCAGCCAGCGCCTGCACGAGATCGGCCGCGAACTGGACGCGCAGTTCGGCGTCGAGGGTTTCCCGCTCGGCCTGTCGGTCGGCGCGGTATTCTCCCGGCTGGATGAACTTGAAACCACCGAGGCGTTGATTGCCCGCGCCGACGAGGCGATGTATGCCGCCAAGAAGGGCGGCAAGGGGCGCAGCCATATTGCGCCGCTGCCTGATGCTGGGCCCGGCAACGAGGATCAGACGTGAGCGGGATCGATTACGACAAGGCGAAAGCGCTGGCGGCCTCGGCGGATGCAGCCGAGCGGCTGAAGCTTGCCACCCGCGCCGACACCCAGCCGGAGATCCTCTATTATCTCGCCATCGACCAGGCCGAGGAAGTGCGCCGCGCCATCGCCGATAACGAGGCGACCCCGGCGCAAGCGCATCTGCTGCTGGCCAATGACGAGTCCGAGGAAGTGCGGCATCGCCTGGCTGCCAAGGTGGCGCGCCTGCTGCCCGATCTGCCGGAAGACGAGGCCGGCAAGGCGCGAGAACTGGCGATCCAAACGCTGGAACTGCTGGCACAGGACGAACTGGCCCGCATCCGTGCCGCGCTGTCAGAGGCGCTGAAATCGGCGGTCAATGTCCCGCATCATCTGGTCAAGCAGCTGGCGCTCGATGTCGAGGTGATCGTCTCAGCGCCGGTGCTGCAATTCTCGCCGGTGCTGACCGATGACGACCTGCGCGAGATCGTCTCCAGTTCGGCGCATTCCGGCGCGCTGTCGGCGATTGCCCGCCGCGTCGGACTTTCGTCCGGCGTGTCGGATGCGATTGTGCAGACGCGCGACGTGTCGGCCGTGACGGCACTGTTGGCCAATGACTCGGCGCAGATCCGCGAGGAGACGCTGGACCTCATTCTGGATTCCGCGCCCGGCATCGAGACCTGGCATGAGCCGCTGGTGCATCGACCCAACCTGCCGGGCGGCGCCGCCAAGCGCATCGCGGGCTTCGTTGCCGGTTCGCTGCTCAAGATGCTGGCCAGCCGCAAGGACCTGTCGGCGGATACGCTGGCCGAAGTGAAGCAGGTGATGGAAAAGCGCCTGGAAGTGACGCTGGAAGAAGCCGATGGCGATGGCGATGCGCAGACGCCGATGGCCGAGGCGGAGCTGAAGGTCAAGAAACTGATCAAGGACAAGAAGCTCGACAACGATATGGTGCAGGATGCCATCGAACGCGGCGACAGGAATTTCGTGCTGCAGTCGCTGATCCAGAATGGCCGTATCCCGCTGTCAGTGATCCAGAAAGCGATGGAGGTACGCAACGGCCGGCTGATCACGGCGCTGGTCTGGCGCGCCAAATTCTCGATGCGCACCGCCGTGATGATCCAGCGTGACCTCGCTCGCGTGCCGCCGCGCATGATGCTGAATGCGCGCAATGGGTCGGATTATCCGATGTCGGAAGCCGAGTTGCAGGATCAGCTGAAGATATTGGGGCTCTGAAAAAACCCTATCCATCATTGTCATGCCCGGGCTTGTCCCGGGCATCCACGCCTTACTTTCTAGGGTGACAAGACGTGGATGGGG
>JAGXRD010000102.1 GCA_018336035.1 Alphaproteobacteria bacterium | reverse complement strand
CAATAGACTCCCCGGCCACGCTGCGCTTTCCTCCCCTCCAGGAGGAACCCGCCATGATCCGCAACCTATCCCTTGCCGCCATGCTCGGCCTTGCCGCCTGCAACATGCAGAGTCCAAAGCCGGTCTATACGGCCGAAGAGGCCGAAGCTCGCCGGGTTTGCGAAACCCACGTCCACAGTGACATGAGATACGGTGGGGCCGGAGAAGATCCGGTGGCGGCCTGTATGCAGGCTTACCGGGCGGGCTGGGGCAGAAACAAATAAAAACCCGCCAGCCCTTCGGCCGGCGGGGATGTTTCACGTGAAACATAGGCGGAACGGGGTCAACTGCAGACGGCCTTCCAGCTCTCATTGTGAGCCAGGATCTGGCGGGCCGTGCCGTCCGTCAGGGCGTCCGACCTGCTGATATAGATCGGCTTGACCCACTCGCAGCCGGCCTTAGTCCCTACTCCACTGGCCCCGCAGCCGGTCAGCAGCGCCGCCGTCAGGCAGCCGGCCAGTATCGCGGTCGATCTCATTGCGCGTCTCCATATTGTCGAGCTGGGCCTCCATACCTTCCACCCGAGCGGCCGACTTGCCGGCGGCATAGATGCGCCACACGGCGACCAAGACGGCCAGGCCTGCGGCCAGATAGCCCCAGATCTTGCCGGGGATCAGTCTCAGGGCGGCGAGCATCAGGCGATGCCCTGCCGGCTGCGCTGCCAGCGATCCCACAGGAACCACGCGCCGGCAGCCAGCGCCGCCAGCCCAAGGGCGGCCATGACATAGTGCGGGCTAATTCCCATGCGCTGCAGGCTGGACCAGATACCCTCGGCCTGGGCGACCGCCTGTTGCGCCGTGGTGGCCGCCGCGACGATGCCGGCGCCGATGACGCGGGGGTCTTTTGCCGCACTCGGAGCCGGCGGCTGCACGCCGGCCAGGCGAAGGCCCTCGTCAATGACGGCATCCGGGTAGGCATGCCCGGCATTTTCATGGGCGATGATGGCGCAGACCAGCGGCTTAAGAACCGCTTGGTGGTGCAGGTCGACCGGGTCATCCGGCCCGACACCGACCCGCGCGGCTACATGCGCGACATAGGCGCCCGTGTCGTTCTCGACCGGCGGGGCCCAGCGGTTGATGATCTCGCGGACGGTATCGATCGCAGAGCCGTCCGGGGCGCGGCGCTTGTCCTGGTAGACGATCAGCGTGCGGGCCAGCGCTCGGATTCCGAAGGGCGCTGACACGAATCGCAGGAACCGGCCGTCCCCTCGCGGCGAAGCCAATCCCTGCCACGGGGTCTTGCCGTCATCCACAATGTTGCCGGGGTTGTGGTTGCGGATGCCGCGGGGTGCGGGTTTTGTCATTCCTGTATTCTCCGGTAGAGCCATTGCGACAGGTCGCGGATCAGGGCCGTCGCCTGTTTTTCATTGATGAGGTCGGCGGTAAAGTTGACGCCGTCGCTGCGGACCAATTCGAGGCGGTCGCCGATCTCACGCAGGTACAGCAGCGGCGGCTGGACTATCTTTTCCACTTCGGGGCGCGGCGGTGGATGACCGCCCCTCCCGTGTTCACGTCGAACTGCGCGGCAATGCGAACAGCTTGGATAGCGGACTTGCCGCAGGCCATGGCCGCCAGAGCGCACTTCCGGCCAGAGCCGATAGCGTAGAAGCGATCCTCGATCGGCAGTGCGATCTTACCGTCTTCGCACTCAAGCAAAGATCCGTCCGGGTTCATGATGACAACGTGGAAGTCTTTCTGCTCTTCCGCGCTGAGATCGATCGTTTCGCCCTTGGCGAAGGCTCGGATATAGCGAATTCCGAGCGCGTAATCCCCGGCCATGGCGGCATATCTGCCCTTGCCGGCCGGAAATATCTTGGTGATCTTGACCCTGACGCCGTCTGAATCACCGGTACTGTCGGCCGCTAGAACGCCGTCACGCCAGGCGACGGTGGTCATGCAGCCTCCAGCATGGCGGGGTTGACGATGTGCCGTGCGATCTCGCCATATTCCCTGTGCAGGATGATGGCCTTCATATCGCGCTGGCTGCGGTAGCCGGCATTCGCGGCATAGGCATCGGCCGGCGGTAGCACCCGGAAGGATTCAACCCGACAACCGGAATAATCCTTGATCTGGTCGTGGTGAACATGCCCGGTCCACCAGTAGCGGTATTGCGTTGCGCCCCAATCTTCCGACCTGTCTGTCGCCATGATCAGCGGCAGCTTGTCCATCTTGGCGCCGTGGCCGTGATGCACGCCGACCAGGTTTTTGCCAAACCGGAAGTAATGGTAATGCCGAGGCGATGTATCGACCGTGACGCGCTTTTCGTTCTCGTAGACCTGAGACAGAAGCTCCATCATGAAAATGGATAGAGACAGGTCATGGTTGCCCGGTGCGAAGATCACCCGGACATGCTTGTGGCGTCGGAGCGCGCAATCGATGGTGTAGCGAATGGCGCGCACGGCGGCGCGGACCATCTTCGGGTAGCGGCTATCGGCGTCCAGCAGATGACCGTTTGTCGGCGTCACCGGCTTGTATCCGTCGTAATGCAGGAAGTCCCCGAGCGATGCGACGACAGCCTCGGCGCACGGCGGTGCAGCATTGACCAGATGTTCGATGGCGCCGCAAAGCATCTTCTCTGCGATGCTTAAATCCCAGTCGTCGCCGGCTTCCTTATCCCAGGCCAGCATGCCGGTATGGTGGTCGCCGATGGGGTAGCAGGCACAGAGCGAAGTTGAGGCGACGGACGGGCCTTTGATCGGATCGAACTTCGGGGCCTCGGCCTTCATGGCCTCGACGGCTTCGCGGAAGAATATCTCCCGCTTCTCATCATCGGCCGACGACTTGACCCACTGCATCACCGGATCGCCGGTGCGGAGATCGTACAAGGTGGAAGCGCCGCGCAGGCGCTGGCCTGGTGCTACCGGGTGGGTCAGGTCGTGGTCCGGCGAGTACCCGCGCTGAGCGGCTTTCCGCAACACGGCTTGACGTTGCCGGACAACGGTTGCGTTATCGCGTCCAAGTTTTCGGGCAGCGGCTCGGGTGCCGCCCTCCGATGCAATGGCCTGCAGAGCCTCCCACTGGGCATCTGTAGCGTATGGGCGAAGCTTCGGATCCGCTTCGGCCATCAGTCACCCCCTCGGTCGAGAAGCCGGTCGATTTTGGCGTCCAGCTTCTCCACTGAGGATTCGACCTTGGCGAGCGACTGCAGGAGTCGGCTTTCGACATCCTTCAGGTATGCGACCGAGGCGTATTTCTGCGCCACCTCGATCTGGAAAGCGCTTAGCCGCGCCTCCGCATCCTCTGCCTTCACCCGCGCTGACCAGGCCAGCCAGCCCACAACGGCAAAGGCCGGAATGGCGACGACATTGACGAATTGCTGCCAATCCATCACACGCCCTTACCTTTGCCCTTGGGCGCACTGGCGTCGATCCAGTCCGTACCGTCCCCAAGCAGGCAGGCGAGCTTGCCGTCCGGGGAGATCGCGGCCATCGTCCAGGTTGCCCCCCCTTCCGACACCCAGACAGTCATCGTCCAGCCGTTACTGGCGGTGCCGTAATGGATGGGGGATTCCTTATATTGCCCATAGGCTTGACGCTCGAACTCCGCCAGCGGAAGACACGCGCCCTGCGCATAAGTCGGGCTGGAATGCAACCACATCATTACAATTGCACAGCCTAAAGCTGCCGCCTTTAATGAGCGTGCCATGATCTGCCTCTCTAACCAGGGGTGGATTGTCGGAAGTCGTCTACAGCGGTCGCCCAACGGCCGCTGTAGGCGCATTCCGATAGGATCAGCCGCCGCGGTCGAGCTTGGCCACGAACCCCGGCAGATCGCCTGCGTTCAGGATGGTATTGATTGAGCCCAGATAGGTGACATAGTCGTCGCCCTTGCCGGTCTCGACTTCGAAGCCAGAGCCGACGGCCTCCAGGTTCGCGGGCGTGTCGCCGGCCTGGACTTCCAGCGCGACACTGTAAACGCGCGCCACCTTCGCGGCAGCATCCTTCAGCGCAGATACAGCCTCCGCCGTCATGATGCCGAAGTTTGCAGTTGCCGAGTTGTACGAAATGTTGGTGGGTGCGGTCATCGCTCCACCACTCCTTTCTTGATTCGGAGGTTGATGGCCTCCAGTGGTTTGCCGGCCTTCTCCAGCTCGTCAGCACGACGACGCCAGAAGCCGACATGGTCCGAAGCCCTTGCGGCAGCGTTCGCTTCAGCGGGGGGCTTGGGATACAGTTTCTTGATCTCGGCAAAGTCTGCCGCCATGCGGTCCAGTTTGGTGGGGTCGCCTAGCGCTGCATCGACCAGGGCTTCAAGCTGGGCATGCTGGGGCCACTCGGCGAGATACGCCTCAAGGCGCAGCCGTTTCACTGATTTGCTCATTCATCCTCACGAGTAGAGCGGAACCAGGCCGCCGCATTGCTTGACACGGACCTGTTTCAGATTGGCTGTGGCAATTTCCCAAATGAGGGAAGATCCAGTCTGGGAATCGACATCGGCATCAAGGCGCCAGATTTCATAATCGGTCAGGATGCTGCCGACACGGGTCCACGCACCAGTAGCCCAGGTCGACCCGCCGTCGATGCTGATGCGACCGATTACGTCAGTGCCCATGGTGACAGCATCCACCGGATCGATCACGAAATAACCGAACACATCGCTTGGGTTGGCCGTCAGCACGGTTGTCGCCGCTGGTCGCAACGTCATATTCGCGATCTGGAAAAATTCCAGTTCGGCAATCGACATCTGCGAGCCGCTGGTCGCGGACAGTTCCAGCCAGTGTGCGATATAGGAATTTGAGGTGTCGATACCGGTGTTGACCGACTGAAGGCCGCCGGCAGCCGCCGCAAAAGTGGTTGTGGCAAGCTGCGTGCCGGACACGCCAACCGTACTCGCGCCGCCCATCAGGAGCGCGGTCACATCGCCTGTGGCGACCAACATGCCTACGCCGTTATTTGGCTGGTTGATACGGAACGCAGCGATAGTCAACGCACCAGACCACACCTTGCCGATGGTGTTGCCGCTGGCTGAATTGCGCAGAGCCGATGCGCCTTGGGATTGACTCGTGATGCCATCGAAGGCAGCCCCGACGTTTCCGCCGCCGGTCATGTTGCCGTCAGCAGTGCCGGTCGCCTGGCTAATCTGGGACAGGTTTGTGTAATAATCCCCGGCCGCGTCGTAGGTCGCGTTCGTCGTAACGCCGAGACTGTCCGAGGTGAATGGATCGGCGAGATAGAAGGCGCCCTTGGTTCCGGGCGTGCCGTTGTAGTCAGCAAGGATCAAAGCGGACGCGGCCATATCTCGGGCGGTTTGATCTTCGCCCGTGACGTCTTGCCATGTGGCATCTTCGCGCAGGAACCGGGTGCCGTAGCCGGCATTTGGAGACGGGACGAGGCCCGGCGTGCCCGGCATATCCGGGCTGCCGTTATCCGCGCCAGTGAAGATCGGGGAGATGGAAGAAACCCGGAGGTCATCTAGATCAGCGTTTGTGATCTCCCCCATACCTGCCGTCCAATTGATACGACAGACGGGGATTTTTCCGCTGGGGATGCTTGGATCGACGGGGCTGCCGGCTTCGGCGCCGGCGGCCACGCCGATAGCCCCCGTTGCGCGATCATAATAAACAATGTCCATCCGCGGATTCGAAACAGGTGCAGTGAGAGACGACGTCGACTGCGCCGCAACCTCTGTCAGCGTGACGCCGTCGAAGATGGCGCCGGCATCCATCCTAACCGTCAGGTCTGGTGCATCCGGGCTGCCCTGGTCGTTCTGATGGCAGGCGAACGCGCCGGCGATGCGGCGGTGGACATGGATAGCACCGTCAATAGCGCCCTTGTAGACCGCGCCGACTTGCGCCGTATTGTCTGGCTGCAGGAATGTCGAAACGGTCATTTATGCCCCTACAATGTCGCCGGAGATGATGCCGCCGACCGATGATCCGGCCGGGTTAAAGACGTGGAAGGTGCCGCCTGTAGCGCTGAGCCCGGTCCATCCGACGTATCTACCCTCAGGCGGACTCCCCTCGGCCTCGGCCGTCAGGCTTGGCCTGGGCACGGAATGGAATGGTGGGCTGAAGGTGATGAAGCTACCGCCGGCTGCAATATCCTGACTGACCGCCTTGGTGCGCTCTTCGACGTCGACCACAGGCTTAAATCCAGACAGCACAGCCTTTCCGGTCGCCGAATAGATGCATGCTCGCTGCTTCACAAAGCGGGATGGTTGCGGAACGATGCCGATGGTCCAGGGCTCCAATCCGTCATAGGCACCAGCCGCAGCGCGGTAATCGATCTCAAGCTGCGGGTCCGCAACACCCGTCGTTTCGCCAGCCCCAAGCTCGGCGGCCATGTCCGCCCACACGCGAAGGCCGGATGCGTCAAACAAAACGTCGATCTGCTTGGCCGTGTAGCATGCTTCAGTGACGGGGTAGGCGTTGAACTCATCCCACAACTCGGCATCGGACATTGCGCTGGCTAAAACCGTACTTTCGGGGACCAGCGCGCCGCTCACGTCATGCCGGAGGAACCCGTCAAACGTGCCGGGCCAGCGCGGGGCTTCCTCGGTGTCATAGATGATGTCGTTGCTGTTACTGACCGCGAGCGCGAAGGTTGCGGCACTGGTGCTGTAATTCTCAGAGGTATCGCGAGCCTTAATTCCCAGCACCCAATTGCCGGGCGGAACAAATTCGTTTGTTACCAGCGTGCCGCGAGTGACCGACGTCACGACCGTTGCATTCTCCCAAATGAACGGCGCCGCCATGTAGCGGATTTCGTAGCCGGCGAGGTCGAGATCGGGAACCTGATTCCAGCGGAACGTGAGGCGGGTTCCGTTCTGCTGTGCCGAGAACCCGCTGACGTTGCTTGGCGCCGCTGTCTTGCCGACGACGGTATGAGATGCGGATATCCACAAATCTTCCCCGTCATCGTCTTTGGCTTTAGCTAGAAGGTAATTTTGTGAGCGAATACGGATTTCATATTCTTGCCCGTCCTGCACATCGAGAATGAAGGCTTCGGTTTCAGCGCCATCAACTTCAAATGCCTGGCGCCACGCCGGGGTTGGGCTTTCACCAAGCGGCCCGCGGATCTGGCCGAATATCTTGCCGCCCCGCGTAACGAGCGCGTCAGCCGGTGCAGTCCAGCTGGCGCGGATGCGGGAAAAGATAGTTCCATCCAGTCTTGTAAAGAGCTGTGCCGTCCCGCTTTGCAGGACCAGGCCGGTAGGATTCGCTACGGTGTCGGCGCTCTGCAGATTGCTCCGCGAGCTAGGGCTGAATCCGGCCTCGTCATCAGCCGGAGTCCATGCGTATACGTTTTCGTCCATCTCGGCAAAGCCGAGCGAAAGGCAAAGATATGGCGTCCCGTCCTCACCGTTGCGGAGCATGGGTTTGTAGCTGTTGCACTCGAAGTATTTTTCGGCCCAGCCGTATCGATCCCAGTCGAGCGCGACGATATCACCCGCCGCGATGTTCAGGGCGGTCAGCTTTGTCACCCATGCCGTGCTGATCTGGCGGCGATTTCGCTCAAGCTCGATACGTGCAATGCGCTGCGCCATCGACGGGCTGACCGTGAAGGGTAAATCAGCGTCTTTCCAGACTCTCTGGCCCTGGTCGGCGTCGAGATAAGTAGCAACGCTGATCGCCGGAAAGTCAGTGGGTTGCCACGACGAGTCCGGGTCCATAAAGGTGCCCTTGACGCCGTTGAATACATCGCGCGGCTCGCGGAACCAGTTGACCTTGAACCCCTCGATCAGATCGTTCTGACCAAGCGCGCCGTCTGCGCCCTGCCAAACGCCGGCACGGATCTTCCATTCGCCCTGGTTCCGCAGTAGCCGCCCCGCCATGGCCGAAAGCTGACGCCCAAAGATGCTTTCAGGGTCATCAACGCTGTCAATCGTGCCGTTGCAGGTGTATCTGGGCTCTGCGTTCGCCGTCAGAACAAGTGTGCCCGTGCTGTCGGTCGTCAGATCAATGGCGGTTCCAGCGCGAGCATTCGCAAGACTCGTTGCCGCCTTCCCTGTCAGTGACCCGACCGCGATCCAGTAATAGTTTGTTGCCTCGGACAGGCCGGAAGGCAAAGTGCCGCCGGGCGAAGATGAATCTTCAATCTGGAATCGCGTTCCGGTCCGCATCGCGGCGGACTTGTCGGAAAGGGTAATGATGTTGTCGGCGGCGGTTGCGGCGCAGTCGACAGATGCCGGGATGCGCGCCGCCATTTCATCGCAGGCATTCGCCGCCGCAATAAGCTCGGCTTCGTTGATCTCAGACCATGCCGCACCGAATCCACCCCAGTTCTTTGGGGTTGTGAGGTAGTTCGCGGTGCAGAGCGCGGCGTTGTCCGTCCATGGCGCATAAGTCGGGGAGCCCGAGACGCGCGGGTCAACAATCCCCGTCATCGCCCGAACAACGGCGGTAACGTTCGGGATGCCGCCGGGGTAGGTGTCGTTATCCCAGATGATCTGGACGTAGAGTTTCGCCCAGCCGGTTTGTTTGTCGGTCGAGCCCCACATATCGGAGCCGACCCCGGTTGTCAGGGCGGCATGCAGATCGGCATCGCCGGCGGACGTGCCGTCACCAAACCAGATTTTTGCCTTGCCGGAGAATTTCCCGCTGATCGCGTAGCCATTGCCGGAACTGTAGCTGCCGATCGCGACCTGTTCGTCGTTGAACCATACCTCGTCAAGGCCGGCATATGGCCCGACACCCAGGGTATACAGGATGTGGGTTGTGCCGTTGTTATCGGTCTTTTCGGCAAATGTCTGAGAGCCGCCGATGCGGAGCCGGCCGTAGTGCAGGCGGCCGGTGCTTACCGGTTGACGGATTGATTGCAAGCGGTCGGAAAGCTGGCGTTCCGGCACGTTGAACTGTGGGGTCTTTGGCTTCGATCCCATCGAAGATGTGGCAAAGCCGACCGCAAGCGTAAGTCCGCCGGCGACGATTGCCGCCGTGGCGCCAGCCGCAATAATGGTCGTGCCGAAAATTACAATACCGGCGCCATACGCCGCGCTGGCCGCGAAAGCGGCGGCGCCTACTGCAGCGACTGCCGGCGGCACTAGCCGACCCTCCATGCGCGGCGGCACAGGGTTAGCGGGGATTTCGACAGGCCCACCGGCGCGGCGAAGCGGCCATCGCGGCCCGAAACCCCGACAAAGCCAAGACTTGGTGCAGAGGCGCCGCCGGGGATCAGCATATCGGCCAGAACAAGATCGCCCCTCTGGGCAAGCGCCGGGGATATTTCGATGTCGCCCCAGGTCGCCGCGAAGGAAACGCAGGCATCCTCAAGACATTTTGCACCGTATAGCTTCAGCATCATCTTCGCGGCACCGCGTGCCGTTGAATATGTGCCGGAAATTCCGGCCGTGCAGGAAATCCGCAGGATGATCTCGGCGATGCGCAGCCCAACCAAGACACAATCACGGTGGCCCCAGACAAACTCCCTGTGCGACTCTGCCTTTTCATATGCGGCCAGCGCCTGCGGCCAGGCGTCTATGCGTGTCAGCGGCACAGCAAAGCCTCATGCTCTGAATTTGCGGCACGACCTTCCCAGTCTTCTCCGACACTGGACGGCGCTCCGCGCAGCCAGTGCTGTATCGACAGGAAACAAGCGCCGGTTTCAAATACGGAGAGATCGTGCCAGTCGGATGGGCGAACGCGCACGCCGCGCCCCCACCACCGCGACACAGTACCGCGTCGATCGTGCAGATGATCGAGCGGTATTGCGGAGGTGCCATTGACGCGAAAATCGTAGTGGCCGGCGACATGCGCTTCAATTGTGTCAACGCCCGGATGGCGGTGTGGAGGGACAACGCAGCCGGCAGGAAACACAAACATTTGAACCTGAAACTGCCCCGCGCGATAAATCACGATACCGGGCAGGTTCCCGGCCCAGGCCAACCCAGACTCCGGCGCCATCGGGCAAGATGGGCCGTTCGTGCAATACCATTCGTAGAAAGCCGCGAGCTGGTCGCCGGCGGCTGGCGGGATAAAAAAAGGCGCCGGAGTGGCGCCTGATGATATCCAATCGTGTACTTTCTTCACGATTTTCCCAACACGATCACGCGGTCCTGAAGGTCGGCGACATAGCGAAAGCCTGTGTCCGTCGCATCGCGGATCTTCTGGTCCTCCGGCGTCATGCGGATAGTGCGTGGCCTGCGCAGCGTTGCCATCAAAGATTCCGTGCTGACGATAATCGTGCAGGTTTCAGCGCCGTCGTCCGTCGCCGGAACCGCAACAGTAGCCTCGTCCCAGACTATCGGGTCGGCAATGATATGGCCGCCTTCCGTGAGTCCACCAAGCCAGGACCGCGCGGGCAGGCCCTGACGCATATCGACGGCCACGGAAGAGATCAGAGAAGTCGGGACGCCAGACAGGGTGTATGTCGCGCCGGTTGCTTTAAGGTCAGTCGTCTCTTCCGGTGCGGAGACTCCACCAAAGGTGCCAACGCCAATGAATTCCTTGCCGGCCCAAAGGATGGTGCCGATTCCAGACCAGGCGCGCACCGCGCCGGCGTTTGTTTCGATCTCGACCAACAAGATCGGCCGCTTTGATACCGCCTCGGCAAACGCCCGCATGTCTGCCGTAATGCCGCGCGACATTAGATCACCTCGGCCGCAGGAATCGTGAAGCCATGTTCAATGCTGCCAGACACATTCCAGCGCGGAGAATTAGTCGACATTCGGAATATACCTTGCGGCGCATTGACGGTTATGGCTGTGCCGTCCGGCACGTCTTCACGCAGTGGCGGCCAGATGTCTAAAACAGCCTCTCCGCTGCTGTCGCTGCTGGCATCGGTGACGTTCATATGCAGCCGGCGGGATGAGCCGGAATAAAGCTGCAGGAAGTCGCCGGTCTTCAGGACATTGGCGGTCAAGCCAGGCCACCCGCGCGTGTAAAGCACTCTGCTTCGCCTGGTGTTGAGGGTCGGGCTGCCCGTAGTGTTGACGACGGGCGTACCGCCAGCCGCGCCAAGCGGTGTGGCGGCCAGCGGGTCGCCGAACAGGAACTTGCCTTCGCGGCCATTCAGGGCGGCAAGGAACCCCATCCACGGTGCGGCATCTGCTCGGCCAACTACAGGCGAGACCTGAATCTCGATTTCCCAACGGGCGCCATCCCAGACCTGGACCTCCTCTTCCAGTGTGAAGGGGGATGGAAGGGACGCCACGACGGCGCGCGGCGACATGCCTAGCGTTGTGATACCTGTCACGGTCGGAAATGCCAGCGGGTAGGTAATTGTCATGAGCGGAACGCCGCTGCGTACTGGCCGCCACGCGCAACCTTATCGGCGACAAGGGCGGCGCTCGCTTCGGCGATGGTTGGCGCAGCCCGCGAGATTTCGTCGCGCACGATCAGGCGGACGGTTCCGTCGCTCATTTGCTGGCGCTCAATCGGCGGTGCATTGGTGCGTTGGTCGATGATCTGCACGCTTGCGCCGCCCATCGCGGCCATTTGCGCCTTTGTGAATACACCCTCGCCCTTCTGCAGGATGGCGGGAAATTCGTCTGGCATGAGTCCGGAATGGAAGCGCGGTGCGCCGACAAAAGTGTCATTTGCAACGGTGCGCGGTCGGCCCGGGTCGGTTCCGACGACGCCGCCGGTGTGAAAAGCACTTGGGCCGACATAACCAATGCCGGTCTGACCGTATGAACCATAGTCAATGCCTGCCGAAGACCCGGCCGAACCGCCGCCCCCCAACAGGCCAAAGAAATCGAAGCCAAGTGCGGCAGAAGTGGTGCCGAAGATGGCGTTTTTTAACGGATTTATCGCAGCAAGTTTAATGAACTCCTGAGCGATCTCGCCGACGACTGCAAGCCAAATATTGCGGAAATCAAGGGCGGAAGCTTTGCCCTCAACAACCATAGTTGTGACTGCGGCGCCGATCCTGTCAAACGCGCGTTCAAAGCTGCGCTCTATCTCGTCGGCCGCCGCTTTCTGTTGGCGAAACGCCTCGCCGACACGCTGCGCCGTCTCAATACGCTGGCGCTCGACGTCGTTGAGCGCAGAGCCCTTTTGCTGCTGTGCCTCAATCAACGCATTCTGCAGCCGCCGCTCTTCGCTGGACACGCCGAGCAGCTTATTTTCCGCCTCCAGGCCGGAAAGATAAGCCTCAAACTTGCGGGCGCGCTCTTCGTCCTGCTTGATGATATCCGCGCCGCGCTTCATCGCGGCCATGCGGTCTTTGTCTTGCTGCGCAGCGGCGTCGGTATCGGCCTGCTGGATCATCTTGCGGCGGCGTTCAGCCTCTTTCTCGACCTCGCTTTCGATCCTGGTGCGCTCTTTGGCGTCTTTCTTTGCCTGTTCGGCCTGCTTGTCATTGTAGACGGCATTAGATGCCGCCATGAACCTTTCTTCCAGGGCCTCGATCTGAGTGCGGCGGTCGGCGATCTGCTTGTCGAGAACCTGGATGCGCGCCAGTTCGGCATTGCCGACACCAAAGGCGGTTTCGGGGTCAGACAGGGCCGCCAGCTCGGCGCGGACACGGGCCTGGTCGATCAGCGCCTGCGTCTTCGCCATCTCGACGCGGACAAGCTGCATCGCGTTGTCGCGCTCAGCCTTCAGCAGGTCGAGGCGGTCTTTACCCTTCTTGTCCAGTTCGTCAATGACGGCCTGGAGGGACTTGAGCGTCTCTTCGTATACCTTCGTCGCCTTGTCGGTGTCGCTGGTCTTTTCGCTCAGATCAAGGAATGTGGTCGCAAGGGCACCGACGACGGCGCCGACGGCGCCGATGGCCGCGCCCCACGGTCCGAACGCACTTACCAGCTGGGTGCCCTGCTGGATAAACGGGCGGAGAAAGCCGGAGCCGCTTGCAACCTGTACGGCAAAGTCGCCGATCTGGAAGCCGGCCTGCTGCATAATGCTGCCGGCACGCCGGCCGGAGGCGGCCATCGCGTCATTGCTGGCGGCGAAGGTGCCATTTAGACGAGTGGCGCGCTGGATTGCCGCTGTGCGGTCGGCCAGCGCCCGCTGGAATGCCGCGGTGGCGGCATCCTCATTCAGAGCATTGAGCTTGACCGCCCGGTCGATATTCGCCAGTTCGGCGATGTAGCGTTTCTGCGCCGCATAAACGGGGTCGTAGCGGGTCTTTAGCTGCTCCGCATACTTCTTTTCGGTCGCAGACAGCGCATCGGTGCGCTTGTCGATTTCCTGCGTTCCGGCGACGACCTTCTTCTCAAGCTCGTCCAGTTTCTTGACGGCGGAATCAGCGGCCTTGTCGAATCCGGTGGCATCGCCACCGATCCTGACTACAAGGTCGTTGCCGTCATTCTCTGCCATGCTTTGCCTTTTTCGTGGCGCCATGGGCGCGGAGAGTGGATTTCAGCGACTTAGCAACCGTCGCCTTGTCGGGTGCCGGCTCGTCTTCGGCGATGCCCAGTTCGGCGCGCTTGCGCTTCAGCAGGCCATCCATGGCGAGATCGATGCGGTGGATGCTGGTCGACATGGCGACAGGATCAGACCAGCCCAGCCATGCGGTGGCGCACTGGTAAAACTCTTCGGCTTTTTCGGCGGCGGTCAGCCGCCGGCCGCGTTTCCCTGGTCGGATTCCTTGTTGATCTCGGCCAGCACTTCGTCCTGCGTCTTGCCGGCATTGAACAGCATAAAGACGAAGTCATAGAGCTGATGGCGGAGCGGGATGGCGCCGGTCTTGAACAGCTTCTCCGGCAGGACCTTTACGGCTTTTGCGTCCAGATCCAGCCCGTGCTGCAGCACGATCAGCACCGCGGCGATATCACCCTGCTCCAGCGCTTCAAGCGTCTTGCGGTAGGGGGAGACAGCGGCCAGGCGCTGGAAGCACTGCAGGGTCGGAATAAGCGTGAGGTTTTCGCCGTCGAGGACGATCTCGACCTCGCCGCGATTGAGAGCGTTTTTCATGGGGCATCCTTGGGGTTGGGGCGGAAGAAGAAGGCGGCGGCACGCCCCAAGAATGCCGCCGCCACAGCCCGAGGGCTGGTCTTAGCGGTTAGACCGCCGCGACCTCAGTCAGCTCGCTCGAAATGGCGATGTTGAACGTGCGCCGCACCACGTTGTCGACGGTGCCGATATTCTTCGGCTTCGACGTCACGATGGCACGGAAGTAGCTGGTCGAGCCGGCGGACGGCGAACCGACGCTGCCGTCATTCTCGACCACCTTGAAGGCATACTCGGAGTCCTGCGCGAAGGCGGCGACCAGCGCGGCCTGGCCGGCATCGGCGGAATCGCTGCCGACCGTCAGAGCGATCTGGCCGGCATCGAAGCTGCCCTTCTGCTTCTTGACGCGGCGCTGGCCGAGGTTCTGGAAGGTGATGATGTTGGCCGTATCGCCGAACTCGCCAAGGTTTTCCACCTCGCCGATCTCGGTGAATGCTAGGGCCTCGTATTCGCCCTGGGTGTTGGTGGATTCGGTAACGGCGGGACCGATATAGATCTTGGTGCCCGCAGCGGTATGGATCGTCATGGCTGCTCCTTGCCAATAAAAAAGCCGCCCGAGTGGCGGCCCAAGTCACCCCCTGCGGGGATCTCAGTGCTGGGTCAGAATCCTTAGCGTCACCTGGCCCATGAATGTTTCGTTGTCCGGTTCCCGGCTTGTGCGCTTGCGCTTCACCCGGCAGACGATCATCGTTCCGGTCGACATCGTCAGGCGCTGGTTGTGCAGCAGCCGGTCGATCTCGGCCATGATATCGAGGACCTCTTTCTGGCCTTTATAGGTCGACCAGACGTTGAGATAGACCGTCCGCTCGTCCATGCGGCTGTTGAGGAAATCGGCATCGTTGGCAAACTGGCTATCGATGGTCACATACGGCTTGGCTGATCCGGGCGGAACCCGATCCCAGACCTTCACGGCGGTTCCGGGTGAGCCGTTGATCGTAAGGCCAGCGGCGCCGCCCAGCGCGGTATAGATCGCGCCATGAACGGCAAGGGACGGATCAGCCATAACCGAACACCCTGCCTATCCTGCTACCGCCAATGGCCTTGCGGATTGCGTCGTTGATCCGACCTCGGATCTGCGTTTCGTTCACGTCCAGGGCCGGCGCAATGAAAGGCTGAGCCGGCATGGCTGGAATGTTTCGTTCGGGTGCGCCCTTGGTCCCCTTCTCCAGGAACCGGGCGACGAAGCCCATGCGGCGAGATTCCGGCGACACAAAGCCGATCCTCGCCTCCAGCTTGTCGCTGGAAATCTCGCTTTCGATCTGGTTTGCCGTCTGCCCGCTTTGCTTGGGTGCGAACTGGTACATATCGTCGTGGATCAGTACGGCAGATTCGGCAATGGCCATGCCGATCTCTTTTCGCATGGATATCGGAAGGCCTTTCAGCGCGCGGCGCAGCTCGGACACGCCGCGCAGGCCGGAGCGCTGGGCAGCAGTCGAGACCATCAGGACAGCCGTTTGAAGGCTGGGGCGCCCTGCTTCTGGCCCTCGACCAACTTTGCAACTTCCCCCACGACAATCTGCCGGGCTATAGCTTCGATATCCTTGCGGAGCCACTTCAAGATCAGGCTTTTCATTTCACCACATCGAACCGAACGCCCTTGGCGATATCGTCAGAAATGACCTTCGGATCAACGGGTACGCCCAGCCAGATTCCGAATCTCGTCAACGGCAGATACAGATACGTCACCCACCAGGCCCACTTGACGCGGAGCCGCATCTCAGAGCGGGCCATCAGGCCGCTACCCCGAACTCGACATCGATGTAAAACTCAGTCGGACGGTCGCCCTCATCGGCCGGGAACCGTATGTTTCCCGTCTTCTCTCGCCAGACGACCCGGTCGGCCGTGGTAATTGTCGCCGTCACGCTGTCGCGCGGGAATGTCAGCCGGTAGTTCGCCGGCGATTCCGTCTGCTGCGCCTGGTTGCGCTCGCGACCCGACAGGGCCTTAACCTGCACCCATCGTTCGCAGAAAGTCGTCCAGGCCTCGACCTGACCACCATACCCATCATCCGTGGTCGTGAACCGCTCAACCGTAACTCGCTGATCGCGCTTGCCGGCGGTCATTGTGCGCCTTCCATTGCCGCGCGCTCCCGCCACCAGTCATTGGCGCGCGGGCAGCGGGCATATCCAGGCATCGAAGGAATCCCCAGCGTGTAGTGCAGAGCCTTGGCTTCCGGGTTATCCGGCTGTACGCCAACCAGATGATTCCACTCCGCTGGCAGTTCGCCGATCAGATCGTCGGTCAGCCAGCAGAAGGCGTGCAGATCGCGGCCGGGCAGTTCGTTGATCGCGTCGAGTGTCAGCGCCTCATTGGCCGGGTGGTCGCAGTTGACCAGCATCAGGCTCGACCAGTTCTTCCGTGGATAGTTGGTCTGTGACTGCCCGTCCATCTTCTCGGCTTCGGTCGGATAGTGCTTATGCTTCACCACCATGACAGCGAAGCGGTCGTCAGCAAGATCGAACAGCTCGGCCACGTCAGCCAGGAACAGCATATCGGCGAAGTCACAGAACAGAGCCCAGCCGGTGCCAACCAGATGCCGGGTCAGGAACCTCGATATCGCGAAGTCGGTCGTCATTGGCGCGGCGCTGATCGCGTCGAAAAGCTGGCCTTCGGAGCGGTAATGCGAACGGCGATACAGACCGGATGACCGCAGGGCGTTTTCAGCCAGCGGGATAAAGCTCACCGGGCGGGATGCCCGGCGCGCAATCGAGAACTGACACACCGCCGCGCCGATTGCTTCCCGAGGGTCGCAACCGCCGACAACGGTCAAAGGCTTCACGCTGCGATGCCCAGGTGCTTAGCAGCCCAGGGTGCCATCATGTGCTTCCTTGGGCCTTTGAAGTGGACGACATAGGCGGAACTCGGTTGGTCGACCGACTTCGGAGTGTCGTTATGGGTCGAAAGCGAGGCAAACTGGACGTTCAGGCCGGCGCGGGCGGTGATGCAATGAATGGGCGGCATCGGCGCCAAGGCGGCGGCAAGCTGCACTTGATCGTCTCCCCACTCGGGGCTGGTCTTCTCGGCGACGCGCGCCTGCAGCAGCGAGACGCCGAGCCGGGCTTCTTCCCGAACGAATATGGCGCCGGTATTGATCGGCCATTTCCTGTGCGCGCGCGAGGTTACGATCATATCGACGCCTGGCTGCATGGCCCGAGACAGGCTCTTGTTGACCAGGCAATCGGCGCCAACCAGGACGGTGACACCTTTCCAGTTGCCATTGGCGATCCAGTCGCGCTGGGCGAAGTGAATGGCCGGCATCAGCTCGCGCGGCAGAGCGATGACATGCGTCTCGAACCCCGGAACCTGCTCATCCGACAGCACGACATGGCGGTGGCCGAACTTGTCGCAGCTCGCCTGCAGGACTTTCAGCAAGGGGATGTAATCAGGCGCTTTCGGGTAATCTTCAGGCCGGCGAACATAGAAGCTGGCGACCGTTACCATGTGGCGACGGCGGCCTTACTCATGGCCCGCGCGCCGGCGGGGACATCCTTCGTGACCAGGGCGCCGGAGCCGATCAGAGCGCCATCGCCGATGGTGATGCCAGCGACCAGATTCGCGCCGGAACCCACCATGACCTTCTTGCCGATCTGGGGCCCACGAACGTCCTTGTCCGGGAATCGGTAGTCGTCCAGGTTGATATGGCGGTCATTCGACATCGTCACCTTGACGCCGACGAAAGAGCCGTCGCCGATCTTCGACCGCCCAGTGACGTGAGACAGCGACATCACCTTGACGTCGTTGCCGATCTCGACCTCGTAGCTGACCTCGACGCCGGCACCGATCACACAGTTGTCGCCGATGCGAACGCCCTCGCGGATAATCGCTCCGGTTCCGATCAGGCAATTCTTCCCGATGAAGGCATCCCGGTAGATCGTCGCGAACGAGCCGACCTTCGTATCGTCACCGATCCGAACGATATTCGGATGGTCCTTCCAGCGCGCAGTAGCGCCCTTCACGAACAGGGGCGGGCACCCAACGTAGACGAACGGCGAGAAATGGACGCGGTCCCCGATCTCGACTTCTGTCATCCGGTCAATATGCAGAGTCACTGGATCAACCCCTCGTCCTTGAGGTGGCGCCATGCGGTGCCGGTTTCCATTTCCGCCAGGGTCCACTGGCAGTAAGCCAGGTCAGAGAAGAACTGCCAGCGCTCTTCGTCGGTCGGGATTCTCGGGTCTTCGACCAACCCAAGATCCTGTAGAGAGAGAACGGACGCGGCACCGTCCCAACAGAAAGCCGGGACGCCAATACGGAGGGCATCGATCGCAACGTTGCTCTGCCTGGTGATGACGCAGTGCGCGTCCTTTAGAAGATCAAGGATCGGCGTTTTGTCGTCCATGACAGAGGCGGCAATAGGCTGCGCCGTCTGGTTGTTGTAAGGCTTCGGGCGGTAGATAATCGGACGGTCTGTTGCATCGGCAATCTGGCCGATAGCCCAGCGCTCCCATTCCTGAAATTCATTCCCGTCGCGCAGATTTGACTTCGGGCCCGAACCAGCAACAACGATGTGTCCGCGGCCACCCTTCCGCATGGGAAACACCGGGAGCCTGAACGATTCCCACCGGTCGGACTTGTGGCGAACTTTCTGAAAGTACGCGGTCGGGTGCCAGTGGTTGACCGAAACTTTGTGGTGCCCGTCGCGGCTGCCGGGCGCTAGCCGACCGAAATACGCCATATCCATGGTGACGACCGGCAGTCCCGCTTCTCGCATCTCTGAGGCCGGCGGAGCCCAGCCGAACACGACCCAGGCGTCAGCGCCACCCGTTACAATCTCATCTCCGCTATTGGCAATGCCCTTCTGCATGGCATTGCCGGCGGTGGCGTGCCGGATCTTGCCCAGCGAATAGGACATGGCCACGCGCATTAGACGAGGGCCTTAAACGGCTCACCCGTTGCCACCTCGGACAAGGACCACATGTTGCTGGCGACCGCCGCCAAGGCTCTGGTTCGGTCGTCCATGTATGGGTTCTCGATATTCAGAACTGTGAACGGATGGGCTGCATCCTGGCCAATCCACCGCGGGGCAGCGTAAAAAACGGGTATGCCGGCGAGAAGAGATTCGACACCAGAGCAGCTCGACCACACGACGCAACAATGAGCGCCTTCGAGATCGGCAATCAGCGGGCCTTGGTTCTTGTTGTCGCGCGGGTGCCGGCGCAAAACCACTGGCCGATCCGTTGCCCTCCGCAACCACTCGGCAGTTGTCTTTCCCCAATCCCTGGGAGAGGCCATCAGTTTGTTGCCGATGCCGCTCTGATCGCAGACCAGGATATGTTCGCCGGCCTTGCGCCAAGGCAGGGGTGGCGGAAGTTTTGCGGCCTTGCCAATCTCTACCGGTGCGCCGCCGTGGTGGTGATGCCCCTTGCTTATGGCGTAGTGTTGCCAGCCATTTTCATCGGGACAGCGGAAGAAGCCGTTTTCGACAACCAGAACGGTCCCGCCGGCCTGCTCAAACCGGGTGGCCTCTGCGTCATAGACACCGTAGCGATTCCAGATGACCATTACGTCGCCGCGGCCGGGATCGCTCAATTGCGATCGGACCCTATACCCGGCGGCGGCCAGGCCAGTTAGAAACGCCTCTCTCCTGTAATGCACCCCCTGCCGGATCAGGCAGACGGCGCGGCCACTCACCGATAGATGCGGAGCTGATTCAGCAACGCCTGCACGGTGAAGGGCAGTTCGTTGGCGGCGGCACCGACCACCACAGGGGCGCGATTCTCGAACGCATGGGCGGTGAGAAGAAGGGCACAAGACCGAGCCTGTGAAGGCAGGGCCAGTTCCGGATCACCGGAACCAGTGACGTCAGGAGAATCATATCCGGCATCAAACCGGACGATCAGGGAGCCCGGCCGATCATAAAGCACCGGCTGTGAATAGTCTGCGTCGAACCGTACTGTGCCGCCCATCGGGGTCTTTGTCAGATACCAGCTTCCGGTGCTGATCGTCTGCTCGGCGCCGGCTTCGTCAAGATAGACGACTTCGGACACTTCGCGGATGGGGGCAACGCCGAGGACAAGGCCGCAGGCGCCCGGCCAGGCGTCGAACGTCTGTTGATACTGGGTCGCGCCAAGCGCGCGGGTTGTATAGCCTTCGATATATGCGATGGCAGAATCACGGTAGACTTCGATCAGAGCGTTTTCGTCGTTAGAGTCAATGCGAAGGTGCTGCTTGCAGAGCTGCAGCGATACCGCCGGGTCTGCCGGCAATGCGAGCTGCGTCAGCATTCAGTGCCCCTTCCAGTGACATTTTCGGATAAGCCCGGATTTTGCTGATCGGAGAGGCGTTCAAGACCTCAATTCCGAGGGCGGTAAACTCCGGGGCGATCTCATCGAAGGTCTGCGCCCACTTGCTTGTGGTGCTTTCGTGAGGGTTACTCAGGCCGTTTGCGTGCCGGCCGTGCCAGTGAACCCCTTTGTCGGTCCGCATATCGAACCCGACCAGGATGATCCGCCGCGGCGGCCCAAACTGGGCTGCGATATTGCAGGCATGAAACCCACCGTTGCCGCCCCAGCCAATCTCGCCCATGGTGCCCATGAGAAGATGGTCGACCCGATGCAGGCGAACCTTCCGGACATCTCGCCACTTCTGCGGAATGGTCGGATCTTGCGTAATCTTGAGGCCCTGAAATTCCGGGCACCCATCGTTGACTTTCCACCAGCCTGCGTCGCAGGCGTATAGCGCATCGGCCCAAGGGGCGAGCTGCCATGAATTGTTGATTACGAGGACTTTTGCCCTTCCTCGCGCGAGATCGAGAGGCGCCGCCGAGGCGCTGGGGCCGCTTGCGACGATGACGACTGTTTCCCCTCGCCAGTCTGGGAACCAGTCGGGACAGTAGGGCGCGGGCCCTTCTCTTCCGCTGCCGGCTGCTCCGGCACCACGATAGCCAGGCCGAGACGCACCAGCGCCTGGGCGCGTGAGGCTGCTACCTGCATGACGGTGCCCTTCCTGACGTTGCCCTCGGCACCGTAGAAAGAGCGCAACGTTTGGATTTTCATTGAACCTCCGAAAGCAAGACGGGGGCCGAAGCCCCCGCCTTTCTCACCGAACAGATCAGGCTTAGGTGGCCTGGGTGAACTCGCCGGTGATGAAGGCCTCGGGGCGGTACACCGCCAGGCCGAGGCGCTCTTCCGCCAGCATCGTCACCATGTTCTTGATGAAGTTGTCGCGGTCCTGGGTGCTGATCTCGACCGAGGCATCTTCGCGGTCGAAAATCTGGGCGCCGAGCTGGAAAGCGCCGGTCAGGAACTCGCCCTGATCCATCGCCTGGGTTTCCACGATCGGGCGGCCCCAGAGGGTCGGGGTCGCCAGATTCAGCGGATTGGCGAAGATGTAGCTGCCCGTGGTGTCCTTGGTCAGTTCGATCTTGGCCCAGTCGGTCGGATGCAGGACGGAGCCCGTCGCCGGGTATTCCGCCAGCACGGCCTGCAGCATCGCGAGGCGCAGCTCGTCCACCATCGAGAAGTGTTCGGGCTGGAAGGCCGGCGAATAGGCCGTCGCCTGCGGCACCAAGCCGAGCAGGTTGGAGCCGGTGCCGTCGCCCTTCAGGAGCATCAGCTCTTCCTTGTAGGCCAGGCCGTACCGCAGGCGCCCGTCGATATACGAGGCCAGCATCGGGGCATCCGACAGGATCTGGCGCGTGGCCTGCACCCAATGGGCGATGGTCACGACCTTGCCGGTTTCAAGCTCGAAGGTGATGTTCGATTCCGGCTTCTGGGTGCCTTCCGACACGCCAGCGGCGTTGTTGGTGAAGCCCAGCTCCTTGACGTATTCGATGGAGTTGGAGTTGGTACGACCAGGGGTCAGAAGATCGCGGATGGTCATGCGGCGGCTCGGCAGCGGAATGATGCCGGGGACGCGGGTGGGCTCGACCAGGACGCCGGCCGAGCCGCTGCCGGAGTTGATGGCGGCGTTGACCTTCACCGAGGAACCGCCCTTGTTGGCGGTCATGAACGCCTTGACTTCCTCGTTGTCCACGATGGACTGGCCGAGCGACTTGGGCTTGTCGTCACCCTCGCCGCCGCGGCGGGCCATCTTCTGCTCCAGGTCCTTCAGCCGGCCGTCGACTTCGGTCTGCTTGACCAGCAGCTCATCGGCCTTCGCCTTGGTTTCCTTGGCCACGTCGCCGAAGGCCTTGATTTCCTTCTGGGCCTGCTCAGCGGTCTCCTTAACGGAGGTGTTGATCTTCACCAGCTCGGCACTGACTTCGTGCAGGAGCTGTTCGGTGGTCTTGTTGTCGCCGGGCATCGCGCCCTCCTTTGCGATTTGAGGTTAGGACTGCCGGACCTGCAGCAGCGCGAGGCTTGCGGCCAGGTGGGCTTTGGCGGTCTCAGAGATCGCCGGGGCGGCAGCGCTGGGCTTGCCTTCAGGGTCAGCGCCGGGCATGACACCAGATTCGTTGAGAGCCTTGAGCAGCATGCGGCGGCGGGCGCGCGGCATGCTTTCGCCGCGAGCGAGGGCGGCTTCGATCATTTGGGCCGCAATGCGGCGGTCGGGAGCTGAAGCTTTCGCGTCGTCGGTTTCGATCTCATCCGATGCCAGAAGTGCGTCAGCGAAGCCCTGCTCGACGGCTGCGGAGCCGCCGATCCAGGTCTCCTTGTCCATCATCTTGGAGACGTCCTTGATGGACACGCCGGTTCGGGCTGAATACAGGTCGGCCATAGCGGCGTCGAAGGGTTCCATGGTGTCGGCGATTTCGCGCAGGGCGTTCCGGTCGCCGATGGCAACCAGCCATGCATTGTGGATCATGAAGAAGCCCGCGCGGGCGATCTGGATTTCGTCGGCGGCCATGGCGATGACGGAAGCAGCCGAGGCGGCCAGGCCCAAGACCTTGACCGTGACCTTGCCTTTATGCTCGGCGAGCATGGACCGAATAGCCAGCCCCTCGAACATGTCGCCGCCGGGGCTGTTGATGTTGACGACGACGTCGCGGTCGCCGATCGAGCGAAGGGCGGCGGAGATTCGCTTGGCGGTCACGCCTTCGCCCGTCCACCAGTCCACGCCGATGACGTCGAGAATGGAGATTGTGTTGTCGACTTCCTTCTCAGCGGCCTTGATTTCCGGCCGCCACTTGGCAACAGCGGAACTGATATCCCACTCAATACCGTCCGGGACCGCGTCGAACCGCGGCGCAGAGAGTTTGCGAAGGCTCATGCTTGGTCCCCTGAAGGAGGCGGAAGGAGTAGCTGCTTGGGCTGCTCGACACCGAGCCAGCTTCGCAGGGCGTTCCGAGCCTGTTGCTCAGTTGTTGAGGTGATGTCGCCCAGGTGTCCGAGCGGGATCAGATTCGACTGGACGGTCAGCTCGTCGCCGCCGTCGACGGGCGGCAGGTTTTCTTTGGCCCGCGCCTCGTTGCGCGACATGATGCCGTTCTGCGTCATCATCGAGAGGAAAGTGGCGCGGCCCTGGCTATCGGCGCGCAACAGGCCTTCCACGTTGAACTTGACGGTATAGCGCGACCGCTCACCCGGCGGCAGGAGCTGCTTACGCGCCGCCTTCTCGATGCGATTCAGGTACGGCTGCAGTGCAAAGGTCAGGAACCCGATCATCTGCTGCTCAAGGCCAGTGCCCCAGCTCGTAGACTTCTCGGTATGACCAACCATAAACGGCGGCACGCGGAACCAACGGCAGACCTCTTCGACCGCCCAGGCCCGCGACTGCAGCATCTGCATGTCGTTCGGATTCATTTGGATGGTCTTGAAGTCCATCCCCTGCTCCAGGACCATGATCTTGTTCGCGTTCTGCGAACCGATGAAGTCCTTGAGTATCTTGGTAATCTGCGTGCGCTGGTCTTCCTTCAGGCCATTCGGCCCGGTAACGAAACCAGAAGCCAGCATGCCGTTGGCAAACATCTTGCCGGCGGCTTCGTCGGCTGACATTGCGATGCCGAGCGATTCCCGCGCATAGGAGATCGGCGACAAGCCGAGATCGCCGCCGACGCCAAACCCGCGGATGTGGAAGACCTTGTCTTCCGGCAAATCCTCGCGCTTGCCGCGCTCCGAAAACTGATACCGGCGGGCGCCGAAGCTATCCCGATAAACCCGCATCGTGTCGGGGTTGATCGGGATCAGTGCGATAGTGCGGCTGCCGCTCTGCTCCTTGAATGAATACCCGTTGCCCCAAAGATTGAGGCAGGCGGTATTGCCTTCCCAGTATTCACTGGCGGTTTGGTCCGCGTTCGGGTCGTCGTGTATCAGCCCGTTCAGCCAGTGCTGGCTGTCAACTTCGGTGCCGCCGCCGGGAAGATTCCTATAAACGGAGATCGGCAGGATGCCGGTCGTTTCGGACAGCAGCCGGATACAGGCCCAAGCAGCGGAGACATGCAGGGCGCTGTCCGGCGTGACCACCTTCCCGGTGGCGCTGGAATTGCCGTAGTACTGCGCCCAGAAGGCGCCGTCCGTCAGCTTGATCTTCTTGCCCAGCCAGGAAAGAAGGCTCACACGATCACCGGATTGGCCAGGAAGCCCGATAGGTCCACCTCGGGTTTCTGCCCGATGACGGCCGGCGCGATGGCATTGATGCCCGCGTCGATGCCGTCAATCTTGTTGGCGCTCATCGGGGTTTCCTTCTTCGGGATCAGCGTCTCATCCACCTTGCGGGTTACGCAGGTGTTGGATGCCATCCACGTCAGAACTTCGTTGCCGTCGTGGGCAAAATACTCAGGGCCAGCCTTGACCCGCTTTTCCAGCTCCTTCGCCGGATCGGTCACGTTCTTGGCCGTCTTGTGCAGGATCTGCGCGAACGGGTTGTCGGGGTGGCCGAAATCTTCGTTGAGCTTCGCAGCCATGGAGGCACCGGCGGCGAACTGGTCGACCGTAAAGCCCCGAACCGAGAACCGCTCAATCCACTCACGGGCCTGAGCCTCGACCACGGCATGGTCGATCCAGTCGCCTTCGGTCAGATTGATGAAGCCCTTGGCCGCCCATGAGCGGTACTGCGCCTGCTGATCGGCATGGAAGCCAATGGCACCAGGCAGAAGCGTTGCCTCCGGCAGCCAAAACACTGGCTTCCAGATCATGCGACCTGTCTTCTCGAAGGCCGCCAGCACCAGAGCGGTGATGTCGTCCTTGTCCGCGAGATCGCCGCCGATCCAGCAGTCGAGCCCGTCGAACGATTCCCATGTGATGTCGGCGGCGCAGCGTTTCCACTGTTCCATGTTCAGCCACTGACTTGCGCCAGACAGCCAGATATTCAGATTCTTGGTCTTAAAGTTCGCGGCCGAGGCCGGCGAGGCCTTCGCGTCCGTCGCTTCCGATCGCAGCCACTCCAGCGAAGGAGTGAGCGGCATAAGCGGGTTGGCCTTGGGCCAGTTCTTTTCCTCGTATGGATCATCCCCCTCATCGAGGGTGAAGATGATCCCGAAGTAATGCTCGGCAACCAGGATGCTTTCCAGCACCTTGGTTATGTAGGTCCGCTGTTCGTAACAGACGCCTGCGATATTCACGCCAGCAGTGGTAATACACCACATCAGCGGATTCTTGCGGGCGCCGAAGGCAGACTTGACCACGTCGAACAGGTCGCGCTTGTCGTGCGCGTGAAGCTCATCCAGGACGCCAAGGTGCGGGTTCCACCCGTCCTGCGTTTTGCCCTTGGCGTTGATCGTCTGGATAAACCCACCGTTGATCTGGCAGGTAATCGATCGAGCCCAAGCCTTGATTCCGAAATGCTCGCGCAACTGCGCCAGCTTCTCGACCATCAGCTTGGCAGGCTTAAAGACCTTCCATGCCTGCTCGCCGGTCGTGGCGCCAATGATAATCTGCGGACCGGGCTCATCTTCGCAGCACAGGCAGTAGAGGCTGACCACCGCGGTCAGGGTCGACTTAGCCCCCTTTCGGGCCATCTCGATATAGACCGAAGTGAAGCGGCGTTTGCCGTCCGATATGCGGCGCCAACCGAAGACGACCGCGAGTATGAAAACCTGCGGCGCCTCAAGCCTAATGGTGTCGGTTTCCCAGGCACCCTCAACGTGAGGCATCTTCTCGGCGAAGTCGCACACGTCGTTTGCGTGCCACTCATCGAACTTGTAGGGCCAGTCGGGCCCCTTACGCTTCAGATCCTTGAGGTGGCGCGAGCAGGCGAGCCTGACCCACTTGCACGCTACGATCTTGCCGGCGACAACCGCCCTAGCATACTCAGTCGCCTCTTTGGCGTAGCTGCGTTCAGCGCTTTCCGTTTCGTCCGAACGGGTTTTCTGCCGGGTTTTTCCAGCCGGCTTTGAGCGTGACACGCGATTTCTCACCCATTACGCCGAACAGCTCACCCAGAGTCCGCCATTGTTGGATATACGATGCCGGCGCCGGCTCCGGCGGCGGCTGGCCCTTCACGACTTTCCAGGTCGCCTGGATGTTCGCGGTCATCACGCACCACTGGCCGAAGGCCACGGCATCACAGGGCTTGAGCGTCCCCATCGCTTGGGCGAGACGCGCGTAGTCCTCCCAGATCAGGACCGCGGCAAGCGGCAACCCCTCCGGCGGCATGACGTCGCCGGCCGCCGCGTCGATTACGATATTCACATCCCGGCTCGGCTGCAGCGTTCCGCGCGCCTGATGGGTGGACGGCAGCTCAGGCTTGCGCCCTCTGGGCGGCATCGCCTGGCCCTCCTACTGAAATTCTAATTGCCCCGAAATTTTATTTCGCACGCGCAGAAATTTGACTCCATGCGCGGCTTCCCTTGGGTCTTCCGTTAACTTTTGACCCGCCCCCCTGGGGACTGGTCATTATATTGCGTAAGATTGTTGCTGACTGCATGCGCTAGATGCATGACTTGCGGCGTGCGAAGCGGCTGTCTTCGGTTGCAGTCTTGCGGTCGTGGCACGGCTTGGCCATTGCCTGCCAGTTGGTTTCATCCCAGAACAGGGTGAGATCGCCGCGGTGCGGCCTGATGTGGTCGACCACGGTTGCGGCGGTCACGCGTGACTTGCCTGCATCGCAGGCTGGGCACATGCACAGCGGATGCTCGGCCAGGAAGTGCATGCGCGCGATGCGCCATCGGCTGGAGCTGTACAGCGCACGGATCGGATCACCCGACCTGGCCCTGTCTATCCTGCCCTTACGCTCTGCCTCTGCCTGCTTCCTTGGTTTGGATCCCGGAGCCCTGAGCGTTGGGGGTCGTGTGGGCATGTGTCACGCGTGACGTGTTGTGACAGTCACGGTGTCACAGTTGATGGGCGGTGCGCGGTCATCGGAGTTCCGGAACCCTAGACCCTATCGACAGGACGAACCCGCCGGCACCTGGCGCGTCGAATATCTCGACGCACGTCTCAGTCTGGTCTATCGCGGCATAGGGTCACTGCATCCCTAATTATGGATTACCGCGGCAGGCCGGAATGAGAAACGCCGGCTAGGTTTCCCTGCCGGCGCAATCCTTGTAGCTTCGTAATATTGCCCATATCTCGGGCCCGGTGTCAAGTGGAAACGATGCCGAGGCGCTTACAAAAAACGTGAAAGGCAGAATCGAAGAGATCGACCGTGCCACTGACACGATGGCCGAAGGGGGTGGCTTCGTTGCGGCGGGTGCGGGTGGGGACTTCCCGGTGGTCAGCGTCCGGCGGCGGCGGCGCCTCGCAAAGCCAATGTGTCGGCGTCATATATTCGTCCAGCTTCTCCTGCGTAATGCTGTGCCTGTAGGACCACCAACCCTCGTCGTCAGCATCGAACTCGGCCGGGTTATCCTCCGGCTTCCGCCACCAGGCGCTACGCGTGATCCAGACCGACGCCACATCGAAGCCGACGATGACATCGCGGCCATCTTTGAACTCTGCCGGCAGTGTCGCCATGGGTTTCCAGTTGAACGGCGTCATCCCTCACCTCTTCGGCATAGCCAGTAATTTGGCGCGCTCTGCTTCTGGAGCCGCCTCATAAAGTCGGAGGGCCTCAGACAGGCCGCGCTTGATGGCCTGCTCTACGGCGGTAGATGAATCTTCATCGGGGCCGCCGAAGCCGCCTTCGATTACCCACATGTTCCAAGCGCCGCCGATAGCGTCGCGTCCCTGGTCGTCTTTCGCATTTATAAGCGCTTCGTACATCTGATCGAACAACGACATCGGCGCCTATCTCCTTGGCATAGCCAGCACTCCCAGAGCTGCAATAACGAGCCCTGCGACATGCTTCTTGTCAACCCATGGTCCGATGCGTCGAGCTGCTTCTGTGTGCGTCAGGCCGTCGCCAACAACCCACCACAGAGCCAGGGCGGTAGCGGCGCCATGCCCACCAACCCTCTGTATGCACTCGTTGACGTAATCCTTAGCCCACATGATGCGTTCGCTGGGACTGCCCGCCTTCCCTGCCGGAGATCGGCCGGGATCTGAGGCTTTGAGCGGGTCCAGCCCGGCCATGTCGAACTCGTCGCGAAACTTGCGGCCCTGCTTCCATTCCTCTTCCGAAAGCTGGCCCTTCTGCTTCATGCGGTCCAAGTCGTCATAGACCTTGTGGGGGTGCCGCACCTCCCCGTCTACCATCGTCTTTTCGGTCGTGACGCCGCCATAGACCTCGCCCGTCTTCGGGTCGATCTCCTGGCTCTGCAACACGCGTTCCGGGGTTGGGCCGGCATCCGACATTACCGCTACTGCGACGCCGTTCCGAACCACAAACGCACAGCTCGGCCTATCCGGCTTTGGTGCCCTATAGGGCTTCTTTGCTTCTGCTATGCGCTGTTGGATGGTGGATACGCTGGCGATGGGAGGGGTGCGGGTCATGCGGTGGCCTTCGGTTCGACATCGACAATCTCGAACGGGTCCATGGTGTCGTCTCGGTCGGACTCCCACCACGACAGCTTCTCGGCAAACTTGTGGTCGTCCAGCATCTTTGCGGTCTTAATCTCGGCATCTTTTTCGCCGTAAGCTTCGACCTCGAATGTTGCGTGTTCCGTCACCTTGACGGTCTGAGACACCGTGACACGGTAGGTTACGAGCGGCGCATCGTCAGGGTTTTCGTAGCCGAACAACGGGTCGACCTTGCGGACATCGGCATGCCACTTGCCGGGCTGCGCCGCTAGGAAGCCGGCAATCTGGTCGGGCGTGAATGCGCCGAAAGAAGGATGCTGTTCCATGATCACACAATCCCCATCTGCCGTTTCGCCTCATTGATCACAACCTGCCGTGTCCAGTCGTCATTGCACTTGTCCAGGTGAATCACTGCTACCCTCTGCTGCTCGAATGCCGCCCTTCTGAGGTGGCATGTCCTTGCTTCATCGTCAGGGCCTCTACCGGATTGAATGTGCTTCGATAGGCTGGTGTAGGTCTTGTCGTGGTCTTTCATGCTGCTACGGACTCTCGGTCGAGATAGGCACCGATCCATTCCGACGCCGGGCGAGGATCGATGGCGTTTCCGAAGGCGCGCAGCTTAGCCACTCGGTTGGGATGCCCATTAACCAGCAGACGAATTCCGGGTTTAACGCGCCTCGCTTTTCCGTCTGCTCCGATGACCCAGTCGAAATCGCTTCCACCGCCGCAAACTGATGAATGTTCAGGCCAAACCCGTTGTTGCCCCATTTCTCCTTCAACTTCTCGCGGCGCGCGAGAAGCTTCTCCGGGTCGCCGGCCATCACCTGTGCATTCGGCGTTGGATACAGCGCCTTGTCGGCCGCCATCGCATGCTTCCTGATAGCCACCAGACCTGCACTGTTCCCCGCTTCGTTGTTCCCGTCCTTCGCTGGGGCTAGGCTGGTCGGTGAGGGCCATACCATTCTGCCCAACAGCCCGTTCACCGGCACATTCGGCTGATAGTGGCCGTCCTTGTGATCCCGTGTCGTAGGCGTCGGCCTGGCCGACGCCTGTGCAGCCATTGCCGGCAATGGCTGGCCGCCCGCACCGAACTTCATGTTCGGACCACCCTTCTCCCCTTCCGAGGCGCGTATCGTCGCCCACAAACCAGAACCTGTCGCGGAGATGGTCCGCACCCGCGCTCGCGGCTTGGATAGCTTCGCACCCCACGGCGTAACCCATGGCTTCCAGATCACCTCGCACAAGTCCGAGCCATTGAGACGCTGCCGCAACCTGCTCTCCAAAAACGACTGGAGGGCGTCGCTCGGCAATAAGGCGCTGCCAGACGGGCCAGAGGTGGCGTTCGTCGGTGAAGCCTTTCTGCTTTCCCGCAACACTGAAGGGCTGACAGGGACAGGAGCCGGTCCAAACAGGTCGCCCGTCTGGCCAACCGGCCATTCGTAGGGCAAGCGACCAGATGCCGACGCCGGCGAAGAAATGGCACTGTGTAAACCCTTTAAGGTCATCCGGTTGAACCTCTGTGATGCTTCGTTCGTCTACTTCACCAGGAGCGATATGGCCTGCTGCAATGAGATTGCGGAGCCATTGGGCGGCGTATGGGTCGATTTCATTATACCAGGCCGTCACTTCGACACCTGATGCTGGGAACACCGCCAGTCCCCCAGCAGCTTCTTATCTGGTGTCATCCCGGATTCTTTCTGCCTCATGTATCGAAGGAGAGCGCAGCCTGTGCCGCGTGATGCTTCAGCTCCGCATACGCTGCAGGGGTGATGAAACCGCAGGGCTCCGGTTGATTGGATCATGGTGAGGCGGGGTTCGTGGTTCATGGCGTCACGTTGATTGCGATACCGGCCTCACGGATCGCTGCAGCGACGCGCTCCTGCTGTTCCTGCGTCGGGGGCTCTCTGGGCGGAACACTGGCTGGCGGGTTGGCCATGCGCTTTAGCCGGTCAGCCTCGACGTAAAGCCGGCGGCGCTCGGCATCCAGCTCTTCCTTAACCTCGGCAAAGCTGGGGAACCATTTGAACTTGGCGGCGGCGCGGGCAAGACTGGATTTCGTGAAACACCCCGCCTCGTGATCGAGTAGATCGGCGTAAAGCGCCAGCCGCTTTTCGGCCTCGCTGCTGCTCATCTTGCCGGCTGATGCCACAGCGATCGATGCGAGCCAACGCCGTTTTCCGTCCATCTCTGCTGGCGCTAGGCGCGACGGATAATCCGCCAGGATCGCCAACGCCTGCTGCTGCATGGCCGACGTAATGACTCGGGGTGCGATCCAGTTACCCTCGCTGTCTTCGCAATGAAGCAGATTCTTGAAACTCTGGTCGGGGCGCACCGCGATATGGTTCATACTCGGCCCTCATCGATCAGGGTGAATATTCCGTTGTCTTGGCCCTTCGGCGGGGCGCGGTCGTAGCCGCCCTCCATGAGCCTGGTGAAACTCTTCCGCTGCAGAACGAAGTCGATGTCGGCCTTCCAGCCGCGGTCGTTCTCGCCATGCATCCACTTCGCTGCCGCGACCTTGCCCAGCGCGTGACGCCATCCGTCCAGGCCGCCGGCCTCGGAAAGCCTCTTCCTCAACTTCGAGCGCCGTTCGTCTGTGAGTAATTGGATGGTTGGCAGCGAGTGCCGGCGGGCGAGGGCGTTCCACAGATCAGCCGCATCGGCGACTTCGTCGGGCGCGTCAGCGCCACCCTCCCTGTTCCCTTCCCTTCCCTGTTCCTTTCCCTGTTCCCTGTTCCTTTCCGGCGGTGACTGTTCAGTGAAATGTGTGTGAGGCGTCAGTGCTTCATCCCACACAATTGTTATCTGTTTGATTTTACTATCAGTTGGCCGGTTGATCCGCTGATGCTCGGTGAATTCGATGATGTGGCCGTACCGCCGCCCATCCTCACCATGACCAAGCCTCAAATAGCCGATCTCATAGAGCGATTTGAGGCTGTCTTGAATGCTCACTGAGGGCTCACGGAGCGGTGACAATTCCGCAGTGATCAGTTTCGGATTTGCGTTGAAGTAGCCTTCGTCGTCCGCATAATTCAGCAGGGCCGCAGCGAGCATGTGTGTGGCTTCCGGTAGGGCGCTCAGGTCCTCGTGCTTCCAGAACTCCGGCTTGATGGTGCGGATACGTGCCATTTACCGGGAGGCCTCCGCATCCAGCTCGCGCGGCAGGACGTTATTCAGGTAGTAACGGAACCGCATCTGCTCGCGTCTATGGGCTGCGTAAGCGGGCTCTGTGGCCGCCTTGATGGTTGCCCGGTCAAAGCCTGACCGCCGGGATATCTCCGATATCGATACGCCCTGCGACCGCAACAGCGCCCATTCAGCGTTGCGCTTCTCCCGCTGAGTCTGCACCTGGCCTTTACCTAGGCAAAATGGGCAGTTTATTGTCATCGCGGTGCCGCCCGCTCTACCGGCTCACACACGAACGGCTGATAGGCCATGTTGCAATGCTGGATGCAGTAGGGCTTGCCGTATTCCCGGCGCTCTGGGCACGTCTCAGCGACATCATGGCCCATGGATGTGATCCACTGGCAGGACATGCCTTCGTAGGCTGATTCTGTGATCATAAGTCACCGTACTTATCGAGGAATGCTTGCCGGCCGCCGGTAATCGCAACCTTCGTCAGCACGCAGGTTTGGCTGCGCGGGAAGTCGCGGGGCAGCAACTTGTAGTAGTTGCCGCGCGGCCCGGCCTGCAGCAGTGCATCGCGGACGGCGCGCAATTCCCAATCCTGGAAATTCAGGCGCATGGGTGGTGATACCGACTCAGCCGGCGGTGTGAAAAAGCCCGGCGGCGGGCGACCGGTTTCGATATATTGGCGAATCCCGGCCTTTGATTCAGCGAGCCAGGCTGCCTCGCGCACGGGATCTTGAAGCCGACTCATCCGTACACCGCCACGCCGCCAGTAGTCATATGGTTGCAGCCGTAATTGCGGACGGGTTGAGGCTGTGTCACGCGTGACTTCCAGGCAGCGCGCGGCTCATCCTGGTATTGCCGACCGTCGCTGCCGGCTGTAAACGCCTCGCCAAACACGGCGTTTGATTGTTCTGGAGTCAGTGGCACGGTCTTCGGCGGCCGGCCGCCGCCGTCTTTGCCCGCCTTCGAGAATATCGCCAGCCGGCGGGAATGAGAGGCAACCGGGTCGACATGGATCTTTTGCTTCCACATGTAGAGCCGGACTGTGTCTTTCGACCGAGCGTACCCGCGGTCAAAAAGCTCGTCGCGGATCATCGCCGGCGGATAGCCTTCCGACGCCAGCGATCGGATAATGCTATCCTCGGCGATAGTGATCGGGTTTCTGATGTCATGACAGGCGGTCAATTCGGCCTCCGCTGGCTGATACGGAATTCGATGTCGGGATAGTTCGCTTCGAAAAGCTTCTTCTTGATGATGAAGTCCGCCGCCTTGCGCGTGGATGGGCTTTTGAAATCCTCAACCACCGGCCGCTTCTGATCTGTGTAGGCGTAATCCAGGACCATAAAACAGATGTGCTTGCCGTTGGCCTTGAGGCTGAATCGGACCTGGCGCTTCAGGTTCGAGATCGCCCGGCCTTCCTGGAGAAGCTGCAGCTCTCGCCAGCGGCCAAGTTCGCCACGGGAATGAAACGTCACCCCGTCAGCCTTGACTGGCTTGTTGCCGTATTTGTTGCGCGGCCTTCCCCACATGGCGGGATTACTCGCTGACCGCTTCCGTGGTGTCGCCGGTATCCATCCCCAGCGCCCGCATGTAGACGTCGGTCAAGGTTTCCTGCTCGGCCAGGTCGGCCTTGTCGAGCTTGCGGAGGCGGATGACGGAGCGAAGGATCTGCAGGTTGAAGCCATGGGCCTTGGCCTCGGCGTAGACTTCCTTGATGTCATCCACGAGGCTCTGCTTTTCTTCGGACAGCCGCTCGATACGCGCCACGAGCTGGTTGAGCTGCTCGGTTGAGAAGTTGCCGGAGTTGAGTTTCTTCGCCATGCCCTACCTGCCGTCGTAAAATCGAACGTCGCGTTCGATGTCGCGGTATTCCTTCTCACGCTTGCGCCATTGCCAGAGGATGTAGGCGAAGGC
>JAGXRD010000101.1 GCA_018336035.1 Alphaproteobacteria bacterium | reverse complement strand
ATCACCGACCGGATGAAGGACATCATCATCACGGCGGGCGGCAAGAACATCACGCCGTCGGAAATCGAGAACCAGCTGAAATTCAGCCCCTATGTCTCGGATGCCGTGGTGATCGGCGACCGCCGGCCGTATCTCACCTGCCTGGTCATGATCGACCACGACAATGTGGTGAAATTCGCCCAGGACCTGAATGTGCCCTTCACCAACTTCACCTCGCTCTGCCACTCCAAGGAAGTGCAGGAGCTGATCTGGAGCGAGATCGAGAAGGTGAACAAGAACTTCGCCCGCGTCGAGACGATCAAGAAGTTCAAGCTGATCGATCGCCAGCTCACCGCTGAGGATGACGAACTCACCCCGACGATGAAGCTGAAGCGCAAGTTCGTGAATGAGAAATACAAGCCTCTGATCGAGGAAATGTATGCTTCCGCCTGATCCAGGGCGCGAAGAATTATAAATGGTATTGGAGAGGAAACCCCGGATGCGTATCAGTGCTTTGACTTATTCTGTGGCTTTTGCCGCCGTACTGGCGGCCAGTTTCGTGACCAGCGATGCCTCGGCGCAGTCGGTGCGCGGCGTCACCAAGAGCGAAATCGTGATCGGCATGCATACCGATCTGAGCGGCCCGGCCGCGTCTTACGGCGTGCATTCCTCGCAGGCTATGCGCATGAAGTTCGACGAAGTGAATGCCCAGGGCGGCATTCACGGCCGCAAGATCCGGCTGATCGTCGAGGATACGCAGTATCAGGTGCCGCGCGCCGTGCAGGCCGCCAACAAGCTGATCAACCGCGACAAGATTTTCCTGATGGCCGGCGCGCTCGGCACGCCGCATAACAACGCGGTCTTCGCCGACCAGTTCAAGGCCGGCATTCCGAACGTCAATCCGGTAACGGCGGCGCGTTCGATGGTCGAGCCGCATCATCCGCTCAAGTTCCAGATGATCTCGAGCTACTACGACCAGACCCGTGCGCTGCTGAAGCACCTGGTCGAAAAGAACGGTCGCAAGAAGATCTGCACGCTGTATCAGGACACCGACTTCGGCAAGGAAATCCTGGATGCCGTGCAGGACCAGGCCAAGGCGATGAACATGGCTGTCGTTGAGACCGCCACCAACACGCCGATCGCCACCGACTTCACCGCGCAGATCACCAAGCTGCGCGGCGCGGGCTGCGATATCGTCGCCATGGGCGCCATCGTGCGCGACGCCATCGTGCCCTATGGCACGGCGCGCAAGATGGGCTGGACGGATGTCGATTTCCTCTCGCAGTCGGCCAGCTTCGACCAGATCGTCGCCTCCGCTCCGGGCGGCGCCACCGAAGGGCTCTATGTCGGCGCCGGCACCATCATGCCGTATCGCGACACGGCCGACGCCACGGTGGCGACCTGGTGGGATGCCTACAAGGCGAAGTACAACGCCGATCCGAATATCGGCGCGGTCTACGGCACCAATACCGCCATGCTGGTGGTCACGGCGCTGGAACGTGCTGGCAAGGACCTGACCACGGAAAGCTTCCTCAAGGCGCTGGAGGGCATCCAGGGTTACCGCGATATCTTCGGCGGTCCGGTGGTGAACTTCAGTAAAGACAAGCACCTCGGTTCAAACGAGGTGCTGATGTACCAGATCCAGAAGGGCCGCTTCGTACAGGTGGCAGGCCCCCTGAAGTACTAAAGATAAGACACTGGGGCGGCCAACTGGTAGGTTGAGCCGCCCCAGCCATATAACGCCCAGTCCAATGGGCGACATAAGCGTGAACTGGTTTAACGGTTTACTCGAAAACGGGAGATGAGGATGCGTACGAGAATTATGGCGGTGACGGCGGCAGTGGCGGCGGTGGCCGGTCTGACTGCAGCCGGCAATGTGCAGGCGCAGGCGGTTCGCGGCGTCACCAAATCCGAAGTCGTGATCGGCCAGCATACCGACCTGAGCGGCCCGGCCGCCTCTTACGGCGTGCATGTGTCGAATGCGATGCGGCTGTATTTCGACCGGATCAACGCGGAAGGCGGCATCCATGGCCGCAAGATCCGCTTCATCGTGGAAGATCATCAGTATCAGGTGCCGCGCGCCGTGCAGGCCGCGAACAAGCTGATCAACCGCGACAAGATCTTCCTGATGGCCGGCGCGCTCGGCACGCCGATGAACAACGCAGTGTTCGAGGACCAGTTCAAGGCCAATGTACCGAACCTGGCTCCGCTGACTGCGGCGCGTTCGATGGCCGAGCCCTTCCACAAGCTGAAGTTCCAGACCTTCTCCAGCTACTACGATCATACCCGCGCGGGCATCAAGTATCTGACGGCCAAGAACAACCGCAAGAAGCTCTGCACGCTCTATCAGGATACCGATTTCGGTAAGGAAATCCTCGAAGCGGCGCAGGACCAGGCCAAGGCGCAGAATATGCAGTTGGTCGAGACCGCCACCAACACGCCGATCGCCACCGACTTCACCGCGCAGATCACCAAGCTGCGTGGCGCGGGTTGCGACCTGGTCGCGATGGGCGCCATCGTGCGCGATGCCATCGTGCCCTATGCCACCGCCCGCAAGATGGGCTGGACCGATGTCGACTTCGTGTCGCAGTCGGCCAGCTTCGACCAGATCGTGGCGTCTGCTCCTGGCGGCGCCACCGAAGGTCTCTATGTCGGCGCTGGCACGGTGATGCCGTATCGCGACACTGCTTCGCCGCAGGTCGCGGCCTGGTGGGACTCGTATAAGGCCAAGTACAACTCCGATCCGAATATCGGTTCGGTGTACGGTCACAACATCGCCGACCTGATCGCCACCGCGCTGGACCGTGCGGGCAAGGATCTCACCACCGAGAAGTTCCTCTCGGCGCTCGAAGGCATCAGCGGCTACCGCGACATTTTCGGTGGCCCGGTGATCAGCTTCGGTCCGCAGAAGCACCAGGGCACCACGGATGTGTTGTTCTACCAGATCCAGAAGGGTCGCTTCGTGCAGATCGCCGATGGTCCGATCAAGTACTAAGCAATAATCCGGCTACGGCCGAATGCGAGACGCCCGCGGGAAACCGCGGGCGTTTTTGCTTTTGTGCGCTGCGGCAGCAGGCAACGCCTGCGGAATCGGCCTAGGCCCTCTGTCGGCACAGGACTAAGCTTCTCCAGTCAAACAAACCATAAGACCACAAAAACCAGGGAGGTCCGCATGCGTAGGGTTCATGTCCTCACGGCCGCGGTCGTGACCAGTGCAGTGGTATTTGCCGGCGCATCTCAGGCGCAACAGGCCAAGGTGCGTGGCGTCAGCAAAAACGAAATCGTCATCGGCATGCATACGGACCTCAGCGGTCCGGCGGCCAGCTATGGCGTGCATTCCGCCAATGCGATGCGCCTGCGCATCGACGAGGTGAACGAGGCCGGCGGCATCTATGGCCGCAAGATCCGGCTGATCGTGGAAGACAACCAGTATCAGGTGCCGCGTGCCGTGCAGGCGGCCAACAAGCTGATCAACCGCGACAACATCTTCATCATGGCCGGCGCGCTCGGTACGCCGATGAACAATGCCGTGCTGCCCGACCAGCTCAAGGCCGGCGTGATCAACTTCTCGCCGATCACCGCGGCACGCCAGATGTCGGAGCCGTTCCACAAGCTGAAATTCGCCGGGCTGTCGTCCTACTATGACCAGGTGCGCGCCGGCATGCAGTGGATGGTGGCCAACAAGGGCAAGAAGCGTTTCTGCACGCTGTATCAGGACACCGACTTCGGCAAGGAAATCTTCGAGGCGGTGAACGACCAGGCCAAGGCGATGAAGCTGCCGGTGATCGAAACCGCCACCAACAAGCCGGCGGATACCGATTTCACCGGCCAGATCACCAAGCTGCGTGCCGCCAATTGCGACACTGTGGTGATGGGCACCATCGTGCGTGATGCCATCGTGCCCTATGGCACGGCGCGCAAGATGGGCTGGGATGTCGACTTCCTCGGCCAGTCGGCGAATTACGACCAGATCGTCGCCGGCGCGCCGGGCGGCGCCACCGAAGGGCTTTATGTCATGGCCGGCACGGTGATGCCGTATCGCGACACCGCCTCGCCGCAGGTGGCGGCCTTCATGGACAAGTATAAAGCCAAGTTCGGGACCGACTCGAATATCGGCGCGGTCTACGGCTACGGCCTGATGGACCAGCTGATTTTCGCCTTCGACCGCGCGGGCAAGGATCTCACCACCGACAGGATGGTGGCGGCGCTGGAAAGCATCCAGGGCTTCCGAGACATCTTCGGCGGTCCGGCCGTCAGCTATGGGCCGACTAAGCGACAGGGGGCCGATGAGGCCTTCCTGTTCCAGGTGCAGAAGGGCCGCTTCGTCCAGATCGCCGGGCCGGTGCGGTACAGTATGTAGCTGGGCGTTACAGCATGTAGCCGATAAAACGGCATCATCCTTATACGGCTGATGCATTTCACGGCCCGGCATGGCAAAACCATCCGGGCCGTTTCCTTGCAGCGGCCCAGCCTGTCTCGCCCAGCAAAAAAAGTCGCCCGATGTCCGCTTCGCCCGTTCATGTCCAGGTGTCCAATATTCCGCTCGGGATCGGTTATATCCTGATGGCGGTGTCGCTGTTCGGCGTGATGGATGCGCTGGTGAAGTGGCTCGCCGCCACCTATCCCACCGTGCAGATCATGTTCTTCCGCAGCCTCTGTGCGCTGCCGCCCATCCTGGTGATGGTGTGGCGCGGCGCCGGCGGCAGCCTCCGCAACTCACTGGTCATGCTGCGCACGCGCCAGCCGGCGGGTCATGCGCTGCGGTCGGTGTTTGGCTGCGGCGCCATGCTGCTGTTCTTTTACTCCTACAAATTCCTGCCGCTGGCCGAAGTGACGGCGATAGCCTTTGCAGCACCGATCTTCATCGCCTGCATGTCGGTCTGGCTGCTGCAGGAACGCGTCGGCCTGCATCGCTGGTCGGCCATCGTGGTCGGCTTTGTCGGCATGCTGGTGATCGTGCGGCCCGGTGCCGGCCTGCTGGAAAGCGCGACGCTGATCGTGGTGGGTGCGACGCTGCTCTATGCGCTGGCGATCATCCAGATCCGCAAGCTCAGCCGCCTGGAGCCGTCCCCGACGATTGCCTTCTGGTTCACCGCCTTCTGCACGGTGATGACAGGCGTGGCGCTGCCGTTCTTCTGGCAGACGCCGGATGGCGTCGATCTGCTGCTGCTGATCGCCGTCGGCCTGGTCGGCGGCGCGGCACAACTGTGCATGACGCAGGCCTATGGCCTGGCGCCGGCCTCGGTGGTGGCGCCGTTCGATTACGTGCATCTGCTCTGGGCGGTGGTGATCGGCTGGTATGTCTGGGGCGATTTCCCCGATCTCTACACCTGGATCGGCGCGGCCATCGTGATCGCCAGCGGGCTGTATATTCTCTACCGCGAGACGGTGAAGCGCGCCCCGGTGCCGCCGGTGATTACGGAGTAGGGTAGCGATCCATAAAAGATCGTCACCCTCGGGCCCGGCGGCTTTGCCGCCATACATATGCCTTCGCGCAAAGCGCGATGGCCGAGAGTCCATCCCAACCATCCCCGCATCGGAACGCGCAGATGGATCCTCGGCGCAAGGCCGAGGATGACGGTTTTTGGTGCGGCAAGAGGATCGCTCTTTGCCGCCACAACAAATCGAATTTTCGGGGAAGATTTCGCGCGCTGGTCGGAGCGAGAGGATTCGAACCTCCGGCCCCTAGCTCCCGAAGCTAGTGCTCTACCAGGCTGAGCTACGCTCCGACCGGCGCGGGCCGACTGTATAGCGCCTGAGGGGCCACCCCGCAAGCGGCCACCCCCAGAAGATTGGGCGTGATTCGGGCGAATTTCAGATCAGGGGAAAATCGCGGCAGACCAGCGGTTTAATTGCCGGTCGGCGAGGGGCTCAGCGGGCCCGTTCGACGGCGAAATCGACCGCTTCGGCCAGGGCGTCGCGCATGGGTCCGGCCGTGAAGGGTGCCAGCGCCTGGCGCGCTTTCTGGCCGTACAGCCGGGCGCGGGCCATGGTCTCCTGGATCGCGCCATGGCGTTCCATATAGGCCAGCGCCTGCGCCCAGTCCTCGGTCGTCTGTTCCTCGGGCCGTTCAATCACGCGGCGCCAGAAGGTCCGCTCGGCTTCGCTGCCCTTGGAATAGGCCAGCAGCACCGGCAGGGTGATCTTGCCCTCGCGGAAATCGTCGCCAGTATTCTTGCCCAGCGTCTCGCCGTCGGAGGCATAGTCGAGCGCATCGTCGACGAGCTGGAAGGCGATGCCGAGATTATGGCCGTAATCGTCGAGCGACTGCGCCTCGGCCACCGGACGGTCGGCGATCACGGCGCCGACGCGGCAGGCGGCGGCGAACAGCGCCGCGGTCTTGGCCTTGATCACCTTGAGATAGTCGCTTTCCAGCGAATTCATGTCGTTGGCGATCACCAGCTGCAGCACTTCGCCCTCGGCGATTTCCGAAGACGCGCCAGCCAGGATGCGCAGCACTTCCAGCGAGCCGGTTTCGACCATCAGCTGGAAGGCGCGGGTGAACAGGAAGTCGCCGACCAGCACGGAGGGCTGGTTGCCCCACAGCACATTGGCGGTGGCGTTGCCGCGACGGCGGTCGCTCTCGTCCACGACGTCGTCATGGAGCAGCGTGGCGGTGTGGATGAATTCGACGCAGGTGGCGAGCAGCACGTCATGGCTGCCCTGGTAGCCGCAGAGGCGGGCGGCGCCCAGCGTCAGCAGCGGACGGATGCGCTTGCCGCCTGCGGCGATCAGGTGGCTGGCCAGTTCCGGGATCAGGCTGACATCGCTGGCCATGCGGGCGATGATCTCGCGATTCACCGCCTCCATATTGGCCCCGACCAGGGCGCGCAACGGCTCGATGCTGGGCTTGCGGCCCGTCTCGGTCACGCTCTGAATCTGTTTGGAGGCAGTCTGCACGAGGGATTGGCCCGTATTGTGTATGATCGTCTGGCTGGAGCATAGTGGGCTGGCCGGGTCGGTCAAGCGCCGCTCATTTGCCAAGTTTGTCTTTCAGATCAAATGCCTGACAACGATCATACGACCGACGCCCTGCTGGGCGGTCTGGTCCGCCTGAAACAGCCGCGCAAGGGCCAGCGCGCCAGCGCCGATGCCGTGATGCTGGCCGCGGCCGTGGCGGCCAAGTCCGGCGCGCAGGTGCTGGAGCTGGGCTGCGGCTCAGGCGTCGCCATGCTGTGCGTCGCGGCAAGGCTGAAAAACGTGCATGTCGCGGGGCTTGAGCTGCAGTCCGATCTCGCCGCGCTCTGTGCCCGCAATATCGCCGCGAACGGCTTCGAGGATCGCCTGAACGTATACGAAGGCGATCTCCGTGCCCGGCGCATCGCCGGCCTGGCGCCAAACAGTTTCGACCAGGTCTTCGCCAACCCGCCGTATTTCGACGTGGCGCGACATCGTGTCTCACCTCATGCCGGCCGGGCGACGGCGCGCGCCGAGGCCGAAGACGCGGATATCGGCCACTGGGTTGCCGCCATGCTGCGCTATGCCAAGCCCAATGCCGGGCTGACCCTGATCCACAAGGCCGAGCGGCTGGGCGACATTCTCGCCGCCCTCGACGGCAAAGCGGGTGCGATTCGGGTGATTCCGCTGTGGTCCAAGGCCGGCCAGCCGGCGAAACGCGTGATCGTCAAAGCCGTGAAGGGCAGCAAGGCGCCGCTCACGCTGACGCCGGGCCTGGTGCTGCATCAGGCCGATGGCAGCTACCTGCCCGAGATCGATGCCGTGCTGCGGAGCGGGGCTGCTCTGCCGCAAGTCTGATGGTGGGTGTGTGACGGCGACTCGGTCGCCCAATCTTGTGGCGCGAACCCTTGCAAGTGAGGGGCGCCAGGCCGCAGAATCGCCGCCATGCTGAAATTCCTGCTCCTGATCCTGCTGGTCGCCGCCGTCTGGTATGGCTGGCGTTACATCAACCGCAAGCCCCCGGCCAAGCCGCCGGCTGCGGCTGAGCCGCAAACCCCCCCGGCCCAGAAAACCATCGCCGAAGACCTGAAACCCTGCCCGGTTTGCGGCACTTACATGGTGGTCGATCCCAACAAGACCCCTGGCCAGACCTGCGGTCGTCCGGATTGCCGTCCGGCCTAGGTTTCACAGCCGGTTTGCGCCGTAAGTCTGCCCCATGTCGCAGGGGGCAACGGCTTGATTCCCAAGCCCCCGCTGGCTAAGGTCCGCCCGATTTTCCGCCACCCCAAACGCACGTAAGGCGAGAGCGCAAAGGACCCGTCATGGCGCCCACCGGACCCGCTGCGGCTTCGTCGTTCCAGGACCTGATTCTGACGCTGCAGGCCTATTGGGCGCGGCAGGGCTGCCTGCTGCTGCAGCCTTACGACATGGAAGTGGGTGCCGGTACCTTCCATCCCGCCACCACGCTGCGTGCGCTCGGCCCCGAACCGTGGAATGCCGCTTACGTGCAGCCTTCGCGCCGCCCCAAGGACGGCCGTTACGGCGACAATCCCAATCGCCTGCAGCATTACTACCAGTTCCAGGTGGTCCTGAAGCCGAGCCCGGCCAATGTGCTGGAGCTGTATCTCGGCTCGCTCGAAGCGCTCGGCATCTCGTCCAAGCGCCACGATATCCGCTTTGTCGAGGACGACTGGGAAAGCCCGACGCTGGGCGCCTGGGGGCTGGGCTGGGAAGTCTGGTGCGACGGCATGGAAGTGACGCAGTTCACCTATTTCCAGCAGGTCGGCGGCTACGACTGCTCGCCGGTCTCGGCCGAAATCACCTACGGTCTCGAACGTCTCGCCATGTATGTGCAGGGCAAGGACAACGTCTACGACCTCGACTTCAACGGCCGCGGCGTGAAATACGGCGAAGTCTTCCATCAGGCCGAACGCGAATTCTCCGCCTATAACTTTGAGCACGCCGATACCGAGCAGCTGTTCCGCCGCTTCGCCGATGTCGAAAAGGAATGCATGGCGCTGGTCGAGAAGGGTCTGGCCCTGCCGGCCTATGACCAGTGCATGAAGGCGAGCCACACCTTCAACCTGCTGGATGCGCGCGGCGTGATCAGCGTGACAGAACGCGCCGCCTATATCGGCCGCGTGCGCGCGCTGGCCAAGGCCTGCTGCACCCAGTGGCTGCGCTCGCGCGGCCATCTGCAGGAGAGTGTCTGATGCTTGGCGAACTCCTGCTCGAACTGCATTCGGAAGAAATTCCCGCGCGCATGCAGCAGCGCGCCGCCGAGGACCTGCAGCGTCTCGTCACTGACCTGCTGAAGAAGTCCGGCCTGCATTTCGACAAGACCGAGTCTTACGTGACGCCGCGCCGTGTGGCGCTGGTGGTGCGCGGCCTGCCGCGCATGCAGGACGCGGTCAGGGAAGAGAAGAAAGGCCCGCGCGTCGGCTCGCCCGATCAGGCTGTGCAGGGCTTCCTGCGCGGTGCCGGGCTGTCCTCGCTCGACCAGTGCGAAAAGCGCGATACCGGCAAGGGCGAATTCTGGTTCGCCATTGTCGAAAAGCCGGGCGAGGCCACGAAAGATGCGCTGAAGCGCCTGATCCCCGAGGCGCTGGCGGCATTGCCCTGGCCGAAATCGATGCGCTGGGCCGATCATCCGTTGCGCTGGGTGCGCCCGCTGCACAGCATCATCTGCCTGTTCGAAGGCGAGACCGTGCCCTTCACCTTCGGTCATCTGACTGCCGGGGACACTACCTGCGGCCATCGTTTCCAGGCACCGGCGCGCTTTGCCGTGCGCGATGCCAATGACTATCTGCGCCGTCTGCGCGCCGCTTATGTCGAGCCGGATTTCGCCGTGCGCCGCGAAGCAGTGCTGAAGGATGCCGCTTTCGCCGCCGGCAATGAAGATCTCGTGCTGGTCGACGATCCGGGCCTGGCCGACGAAGTCACCGGCCTGGTCGAACAGCCGGTCGTGCTGCTCGGCCACATCCCGCAGGACTTCATGAGCGTGCCGCGCGAGGTGCTGACCACCACGATGCGCGCGCATCAGAAGTATTTCGCGCTCAATACCAGGGACGGCGCGCTGGCGCCGCGTTTCGTCATCGTCGCCAATACGCTGACCGACGATGGCGGCAAGCAGGTGATCGCCGGCAACGAGCGCGTGCTGAATGCGCGTCTGTCGGATGCCAAATTCTTCTGGGACCAGGATCGCAAGGTCACGCTGGAAAGCCGCCTGCCGGCGCTGAAAGACATTGTCTTCCACGCCAAGCTTGGCACCGTGGCGCAGAAGGTCGAGCGCGTGGAGCGCCTGGCCTACGAGATCGCGGGTGCTGTGCATGCCGATGCCAAGCAGGCACGCCAGGCGGCGAAGCTGGCCAAGGCCGATCTGGTCAGCGGCCTGGTCGGTGAATTCCCCGAGCTGCAGGGCATCATGGGGCGCTATTACGCGCTGAATGACGGCGAACCCGCTGCTGTGGCCGACGCCATCGCGCAGCATTACGCGCCGCAGGGCCCGAATGACAGCTGCCCGACCGCGCCGGTTTCCGTGGCGGTCGCGCTGGCTGACAAGATCGACACATTGGCCGGTTTCTTCGCCATCGACGAAAAGCCGACCGGCTCGAAGGATCCCTTCGCGCTGCGTCGCGCTGCGCTCGGCGTGATCCGGCTGATTCTGGAAAACAAGCTGGCGCTGCCGCTCAAGGCGATGTTCCGCTCGGCGCTCTCGCTGCAGATCGCGCAGGCCGGCCAAGATGCATCTGGGGGGGCACGCAGCCCGGTCGAGGAACTGATGCAGTTCTTTGTCGACCGGCTGAAAGTGTATCTGCGCGAGCAGGGCGTGCGGCATGACCTGATCACCGCCGTCTTCGCCAAGGGCAATGACGATGACCTGCTGCGCATTCTCGCCAAGGTCGAGGCGTTGCGCGGCTTCCTGACCGAAGGCGAGGGCGCCAATCTGCTGGTGGCCTATCGCCGCGCCAACAACATCGTCCGCGCCGAGATGAAAAAAACGCCGGATCTCAAGCTCGGCGAAATCGACGGCCAGCTGGTCTCTCAGGACGAAGAGCGCGCGCTGGTCGCAGCGCTGGGCGATCTGGGGCGCGAAGTCTCCGGAAAGACACAGGACGAGGCGGATTTCCGCCATTATCTTGCCACACTTGCGCGGCTACGTGCGCCGGTCGATGCGTTTTTCGACCGCGTCACCGTCAATGCCGATGTGACGGCCGTGCGCCGTAATCGTTTGAGCCTGCTGTCTGCCGTTGCCGGCAGCATGGATCGTATCGCCGACTTTTCCCAGATCGAGGGGTAAATACTGCCATGGCCAAGAAGAAAGCTGCCAAGAAGAAGGTCGCCAAGAAGGCGGTGAAGGCTCGCAAGGCAGCGCCGAAAAAGGTTGCTCCCAAGAAGGCAGCGCCCAAGAAGGGAATGCCGAAGAAGGCTGCGCCCAGGAAGGTTGCCAAGAAAGCCGTGACGTCTGCAAAGGCGGCTGCTCCGAAAAGCGCCGCGCAGAAGGGCAAGCTGGTTTACTCCTTCGGCGACGGCAAGGCCGAAGGCCGCTCCGACATGCGTAACCTGCTGGGCGGCAAGGGCGCCAACCTTGCCGAGATGTCGAATATCGGCCTGCCGGTGCCGCCGGGCCTGACCATCACCACCGAGGTCTGCACGGCCTACTACCAGAACGGCAAGCAGTATCCCAAGGAACTGAAGGGCCAGGTCGATGCTGCGCTGGCGCGCGTCGAAAAGCTGGTCGGCGCCAAGTTTGGCGATCCGAAGAAGCCGCTGCTGGTCTCGGTCCGCTCGGGCGCGCGCGCCTCGATGCCGGGTATGATGGATACCGTGCTGAATCTCGGCCTGAACGACGAGACCGTCGAGGGCCTGGCCAAGCTGTCGGGCAACGAGCGTTTCGCCTGGGACAGCTATCGCCGCTTCATCCAGATGTATTCCAACGTGGTGCTCGATGTCGGCCACGAGCATTTCGAAGAACTGCTCGAACTGCACAAGGAAGAGCATGGCCTCAATCTCGACACCGAATTGAAGGCCGAGGACTGGAAGCAGATCGTCGTCGCCTACAAGAAGAAGGTGCAGCAGGAACTGGGCAAGCCCTTCCCGCAGGATGTGCATGACCAGCTCTGGGGCGCCATCGGTGCCGTATTCTCCAGCTGGATGAACCAGCGCGCCATCACCTATCGCAGCTTGCATAACATCCCGGCCTCGTGGGGTACGGCGGTGAACGTGCAGGCGATGGTGTTCGGCAATATGGGCGAAACCTCCTGCACCGGCGTCGCCTTCACCCGCGATCCGTCGACGGGCGAGAAAATCTATTACGGCGAATACCTGATCAACGCCCAGGGTGAGGATGTCGTCGCCGGCATCCGCACGCCGCAGCAGCTCACGAAGGAGTCGCGGCTCAAGGTCGGCAACGAGATGCCGTCGATGGAAGAGTCGATGCCGACGACCTTCAAACAGCTGGTCGGCGTGTTCAAGACGCTGGAAAAGCACTACCGCGACATGCAGGACATCGAGTTCACCGTCCAGCAGGGCAAGCTGTGGATGCTGCAGACCCGTTCGGGCAAGCGCACCGCCAAGGCCGCCATCAAGATTGCCGTCGATATGGTGAAGGAAAAGCTGATCAGCCAGGCCGAAGCGGTCATCCGCGTCGAGCCGGCCTCGCTGGACCAGCTGCTGCATCCGACGCCGGATCCGAAGGCCGAGCGCAAGGTCATCGCCAAGGGCCTGGCGGCGTCGCCGGGCGCTGCCTCGGGCAAGGCGGTGTTCACCGCCGATGAAGCCGAGCAGATGGCCGGCAAGGGCGAGGCCGTGATTCTCGTCCGCGTCGAGACTTCGCCGGAAGACATCCATGGCATGCATGCCGCCAAGGGCATCCTGACCGCGCGTGGCGGCACCACCAGCCATGCGGCCGTCGTGGCGCGCGGCATGGGCCGTCCCTGCGTCTCGGGCGCCGGCGCCATCCGTATCGACTATGCCGCCAACAAGATGACGATGGGCGACGTCACGGTGAACAAGGGCGATGTGATCACCATCGACGGTTCGACCGGCGAAGTGATCCTCGGCGTCATGCCGATGATCGAGCCGCAGTTGTCGGGCGATTTCGGCCAGCTGATGGCCTGGGCCGACAAGCTGCGCACCCTGAAGGTCCGCACCAATGCCGAGACTCCGGCGGATGCCGAGACGGCGGTGCGCTTCGGCTGCGAAGGCATCGGCCTGTGCCGCACCGAGCATATGTTCTTCGATGCCGACCGCATCACGGCGGTGCGCGAGATGATCCTGTCGCACAGCGTGGAAGGCCGGAAGAAGGCACTCGCCAAGATCCTGCCGATGCAGCGTGAAGACTTTGTGCAGCTGTTCAAGATCATGGCCGGCCGTCCGGTGACGATCCGCCTGCTCGATCCGCCGCTGCATGAATTCCTGCCTAAGACCGATGCCGATTTCGACGCGGTTGCGCGCGGCACCGGCCTGAGCGTCGGCGCGCTGAAGGAGCGCAAGAAGGCGCTGGAAGAGACCAATCCGATGCTCGGCCATCGCGGCTGCCGCCTCGGCATCAGCTTCCCGGAAATCTACGAGATGCAGGCGCGCGCCATCTTCGAGGCGGCCGTGCAGGTGTCCAAGGCCGGCGGCAAGCCGGTCGAGCCGGAAGTGATGATCCCGCTGGTCGCCACCAAGGCCGAGATCGACATCCTGAAGGGCAAGGTCGATGGCGTCGCCGCCGCCGTGTTCAAGGAGCAGGGCAAGAAGGTGAAATACTTGGTCGGCACGATGATCGAGCTGCCGCGCGCCGCCCTGCGCGCTGGCGATATCGCGCAGACTGCCGAATTCTTCTCCTTCGGCACCAACGATCTGACCCAGACCACGCTGGGCATCAGCCGCGACGACTCTGCGCTGTTCATGGAAGACTACCTGAAGGCCGGCATCTTCGAGCGCGATCCCTTCGTTACCATCGATCAGTCCGGTGTCGGCGAACTGGTGAAGATGGCCGCCGAGCGCGGCCGTGCGACCCGCAAGGACATCAAGCTGGGCATCTGCGGCGAGCATGGCGGCGACCCGTCGTCGGTGCGCTTCTGCCACAATGCCGGCCTGGATTACGTGTCCTGCTCGCCGTATCGCGTGCCGATCGCCCGTCTCGCTGCCGCGCAGGCGGCGATCTCCGAGGAAAAGGCCAGCGAGGCCTAAAGCAAAAGCCCCTCACCCCAACCCTCTCCCACAAGTGGGAGAGGGAGATACCGCCTTCTACCCTCGCCCGCTTGCGGGAGAGGGAGGGGCCCGGCCCGTAGGGACGGGAGGGTGAGGGCGATGCATCTACAAAAAAAGGCCGGGTTTAAGCCCGGCCTTTTTCTTTGGCTTCAGACTGAGGTCACTCAATCGTGATCCTGGGCATCCGGCTGGCGCCGGCCTCGCGATCCAGCTTGGCCGCCACCAATGCTGCGATGGCGCGATAGGCCTTGGCCTCGTCGCTTTCGGGTTTCGAGGCGACGATGGGCGTGCCGCCATCGCTGGTCTCGCGGATCGCGATATTCAGCGGCAGTTCGCCGAGGAAATCGACCCCCAGCTCCTCAGCCGTCCTGCGCGCGCCGCCATGGGCGAAAATCTCGCTGCGATGGCCGCAATTGGGGCAGCAGAAGTAGCTCATGTTTTCGACGATGCCGAGCACCGGCACATCGACGCGGCGGAACATGTTCAGGCCCTTGCGGGCATCCAGCAGGGCGATGTCCTGCGGCGTGGATACGATCACCGCGCCGGCCAGCGGCACGCGCTGCGCCATGGTCAGCTGCGCATCGCCGGTGCCTGGCGGCATGTCGACCACCAGCACATCCAGTTCGCCCCAGTTCACATCGCGCAGCATCTGCTCCAGCGCGCTCATCACCATCGGGCCGCGCCAGATCATCGGCGTGTCTTCCGGCACCAGGAAGCCCATCGACATGACGGGAATGCCCCAGCCCTCAAGGGGTTGCAGTCGCTTGCCATCCGGCGATTCCGGCTTCTTGCCGCTCAGGCCCAGCATGCGCGGCAGCGAGGGGCCGTAGATATCGGCGTCCAGCAGGCCGACCTTCTTTCCGCCTTGCGCGAGGGCGAGCGCGAGATTGACGGCGGTGGTGGACTTGCCGACGCCGCCCTTGCCCGAGGCGACGGCGATGATCGACCTGATGCCGGGGATCGCCGGGCGCGCCGCCACTTCCGGCGCGGCGGCGGGTTTTTTCGCCGGGCCATGGCTATGCCCGTGGTCATGCTCGTGATGGTCGTGGCCATGCGCAGGCGCCGGCTGCGTCGCCGCCGCCTTGCCCTGGGTCTGGGCGGTCAGGACGACGGTGGCCGAGGTGATGCCGGGCAGGGCGGCGACGGCTTTTTCGGCTTCCTTGCGTAAGGGTTCCTTGCGCGCGCCGTCCCGGGCCGGCACTTCCAGCACGAAACCGACATTGCCGCCCTTGATCACCAGGCCGGAAATCATGCCAAGCTCGACCACATTCTTGCCATGATCGGCGTCTACCACACCGCGCAGCGCGTCGAGGATCTGCGCTTCTGTAACCCCGGTCATGCTTGAAATCCCTGTAAACGTTCCAATATTCTCGATGGATGGCAGGCAAAGCCGCGCTTGCGCCAAGCGATTGATATATCGCGGAGGCTGAGAGACGGCAATTCATCTGCCCACAGGACAGGCGAGACAATAGCCGGGACGGGCGACAATCCGACCGCACAATGCGAAACTGGTGCTGTTGCGCCGGTCTCCGGATGGTTCATGGGGGCTGGTGCTGTCTCAGACGGCCCGAAATCAGGTTAAGAAGGACTGTAGGATGCCCTGGAGCAATCAAGGTGGGGGTTTTGGCGGCGGCAGCGGCGGCGGTGGTCGCGGGCCCTGGGGCCAGGGTTCGGGCGGCGGTAACCGCGGTTCGGGCGGCGGCAATGGCGGCGGCCCGTTCGGCGGCCCCAATCCGCCCAGCCTTGAAGACATCCTGCGCAAGGGTCAGGACCGCTTCCGCGGCATGCTGCCCGGCGGCGACGTGTCCGGCCGCGGCATCCTGCTGCTGATCCTGGTCGCCGTGGCCATCTGGCTCGGCACCGGCTTCTACCGCGTCGATACCGACGAGCAGGGCGTCGTGCTGCGTTTCGGCAAGGTGCATGCCGTTACCGAACCGGGTCTGCGCTATCGCCTGCCCTGGCCGGTCGACAGCGTGCTGACGCCGAAAGTCACCTCGGTCAATCGCGAAGAGATCGGCTTCCGCTCGCTGGGCGATTCGCCCACCCGTGGCGCCCAGACCCGCGACGTGCCGGAAGAAAGCCTGATGCTGACCGGCGACGAAAACATCGTCGATATAGACTTCACCGTGCTGTGGCAGGTGAAGGATGCCGGCCAGTATCTGTTCAACGTGGTGGAGCCCTCGCGCACCATCAAGCAGGTCGCCGAAAGCGCGATCCGCGAAGTGGTCGGCAAGAACAACATCCAGTTCATCCTGACCGAAGGCCGCACCAAGATCGCCGACGACACCCGCCGCGTCATGCAGGCAGTGCTCGACGGTTACAGCGCCGGTATCGTGGTGACGCAGGTCGCGCTGCAGCGGACCGAACCGCCGGCCTCGGTGATCGACGCCTTCCGCGATGTGCAGGCGGCGCAGGCCGACCGCGAGCGCGCGCAGAACGAGGCGGAAGCCTATCGTAACGACATCATCCCGCGCGCCCGCGGTGAAGTGCAGCGTCTGCTGCAGCAGGCCGAAGCCTACAAGCAGGAAACCATCGCCAATGCCCAGGGTGACGCGAGCCGCTTCACCCAGGTTTACAACGAGTATCGCCAGGCCAAGGACGTGACCACCAAACGCATGTATCTCGAAACCATGGAACAGATCATGCGTGGCACCAACAAGGTGATCGTCGACAGCCAGAATGGCGGCCAGGGCGTGGTGCCCTACCTGCCGTTGACCGAATTGCAGAAACAGCTGCCGCGCACCAACAATGCGCAGCCGCAGCAGCAGCGCTAAGAGAGGAGACGCATCATGAACCGCTCGCTCCTCACCATCGTCGTCATCGTCCTGGTTGCCCTCGGCTTCCTGGTCAAGGCCTCGCTGTTCACCGTGCATCAGGCGCAGCAGGCGCTGGTCGTCCAGTTCGGCGATCCGCGTCGCGTGATCACCGAACCTGGCCTGAACATGAAGATTCCGCTGATCCAGGATGTCGTCTATTTCGACAAGCGCATCCTCGGTCTCGATGCCCAGCCGGAAGAAATCCTGACCGCCGACCAGCGTCGCCTCGTGGTCGACAGCTTCGTGCGCTACAAGATCACCAATCCGCTGCTGTTCTATCAGACCGTCCGCAACGAACTTGGCCTGCGTGGCCGTCTGGCACCGTCGGTGGCCAACGCCTTCCGCGGCGCCTTCGGCCGCCTGGATGCCAGCACGATCATCTCGGGCGACCGCCCGGCCGCCATGCAGCAGGTGACCACCACCCTGCAGGAAGACAGCCGCCGCCTCGGCATCGAGCTGGTCGACGTGCGCATCAAGCGCGCCGACTTCCCCGATACCATCGGCCAGGCCATCTTCCGCCGCATGCAGACCGAGCGTCAGCGCGAGGCGAATGAGCAGCGCGCCACCGGCTTCGAACTTTCGGAACGCATTCGCTCGGAGGCCGAACGCCAGCGCACCATCCTGATTGCGGATGCGCGCCGCCGTTCGGAAATCCTGCGCGGTGAAGGCGATGCCGAACGCACCAAGATTTTCGCCGAAGCCGCCAACAAGGACCCGCAGTTCTACGACTTCTATCGTTCGCTGCAGGCCTATACCAAGGCGCTGCAGCCGGGCGACACCACCATGGTACTGTCGCCGGATTCGGAGTTCTTCAAGTATTTCGACAGTGCCACCGGGGCGCCGCGCCGCCCGGCTGCACGTTAAGTTGAGTTCGTCGTCCGCGACGAGGAGGATAGTATGGGGCACATGATGCAGGAACGACTGATCCGCGGCGTCACGGTTGCCGCCACAACCCTTGTGCTGATGTTCGGCGCGGTTGCGCCCGCTCAGGCGCGCGCGCCGGAAGGCGACTTCGCCGATCTGGCCGAGCGCCTGCTGCCGGCGGTGGTGAATATCTCCACCACGCAGACCGTGCAGAATCGCGGCATCACGCCGGAAGGCATGCCGCAATTCCCGCCCGGCTCGCCGTTCGAGGATTTCTTCAAGGAATTCTTCGAGCGCCAGCAGCGCGGCGAGGGCGGAAATCGTCCGCCGCGCCAGGTGTCGTCGCTCGGTTCGGGCTTCATCGTCGATGCGCGCGGTTATGTGGTCACCAACAACCATGTGATCGCCGATGCCGACCAGGTGCGCGTGATCCTGCACGACAATACCGAACTGGAAGCCAAGGTCGTCGGCCGCGACCCCGAAGTGGATATCGCGGTGCTGAAGGTTGAGCCCAAGGAGCGCAAGCTGACCGCGGTGAACTGGACGGATTCGGACAAGATCCGTGTCGGCCAGTGGACGCTGGCGATCGGCAATCCCTTCGGCCTCGGCGGCACCGTCACCGCCGGCATCGTCTCGGCGCGCGGCCGCGACATCAATGCCGGCCGTTACGACGACTTCATCCAGACCGATGCCTCGATCAACAAGGGCAATTCCGGTGGCCCGCTGTTTGACAAGGAAGGCAACGTCATCGGCATCAACACGGCGATCTTCTCGCAGTCCGGCGGCTCGATCGGCATCGGCTTTGCCGTGCCGGCCAATCTGGCCCGTCCGGTCGTGCAGCAGCTGATCGAATTCGGCCGCACCAAGCGCGGCTGGCTCGGTGTGCAGATCCAGTCGGTCACCGACGAGATGGTGGAAGCGCTCGGCCTGCAGCAGGCGCGCGGCGCACTGGTGGCGAAGGTCGTCCCCGGCGGTCCGGCCCAGAAGGCCGGTATCGACAGCGGCGACGTGGTGGTCAGCTTCGACGGCAAGGCGATTGCCAGCACCAATGCGCTGACCCGCAGCGTGGCCGAGACTCCGGTCGGCAAGACCGTGAATGTCGAGATCATGCGCAAGGGCAAGAAGCAGACGGTGAAGGCCACGCTGGGCGAGCTGGAAGCCGCCATGGCCTCGGCCAAGCAGGAGAGCAGCCAGAAGGCCGATGCGGCCCGGCCCAAGGCCGGTCGCAACGAGACCGAGCTGGCCGACCTGGGCGTGCGGATCGCGCCGCTGACCAAGGAACTGCGCCAGAAACACGACATCAAGGATGACGTGAAGGGCGTGGTGGTGACCGATGTGGAGAATGATGGTCCGGCCGCCAAGCGCGATGTGCGCGTCGGCGACGTGATCATCGAGATGGCGCAGTCGGAAATCCGCAACACCGACGACGCGGTGGAGATGCTGAAGGCATTGAAAGATGCCAAGCGCAAGGTGGCGCTGCTGCAAATCCAGCGCGCCGGCGAACCGCGCTTCGTACCGGTGCCTCTCAAGTCGTAATCAGCAGATAGTCTGATCTGGAAAAGGCCGGCTGCCAGATAGCTTTCTGGGCCGGCCTTTTTCTTTGCCTGCGTCGCAAATTCCAGTCATTTCCCGTAAAATGCGTCGAACGAATCCGGGGAAAACGCATGTGCCGCTGGCTCACCTATCGGGGCGATCCGATCTATCTGGAAGATCTGCTCTTCGCGCCGCGCTATTCGCTGATCGAGCAGAGCCTGCATGCGCGTAAAGCCGCTGTGGCCACCAATGGCGACGGCTTCGGCGTCGGCTGGTATGCCGAGCGTGATCTGCCCGGCACCTATCGCGACATCCTGCCGGCCTGGAACGATCCCAACCTGCGCAGCATCGCGCACCAGATCCGCTCCAGCCTGTTCCTGGCGCATGTGCGCGCCTCCACCGGCACGGCGACCTCGCGCGCCAACTGCCATCCTTTCGCGAATGGCCGATGGCTGTTCATGCACAATGGCCAGATTGGCGGCTATGCCAAACTGCGCCGCCGGCTCGAAGCGCTGATCCCCGATGCGCTGTACGAGCAGCGGCTCGGCACCACGGATTCAGAGGCGATCTTCTATCTAATGCTGAAACACGGGCTCGACCGCGATCCGCTCGGCGCCATTGCCGCCGCCATTGCCGATGTGCGCCAGCTGATGATCGAGCACGGCATCACGGAAGCCTTCCGCATGACGGCGTCGCTCACCGATGGTCGCTCGGTCTATGCGATCCGTTATTCCAGCGACGCCGAGCCGCCGAGCCTGTACTGGCGCATGGAGGACGGCCGGCTCACCATCGTGTCTGAACCGCTGGACGAGCATGTGCAGAAATGGCTGCCGGTGCCGCCCGGCCATGTGCTGGTCGCCGCCGAGGCCAGCGAAGTAACCTTGAGCGCGCTCGCCGCATAAAAAAGGCCGGCTGAGAAGCCGGCCTTTTATTCTTTTTCGTCATTCCCGCGCCCGGCGGCTTTGCCGCCTTACATATACTGTCGCGCAAAGCGCGACGGGCGGGAGCCCAGTCTGGATCCCCGCTTTCGCGGGGATGACGATGATGGGTTATTCGATCTCGCGGGCGTTCTGCACGATCTTGCCGACCAGGCCGTATTCGACCGCCTGTTCCGCGCTCATCCAGTAATCGCGGTCGGTATCCTTCTCGATCCGCTCAAGCGGCTGGCCGGTCTCGCGGGCGAAAATCTCATTCAGCCGCTTACGCATGCGGATGATTTCTTTGGCCTGGATGGCGACATCCGAAGCCGTGCCGCCGGCGCCGCCGGACGGTTGATGCAGCAGGAAGCGGGTATTGGGCAGCGAGAAGCGGTTTTCCTTCTTGGCGGCCGTAAAGATCAGCGCGCCGGCCGAAGCGACCCAGCCGGTGCCGACCACGCGTACATCCGGCGTCACGAACTTGATCATGTCATAGATCGTGTCGCCCGATTCGACATGGCCGCCCTGGCTGTTGATGAAAATGGTGATCGGGTCGTCGCCGGCCGACTGCAGCGCCAGCAGGCGGGCCGAAACTTCCTTGGCCAGTTTCTGGTCGATGCCGCCGAAGATCAGGATGGTGCGCGCCTTGAACAGGCGTTCCTCGATGGCCGGGGTCTTGTCCCGCACCTTTTCCTTGTCGGCGTCGCCGTTCTTCTCCGGCGCGTCCTCATCATCCAGGCGGGCGATACGGTTCAGCATGCGCAAAAAGCTCCTGCAAAAGTGCTGTCAAAAGTATCCCATGGGCGGCGGCGCAGCCGCAAGGCTCAGACCCGGCCGCAGCCGGCTGCGCCTAGGCAAAAGCCGGGCTTTTCCGCTAGGCTTTGGCCTCTCTCCAGGCAGGTAAGAAAGGTCGCGCCATGCTGAAAGGCAAGTCCGCCGTCGTCACGGGTTCCACCAGCGGGATCGGTTTAGGGATCGCCCGGGCGCTGGCCAAAGAGGGTGTCAACCTGATGCTGAACGGTTTCGGCGATGCCGCCGAGATCGAGAAGCTGCGGGCGGGCATCGCGGCCGAATTCGGCGTCAAGGTGCTCTATGACGGCGCCGATATGAGCAAGGGCGAGGCGATCTCGGCCTTTATCAAAAAAGCCGCCGATGGACTCGGCGGTGTCGACATCCTGGTCAACAATGCCGGCATCCAGTTCGTCTCTCCGGTGGATGAATTCCCCGAGGCGAAATGGGAGGCGATCCAGAATATCAATCTCAGTTCCAGCTTCCACTGCATCAAGGCAGCCCTGCCCGGCATGAAGGCAAAGGGCTGGGGCCGCATCGTCAACATCGCCTCGGCGCATGGGCTCATCGCGTCGCCGTTCAAGTCGGCCTATGTGGCGGCCAAGCATGGCCAGGTCGGCCTGACGAAATCCGTGGCGCTGGAAGTGGCCGAGGCCGGCATCACGGTGAATGCGATCTGCCCGGGCTATGTGCGCACGCCGCTGGTCGAGAACCAGATCGAAGACCAGGCCAAGGTCCACAAGATGTCGCATGAGCAGGTGATCCGCGAGGTGATCCTGGCGGCGCAGCCGACGCGGCGCTTTGTCGAGATCGAGGAGGTGGCGGCGCTCGCCGTCTTCCTGTGCAGCGATGCTGCCAAGTCTATCACCGGCACCTCGGTCGCCATCGATGGCGGCTGGACGGCGCGCTGAGCCGCTTTCGCGCACCGCAAACCCAAAAGTGTCATGGCCGGGCTTGACCCGGCCATCCACGTCTTTGGCAATCGGAGTATGAAGCAGTAAGGCGTGGATCCCCGGGACAAGCCCGGGGATGACAAGTTGAGAGAAGCGGCGCTTAAACACAACGTCATGCCGGGCTTGACCCGGCATCCCATTTTTTCATTTCACAAAATGGGACCCCGGCTCGCGCTGCGCTTGGCCGGGGTGACGGCTTAGGCCTTCAGCCCCGCCCGTAAATCTCGTCGGCGCGATAGCCCTGCAGATAGAGCAGCGCGGTCAGGTCGCCGTGGCGGATGTTGATGCGGGCCTGTTCCTGCACCTTCGGCTTGGCATGATAGGCCACGCCCATGCCAGCGGCGCCGAGCATGGCAAGGTCGTTGGCGCCGTCGCCCACCGTCATGCAGTCGCTGAGCGTGATGCCGCGGGCGCTGGCCACACGCTGCAATGCTTCCAGCTTGGCCTCGCGGCCGAGGATCGGTTCGGCGATGCCGGCGATCTGCTCATTCTCGAGGATCATGTGATTGGCCTGCTGCTCGTCGAAACCAAGCTGCTCGGCAATCGGCTGGGTGTAGTAATCGAAACCGCCCGAGACCAAGGCGCAATACACGCCATGTTCCTTCAGCGTGGTGATCAGCGCCTGCGCGCCGGGCATCAGCTTGATCCGCTTGGCGGCTTCCTCCAGCATCAGCGCTGGCTGGCCTTTCAGCAGCGCGACGCGCTCGCGGATCGCAGCATAGAAATCGAGTTCGCCATTCATCGCCTTGGCCGTAATCTCGGCCACCTGCTCGCCGATCTCGGCCAGGATGGCCAGTTCATCCAGCATCTCGTTGCGGATGATGGTCGACTCCATATCTGCGACCAGCGCCTTCTTGCGGCGGTTCGGCACATTGGGCAATGCGATCACATCGACCGGCGCATTGCGCAGGGCGATGCGCGCGCCCTTTTCGGCCTCGCGCACATCCACATTGTCGAAGGGAATGTCGCAGGCAATGCCGGGATCGAGCCAGTCGACCGGGCCGACCCGGCCGCGTGCCATGGCGAGCGCATCGCGCACGGCATTGGTCAGCTTGGGCGTCAGCACGGCGTTATGGGGCGCGGCGATCAGGGTCAGAATGCTTTGCATCCGACTCTTCTAGGCTTGTACAACAGGCGGCGCAACCGATAGGCCCCCTCGTGACCGAACCCTCCAATGCCCCGATGATCGTGCTCGCCGGCCCGACCGCCAGCGGCAAGTCGGCGCTCGGCATTGCCATCGCTGAAAAGGTGAACGGGACGATCATCAATGCCGACAGCATGCAGGTGTATCGTGACCTGCGGGTGCTGACGGCGCGCCCCACCGATGACGAAATGCGCCGGGTGCCGCATCGCCTGTATGGCGTGCTGGATGGTGCCAGCCATGGCACGGCGGCCGTCTGGGTCGATCTGGCCAAACAGGCCATCGCCGAGACCGTTGCCGAGGGTCGGGTGCCGATCCTGCTGGGCGGTACTGGCATGTATCTGCGCAGCCTGTTCGAGGGGCTGGCCGAGATCCCGCCGATCCCGGCCGAGATTCGCGCCGCGGCGCGGGGGAAACTGGCCGAGGAGGGGGCGGCTGGGCTGCATGCCGCGCTGACGGTTGCTGACCCCGAGACCGCCGCCGGCCTGAAGCCGGGCGACAGCCAGCGGCTGATGCGGGCCTGGGAAGTGCTGCAGGCCACCGGGCGGGGACTGGCGGCCTGGCAGGCGGCGCCTGCTTCGCCGGGCCTGCCCAATCCGGTCTTCCGCCTGCTGTTGCAGCCGCCGCGCGACCGCCTCTATGCCTGGATCGACCGGCGCTTCGAGGGCATGATCGCAGCGGGCGCGCTGGAGGAGGCGAAGGCCGTGCTGGCGCGGACCGATATCCCGAATGATGCGCCCATGCGCAAAGCCCATGGACTTCCTGAACTGATCCAATATCTTAAGGGCGAGATCAGTCGCGATGAGGCGATCCGGGTCGGCCAGCTCAACACCCGGCATTACGCCAAGCGGCAGACGACCTGGTTCCGGCACCAGTTCAGCCCCGACCTGGTTGTGGAAAAAGACTTAAGTCAGCAAGAAAATTTCAACCTAGAGGCAGAAATCTTTCCATTCATTGTGAGATACCTGTTGACGGCCCGTTGAGGCGCTTCTAGGTTGGCGCCGCTTTTCAGCCGGCCGGGGCCCGTGTTCCGGCCGATTTTCGTCTAAATAGGGCAGTTGCCCGAAGGATTTGAGCGTCATGTCCACCGCAGCGCAGGCGACGCCGGCCCAGATGTCCGGTGCGGAAATGCTGATCAAGGCCCTGATCGATCAGGGTGTTGAGGTCGTTTTCGGTTATCCCGGCGGTGCGGTGCTGCCGATTTACGACGCGCTGTTCAAGCAGAATGCCATCCGCCACATCCTGGTGCGCCATGAGCAGGGCGCGGTGCATGCCGCCGAAGGCTATGCCCGCTCGACCGGCAAGCCCGGCGTGGTGCTGGTCACCTCCGGCCCCGGCGCCACCAATGCGGTCACCGGCCTGACCGATGCGCTGCTCGATTCCATTCCGGTGATCTGCCTGACCGGGCAGGTCGCCACGCATCTGGTCGGCACCGATGCCTTCCAGGAATGCGACACCACCGGCATCACCCGGCCCTGCACCAAGCACAATTACCTCGTCAAAAACGTGGATGATCTGTCGCGCGTTGTGCATGAAGCCTTCTACGTCGCCACCAACGGCCGTCCGGGCCCGGTGGTGATCGACCTGCCGAAGGATGTGCAGGTCGCGCCGGGCACTTACACCGGCAAGGACAACGTCAAGCACAAGACCTATCGTCCGCAGGTGAGCGGCGACGACGCCAAGATCAAGGAAGCCGTGGCGATGATGGCCGCGGCCGAACGCCCGGTCTTCTACACCGGCGGCGGCATCATCAATGCGGGGCCGAAGGCGTCCGAGCTGCTGGCCGAATTCGTGAGGCTGACCGGTTTCCCGATCACCAATACGCTGATGGGCCTCGGCGCCTATCCGGCCACCGACAAGCAGTTCCTCGGCATGCTGGGCATGCACGGCACCTGGGAAGCCAATCATGCGATGCATGATTGCGACGTGATGATCAATATCGGCGCGCGTTTCGACGACCGCATCACCGGTCGTCTGGCGGCTTTCTCGCCGGGCTCGAAGAAGATCCATGTCGATATTGATCCGTCCTCGCACAACAAGACCGTGCGCTGCGACCTGAATATCGTCGGCGATGCCTGCAAGGTTCTGGAGCAGATGATCGCGGCCTGGAAACAGGGCGGTTACAAGCCGAACCAGAAGGCGCTCGACAAGTGGTGGCAGCAGATCGACCAGTGGCGCGCCCGCGACAGCCTCAAGTACAAGAAGGATTCCAAGATCATCAAGCCGCAGCTCGCCATCGAGCGGCTGTATGAGCTGACCAAGGATCAGGACACCTTCATCACCACCGAAGTGGGCCAGCACCAGATGTGGGCAGCCCAGTTCTACAAGTTCAACAAGCCGAACCGCTGGATGACCTCGGGCGGCCTCGGCACCATGGGCTATGGCCTGCCGGCCGCCATCGGCGTGCAACTCGGCCATCCGGGCAAGCTGGTGGTGGATATCGCCGGCGAAGCCTCGATCCTGATGAACATCCAGGAACTCGGCACCGCGGCGCAGTTCCGCCTGCCGGTGAAGGTGTTCATCCTGAACAACGAATATATGGGCATGGTGCGCCAGTGGCAGCAGCTGCTGCATGGCGGTCGCTATTCGCAGAGCTATTCGGAATCGCTGCCCGATTTCGTCAAGCTGGCCGAAGCCTTCCACTGCAAGGGGCTGCGCTGCACCGACCCGGCCGACCTGGATGGCGTGATCAAGGAAATGATCGCCTATGACGGTCCGGTGGTGGTGGATGTCGCCGTCGACAAGGCGGAGAACTGCTTCCCGATGGTGCCGTCGGGTGCGGCCCATAACGAGATGATCCTGGCCGACGACAAGCCGAAGGATCCGACCAACGCCAGCGTCACCGAAGAGGGCATGGCCCTCGTCTGAGGTCCGGCGTCACAAAGCAGAAGAACCAGATCATGTCCGCGCCGCAGCAGCCGATTCAGTCCCATATCCTCTCCGTACTCGTCGACAACGAGCCCGGCATCCTTGCCCGCGTCGTCGGGCTGTTCTCCGGCCGTGGCTACAATATCGAAAGCCTCACGGTGGCCGAGGTGTCCGATGCAGCCCACCTGTCGCGCATCACGGTCGTCACCTCCGGACCGTCCAATGTGATCGACCAGATCAAGGCACAGCTCGGCCGGCTGGTGCCGGTGCATAATGTTCACGACCTGACGGTCGAAGGTCCGCATATCGCGCGCGAACTGGCGCTGATCAAGGTGGCTGGCACCGGCGAGAAGCGCGTCGAGAGTTTGCGCATCGCCGATATCTTCCGCGCCCGTGCGGTCGACAGCACCACCGAATCCTTCGTCTTCGAACTGACCGGCAATCCGGAGAAGATCACCGCCTTTGTCGAGCTGATGAAGCCGCTCGGCCTGGTCGATGTCTCGCGCACCGGCGTGGTGGCGATCAGCCGCGGTCCGAAGCCGCTCTAACATTTCTACGAACAACGACGCTTATCCCGAGGAGAGACTGAAATGCGCGTTTACTATGACCGCGATGCGGACCTGAACCTGATCAAGGGCAAGAAGGTTGTCATCGTCGGCTACGGCAGCCAGGGCCATGCCCATGCGATGAACCTGAAGGACAGCGGCGTGAAGAATATTGCCGTGGCGCTGCGCAAGGGTTCGGCCGGCACCAAGAAGGCCGAAGAGGCCGGCTTCAAGGTGATGACCCCGACCGAAGCTGCCAAATGGGCCGATGTCGTGATGGTGCTGACGCCGGATGAAGGCCAGTCGGACCTGTGGAACAACGACCTGCGCGACAACATGAAGGAAGGCGCTGCGCTGGCGTTTGCGCATGGCCTGAACATCCACTTCAATCTGATCGAGCCGCGCAAGGATCTCGACGTCTTCATGATCGCGCCCAAGGGCCCAGGCCACACCGTGCGCTCGGAATACCTGAAGGGCGGCGGCGTGCCGTCGCTGGTTGCCGTGCATCAGAATGCCTCGGGCAATGCGCTGGAAATCGCGCTCAGCTACGCCTCGGCCAACGGCGGCGGCAAGGCCGGCATCATCGAGACCACCTTCCAGGAAGAATGCGAAACTGACCTGTTCGGCGAGCAGGTTGTGCTCTGCGGCGGCCTGGTCGAGCTGATCAAGGCCGGCTACGAGACGCTGGTCGAAGCCGGCTACGCCCCGGAAATGGCCTATTTCGAGTGCCTGCATGAAGTGAAGCTGATCGTGGACCTGATCTACGAAGGCGGCATCGCCAACATGAACTACTCGATCTCGAACACCGCCGAATACGGCGAATACGTTACCGGCCCGCGCATCATCACGCCGGAGACCAAGGCCGAGATGAAGCGCGTGCTGGAAGACATCCAGTCCGGCCGCTTCACCCGCAACTGGATGCTGGAAAACAAGGTCAACCAGACCTCGTTCAAGGCAACCCGCGCGCGCCTGGCCCAGCACCCGATCGAGGAAGTCGGCAGCAAGCTGCGCGCCATGATGCCCTGGATCGCCAAGAACAAGCTGGTCGACAAGGCCCGCTCGAACTAAACCGCTTCGATACCCAAGACCAGGCGGCCGCCGGAGCAATCCGG
>JAGXRD010000100.1 GCA_018336035.1 Alphaproteobacteria bacterium | reverse complement strand
CCCGCTCTCGTTTTCGGCCAGGTTGCGCGAAACAATGTCCTGCATCACCGTGCCGCCCGTCAGCCCGCGCGTTCCCATCGCCGTGCGCGTCTTGTCAGCCACGTTAGCGTTGGTCTGCGCAACGATCTGCTCAAGGTAGGGATTCTGGTCAGGCTGGCTTTCCAGCGTCTGCGTCAGGAAGCCCCGCGCCGCATTGACGCCGCTGTCACCCAACCGATACTTGTCCAGCATTGACGGGATAAGCCCACCCAACTGATCCGAAATCGACTGCACGTTAGCCGCGTTGTTGCTGTAAACGCCCTTCAACGTATCAGCCGCGCCCGTCAGCTGCGCCTCATAGATCGGCTTGGTCGTCTGCGTTTTCTTGCTCGACCCCATATCAGTTCTCGCTTTCCAGAATGCTCATGCCGCCCTCGACCCCGACCAGTTCCCAATCCGGGAAATACCGCCGCCAGCCATGACGGCCCCAAATTCTAAGCCGCCGCCCTTGGTGTGCGGGATGCGCGCGAATAGCAGCCTCAATAGGCCTGGCCCACCGCGCGGCCTGTCTCCCGCCTGCTGCAATCGCTTCAATCACCCCGGCATCATCGGGCCGCGTCACCAGCCAAGCGATGTCGTCAACGCGCCACAAACAGGCCCCGCCGCTGTCCAGATCGTCAGCCAGTTCAACCCAATCATGCCCGCCGCGTTGCATCGCCGGATCAAGCGCCGCGACAGCCTCGACGGTCAGAGGCGCACCTGCGGTAATCACCACAGGTCGTTCCAAGTCGTGCCGTTCCAGCACTTCAACTTGTTGGCAGTGCCGTCGTAATAAATCATACCCCGCGCCGGGCTGCTCGGCGCACTTCCTGGCGTCAGCGTGATGGTCGATGGGCTTTCCAGCGCATCCACGCGGTTTTCCAGCGCGCCCGTCCGGCTGTTCAAACCGCCAACCCCGCCCGTTGACGTGGCAATGTCCGCCTCAATAGCGGCCACACGCGCGTCAAGAGCCTCTACAGCGCCCTCAGAGGCTTTCAGGCGCTTGGAATGCGCCTTATGCCCCTGAGCCACCAGACGTTGCCAATCTAGCCGCCCAGCCCCCGTTTCGGGGATAACCCTACCGATCACCGGCGGCCTCGAAATCAAACTCAAGGCCCTGCATGAACGTCCATGCACTGCCCGCCGCGATCACATGGCGCGGCTTCATGTAACGGCCAGCGCACCGGATCGGCATGATACCACTGGCCCGCAGATCACTGGCCGCAACCTTGTTTTCCGGGTCGCCAATGCGCGAACGGCAATCGACCGTGATGGATTGCCCAAGCAGCGCGTCACCGACCGGGCGGATCGAACGCATCCGCGCAATCCGCCCCTTGGCCAACTCCTGAAAGCTGAACGCCAGCACCGCCTGCAGCGTGTCCCCGCTGAACGTGCAAAGTTCAGCCCCAGCCACTCCATAGAGACGCGGATTGCCGCCTGAAAAGCGGGGGTCGTCCAGGCTGATCGCCATGGCGTCCAGATCGGTGTAAGTCACCGCCAGTTCTTCCAACGTCACCGACGAGGTGAAGCCAGAAAACACCCCGTCGATCGACAGCATGGCCATCGACCATCGGTCCAACTCGAAATTATAGATCCACAGCCGCCCCGGCACACCCGGAACGCACCAGATTACCAACTTGTTTTCAGGATCAACCGCCGAAAACAGCCGCTCGTAATCATCGCGCGGCACAAGGCTTTGAAACGTGCGATCGACCTTTTCAGAGCCAATCGGCTTGATCGCCTGCCCGTCTTCCAGCGCCATAAAGCCCCGGTCGGACAGGAAGAACACGGTGCGGCCCACTGCGACAACGGAAGCCTTGGACGCGCAGCCCACGTTGGGCGTAATCTCGTCAAACTGAAACGGGGCGTCGGCATCCCCGGTGCGGGTCATGCGCACAAGCCGCTGGCGTTGCAGGATCACCCCGTATTCGCCGCCAGCCAGCCCCATGACTTCGCCGCCCGTCAGCATCGGCTGAATGGTCGCCCCATTCACCCCAGGCGCCCATCCCGTGTGATCGTTGAACGCGCTCGTATAGATGCCCAGCAGGTCGCCGCTGCCCTGCCCGATCACCACGTAATCGCCAACTACCGTGATTGCGACACCCGCAGGCGCGCCGGTCAATGCGCTGGCAGTCCCGGCCTTCAGGTTCACAACCTTGGTTTCGACGCCATTCACGCCGATTACGTAGTTCCCGAACTGCGTGAAACGCCACTGGCCGGAAATCGTCATGCCCGTAACCAGATTGGTCCAGGTGCCACCGCCGTATTTCGACAGCCCTGCCGCATGACCGGCCAGCAGGTAGCTGGTGCCATCGGTAGCAATGAACGAGGCCCCGCCCTTGAAAGCCGCCGGAAGCGCCTTAGACTGCGAAACCAGACCGCGCACCGGCCCGTAGCCATCAACGCGCGGATAGACGTTTGTAGCCTCGCTCAGCGCTCCACTATTGACCGATTGGTCGGGCAGGAACGGGGGAAGCGCAAGCGCGGCCTTCATGGCACAAACCCAAGGCGCGGAACCAGCGGGCCACCGAACGACTGTCGCGTCAGGTAAACCTTCGCCTCTGCAATCGCCTCATCCCACAGCCCCTTGAACAGCGAAGCGCGCGGGTCGTTGGCAACATAGCCCTCAGCAAACATCATCGCGCCGAAGAAATACAAATCGGGATGCGCGGACAGCAGGCTTGCTGTTGGCGTCGTCTCTGTCAACTGGGGCAGCGCTGGCTTGTAAAGCAGCGTGACGGTGAAATCACCGGCGGGCCATACTCGAATGCCGGACGCCTCGATAGTGTAGGCGCTTGCCACGGAACTTGCCGGAATATCCAGCGCAGCAAACGGACTGACTTGCACCAGCGGCTTGCCATCGCAGCTAACCAGCGTCAGCGTCCCGAAATCATCGGGGAACGCACCGACACCCGCCGTCACGCTGATCGAAGCCGACTTTTCGACAAAGAACGGGGCCAGTTCGCGGCGCAAACGCGACTCCGCCAGCGCAATCATTGTCGGCGCACTGCCGGTCAGGTCGCTGCGGTCCAGCCAATCGTTAATACCCGCGATCAACTCGCCGTAATTGTCAAAGGCAAGGTTCGCGGGAACGTCAAAGGCTGGCATGGCGTGTCCCCTAAATTACAATCGGTGCGCGTTTGAGGTGCGCGTATTCGCTGCTATTCAGCAGACGGCGGCGTCCCTCGGCGTGGTTCGGGTCCCACGGGTCAACGCCATACTTCGTCAGCCATTCCAGCTGCACGTAAGCGGGGATTCTGGCCACGTGCCACATCTCCGACCGCTTATCGAAACTCTCGTTCTGCGCCCGCTTGTTGCTTTCCAGCAGCAGGTGCGAACCTACATCTTCGTGTTTGACTTCCACCGTGCCGTGGTCGTCGTCGCTCGACCTGATCCACTTACGGACGCCGTTGAAACTGCCATCGTCCAGCAGTTCCCAGTTAGTGAACCCGGACAAGCCCCGCCTCCTGCATGATCTTCGCCAGTTCAGCCGAAACCGTCGCCCGTTCGCCCTTGTCGCAGCGCACATCGTCAGCCACGAAAACGCCATCACGCAGCGCCTCAACCGTAACCTTCTCGCCAGTGGCTTTATTCGGCCTTGCCATGCGTCACCTCTGCAAAAGAAAAGGGGCCAGCCCGAAAGCCAGCCCCTCAACTTGGGTTATGTCCCGACCGATCAGGTCAGGTCGGCCACCACGCCAGACGCAGCCTGGTTGAGGCAGCGCAGCGCGCATTCATCATACAGCGCCTTGCGGTCGGCCAGACCAGTAACGGCGAGGTCGCGGGTCTTCATCGGGTCCAGAACAGCGATGTCCCAGTATTCCGGGTCCACAACCAGCGCGTCACGCGCCGAAGCAAAGCGATCCGGCACGAACTGCACCTCGCCAAAGTCCGACACGTAAACGTCAGCCCCGGCAATGATGGTTGCGCGGGTGTTGCCGGTTTCACGGCGCGCGCTTGCGATACCGGCAAACGCCGAAGCCGCCTGCTTCTGCGCCGCGTTGGTGATAACCATCTTCGGGTTGCCACCAGAGGTCCAGACCGATTGCAGCACGGTCTTGAGCAGGGCCTCAGTGTAAGCGCGCTGGGTGCCGTTGGTGGCCGCAGCGACGATACCTGCTGAGAAACCACCATTAGCTCCCGTCCCGCCGCGCGAAACGTTCGAGGTCAGCCACGCCAGCGCACCAGCGGTTTCCCCCGCAGTGCCAGCAGCCGCTGCCACAGAGGCGTAGTTGCCAAGGAAGCGCTTTTCCTTGTCGGTGCGCAGTTCACGGCCAGCCTTCATGATTTCGCGGGCCAGTTCCGAACGGCGACCAGCCTTCGAAGTGGCTTCCACGGTCGTCGAAGCGCCAACCACCTTCTTGAAGATCTGGGTATGCGTCCCGACGCGAACGGTATTCGCGCGGCTTTCGTTCGCCAGATCATCGCCCTGGATGGTCTTGTTGTCGTGGTTGGCAGCGGCAAGACCATCGGTCTGCCATTCGGTGTAGGTGTTGCTCGCCTTCGAGCGCCCGATTGCGTTCTGGAACGGGGTTTCGTCGGGGAACAGCTCGGCAATCTTGTTGTCGAGGTCTTCACGAACGCCGACGCGGGCGACGTTCTGAATGGTGTTGCTGGGAACAGCCATGTCGATTCATCCTTGAAATGGGGTTGCTTGCGAAAACCGGATCAAAGTCCGAGAAAATCGGCCATCGCCTCGGCCTGCTCATTCTTTGAGCGGGCGTTCTTGACGCGCTGCCAATCTTGCTCACCACGGGCCGACCTTGCCGAAGCATGGGGCGCGGCGCTGGGCTTGAGGGTCTTGCCTTTGGAGGCGCGGACCTTCTGCATCTGCCGGGACATGGCCTTTTGATACCGTTCGGCCTGCGCCTTCCATTCCGCTACCTTAGCCAGCGCCTTGATGTCGTTGGCGGTCGCATTCTGCGTCAGTTCCGCCTGGTCGAAACCAAGTTCACCAGCCACCTCGAATGCCCGCTGGATATATTCCGCGCGGGTTTCAGGGTTGGCGATTTCGGGAATGGTCAGCAACTCGCGGTCGCGCTGGGCGATAAACGCCTGTTGCGCCTGCGTGTCGGCTTCACGGGCAATGCCGCGCACCTGCTGCACAAGCGTGTCGTGCTGGGCTTTCTGCGCGTCGTATTGGGCCTTCTCGGCAATGTAACGAGCCGGGTCCTGATATGCCAACTGCGGATCGGGCGCGACAGGCTCAAACGCCCGCACGAACTGATCCAGCTGCTGACCGTAAAGGGCCTTGGCTTCTGCGTCGGCTGCTGCTGCGCGGGCTTCTGCTTCGCGCTGGGCATTGCTGGCCTTCGTGGTGGCCTCTTGGACCTGCGTATTGCGGCGGTTTTCACTTGCGGCCCATGCCTGCTGGGCTTCCGGGGGAAGCTGCGCAAAGACCTTCTTTTCCTCCGCTGTCAGGCTGACGGGCGCTGCGGTGGCCGGTTCTGGTCCGCTGTCCTCGTCGCCTTCGTCCTCGTCGTCCAGTTCGATGTCGCCGCCTTCTTCGGCTTCGGCCTCGTCACCTTCCGGCGCGGGTTCGTCGTCCTGTTCATCCTCATCGGCAAACAGGAAATTCTCAAAATCAGCCGCCGCGTCTGCCACTGTAGCAGGCGCGCGACTAGCTTCCGGGGTTGCCGGATGGGCCATTCGCTACGCTCCTAGAATATGCCGCGACGTATGCGGCTGCTTAAAACTCTACCGCGCGCAGACGGCGCACAGCCGCCTCGCGTTCAACCGCACGAATGCGCTCAGCCTCCGTCTGGCCGGTGATAACAATCGCCTCCACACGGGCTTGCAGGCGGCGCAAATTGCGGTCAGCCATCGCCCAATAGTAGATCTTGTCGGTGTCTTTCGGGTCCAGCTCCGCCGCTGCCTCGAAGGCTTCCCGGCGAAGGGCCGCAATCATGTCGGCCAGCCCGCCCTGTTCCCGGTAGAACATTTCCCACCGCGCCCCGCGCTCCACGGCGTCAGCGCCATTCATCAGCCGCGCCTGATCAATGCTTTCCGTCGCTGGGACGCCGCACTTACGGGCCAGCCACACGGCAAAGCGGCCAATCAACTTACGCATTCAGGTCGCCCCCAGGTCGATAGCCGCCCAGCGTTACGTCTGCGCTGGCTTTCAGGAGCATTTCCTCCTGCGCCAACTGCGCCTCCATCGCCATGCGTTCGCGCGCCAGTTCGGCTTCCAGCGCGGCTTGTTCGCGGCGCTGCTCCATTTCCAGCGCGTGTTTCTCGCGCATCGCGTCAATCTGCGCCTGCGCCTTCATGCGCTCGGTTTCGACAGTTGCTTCGGCCTTGGCGCGGTCCAGTTCAATGCGCGCCATCGCTTCTTCCGCCTTGGCCTGCTGCTCCAATACAGCGGGGTCAGGCTGTTCCGGCTTCGGCTCACTGTTGGCCGGGTCAATCCAGTAATCGTCGCCCTGCCCGATGCCCATGTCACGGGCCAGACCGTCAATCAGCTTGAAGCGGTTTTCGTGGCTGACTTCGCCAAGCTGCGTCCCTTGGGCCAGCAGGTTCGCCATCGCCATACGCGCCTGAATGCGCTTGTCCTTGCTGCCAGAGCCAAGCCCAACACGCACGTTGATGTTAATGTCTTCCGGCCACTGCGACGGGTCAACCATGCGGTATTCACCATCGACCTTGACCTTGAATGGCTCACCCTCGGCGCGCATCAGGCGGTATTTCTTGACGAACAGCCGGGCCATCGTCTCGGCCAGATTGCGCGCGATGTATTCTTCCTGCTGCTGGCCCTGCGCCTGCATCAGCGCGGTGCCGGTCGCCGTCTTGTTCAGCGTGTCGGCATCAAGGCCCTGGTTCATGCGCGTAATGCCAGTGCGGCTTTCACGCTCACCCGTCAGCCATTCCATCGCTTGCAGCGACTTACCGATGTCAAAGCCCGTCTGGAACGGCTGCACCGCCCCAACGCCGCCCTTGACGCGAATGGGTGCGCCGGGGATCGGAGACAAGATGTCGTTATACGTGTCGGCGTCGGCAAAGTTCGTATCGACCACCGGACGCGGCATATTGGCAAAAGCCATGCCGTCAAACAGCTGACGCGCCATAAACGAGCGGGCCAACTGAATGTCCATTACCTTATCGGCCAGCGAATAGCCCACCAGACGGTGCGGACGCGGGAACGGGCAGAACACCGAAAACGGCTGATCGTCCACCGTCTCGATGGCCGGTTCGCCCGTCTCGGCATCAATCAGGATTTCGTTGCCAACGCGGAACACCTTGACGCGCTCGGCGATACCGTCCCCGTCGATGTCAATGCGGGCGTATTCCTCGCACAGTTCCACCCGTTCCAGCGCGCGTGACGACTCTACGTCAAGCGTCTGGTCAAGTTCACTGCTTTCAACCTCGTGCGCCTTGGTGCTGTGATAACCCGGCAGGCGGTAAACCTGATCGGGGTCAAAACCCATGTCCACCAAGTCGGAGCGCGTCTTTTCGTCATCAACGTGGCAGAGGTAATCCGCTTCGTCTTCGTGCCGTGCGCGCGGGCTGAACCGAAAATTGCCCGGCGCAATCGCGTAATCGACAAAGCGCTTTTCGACCTTCTGAAATTTCAGATCGACCGTAATCGTGCCGTCTTCGTTCTGGACCGGTTCACTTTCCAGCTGCACCGCGTCAGGCAGTTCGCCCAACATGAGCGGATCAATGGTCACGCGCTCACGGCTGACCCGCTCCTGCGTCTCCACTACAGTCTTGAAAATGCCAATCTTGCGGAGCAGGCCATCGTTGCAGCCATCATGCAGGATGCGATACCCGTCCTGCCGCCGCATAAACAGCCAGTTGATGGCCGCCGTGGCTTCTTCCGCCGCCTGCTTGTCGGCCTCGTCAACCGCCTCGAACTCAACCGTGCGGTCGCCAGAAACAAACGTGCGCAGGACGGATTGCGTCATGTAATCAACCGTCTCCTGCACGTCAGGCAGGACGATCTGCGAACGGCCATCCACTTCGTTGCCGAACGGCTGCGCCTCGTAATACGCGAACGCCTGTTCTTCCAAGCGCGCCAGAATGTCGCGGTAGCTGTCAGCCGCGCGGTATTCCTCCTGCAGGATCGCGGCCAGTTTCGCCATGTCAACGCCAGGGGCGCGGTCTTCGGTCATACCATCCCTCTGGTCAGTTGTGACAGGTCAAGCGGGCGCGACACCTGCGGTTCCTCATAAGCCACACACAGCAGCCCGAAGGCGTCAGCAGCATGGCTTGCCCAATCGTGTTCCGGCCCAAGGCCAACACCCCGCGCCTCGTCCTTGCGTTCGTGATACCAGCCCAATGCCAGTCTGCCGCCCTCAGTGCGGCGCTCGTCAAACCAGATACGCGGAAACAGCCTGCGGGCCGCTTCGATGCGCTTCATCGCCGCGCCCTTGCCCTGATTGGCAACGGTCTGAACCTGAAACCCTGCCGCGCGAATGTGATCCTCGAACCGCACAGCCGTAATTGCGTCAGCCTTCGCGCCGTCATGCGGGAGGACGCACAGCGCATTGCCGTAACCCTTTGACCGCAGCCATTCCAAGTGCGCGCCCAGCGGCTGTCCGCTGGCCTCGTAATAATCCAGCACCTTGATCGACTGACCGCTGAACTGCGCAACCCAGATTGCCGTCGCATCCCGAACACCAATGTCCCAAAACGCCTTGATGCCCAGCACCGGGTCAACCGCCAGATCGGTTATGCGCCCATCCGACCGCGCCAGCGCCATGTCCCGCGCGAAATAGGCCCCGTCCGCAACGCTGACGTAATCACCATCCCAAATATGCGCGTATTGATCCGGCTGCTGGCGAAGGCAGTCTAGCCGCTCTTGCTCCAGTTCATCGGGGAACCACGGATTGTCGCACCAGTTGGCCCGCACCACCGCCGCGTTGCTGGGCAGTTCCGCCCCCCGCAGCATCTTGTCCACCGCGTCCTGTTTCCGGCGCGGGTTCCAGCTGAACCACAATTCAGACCCCGGCGCACGGATTGTCGGGCGTAGCAGGTTTAGCGAACGGTCGGAAACCGTCTGCGCCTCTTCCACCCAAGCAACGTCAAACCCTTCGTAGGACTTGATCGACTCGCTCGTGTGATCCTGCAAACCCGCAAAGGCAATCAGACCGCCACCGGGCGTCTTGATCTGCGTTTCCTGAATTTCAAACCGCTTTGACAGTCCGTGCTTTTCGATCTTCTGCTCAAGCAGGCGCTTGGCCGACTCTTTCAGCGACTTCTGCACTTCACGGCAGCACAGCCCACGGAAGCCCGGCTTACGCAATGCGCTGGCAATCATCAGGTCCGCAAAGAACTGCGACTTGCCCGAACCACGCCCACCCCATGCCCCCTTGTAGCGGGCGGGATCTAGCAGCGGGTCAAAGACCGGCGCGTAATCAATTTGCACGCCGCCACTCAATAGCGACGATGTGTTCGCCGTTGTCACCTTCACCGCGAACCGTCAGCGGCAGCACCTTGCCGACCAGCGACAGGAACGCCACCGGGTTCTCTAACGATTGCAGCTTGAGGTATTCAATACCTCCACCCGGTGAAGCCTCATCGAGCGCCTTGAGGATCATTTCCTTCAGCGCGGTCGTGGTCTTGTTCGGAACGCCTTTCTTGCGACCAGGACCCGGTGTCCCGTCACCGACCCGGCGCGGTTTCTTCTCGGTTTCTTTTTCCATGATGAACCCTTGCTTTCAGCTTCCCGAAGGATGGGCTGTTTCGGGTGTGAATTAGCCCCGCGCTACTGCCAGAGCCATGCGCTACCGTGCCGCGTGTGGGCCGACTGAGTGCTTGCGATGGATGGAGAGCGCGGGTCGGGCGCGAGGCCCAAACAGAAAAACCCCCGGATTGCTCCGAGGGTTCTTATGACGCAAAGCGCCACGATCAATTTCTGCCTATCGACGTTTGACACGAAAGTCAAGACCCCTTGCGACCCACCAAAACATCCATCGCCAGAAGCGCCGCGTTCATAACCGCCACATCGCCAAAGTGCCGCCCACCGTTCAGCAAACGCGACAGCCACGGCGGGTCGTGGTCAATGAACCGATCGGCAATCATCTGGTCGAGGTAGGGCCGGACCCCAGCGTGATCCAGTTCGCGCGCCTTGTCGCACAGCCAGCGGAACTCGGATTGTTCGCGCTCGATCAGGTCGAGGTCAACCAGCGCAATGTCTGGATTGCCGCGCGGGCTTGTGTCCAGTGCGCAGCGATACGGCACGGCCTCGAAATAACGGCGCACCAGACGCGCAAACCGCTTGGCGACCTCTAGCCTATCCTTGCCCTCCTGCCCCTCTCCCAGCAGGCCCACAGCGTAAGCACGGCCCAATGCGGTCTGGTAGTGATCCCCGAACCGAGCGCGCATGGCCTGGGTGCGCTCCGTCCCGCGATCAATCGGGCTGATCCCGGCGCGGGAGAGCCTGCCCGTCTTGGTGCGCTTGCCGGATTTCATCTTGCGTCCTGCTTTAGCCATTGCTTTTTCCTAGTTGGTGCAGGAGTTAGGCAGCCCAGCCCTTGGCGATGCACAGCTTGTTGAAGCGCGCCTCAATTGCGGCCACGGTTTCAGCGGCAGCCGTCAACTGCTTGCGCAATTCCACCAGTTCATCCGGTTCTTTCAGCGGGCCGAATTCTTCCTCGCGGCGCTTGACAACCCAATCAACTGACAGGCCGGTGTCCTTGGCAATCCGCTCATCACTATAGCCCTCGCGGTATGCGCCCTTGGCAATGTCGAAATACAGCTCAATTGCCGTGTGGGCTTCCCGACGCTTTGCCTTGATGGCATCGGCGGTTTCAGTTGCGACAATCGCCAGGGGGGGTTTGGGCGTAGCAGTCATGGGCTTGTCCTTTCGTGAAGCGCAGGAAGGGCAGATAATCCGTTTGCGCATTTGCCAACCGCGCGTTGCAAAGTGCTTGTGCAGGATGTTTGGCGGGGGCAGCTTGTCGAGCTTCCAATCCTCATGGCCGCCGCATTGCTCGCACTCGAGGCGGGCGGTCTTTCCGCAAATCTCAACCGGCCTCGCGCTTGTGACGTAAGCGGGGTTTGCCATTAGTCAGCACTCCCGCACTGCGACCACATCCCAAGGCCCGCCATCGTGTACCCAGACAAGCTGGGCAGCGGTGTAACTGGCTTTGCGGTCAACGTAGCCGTTGCGGAACTGAATTTCGTATCGCTGGTCATTGGCTGGGGGCTTTCGTTTGCCGGATATGATCCTGAAACCGGGGGCGGGGATTGGCTCTGCGGGAAGGCTCACGGCGGCGCGCTGGATTTTGCAATCAGCCGGTCAAGGTAGCTGTTTTCGGCCTGCGCGGGCTTTGCCGGGCCAACCCAATCAGCCTTGAACCCCTGCCAGCCACGGGAAACCGTCTCGGCCAGCGCGGCTTCCAGCGTCCACCCCGCCTTTTCGGCTTCCCGCCGAATGCCAGCCAGCGCGGTTTCGTTGATCGCGGCCCGTTTCGCCTTCCGGTGAGCCACGAAATCACGCCAAGTCTGATCCTGAACCCCATCCGGCTTGGCAGGGCCAGCCCCCTTACGCGCGGGTGTATTATTTCCGGGGGTATGGGTGGGGGGGTTAGATATATTTTCATTGGGGGGGAGGGAAAGGGGGGCGTTACAAACGTCACTTGTTACGCTTTGTGACGATTGTGACGCCTTGTTACGGCGGTAACGCTCTTGACGAATTGCGCCAGAAGAACGGGCTTTTGGCTCGTTCCTGATCTGATCTTCCATCTCCGCAATAGCGGATAACAAAGCGTCACCTGTTACGCCTGCCGCCATCAAGTGACGCACTGCGGTTGCAATAACACTCATCCCCGCACCGCCTGATAAGCACCGTGGAAGCGCCCCGTTGCCGTGCCAGCCACCCCGTTACGGCGCTTGGCAACGATGAACTCGATTTGCCCCTGAACTGCCTCCAATGCCTGCTGAGCCTTAGCGTATTCAGGCGAGTTCTCCTCGATCTGGCGCAGGTAGTATTCGTGGCGCAGCAGGAACAGCACGGCGTCTGCGTCCTGTTCAATCTGGCCGCTGTCGCGCAGGTCAGACAGTTGCGGGCGGTTGCCTTCCCGGCTTTCGACCGAACGCGAAAGCTGGGCCAATGCGAAAATCCCTACGCCCTGGTCCTTAGCCATTGCTTTCAGGCTGCGGCTGATTTCGGAAACAGCCTCATAGTTGGAGCGCGCCTTGCTGTCGGGGTGAAGCAGTTGGAGGTAGTCAATCACCACCAGTTCCAGCTTATACCCATCGGCGGCCATCTTACGGGCGTGGCGGCGCACCAGCATATTCAGGCGACCAGTGGTCAGTGCGCCCGCGTCAATGATATGGAACGGGACGCCCTGCATCTTGCTGTAGGCTTCGGCCACCCGGCGCTTCTGCCACCCGTTCAGGTCGCCATCACGGATCGCGGCATACGGCACACCTTCATGCCCATCAAAACAAAGGTCTGCGGCCATACGCTCGGCCAATTCCTGCGCCGACATTTCGAGGCTGACGTAAAGCACACCGTGGCCCTGCTGGGCAGCGCCAATGGCGTAGGACAACGCGAGGGCGGTCTTACCCATGCCGGGGCGTCCAGCACCGATAACAAGCTGCTTGGGGCGGATTGGCCCCATCAGGTCGTCCAGCACCTGAATGCCGCCCGTAACGCCGCGATCTTGCTTCCCAAGGTTATCCAGCAACGCGCCAAGGCATTCGGCCCCAGTGGGCTGCGCAATCGCGCCACTGGCTTCCTCGGCAATAGCGGCATCCGCGTGGGCGATGATTTCGCTTTGCGGGATCGTCAGATCGGCACAGGCTTCGGCAGCAACCGAAAGCCCTGCCTGCATCTGGCGGCGGCGCGAAATGTCGGCAACCTGGCCAATCAGTTCGCGCATAGCCAGCAGCGCCGACAGGTCAGACGAAAGCCGGATCAACTGGCGCAGTTCATCATCGTTGAAATAGGGGCGCAGGGTGATGGCATTCACCCCCCTGCCCTGCGCAGCCTCGCGAACAATCGCTTCGTAGAACCGGCCATAGAGCGGATCGTAAAAATCCGCGCCCGACAGCCGGTCAGCGGCACGATCAATCCATTCGTTATCGTTCAGCAGACCGGCGATCAGCGCGGCCTCTGCATCGGTGTTCTGAATGGCGCTCATTGCTCGAACGCCCGACAAAAGGCTTCGTAAGCGTCATGCCGCAGCATGGTCCACTGCGGGTTTTGCTTGAGCCGTGCATCGCGGTTTTCCGCAGTCAAAAGGGCGGCGTGGACCTGATAGGCGTCACGCGCCTTCCGTTCATCATAGGCAACTACCGGAATCGGTTGCGAACCGCGCTCAGGCGGATTAGAAGGCTTCATCAATTTCGCTCCTGTATAGCGACTTTGGCAGGGCCGGGATGGAGCGCGCCAACGCTCTCCCGGTCCGCATTTTCCTTAGCAGAATCAGGCGAATCTGCATAGGTTGATGGGGCATATCCACATGGGGATAACTGCACCTCGACACGCCCCGGCTTGCACGGATCCGCAAAATGGTAGGAAGGCAGAAAGCGCTTGTCGTTCACGCCCAGCGCCTCGGCAATGCCGTCGATCTGCGCCTTCATGCGGCCCGCAAAGTTGGTGCGGTCGCTGCGGTTGTCAGGCGGGTAGAACGTGAAGCTGATTGCAATGTCGCCCTTTGCCGGGACGGTGTAGCCCTGCTTGGCTTTGGCACTGCGGGTCAGGTGAAACGCCTCGGCGCGATAGGTCGCCACGATCTTGTCGCGGTTATACCATGCGCCGTTGTTATGGCCAGACAGGGTGGACGGGGGGAATGGCAGGACGATGTTCATACCACCAGCCCGTAGCTACGCGCCTCGGCCTTAACCGCCGCCAGTTTGGCTTCTAGATTGGCAATCTGTGTCGGAAGGTAGCGAATACGGCTGTAGAGGTGGGTTAAGCGGTCCTGCTTATAAGCCCCGATCTTCTGCCCCTTCTTGCGTCCAGGCTTGGAGTTTGCAGCGACGATCCGATTAATTCGAACGCGCGACAGGCCGTATCTGTCGGCAATGGCCTGCCGCTTTTCGCCAGCCTTAGCCGCAGCCACAATGGCCCGGTTACGTTCTGCCAAGTCGCAGTTCATGCTGCTTGCGCCCCCAGCTCAAGTCGGATGCGGCGCATGGTGCTGACGGTTTCGCCCTTAGTCAGGTTCAGGCGGCGCCCCGCCTCCATCATTGGCACTTCTTCGGAGAGAAGTTGGGCAAACGCACTCACACGCGCCGGATGGATCGCTCTGGATTTCACTGGTGCAACTCCCGTTCAGCTTCCCGGTGGGCGCGGCGCCGCTCACACCGTTCAATCAGTTCGCGCTCGGCAGCGGAGACAAAGCGATTGCGGCGCTTTTCGCTCTCGCCAAGAATGGCGGTGAAGGCTTCGCCCAGCCTCATGCGGCGATCCGAAAGCGTTCGAGGGTCACGATGTAGCCGCCGATGGCTTCCGCAGCGGCTTTCAGCGCGGGCAGCGTATCGAGGCGGGCCTTGGGGCTGGCGGCTTTCGTCAGCGCGCTCAGGGCGTCGGCCAGTTCAACCAGCGGGGCCGCGTCATGGCTGGCGGCACCATGCGCCGTAGCGCCATAGAGCGCGTGATACGGGGCAACCGCCTCTGCGCCATACAGCGCGCCAATCTTGGCAATCGTCAGCGCGCCAAGGTCGGCCTGCTCATTGCGGGCATTGCGCACAGTTCCGACCGAAACGCCCAGCTTGTCGGCGGTGTCCTGGTCGGTTTCATGGTGTTCGCGCTGGATATCGCGGATGATGCAGGCCACCGCCGCGCGCAAAGACTTTGTGCTGGGCAGCGTGATCGGCAGCAGGACATTGTGGACGGGATCAGCCATTGTCACTCTCATGGAAAACAGCAGAAGGAACTTTGAACGAAACCGGACGGCCCTCGGCGCGGGCGTCGGCAATCTCGATCAAGACGGCGTATTCCCACTGGTCGTAGGAGAGCCGGTGCGCAGTCGGATCGGGAAGGTCGGCCCCGTTGTCGGGGATGAAGGGCGGCACCGGGGGCTACTCCGGTTCGCCAGCGTGAAAGCCGCGTTCGTCCTGCCAGCCCTGCGGAGCGGCGGCGCACATGGCCCACAGGATCACGGCGCTGATCGCGGATGCGGCGGCGTATGCGAGAGCGAAGGTCATGCTGCCTTCTCCCCGCGCACCGGCTTTGCCGGGAAATCAGCGGCGGTCAGTGCAAACTTCTGGCGCTTGGCGACCCGCAGAACACGGTCACGCCACCAGCGCGGAATATGGTTGGCAGCGCGCCAGCTAGACACCGTGGAGGGCGTCAATTGAAGCTCGGCTGCAAGGGCGGAAGTTCCGCCGCAACCACGGACAATTTCGTCGGCTGTCATCATGGAAAGGCACGTTACGGAAAACGTAACCGCGTTGCAAGAGAAATTACGATTTCCGTTATAGACCGAAAAGGACCGGTGGTTCATGCCGGACCCGTGCTTACGAAGTCCGAATTGCTTGATGCGGTTGAAGCGCTGGCGACGAGCCGGGCGGAGATTGCGCGCGTCCTGACGCTGGCCCCGGCGCGGGTGACTGAACTCTATGCGGGCAAGCGTGATCTGAGTTTTGACGAGGCCCGCAAGCTCATCCACCACTACCATATCGGCGGCGAACGCGGACCGGCCAGCGTGGCGGAATTTGCCAGCGCTCAGGGCATCGCAATGGTCGAGGAAGTTGACCTAGCGCTTGGCATGGGTGGCGGCACCACAGACGATGCGCCTGAAAGCATGGGGCTTGTCCCGTTCAAGCTGGATTGGCTGCGCGGGCTGCATCAGGGTGCGATCGAGAGCCTGCGCGTTGTGCGTGGGCGCGGTGACTCAATGCAGCCAACAATCCACGATGGCGACACGGTTCTAATCGACCTGGCGCAAAAGCGGATTGACGACCAGGACAGGATTTGGGCGGTTTACTGGGGCGATCTTGGCATGATCAAGCGAGTGCGCCAGACGCCGCGCGGATCGTATATGCTGCTATCAGACAATCCGGTGGTTTCACCCATTGAGGCTGTCGATGGCGAAATGCACGTGCTGGGGCGCGTGGTCTGGATCGGGAGGCGGGTTTGAAAATTCGGCTTGGTTTCTGGAACAGACTGGCAGTTGCGCTAACCGCATTTGCATTGGTTGTCATTCCAGCATGGGTTTGGATCGACACCGTGCACAGCGCCCGGACAGCAGAAGCGCAATACCTTGAAAGCTGCCGCGCAAACGCAATGACCCACCTGCTGCCAAACGGCCTTGCTGATTGGGACAAAATTCGGGCCTCTGACAAGCAGTGCTGGGAGGATTTTGCCAAGCAGAAGGGGCCCAGCCCCCGGCTGTGGGGTGAAGCCGTCGTCCTGACCGCGTTATTATGCGCAATCATCTACAGTCTGATCTGGATAGTCGTGGCCGTGATCAAATGGGTTTGGCGTGGGCGTAGCACCAAATCGACATAGCCTTACGATTTTCGTATTGACCTAACCTTACGAATACCGTAACCCTGTCTCCAACGAACGGAGACAGGCACATGACCCCTTGGTATCTCGAACCCGCAGCGCTCACGGCCATTGCCGCGCTGAACCCGGTCCGCGTCAGCCACGTTAAGCACTACCCGCTGACCAGCGACCGATGGCACACTTACGAAAGCGCCGAGGCTGACCAGCTGCGCGCGATCTACGGCCAGCGCTTTGCCGAATGCATGGCGACCACACCGTTTGACCGCGATGCCGCCGCCAGCCTGATTGACAGCAGCGCCGACGAAGTTCTGGCCGCGCTGTTTGGCTGCCCTGATGGCGTCGAATGGGCCGACGCCACCCGCGCCGCCCGCCTTGCCATGATCCGCGCCAATGTGGCCGATGCGCTCAAGGTGGCAGCATGACCGCCCGCACCCGCACCGCCGCGAACTGCCTGAACGCAGCGCTGGCCGACCTTTCCCGCAACGCTGCCGCAATGGCCACCAACAGCGCCATGATCGCCCTGATCGAGGCCCATGAAAAGCGCCAGCGGGAAGCCTTCGAGCGCGTTGACGCCCTGCTTGCAAGGCACCCGGCATGACCCGCCTCATCCGCTGGATCATCGCCCACCTGTTCCCCACCACCCATGCGCAGGAGTTTGACGCATGACCAAAACCACCGAAACCGTCATTGCATACAAAGGCTTTGACAAGAACCTGCAATGCCGTGGCTATCAGTATAAAATTGGCGAAACCTTCACCCATGACGGCCCAGTCAAGCAGTGCGAAAGCGGGTTCCACGCCTGCCAGAACCCGCTTGATGTGCTGGACCACTACGGCCTTGGTGATGGAAACCGCTTTGCCCGCGTCATACTGGGCGGCAAGATTGACCGCAGCGATGATCGCAAATGGGCATCGGCTGAAATCACTATAACCGCTGAACTGAAACTCCCGGACCTCATTGCGGACGCCATCAAGTTTGTGCGTGATGCCTGTGGCAAAGGTGCGGAAGGCGTTCAAGCCGCGTCGGGCGACTACTCGAAGCTTGCCGCGTCGGGCTACTACTCGCAGCTTGCCGCGTCGGGCTACTCCTCGAAGCTTGCCGCGTCGGGCTACTCCTCGCAGCTTGCCGCGTCGGGCGACTACTCGCAGCTTGCCGCGTCGGGCTACTCCTCGAAGCTTGCCGCGTCGGGCTACTCCTCGCAGCTTGCCGCGTCGGGCGACTACTCGCAGCTTGCCGCGTCGGGCTACTCCTCGAAGCTTGCCGCGTCGGGCTACTCCTCGCAGCTTGCCGCGTCGGGCGACTACTCGAAGCTTGCCGCGTCGGGCGACTCCTCGAAGCTTGAAATTTCAGGCGCGAAGTCTGCCGCCGCAGCGGTTGGCTACAATTCGCGCGTAAAGGCCGCTGCTGGGTGCCCAGTGGCAATCTGCGAATACGACGCGGACTACAACCCCATCAGTTTTGCCACCGGGATTGCCGGTCAGGATGGCGTCCCCGCAGATACCTGGCTGATCGCGGTTAGCGGAAAGCTGGTGGCAGCATGACCCGCGACATTCTCACCCTCACCCGCCTGTTCAGGCACGAATGGCGCGACTTTGCCTACTGCATGGCGGTGGGCGCGGCATGGTTCGCAGCCATTGCGGCTTGGACGCTGGGGCATTCGTCATGACCGAGTTTGACGCCGACCAGATCGTTTACGGGCTGCTCGAAAGCGCCAAGCTGATTGGCCCGATGCCCTCTCACCTGTTCAACGCCTCGCACCTGGAATGGCTGATCGAGGCTCAGGACGAAATCGCCCGCGCCATCGAAAAAGCGCGCAACCTCAAGGAAGCCGCATGACCGACCGTCACGCAATCGGCGGTAATCAACCGCCCCCGGTGGAAGCATTTTCGCTGCACATCGAAGAACTGTTCTCGCTGGTGTCCGGTTCGGTCGCAGCGCCGGTCCAGACCGACGAACAGGAAGCCGCGCTGGACGCCCTGCTTGACGATGTTCGCAAGGCCAAGAAGGACGCAGACGCAGAGCGCGCCGCTGAAAAGAAGCCGCATGACGATGCCGCAAAGGCGGTGCAGACCGCTTGGAAGCCGCTTCTGGATCGCTGCGACAAAGCCGCCGAAGCAATCAAGGCGGCACTGACGCCATACCGCACCGCCAAGCAGCGCGCCAAGGATGAAGCTGCCCGCATTGCCCGTGAGGAAGCTGAAGCCAAGCAGCGCGCCGCACAAGAGGCCCTGCGTCAGTCCGATGATCTGGAAGCCCGCTTTGCTGCCGAGGAACAGTTGAAGCAGGCGGAAAAGCTGGCGGCGCAAGCCAACCGGATTGACCGCAGCGCAACCGGGCTGCGCACGTATCAGGTGGCAGACGTTACCGACCGCCGCGCGCTGCTGGAACACGTGATGCGCAACGATCCCGATGCCCTGACGGAATGGCTGGCTGAATACGCCCGCAAGGCGCTGCCTGCCCAGCTTCCCGGCGTCACCATCCGTATCGAAAAGAAGGCTGCATGATGTTTACCGAAGCACAGAACAAGGCGCTGTCCGCACCGCTCGACCCGCAGCACGTTTCCCAGCGCTCACAAGCTGGCCGGTCGCTGTCGTATATCGAAGGCTGGCACGCAATTGCCGAAGCCAATCGCATTTTCGGCTTTGATGGCTGGAACCGTGAAACGATTGACCTGCGCTTGCTGGGTGAACCGCGCCAGGTCGATGGCAAGGCCCGCGTTGAATACATGGCCCGCGTCCGCGTGACTGTTGGCAGCATTATTCGTGAGGGCTGCGGCTTTGGGCAGGGCATCGACAAGGACGTTGGGCAGGCCCACGAAAGCGCGCTCAAGGAAGCCGAAACGGATGCGATGAAACGCGCCCTTATGACGTTCGGCAATCCCTTCGGGCTGGCGCTTTACGACAAGACGCAAGCCAACGTGCAGGCCCCGCCGCCGCCCGCAATCACCGCCAACCAACTGGACGAATTGCAGCAGCTTTTCGACCACCTGAACGTGCCGGTGGCTGAGTTTCTCACCGTTGGGAAGCTGCACTCCCTGAAAAACCTTCCCGCCGACCGTTTCGACCGGGCGAAGGCATGGATCAACAAGCGCGCACTGGAACAGCGCGAACAGAAGGAAGCCGCGTAATGCAGACTATCGTAATCGCAGGCAAGTTGGGCCGTGACGCTGAACTTCGCCGCACTCAGGGCGGGGATGCCGTATGCAGCTTTTCCGTTGCCGTCGATCAGCGTGACGGGCGCGACAAGTCTACCAACTGGTGGCGCGTGTCGCTTTGGGGAAAGCGCGGCGAGGCGTTGGCGCCGTATCTGCTCAAGGGCGTGTCTGTCACCGTATCGGGCGATTTTGCGCTGGGTGAATACGAAGGCAAGCCGCAACTGAACATCCGCGCCAGTGAAATTGCCTTGCAGGGCGCGCGGCAGGGTGGCGGCACTGACGCCCCCAGCGAACCGCAGCGCAACAGCCGGAACGCGCCTGCCGATGATCTGGATGACGACACGATCCCGTTTGGGACCAACCGGAGCATCTGGTGATGCAGGAAATCTGGCGCCCCATCCCAAGCCTTCCCCAATACCTTGCGTCATCCGCAGGCCGGATCATGCGCATTCCCCATTCTGTGCCAATGCAGAATGGCGGGCGTCGTTACTATGGGGGAGAACCCACATTCGGCGTTTTGGCCAATGGGCGATACCGTTTCAACTTTCGAGGCAAAAACTACAAGGTCCATCGGCTTGTTTGCGAAGCATTTGCTGGGCCACCACCATTCGCAGATGCAGTTTGTATGCACCTGAACGAAGATGCGACAGACAATCGCCCTGAAAATCTTGCATGGGGCACTCAAAAGGAAAACATGGCCGCGCCAGGCTTTCGCGCATACCTCAAGCGCAGGACTACCGCCCCCAAAATTACAGCGGATCAAGCGCGCGTCATAAAATATGGTGCGATGAACGGCGCTATGGCAGCGAGGCAGTTTGGGGTTAGCACCTCAACGGTTAGCAATATCCGTAATGGTCGTGCGTGGAGGCATATCTAAATGCCGCTCCCGCCCCGCCTGCCTAAGAAGGCCAAACGCTCGTCTCGCTGGCGCTCCCAAGCCCACCTGAACTTTATCCGCAGCTTCCACTGCGCTGTTCCAGGGTGTCAGGGAATGCCAATCGAAGCGGCCCACGTTCGGAACGGCAGCGGGGCGGGCATGGGCGAAAAGCCGTCAGACCACTTCGCTGTGCCGCTTTGCCGCGACCACCACAGTCAGCAGCACACCATTGGCGAAGTCACGTTCTGGGAGAACTACGCCACAGCCAGCGGGCAGACCGTTGATCGCCTGATTGATGAACTGCGCCGCGCCAGCCCGAAGGCCCGTGAAATCAGGGAAGCAATTAATGGCTGACCACACCGTCATTCTGCGCGGCAATCGTGAGTTTGCGCACCGCATGGTGGATGCAGCCCCGGTTGGCAGCGTCATGAGCGTGTCGAAGCCCAAGCGGTCGCTCGATCAGAACGCGCGTATGTGGGCCATGCTGACCCGGATCAGCGCCGCCAAGCCAGAAGGCCGGGAACTGACGCCCGACGTTTGGAAATCGCTGTTCCTGCATTCGCTCGACCACGCCCAGCGCTTTGAAATGGCGCTCGATGGGCGCGGATTTGTCCCGATGGGCTTCCGCTCAAGCCGCATGACCAAAGCACAATTCAGCGACCTGTTTGCAGTGATCGAAGAATACAGCGCCCGCCACGGCATCGACCTGGGCGACAGCATTTAAGGAGGAATGACCATGAACGCGACCACCTTCATTATTTTGGCCGCTGCCGCCGCGATGGCAGGGACGAACTGGTATCTGGCAGACAAGCTTTTCGAAGCCCGCCGCACCCTCACCAACCTGCGCAACGCCGCCCACCTCCGCAACGAGAAGGGCCAGATCGTCCGCTATGCCAACGCCAGCCGCGAAGTGCGCGCGAAGGCTGAACAGAACTGATTTCATAGGGAGCCGGGCGGCGACCGAAAGGATAGTCGCCCGGTAGGAATTATGACGAACGAAGACCTGACCACGCTGCAAGGCTTGCTCGACAAGCTGCGTGACGCATCGGACGACTACTTGATCGTATCGGTTGGCGTTCGTGGGCCGAACCTTGATTGCCCCGATGGCAACGCCGTGGCGACCGTCCGCATGGGCAATGACGAAGCCACTTCCGAAGCGCTCTACCTGATCGACGCGATCAGTCTGGCGCGCGGCAAGATCATCCGAGAGCGCAAGGCCCGCGAGGAAAAGCGCGCAAAGGAGAAGGCAGCATGACCGAATACCTCCTCCGCTCACCCTCTGGCCGACCGCTGTTCAGCTTTGACCAGTTGGACCGCGCCAAGGCTTTTCAACGGCAGCACTTCGCCAAGGCAAAGGTCATGCTCCGCCTGTTCGAGGTGAAGCGGATCGAGCGGGAGGTGGCATGACCCCTTACCAAGCCATCACCAAGCGCGTCCACCCGGCGCTGCACCACCTGATTGCCGACGACACGCTGCTGTCTGATCTGGGGATTTGCATGGTCGATCTGCTGAGCGTGGCTTGTGACCTGGAAGAAGCGCACGGCTTCATGTTCGACGGCGAACCGGAGCGGCACTGGCTGACCGTGGGCGATGTTGTGCGGGCGGTTGAGGGGGAGATGGTGTGAATAGCGCCGTCGATTGCGCACACGGCATTCCGATGAACCTGCGCTGCGGCGCTTGCGAGGCAGAGAACATGACCACGATCGACCAGACCCTTGCCGAACGCGGCAACCGCTATGGCAGTTTTGATGAACACGCGCGCATCACACAAAATCTCAAGCGCGCGATGATGGACAGCCCGAACTGGGCGCGCATGACCGATGATCAACGTGAGGCGCTCGAAATGGTGCAGCACAAGATCGGGCGCATCCTGAACGGCGATCCGGACTATCACGACAGTTGGCACGACATCATCGGCTATACCAAGCTGGTGGCTGATCGGTTGGAGGGGGCGCAATGACCAAGCACTACTGCGCCAAGCTGGCGGCGGTGTTGGAGGCGGTATGAACGCATGGCCCCGCATGATGAAGCGCCAGACCGCCGCAGCCTATTGCGACTTGTCCGTAGCAGCATTCGAGCGCGAGATCGTCGCGGGCCGACTTCCTGCCAGCGTCCAGTTGGGCGGGCGCGAACACTGGTGCCGTAATGCACTCGACAAGGCGCTGGACAACCTCACTGGCGGCGGGGACACCCCGGACTACCGCAAGGAACTGCTGGAACGCTATGGCCCGCAAGCTGCCTAAACTGGACCATGTGAAATACGTGCATCGGCGCGGGCGCGTCTATGCCTATTTCAACACCGGGCAGAAGCGCGACGGCAAGCCGATCTATGCCCGCCTGCCTGATCCGGCCAGCCCCGGCTTTTTTGACAGCTACGCCGCTTTTGTCGCGGGCCGCAGCAAGCGCGCCGCCAAGGAATACACGGTGGCCGACCTTGCCCACCAATACCTGAAAAGCGCGAAATTCGACAAGCTGGCCGACAACACCAAGGCCCTTTACCGCAACCAGGCTGCCAAGATCGTAGAGGTGTGGGGCAAATACCCGGTCAACCGTCTAGAAGCGTTTGACGTTCGCCTTGTGCTGGAAAGCGGCCAGTGGGGCGCGGGAACGTGCAACATGGTGCGCGCGGTGCTTGGCGTCATCTATCGCTGGGGGCGGCAGAACCACAAGGCCACCATTGATCCGGTCAAGGACATTGAACGCGCCAAGACCGGCGAACATGAACCTTGGCCCGACGACATTGTGGAAGCGGCCCTGGCCAGCGACGACCAGCTAGTGCGGCTTGCCGTGCATCTGCTGTATTTCACCGGGCAGCGCATCGGGGACGTAATGGCAATCCGCTGGGGCGACCTGCGGGACGGCCATGTGTTCGTCAAGCAGACCAAGACCGGCAAGATCGTCGAGCCGCCGCTTATGGCCGAATTGCGCGCCGAACTGGACCGCACTCCGCGCAAGGGGCTGCGGATCATGGAAGGCCTGACCGAAAACAATGTGCGCCGCCGCCTACAGGCATTCACGCTGGCGCATGGGGTCAAGACCGTTCCGCATGGCCTGCGCAAGAACGCTGTCAACGCGCTGCTAGAGGCCGGATGCACCATTGCCGAGGTGTCGGCCATCACCGGGCAGACGCACCAGATCGTCGAGCATTACGCGGCCAAGGTGAACCGGCGCAAGCTGGGCAAGGCGGCGATTGTGAAGTTTGAGCAAGCGCGCAAAACGTCCGCTTGACAGCATGGACGAGCGTCCATACTATTACATGGATGGAATGGACTGATTTTCTTACCGCTGGCGAACGGCGCACACTGGATGCCATGAAGGCCCGCCACGCTGCTGACAGGATCGTGATGCAGCGCATTTATGACCGCGCCTACAAGCGGATGGCGCGCAGGACAAAGAAGGAACGGGAAAACAGCCGGGAAAACCACCCCGCAAACCCGCAGAAATCGGAGGCTCTATGATTAAAGATTGTAATCGCAGAGCTTTTGCAACGATTTGAAAAGGTTGGCTAAAATGGGAAATGCGCAGAATGAGGCCGGGAAAACCGACTCTATTGCCGTCAATGGGTTGGTGGGCGATGGGAAAAACTTCACCCCCGGCCCGTGGGAAGTTCGCGGCCAATTCATCGGCCCGCGCCTCTCACTAGACGGAGGCATTCAACTCAAGGTCGCGCGTGTCGCCGGTCTGGACGCCGAGGCTGATGCCAACGCCCGCCTGATCGCAGAGGCTCCCGCCCTACTCGCCCACCTCGAATGGGCCGCGAAGTTCCTGCAACCGCTGATCGGCGGCAGTGCGCAGTATGACGCGATCCGGGCAACCATCGCCAGCGCGCGGGGTGATACCAACGCCCGCGCAGCCCTAGGAGAACCCCAATGACCGAGATCGAAGCAAAGGCGCTGGCGCTGGTGAACCGGCTGCGGGAAGTGGGCCGTGACGGTATGTGGAAATCAGGACGTGACCCTGCGACCGCGCATCCCATGTGCATCGAAGCCGCCGACCTAATCGAAACCCAAGCCCGCGAGATCGAGCGGCTTCGGGGCGAACTGTCCGGTATTTCCGGAAAGTTGAAAAAGGGAAAGACGGGAGAATTGACCAATGGTTGAACTTAACACGGTCGAGGACGTGGGCAACCACACATACAAGATTTATGGCAAGCATCATCTGCCACACAAAGGTGAGCGCAAATTGGTTGCGACCGTGAAGATGAACTTTCGGGAGAATAGTCTGTCCGATTGCATGAACCTGCCAGTGCTATTCATGAACGCGCAGGTCTACCGCGACGAGAATTTGCGGCTGCGACATGAGGTGGACAAGCAGGCTAAAGAAATTGAGACGCTGCGGGGTATCCTGCAAGACGCGACGGCCATCATCGGCAGTGTGATACCCAAGGATAAGAGCATCAAGGTTGGTGGATCGTGGTTGTCCGTTCGAGACATACAGGAAACCGCCCGCGCAGCCCTAGGAGAACCCCATGACTGATGCCCCGGAACTGAACGAGGACACCCTGATATTCATGCTTGCGAGGCACGGGCAAATCCGAGGGCTTCCTGTCAGCGACAAAACCAAATCAGCAGTAGCAGACTTTCTCCGCAGTTACGGCGACCAGCGCTATCAGGCTGCGATTGACGATGTGGTGAAGTGGTTGAACGCCAAGCAGGAAGGCCGGACCAGCGACAACTACCCCGCATTCTACGCCAACGAAATCACCCGCCGCTTTGGAAAGGACGCATGATGGAATTCGCCACCAACGAAGACCTTGGCCGCTACCTGTCCGACATGATCGACCAGATGGAAAGCCAGCGGAAGTTTACCGGCGATCTTGAGGGGACATTCACGATCCCCCTGGACGATGGCTCGGAATATGAATGCACCGTGCGGAGGAAGGAAACCAGCGATGGACTATGATGATGTGATCGAACGGGCTGCGAAGGCGCTGTGCGAAGCAAGCGGCGGCTTCTGGCGAACTGGGGAAGGCTTCCGTGAGCCGTTTGCGTCGGACCAAAGAGCACTGAACAACCATTGGCGGCACAAGGTCCGCGCCGCCGCACCGATCCTCATGGAATATGGCGCGCGGTTGATGCGGGAGGCTGTGTTGCCAGATGTACAGACGGAACGCACTATAGAAAATCACGGCGCACATTGCCGCTGCACCACATGCGAACTTAACATTACTGAGGATTCTATTCGCGACCTCGACCCCGCAACCATTGTCAGGGAGGCGGTGAAGTGACCACCATCAAACCGACGCAGCGGGATAGGGAGGCTGCGGCGTCAGGCTATTTTGCTTGGTGCAGCGGAAACCCTGTCATTCCAAGCAAGATGCAGTCTGGCAGGGCTGACGATCACAGCATGGTCCAGGCCTTCGCCCGCCACGCAGCCGCCGAGCGCGCTTTGGAACGGGCGGCGATTGTGGAGTGGTTGCGGGGACTTGGCAACGAAGCCACACCCGAAAGCGCATGGGTTTTGAAGGGTGCGGCTAACGCCATCGAAGCTGGCGAACACCTGTCCGACAACGCCGAAGCCATCGCGCGGGGTGAGTGAAGTTTAGCCACTGCCCGTTCCTACCGGGCGTTATCCGCTGGTCAGGGCCGCCAGTGTGGCGAAAGGCCAAATATCGGGGGAACGCTGCATGGGCAGGTCGCTGGATTCCAAATCCAGTTGTCGGGTCCGGTTCGAATCCGGTGCCTCCGCCATTACTCTTTGATGGCAACCCCCGCCTCAATCAGAGACCGCGCCCATCCTTCACACGCGAAGGAACGCACTTCATGCCTGCGTAAGAGATCGGCTTCGGCTGCGGTGAAATAAACACCCCCGGTATCGGCTCCAGGATTGACCTGGTGACTTGCGAACATACCATGAATCTTGTATAAAAAACAGGCTGAGAAGCTGCTCTAACAGCCGCTCAGCCCTAACCACCACGCGAAAGGACCGCGCCATGGCTGATCGGCCAATACTATCTCCAGATGATATGCGTCAATTGCTTGAGTACGATGCGAGCACCGGGGTGTTGCGCTGGAAAGAGCGGCAGAAGCACCATTTCAAAAATGGTCGAATGCCAGCAACATGGAATCTTCTGAATGTTGGCGGGCGGGCCGATAAATTGCACCGCAAGAAAAACGGCGCAAAATGGATGAACGTCAAAATCTTTGAAAAGCCGTATCGCGCGCACAGGGTGATATGGGCGATTGTACATGGTGAATGGCCAAATGGGCAAATTGACCACATTAACGGCGACTCATGCGATAACCGAATAGAAAATTTGCGTGTGGTCGATGATGCCGAGAATAAGCGCAATCTACCAATGGTTAGATCGAATAAATCAGGGGTCATGGGGGTAATCTATCACCCTGATAAAGGCAGAAAAAAACAGTGGATCGCCAGAATTGGGAATGGCGGCAAGGCGCACAACATCGGCCGTTTTTACACAAAGGAAGAAGCTGTGGCGGCGCGGCGCGCGGCTGAAATTGAGTTTGGGTATCATCCAAATCATGGCCGTTTGGCGAAAATTACTACTCAGGAGTAACCTCAACTGCCCCTTGCCGCTCAATCCAGCTAATTAGTTCGTCAAGCTGGATAGCCTGCTCCGTTGCTAGGAGTGCGGCGGAAAGCTCAAGACTGGGCGCTTCATCAGTTCGGCAGGAGGCACTGGGAACGCCGGACATTTCGACACCACTGGTTTCACCTCGATTGGCTTGTGCGCGCACCCTGTCAGCACGAGCGCGAGCATCGGCAATGCGGCGGTTAAAATCCTGCAAGACATCGGCATTGATCCTTTCTTGTTGTCTGGTCACGCGGGCTAGGCGTTCGTTTTCAAGCCGTCCGGCATCGGCCATGGCGCGACGATATGTCTGCCGCTCGCTTGCCAGCGTGGCGCGCGCTGCATCGCGTTCGGCCAGCGCCTTGCCTTTGCCGTGCCAGAGCCAGCCAGAGAGGCACAGGGACGCGATAAGCGCTGCTTGCCACGGATAGCGCCCAGCAAGGCTTAGAAGCGCTGAGAGGGCTTCCCTGAGCCAGCGCCAGAGGCCGAGTAGCTTAAGCGCCAGCATCACCATTCATCCCTTCGGCCAAATCCAATTGCGCGGGGTTCGCGCCAGATTTCTTCGCCAGTTGCGTCTAATAGGCCAGTGAACGTTGGCTCATGATCACACACAGTCGGCGTATGATCTTGTGGGCGTCCGAAATGGTCATTTTCGACATACAGCGATGCCTTGACCGGCACGCGGCGCTTGACGAAATAGCGGCTCACGCCCCCGCCTCGTCCGTCTCGTCTACCACCGGCTTGCCCACCTTCACCAGACGTGCGCCGGTCGCCAGCCCGAACACAAACAGGCCGATGCCCGCCGATGCCAGCACGCGCGCAGGCCCTTCCGGCAACAGGGCAAGCAGCGATTGCGTTACATCGGGATTTGCCGCCAGATACGCCGCCACAACACCAGCCAGCGCAGCAAGGCGAATGCTGGCAAACTTGTGCCACTGGCGCGCTTCATCGATCAGTTTCATCATGCCTCATTCTCCGACCGTTCGCCGTTCGCCTTGAGCCAGACCGGCTTACCGTTGACCGGTTGCCCCTTCGGCCAGCGCGTTGCGATGCAGCGGGCCTTGGCGATCCGCACAGTCGAAACCGCGTTGCCCTGATTGCCGCCCAGCACGTGATAGCAGTCGGTATCTTCCCCGACATAGAACCCGACATGGCCACCACCCTGCCGCGCGAACACCAGAATTGCCCCCGGTGCGATCAGGTGCGTTCGGATCCGCGAACCGTAGTCCGCCCATGCTTTCGCGCGCGGGTATTCGTTCGGATAGGGCAGGCCCGCCTCCTGCATCACGGCAGCAACGAACGTGCCGCACCAAGGCGTTTCGTCATCCTTGATCCACGACTTGAGCCGCTTGAGCCAGCCCATGATCGTTGTATTGTGCTGCGGGCCGACGATTTCGCGCGTCCCTACGTATTTGCGGGCGATGCCCAGCCAGTGTGGTTCGGTCATACATACCTCGCTGCAATGCGGATAATGGGGAGCAGTTCGCGCGCGGCATCCTCTGCGGATTTGCCCTCGCTAATCAGCTTTGCGTATCGCCGCAGGATGCCCGCTAGCGCGTCAGCGTGATCGCTGATTTCGGGCAGGTCAGGCACATGGTGCCGGTCAAGCGGGGTGCCAAAAGGGGTCATGCCAACATCTCCGGTGTGACGTTGTTGGAGCCAACCCAGCCAAATTCGCGGCTGTAGTGCATCGCGGTGATTTCCCGCTCAGACCACCAACCACCGCGCGCTGCGTAGGCATCCCGGCTTGCCAGTGTTGGGTGCTGCGTTACCCGCGCGCCCGTGTGATCACGTTCCTCCCGGTGGTGCCGGTGGCCCGTGTGAATATAGACCTTGGCGCACCGTCCCCACATTTCCCGGAATTGGGCCGCAAACAGCGCGGGAAGCTGCTCATTCTTGCGCAAGTGGCCGTGATGGAAGCCAAGCAGTGTGTTGCCGAACTCGACCGCGTAATACGGTAACTCGCTGGCATGAACCGTGATGCGCGGTTCGTTCTCATACAGAACGGCAAACAGCTTGCGCAGCCACAGGCTAGAGGCAAGGTCGTGGTTGCCTTCACAAATCAGCAGGGTGACATGAGCGTGTTTGGCCAGCGCCTCCGCGACCAACTGGCGGATAAGGCGAATAGCCACATCGACCACCTTGCCAAACCGCCCGTCAGCATCAAGCACATGGCCATGCTGCGGGGTAATCGCGGTCAGCCCATCCCAATGCAGGAAGTCGCCTTGAATATTGACGATGGCCCGCCCACTTGCCGGTGCGCCAGACGCCAACGCAGCCATTGCCTTGACGCCTACCGTTTCGGCAATCTGCAAGTCCCAATCCACGCCGCCTTCCTTATGCCAAGCCAGCATACCGACATGGTAATCGGTGAACGTGTAAAGGGTCAGCAGGTTGTCATGGTGGCCCTGCGGCGCTGGGATTGGCGCAACCGGAGTGATCCGCAATGCCATCGCATCAACGGCATTTTCCAGAGCTTCAATCAGGTTGACATGATCCGGGCTTTGCCGCTCCCATGTCCGCTCAACTGTGCCGTCCCCTGCGCGCTGGACCGTCACCTTGCCCATAACGTAACCGGGCGCGGTGCCGTTCTCGAAATGCCCCGGCGCGTAGCCCCTGCGGGCGGCAAACGCCTTAAGTCGCCGCAGTGACTTGCCCACAACATCGGACGACAGCCCCAGCGCCACGTTAGCAGCGCGGGCAGAGCCGTGTTGCGCTATGGCGTCTAGGAACTCTCGCTGTCGGGGTGTGGCGTATTCGTATAGCTTTGCATCTATCGTCACCAATCACCTCAGAAGATGTGCCGCACTCACTTTGATTGCGATCAGGATGGTGGTCAGGGCCGCGACAATCGCCGCCAGCCATTTCAGGAACTTGCCCATCGTCTTGACGGCGGACCAAGCCTCGACAATTTCCTTCGTCTTGGCCGCGTTCTCTTTCACTTCGGCCAAGTCGGATTGAATGGCGGGGATGCATTCGACCGCATCAAGCAGCCTATCCAGTTTATCTTCGATGGCCCGGAACCTTTCCTCTCCCCGCGCGAAACGCCCCTCAATCGCGGCTGCGTCCCGGTCGATCTTTTCCGCAAGCTCGGAGTGCGAAGGCTGGCGCATGGTCAGTCCTCTTTGGGCCGAAAGACATAAGCCGCCGCCTCATCGTCCAGCCCCGCATCCGGCAGGCTGGCAACGGTTTTCAGAAATGCGCAGCGCTGACTGGCAATGTCTGCAAGGCGGGATTGTGCGCGCTCCATCATGCGAAGCGCGGATGCTTCCTCACGGCCAAGGGCGGAGAGGCGGCGGGCGATTGCGTTGGTGTCCATTGGTAAGTCCTTACGCCGTGGTGTTGGTGGATTGCGCGGAGTTGGCCCCGATGATGGTCCAGCCACCCGACGAGTTGGAGCCAACAAGCGTGTTGTGGTTGGACGTTCCGGCTTCAATGAAGCCCTTCCCGGTCCCCAGCGTGTTCGTGTAGAGTTGCGCACCGGTCACGCTGATAACGAGGCTGTCTTGCAGATAGACGCCCGCATTGCCTGCGTCCGCCTTGTTCCACGCGCGCACATTCGCGCCCGTCAGTGAAATCCGCGACGATTGGAAGAAGTGGAAACCGTGCGTTTGACCGCCGACCACCTGCCAGTTGGAGAATTGCAGTTCAGACGCGCCGCCAACATAGACGCTGGCCCCCGAACTGGTCGT
>JAGXRD010000099.1 GCA_018336035.1 Alphaproteobacteria bacterium | reverse complement strand
CCCGCCTCGATCCGGCTGGAGGCGTCCAGCGCAATGTCGAGGCGCGACGTGAAGATCCCGGCGTGCAGGCTGAAATCGACCGCATTGGCCAGATCAATGGCCTGGTCGAAACTGTCGAACGGTTCCAGCGTCACCACCGGGGCAAAGGCCTCGTCGCACCAAAGCGCGGCGTCATGCGGGACGGCCTCCAGGATCGTGGGGTGGTACAGCGCACCTGCGCGCCGATGGCCGGTCAACACCCGCGCCCCGGCGTTCAGCGCCCGACTGACAAGCTGTTCGGCACCCATCGCCGCCGCTTCGGTGATCATCGGGCCGACATCGGTCGCCTCGTCCTGCGGGTCGCCAGTGCGCAAGGTTTCGGTCTGGGCGACAAAGGCCGCCCGGAAGGCGTCGTAGACCGGGCGCTGGATCAGCATGCGCTGGGTGCCGATGCAGTTCTGCCCCGCCGCCCAGAACGCCCCCGAAACGCAGGCCTCGACCGCGAGGTCCAAAGCCGCATCGGCCATGACGATGACGGGCGCATTGCCTCCAAGGTCCATCGCAAGCTTCTTCAGCCCCGCCAGGCGAGAGATCGCTTCGCCGGTCCCGAAGCCGCCGGTGAACGAGATCATGCGGATCGGTCGCGCCGCAACCAGCGCCTTGCCAAGGTCGGGACCACCGACGACCGGCGTCACGACCTCGGTTGGCAGCCCGGCTTCGATCAGCACCTCCACAAGGGCCAGGGCGGACAGCGGTGCAAGTTCCGAAGGTTTCAGAATCACGGCATTCCCCCCGGCGATGGCCGGGCCAAGCTTGTGCGCCACCAGATTGAGCGGATCGTTGAACGGGGTGATGGCCAGGATGATCCCCAAGGGTTCGCGCGTGAACCAGCCGATCCGGTTTTCCGAACCGGCATAGGCGTCGAAGGGAATGACTTCGCCTGCACCACGCTTTGCCTCTTCGGCTGACAGCTTCAGCGTGTTGATGCAGCGCGTGACCTCTTTTCGGGCCTGACGAATGGTCTTGCCAGCCTCCGCGGTGATCTGCTGCGCAAAGCGTTCCGCCCGCGCCCCGACAAGCGCCGCCGCCGTTTCAAGGATCTGCGCGCGACAATGGCGCGGCATCGCACGGGCAACAGTCTGCCCCTGGGCAGCCCGGGCCAAGATCTGCGGCAGGTCTTGCGGAGGCGTCACGGGCACCTGTCCCGTGACCGACCCGTCGAAGGGGTTCATCACCGGAAAGGTGGCGGCTTCGGCCTGCTGTGTGCTTTTCAATGCGATCATCGGTTCTGTCCTTGGCAAGTCAAAGCGGTCCAGCGGCGGCGGGACCGGCGATCTGGCGAAACTGCGCCCTTTGGTGATGCAGCGCGTCGGGGGTGCGCGGTCAGGCCACGGCCTTTTCGCGAGTCAACTGGTCCATAACCTCGCGCACGGCGGCTTCGGCGATGTCCACAATGGCGTCCACCTCCTCGCGGGTCGTGACCAAGGGCGGGGCGAAACCCAGAATGTCGCCATGCGGCATGGCGCGGGCAATCAGGCCGCGCGCCCGGGCCGCTGCCGAGATCTTGGCGCCGACTTTCAGGGCCGGATCGAAGCGCTGCTTCTTGTCCCGGTCGGCCACGAATTCAAGCGCCGCCATCAACCCGACGCCGCGCACTTCGCCGACGATGGGAAGCTGCGCAAAGACCTGCCGCAGCCGGTCCTGGAAATAAGCGCCGGTGGTGCGGGCATTGCCGGGCAGGTCCTCACGCTCGACAATATCCAGCACGGCATTGGCGCAGGCCACGCCAATCGGGTGGCCCGAATAGGTGTAGCCGTGGCTGAAGGCACCGACCTTGTCGGCCCCGTCTTCGATCACCTTGTAGACCTTTTCGCCGATGATGGCCGCCGACAGCGGGACATAGGCCGAGGTCAGGCCCTTGGCGACAGTGATCAGGTCGGGCTCGATGTCGTATTTGGTGCAGCCGAACAGCGCGCCGGTGCGGCCAAAGCCCGTGACCACCTCGTCCGCGATCAGAAGCACGTCATATTTGCGCAGCACCGCCTGAATGGCCGCCCAATAGCCCGCCGGGGGCGGGGTTATGCCCCCCGTTCCCAGAACCGGCTCGCCGATGAAGGCACCTACAGTGTCGGGGCCTTCGTGCAGGATCATCGCCTCAAGCTCGGCCGCGCGGCGGGCGGAAAACTGTTCTTCGCTTTCGCCGGGTTCCGCGCCCCAATAGTGATGCGGCGCGCCGGTGTGGCGGATCAGGCCCATCGGCAGGTCCATGTGGTCATGGTAAAAGCTCATCCCGGTCATCGACCCGGAAACGACCGAGCAGCCATGATAGCCCCGATCGCGCGAAATGATCTTCTTCTTGCCCGGTTTGCCACGCAGGTTGTTGTAATACCACACAAGTTTCGCCTGCGTCTCATTGGCATCCGACCCCGACATGCCATAGAACACCTTGCTCATCTTGCCCGGGGCCATCCGCACCAGACGGTCGGACAGGATCGCCAGCTGGTCGGTCGTATGCGCGGCGTAAGAGTGGTAATAGGCCAGCTGATGCGCCTGCCTGGAAATGGCATCGGCCACCTCGTCGCGGCCATAGCCGATGTTGACGCAGTAAAGCCCGGCGAAAGCGTCGATATAGCTGTTGCCCCTGGCGTCCTGGATGCGGATGCCCTTGCCCCCGGTGACGATGGTCGGATCGCCCGCCTTGCCGCTGGCATAGTCTTTCGCCTGGGTGAAGGGATGCAGCACGCTGGCGCGGTCCATCTCGGCGATCTGGGAAAGGCTGTGATCCATCTGCGGCTCCTGAGGCAAGGGGGTTCGGCACAGGATATCGGGTTGCTCTTGCGGTTTGCGGCGTAGTTCTGGCGTTTCGCGCAGGAATCCTGCTATTTATCTGAAAACGACACAGGAAAGCTGCGCATGACCCTGGATGCGATTGATCTGAAGATTCTCCGCGCCCTGCAAGAGAACAACCGCCATTCCAGCGAGGTTCTGGGCGGGATGGTCGGCCTGTCGCCAACCGCCTGTCAGCGCCGGATGAAGCGGCTGCGTGAAGACAAGGTGATCGAGGCGGATCTCTCGGTCATTTCGCCCAAGGCCATCGGGCGCGAGCTGACGACGCTGGTGCATGTCACGCTGGAACGCGAGCGCGCCGATATCATCGACCGCTTCAAGGCGGCGATCCGCACCACGCCGGAAATCATGACGGGCTACTACGTCACCGGCGATGCCGATTTCGTGCTGGTGGTGACGGCGCGCGACATGGAGGATTTCGAACAGTTCACCAGGCGCTTCTTCTATGGCAACCCCGATATCCGGGGGTTCAAGACCATGGTGGTGATCGACCGGGTGAAGGCGGGGTTCGCGCTGCCGATAGGCTAGGCCTGCAGGATCGTGCCGGCCTGCGGGTGGCGGGCGCGGACATGAGTGGCGATGGCGGTATCCTGCACGCCGGTGCCGGTCAGATCGCAGATCGTGACATCCTGCGGGCTGTGGCGGCCAGGCCTTGCGCCGGTGATGACCTCGCCCAGTTCGGCCGGGCGGCCCTTGGTCCACAGACCGGCGGCCAGCGCCGCCTCCATCTCGCCCGAGACTTCGCACTGGCTTACCCGGTCGCAGACATAGGCATCGGCGGCGGCAAGGGCACGCGGGTCGATTTCATTCTTGCCCGACTGGTCCGAGCCCATGGCGGTGATATGCAGCCCCGGATGCAGCCATTCGGCGCGGATCAGCGGCGCGCGGGCGGGCGTCGTTGTGACCACAAGTTGCGAAGCCCGGACAAGGGTTTCCGCGCTGTCGACCGCCTGCGCCTGAACGCCAAGACGGGCGGCCAGATCATCGGCGCAGGCGCGGGCCTTTACCGGATCGCGGCCATGAACCAACAGGCGCTGGAAGGGCCGTACCAGATGGGCCGCCTGCATCTGCAGCCGCGCCTGGACCCCGGTGCCGATGACACCAGCCGTTTCGACCATTTCGGGTGCCAGATGGCGGGCGGCCACCGCGCCGGCTGCGGCGGTGCGGATGTCGGTCAGATAGCCATTGTCCAGAAACAGCGATTGCACCAGCCCGGTCTTGGCCGAGAACAGGATCATCAGCCCGTTCAGGCTGGGCAGGCCCAAGGCTGGGTTGTTGAAAAAGCCGGGGCTGACCTTGATCGCAAAGCCGTCAAAGCCGGGGATATAGGCGGTTTTCACATCCACCTCGCCATGCGCTGCGGGCAGGTCCATCGACAGGATCGGCGGCATCACCACCCCGCCCGATGCCAGCGCGGCAAAGGCGGCCTCGATCACGTCTACCGTGGTCAGGTCAAGCGCGACGATCCGGCGCAGTTCGGCCTCGGTGACGATCTGGATGTCATGCGCCATAGGGTCTGCCCTTCAGGAAAATGTCGCCGATCTGCAGGTCGCGCCCCGCGACGATATCGGCAAAGCTGGTCATGTCGGTGTTGCGCCCGGTCAGGATGGTTGCCGCAGGCCCACCAAGCCGCACGGCCCCCGTCATCACCGCCGCCAGTCCCACGACCGCGCTGCCCTCGGCCACCATGCGGTCATGGAAGAACAGCGCCTGCATGGCGTCGCGGATTGCCACCTCGTCCACAAGCACAACCTCGTCCAGAAGATCGCGGCAGAGCGCCAAGGTCAGCCGGTTCTGCAACCCGATCCCACCGCCCAGACTGTCGGCCAGCGACGGGTATTCCGTCACCGCCACCGGATGACCCGCTGCAATGGACGCCTGCATCGCCGCGCCGCGTTCCATCGAGATGCCGATGACGCGCAGGCCGGGCTTGATCGCCTTGGCGGCCAGCGCCACCCCGGCGGCAAGGCCCCCGCCTGACAGCGGTAGAAGCAGCGTGGACAGGTCAGGCCGGGCGGCCAGAAGTTCCAGCCCGATGGTCCCCTGCCCGGCGATGACACGGGCATCGTCAAAGGGCGGGATTTCCACCAGCCCCTCGGTCGCCACAAGCGCCCGGCTTTCTTTGGCGGCATCGTCCTGTGACCGGCCGATGATCCGCACCT
>JAGXRD010000098.1 GCA_018336035.1 Alphaproteobacteria bacterium | reverse complement strand
GAGCCAGGGGCGGTCGCCGTCCAGCACCAGCGTCGGCAGCATGTTGCAGAGCGGGCGCTTGCCGGCGCCGATCGAGTTCGGCTGACCGGGCCGCGTGTCGAACCACATGATGCCGTTATTCATGGTGATGCCGCTGCCGGGCAGCATGGTGCAGCTGCCGAAGGCGGCCAGCAGCGTCTGCGTCACCGCCACCATGTTGCCGTCGCCGTCGACGACGCAGAAATGGCTGGTGCAGCTCTTGCCGTTGTCGGTATCGCCCATGCCGGCCAGCCGCTTTTCATAGGCCGCGGTCAGTCCCTCGATATAGGCAACATAGCTCTGGGCCGAGAGCGTGGCGCCGATCTTCGGACCGGCCACCTCGAAAGCGTCGCGCAGGCTCGGCCCCGCCGTCAGGTTCGGCGGCAGCAGCAGGGTCTTGCCGTGATAGTCGTAACGCAGCGGTTCGACCAGCTGCGCCTTGTAAGTCTTCAGATCATCGGCGGAGATTTTTGAGCCGCCCCTGGCGAGATCGGCCGCAATGCTCTTCGCCAGTTCGCCCTCGTAATAGTCGCGACCGCCGGCCTTGGCGATCTGCCGCAGGCTGGCCAGCAGCGCGTCGTTTTTCAGATAGCCACCGGCTTCTGCGGTGGGCGGGTAGCCATCGGCCAGGAACACGGCTTTCGCCGCCGGAGATTTCGCCAGATGGCGCGCGGCATTGGTGACCTGCAGGCTGAGGAACCAGTCGACCTCCATGCCGCGCTCGGCCAGACCGATGGCCGGTGCCAGCAATTCGGCCCAGCTGCGCGTGCCGAAAGTCTCATGCGCCAGACGCACGCCCTCTACCGCACCGGGCACCGCCATCGAGCTGTAGCCATAGATATTGCGATCCTCGACCACAGTGGGCCAGCCGAACATGCTGTCGTCCGTGCCGCCCTGCAGCGGATAATCGGCCGGATCGAGTTTCGCCGCGCTGACGGCGCTGAAATTGATCACATGCGCCTTTTTCTTCTTCGCATCCCAGATCTGCATATAGCCGATGCCACCGATGCCACTCATCCATGGCTCCAGCACGCCGAGCGCAAAGGAGGTGGCGACGGCGGCGTCGATGGCATTGCCGCCGCTGCGCAGCACCTCGGCGCCGATATCGGCCGCCTTCTGGTTTTGCGCAGCAACGACGCCGCGCCGGCTACTGGCGGCGGACTTCTTGAATTGCAGCGTGCGGTTCAGATTCGAGGACATGGACACTCTCTGGGTTTATTCGGCTGCGAAAGGATCGGCGACGCGCGGCCAGTAGGGCCCGCGCACCTTCTGGAACGGAATCTCGGCGAAGTCGGAGCGCATCGCGCCCGGCGCCTGCACATGCAGGATCTCGCCCGCCATCGGCGCAAAGCCGGCATGGAAATGCTGCGTCGACTTCACCACCACGATGGCCTTCGATGTCAGGTCGATGCCGAACTGCGTGAAAGCGCCGGGATGGAAGGTCTGCGTGCGGGTCGAGATCAGCACGAGATCGACATCTCCATTCACCTGTACCCAGACGGCATCGCCGATGGGCACGTCGCCACTCAGCGCCGGCTGCATGGCATCCTTCAGGATGCGCTTCACCGTGACATTCAGATCGAGCGGATCGCCCGAGGTGACGCCGCATTTGCCGCCGACACGCAGCTCGAGCGTCGCGCCCTCGCCGGCATCGCAGCAGAACCGCACCGCCATCGGATCCCAGTACAGGCCGCTGGCGACATTCTTGATTCCACGCTCAATGATACGACGCAGAATGAACGTGGCATCGCCGGGCGCGCCGCCGCCGGGATTGTCGGTCACATCGGCCAGCACCACCGGGCGTTTCGCCGCAGATGACGTGGCGCGATCCAATGCGGCATCGATGCTCAGATTCTGCGTGGCGGTCTGCTCGCGCATGCTCCAGATTTTTTTGCCGAAGCGTTCGGCCACTGCAGACGCCTTTGCCGCATCGCCATCGGCGATCACGATCATCTTGGCGGTGGCATCCGGCACATCCTGCATCGGGAAACCATGCGCGAAGGACACGGAGAGAATCCCGTCCTTGCCTTCCTGCGCCTGCATCTCCTTGACGAAGCCGGTCATCGGTTCGACCGGCGTACGCCAGAGATTGATCATGCGGGTATCGAACACCGCCATCACCGGCTTTGCCGCGCCCTGATACTTGGCGAGCAGGATATCGTAAAGCTCCTGCGCGCGCTCCTTGCTGTCGGTATGCGGGTATTCCTTGAAGGTGATCAGCGCATCGGCACTGGTCAGCATTTTCTCGGTGATCGAGCAATGCAGGTCGAGTTCGGCGCCCACGGCCGCCTTCGGGCCGACGATGGCGCGAATCTTTTCCAGCAGGTCGCCTTCGCAATCATCATAGCCATCCGCCACCATCGCGCCATGCAGGCTGAGCAGCACGAGATCGACCGGCATGGCCGCTTTCAGGTCGCTGAGGATTTCGTCACGGAAGCCTTCATAGACCTTGCGTACCGTCACGCCGGCCGGCTGCGCGAAAGCCGACAGGCTTTCTGCCACTTCTGCCTGTTGCGATTCGGCGGCGCGGCGCCAGACATGCAACGGCGCCGAGAACAAATTCTCCGGCCGCCGGGTTGCATCACCGCGATACAGCATCCACTCCCGGAAGCCGGCTTCTGCCGTCGGCAGCGGCGAGAAGGTGTTGGTTTCCGTGCCAAGACAGGCAATGAATACTTTCATTGAACCAATTCCCCTCGCTAAGGTTCACGAACCATCGACATGGATCAATGTCTCCGGGTTATGCCGCCGACGCCATGGCAACAGGCATGCTGCACAGCGAAACGGCAAAGACGCAACTGCCCGACAGAAAGGCAAACTTCCCTTGACCGCGACCCATCGACCATGATCAGCTTTCATTAGCGATCAAACAATGACAAGGGGGAGTGCTATGCGTTCGCGTCGATTCCAAATGTTCGTATCCGCCATTGGCCTGAGTATCGGCCTTGGCCTTCTGGCCGGCGCCGCCGCTGATGCCGTTGCCCAGGACAAGAAAACCCTGCGCTTCATCCCGCATGCCGGCCTGCGCGTCACCGATCCGATCCTGACCACCGCCTTCATGTCGCGTAATCATGGCTACATGATCTACGACACGCTGTTCAGCGTGGACGACAAGATGCAGGTCAAGCCGCAGATGGTGGAGAAGCACGAGGTCAGCGGCGACAAGCTGACCTACACCTTCACGCTGCGCGACGGCCTGAAATTCCATGACGGCGCGCCGGTCACCTCGGCCGACGTGATTGCCTCGCTGGCGCGCTGGGGCAAGAACGACACGATGGGCCAGAAGCTCTTCACCTACACCAAGGAATGGAAGGAAGTCGACGCCAAGACCTTCCAGCTGGTGCTGAAGGAGCCCTACGGCCTGGTGCTCGATTCGCTCGGCAAGCCCAGTTCGAACGTGCCCTTCATCATGCCGGCCCGCATTGCCGCGACTCCGGCCAGCCAGAATGTGCCGGAAGAAATCGGTTCGGGCCCGTTCCGCTTCATCAAGGGTGAATTCCAGCCCGGCGTGAAGGTGGTTTACGAGAAGAACCCGGACTACAAGCCGCGCAGCGAGCCTGCCAGCAACACCAGCGGCGGCAAGGTTGCCAAGGTGGATCGCGTCGAATGGCTGACCATCGCCGATCCGCAGACGGCGATGAACGCCCTGCTCAAGGGCGAAGTCGATATCTGGGAGCAGCCGGCCTTCGACCTGCTGCCGGAACTGAAGAAGAGCAAGGACGTCGATATCCGCAATCTGCAGCCGCTCGGCATGAACTACATGCTGCGCATGAACTGGCTGCAGCCGCCGCTGGATAACGTGAAGGTGCGTCAGGCCATCCTGCATGCCATCCAGCAGGAAGACTATCTGGCCGCCCAGGTCGGCGATCCGGAATACTACAAGGTCTGCGGCGCGATCTTCGGCTGCTCCAGCCCGCTGGCGACCGATGCCGGCGCGGTGGGTGTGAAGAAGGCCAATGTCGCCCAGGCCAAGAAGATGCTGGCGGAAAGCGGCTACAAGGGCGAGAAGATCGTCATCATGGCGCCGACCGACCTGAACAGCATCAACCAGCTGCCGCTGGTGACGGCGCCGCTGATCCGCGCGATCGGCGTCAATGTCGAGGTGCAGTCGATGGACTGGCAGACGCTGGTCGGCCGCCGCGCCAAGATGGATCCGATCGATCAGGGTGGCTGGCATATCTTCCACACCGCCTGGGGCACGGCCGATATGATGAACCCGATTGCCAATGCCGGCACCAAGGGCCTGGGCAAGCAGGGCGGCTTCTTCGGCTGGACCGAAGACCCGGTCATCGAGAAGCTGCGTGACGACTACGCCCGCGAGCCGGATGCCGCCAAGCAGAAGGCCATTGCCGAAGCCGTGCAGAAGCGCGTCTACGAGCTGGTGCATTACATCCCGCTCGGCGAATACTTCCAGCCGTCGGCAATCCGCAAGAACGTGGTCGGCAATCTTCCGAGCGCCGCCTATGTTCTGTGGAACATCGAAAAGAAGTAAGAAGTCAGGATATGGAGCGTGACGCTGGCATGATTGTTGCGTAGTTATAACCCATGTTGCGTCTCGTTCTTTCCCGTCTGCTGGCCGCCATCCCCGTCATGGGGGTGGTGGCCATTTTCGTTTTCCTGCTGCTGCGCCTGAGCCCGGGCGATCCGGCTGCGATCCTGGCCGGCGACACCGCCACGCCGGAGATCATCGCCGAGATCCGTGCCGATCTTGGCCTCGATCGCCCGATTCCCGAGCAGTTCGTCACCTGGATCGGCCAGCTGGCCCAGGGCGATCTCGGCAAATCGGTGCTGTCCAAGCAGCCCGTCACCATGATGATCAGCCAGCGCGTTGAGCCGACCATGTCGCTCGCGCTGACCACGCTGATCTTCGCCATCGTCGTTGCCGTGCCAATGGGCATTCTGGCTGCCTGGAAACAGGGCAGTTGGTTCGACCGCGGCATCATGGCGCTGTCGGTGGCCGGCTTTTCGATCCCGGTTTTCGTGCTGGGCTACATCATGGTCTATGTCTTCTCGATGAAGCTTGACCTATTCCCGGCCCAAGGCTTCGCCTCGATCCGCGACGGCCTGCCAGGCTTCCTCGAGCGCATCGCGCTGCCGACAGTAACACTCAGCTTCATCTATATCGCGCTGTTCGCCCGCATCACGCGCACCGCCATGCTAGAAGTGCTGAACGAGGACTATATCCGCACCGCCCATGCCAAAGGCCTGAAGGAGCGCGTCGTGCTGGTGAAGCATGCCCTGCGCAACGCCGCCATCCCGATCGTCTCGGTGATCGGCATCGGCTTCGCCCTGCTGATCGGCGGCGTGGTGATCACCGAAACGGTGTTCAATATCCCCGGCATCGGCCGTCTGGTGGTGGATGCCGTGCTCGGCCGCGACTATCCGATCATCCAGGGTGTGATCCTGGTCTTCTCGGGTGTCTATGTGCTGATCAATCTGGCGATCGACATCGCCTATGTCTTGCTCGATCCCAGGATTCGGTACTGATCATGCGGCAGGTTTTCCGTCATGCGGCTTTCCGCAATCCCTCCGTATTGATCGGCGGCGGCATCCTGCTGGTGCTGCTGATCGTCGCGCTGGTCGCGCCGCTGCTGACCGAGCATGATCCTGGCACCATCGCGCCGCGCTTCCGCCTGCGCGGTCCGTCCGACCAGTTCCTCATGGGCACCGACATGCTCGGCCGCGATGTCTGGACCCGCGTGGTGCATGGCGCGCGTATCTCGCTGCTGGTCAGCACCGTGGTGGCCAGCATTTCCATCTCCATCGGCCTGCTGATCGGCCTGGTGGCCGGCTATATCCGCTGGCTCGACGGCCCGATGATGCGCGCCATGGACGGCATCATGGCTATCCCCGGCATCCTGCTGGCGATTGCGCTGGTTTCCCTGAGCGGCGCCTCGCTGCTGACCGTGATCGTCGCCATCGTGATCCCGGAAATCCCGCGTGTCGCCAGGCTGGTGCGCGGCGTGGTGCTGTCGATCCGCGAGGAGCCCTATGTGGAGGCCGCCGTGGGCCTCGGCACGCCGACCCCGAAAATTCTGATCCAGCACATCCTGCCCAATACCATTGCGCCGCTGATCGTGCAGGGCACGTATATCTGCGCCTCGGCCATCCTGGTGGAGGCCATCCTGAGCTTCCTGGGCGCCGGCCTGCCGCCGGAAATCCCCACCTGGGGCAACATCATCGCCGAGGGCCGCGCGGTGTTTCAGCGCGCACCCTGGATCATCCTGTTCCCCGGCGGCTTCCTCGCCGTCACCATCCTGGCCGTCAACATCCTGGGCGACGGCCTGCGCGACACGCTCGATCCGCGCATGAAAAAGCGGCTGGGGGCCTGAGCCATGACCACTGCGGTTCTCAGCGTGAAAGACCTGTCGGTCGCCCTGCCCAGGGGCGGCGACCGCAATCTGGCCGTCCAGAAGGTCAGCTTCGAGGTGATGCCGGGCGAGATCGTCTGCCTGGTCGGCGAGTCCGGTTCGGGTAAATCAGTCACCGCCAGCACCGTGATGGGACTGGGCAGCCTGCCCATCGTCAGCGGCGATGTGCGGCTGGAAGGCGAAGACCTGCGCAAGGCCTCGAAGGCGCGACTGCGCGACCTGCGCGGCAGCCGCATGTCAATGATCTTCCAGGAGCCGATGACCGCGCTCAATCCGGTGCATCGCGTCGGCGATCAGGTGATCGAACTTCTGAAAGCCCACAACTGGAAGGGCAAGGGCGTCAGCGCTGAAGAGCGCGTGCAGCAGCTGTTTGCCGACGTTCACCTGCCCGATCCGGCCCGGCTGATGAATGCCTATCCGCACCAGTTGTCGGGCGGGCAGCGCCAGCGCGTCATGATCGCCATGGCGCTGGCGCTCGAACCGGCACTGCTGATCGCCGACGAACCGACCACGGCCCTGGACGTCACGACGCAGGCGCAGATCCTGCTGCTGTTGCGCGAATTGCAGCAGAAGCGCGGCACCGGCGTGCTGTTCATCACCCATGATTTCGGCGTCGTGGCCGACATTGCCGACCGCGTGGTGGTGATGCGCTACGGCGAAGTGGTGGAAAGCGGCAAGACCGAGGATGTGCTGTACCGCCCCCAGCACGACTATACCAAGATGCTGATCAATGCCGTGCCGCGCCTGAAGCCGCGCCACGCCACCGCGATCACCTCGGAACCGGTGCTGAAGGCACAGGACCTGAGCAAGCTTTACGTCACCCGCAGCATGTTCAAGGGCACCCGCGAGGTGCGCGCCGTCGACGGTATCGACCTCAAACTCTACAAGGGCCAGACGCTCGGCATCGTCGGTGAGTCGGGTTCGGGCAAATCGACGGCAGCGCGTTGCGTCGCCCGCCTGATCGATCCGACCGGCGGCCAGGTGCTGCTCGACGATACCGATATTGCGCATCTGAACGTGCGCCAGCTGCATCCCTTCCGCCGCCGCATCCAGGTGGTGTTCCAGGATCCGTATCGCTCGCTCAATCCGCGCCGCACCGTGGCGCAGTCGATCATCGAAGGCCCGCTGAATTACGGCATTCCGCACGCCGAGGCGATCGAGCGCGCCCGCAAGCTGCTCAACATCGTCGGCATCGACGTCAATGCGCTCGACCGCTATCCGCACCAGTTCTCCGGCGGCCAGCGCCAACGCCTGGCGATTGCACGCGCATTGGCCATGGAACCGGAAATCCTGGTGGCCGACGAAGCCGTTTCGGCGCTCGATGTCTCGGTGCAGGCGCAAGTGCTCGACCTGCTGGAAAGCATCCGCGACCAGTTCGGCATCGCCATCCTGTTCATCACCCACGACCTGCGCGTGGCCGCCCGGCTGTGCGACCGCATTGCCGTGATGCAGCGTGGCAAGATCGTCGAATTCGCCGAAACGGCGCAGCTGTTCGCGGCGCCGCAGCACGATTACACCAAGCAGCTGTTTGCGGCCCTGCCCGGCCGCCACTGGCTCGAAGCCGAACGGGCGCAATAACCCGGCTTTTTTTACTGCTGCACGGAGGGTGCGATGGCGGCGCTTCTCGACCAGGTCGATCTGACGGATATCAGGGACGCGGTCGGAAGCCTGCGCGACGACGCCGTGGCGCTGCTGTCCGACATGGTGCGGTGCCCCTCGCTGCTGGGCGATGAGAAAAGCGCCCAGGATCTGGTGCGCGGCGTCTTCGAGAATATGGGCCTGCAGGTCGATGAGTTCGCCATCGACGAAGAGAAGCTCAAAAGCCATCCGGGCTATTCGCCCTCCATCGTCTCCTATGATGGCCGGCACAATATCGTCGGCCTGCACCGGCCGCGCCATGGCACGCGCGGCAAATCGCTGATCTTCAACGGCCATATCGATGTCGTGCCGGTCGGCGCCGAAGCGCTGTGGACCAGGCCGCCATTCGAGCCGTGGATCGACGGCGACAAGCTGTATGGCCGCGGTGCCGGCGACATGAAGGCCGGCATCGTCAGCTATATCATTGCCATGCAGGCGCTGCGCAAACTGGGTCTGGAGCCGGCGGCCGAGGTGATCCTGCAGTCGGTGGTGGAAGAGGAATGCACCGGCAATGGCGCACTGGCTTGCCTGGTGCAGGGCTATCGCGCCGAGGCCGCCATCATCCCCGAGCCGCTGCCCGGCCTGATGGTGGCACAGATGGGCGTGATGTGGCTGGCGCTGGAGGTCGAAGGCAAACCGGTGCATGCCTCGGTGGCGCATACCGGCGTCGCCGCCATCGATTTCGCCCTCTACATGTTCAGCGAGCTGAAGAAGCTGGAGCATCAGTGGAATGCCCCGGACGGCCGGCACGAGCATTATCGCGGCCACGAGCATCCGGTGAATTTCAACCTCGGCAAGATCCAGGGCGGCGAATGGGCTTCCTCGGTGCCGACGGCCTGTCGCGCCGATATCCGCCTCGGTTTCTATCCCGGCATCAGCCCGACCGAAGTGCGCGAGACCGTGGAAAAACTGTTCGCCGAGGCGCATCGCCGCCATCCGCAGAATAACAGCCTGGATTACCGGATCGTCTATGAAGGCTTCCAGGCCGAGGGGTTCGTGCTCGACATGAATGCGCCGGTGGTGACCGCGCTGACCGACTGCCACCGCAGCGTGACCGGCAGCGACATCGAAAAGCGCGCCTTCACCGGCACTACCGATGCACGCTTCTTCAATCTCTATGGCAACACACCCGCCACCTGCTATGGCCCCGTCGCCGCCAATATCCATGGCATCGACGAATGGGTCTCGATCGACAGCATGATGCAGGTGGCCACCGTGCTGGCGCTGTTCACCGCGCGCTGGTGCGGCGTCAATCGTCTGGCATAACCATAAAAAACCGTCCGCAACGAGAGGCAGCATGACCGACCTGCATGACCTGAGCGCCCACCAGCTCTGGATGGGATACCGCACCGGCGCGATTTCGCCGGTCGAAGCCACCAGGGCCGCGCTGAAGCGCATTGAGGCCTGGGAGCCGAAGATCAACGCCATGTATGTCGTCGATGCCGAGGGCGCGCTGGCACAGGCCAAGGCCTCGGAGCAGCGCTGGCGCAAGGGCCGGCAGCTCAGCCCGCTGGACGGCGTGCCGATCACGCTGAAGGAGAATATCGCCAGCAAGGGCGTGCCGACGCCGGTCGGCACGGCTGCCGCCATCCTGACGCCGAGTGCCGTGGACGCGCCGCCAGCGGCGCGGGTGCGCGAAGCCGGCTGCGTATTTCTGGGCAAGACCACGATGCCGGATTTCGGCATGCTGGCCTCGGGCGTGTCGAGCCTGCACGGCACCACGCGCAATCCCTGGAACCTCAAGCGCAACACCGCCGGCTCGTCGTCCGGCGCCGGCGCCGCCATCGCCGCCGGCTATGGCCCGCTGGCGCTCGGCACCGATATCGGCGGCTCGGTGCGCCTGCCGGCAGCCTATAACGGCATCTTCGCGCTCAAGCCCAGCCTCGGCCGCATCCCGATCAATCCGCCCTTCCTCGGCCGCGTGACCGGGCCGATGACCCGCACGGTGATGGACAGCGCGATGCTGATGAACCACCTGACCCTGCCCGATGGCCGCGATTACATGTCGCTACCGTTCGACGAGCGCGACTACCCCAAATTGCTGGATGGCGAAGTGAAGGGCCTGAAGATCGGCCTGCTGCTGGATGCCGGTCTCGGCCTGGCAGTCCAGCCGGCGGTGCGCAAGGCGGTGGAACAGGCGGCCAAACTGTTTGAAGCGGCCGGCGCGAAGATCGAACCGGTCAAGCCCTTCATGACCCAGGCGATGGCCGATGGTCTGAACACCTTCTTCCAGTCCCGTGCCTATACCGACTTCGCCGCGATGCCGCCGGAACGGCAGGCGAAGGTGCTGCCCTATATCGCCACCTGGTGCGGCATGGCGGCGAACTACACCGCGGTCGACGCGATGCGCGCGCTGGGCCAGGTCTTCGCCCTGCGCGAGGCGACCGTGGCCGCCACCCTGCCCTTCGATTACGTGATCAGCCCGACCTCGCCGATCACCGCCTATGATGCCGAGGAGGCCGCGCCGGGCAACGACCCGCAGTTCAAGTCGGAGCACATCCGCTTCACCGCGCCGTTCAACCAGTCGGAACAGCCGGCGGCTTCGATCTGCGCCGGTTACGACGAGGACGGCCTGCCGATCGGGCTGCAGATCGTCGGCCGCCGGTTCGATGATGCCGGCGTGCTGCGGATGTCGCATATCTACGAGCAGATGCGCCCAGCGCTCCGTGCCTGGCCGGAGCCCTGATCAGCGCTTCCCAGCTTCCGGAAAACCGGCTAAGCATCCGCCATGACCATCGTGGTATCCGGCGGCACCGGCTTCATTGGCCGGCATCTGGTGCGACAGCTGGCGGAGGCCGGCGAGACCGTGCATGTGCTGGCCCGCCCGGACTCCGATGCCGCGGCGCTGGCGGGCGCCGCCACGGTGCATCGCATCACAGACGGGCAGACCCTGGGGCCGCTGCTGCAGGATCTGCGACCGCAGACCTGTTTCCATCTCGCCACGCGCTATGCGCATGACACGGCGAGCGATGCCATCCCGGCACTGATCGCCGCCAATCTCGGCTTCGCCGCGCAGTTCGCCGATGCGGCGGCTCGTAGCGGCTGCAGGGCCTTCGTCAATACCGGCACGGCGTCGCAGCTAAATAGCCGCGGCGCCTATCTGCCGGCCTCGCTCTATGCCGCCAGCAAGCAGGCCTTCGAGGACCTGCTGGTCTATTTCGACCGCCGCGCCGGACTCCCCGCGGCCAGCGTGCTGCTCTACGACACCTACGGACCGGGCGACACCCGCAACAAGCTGCTGGCGCAACTGATCCAGGCGGCGAAAACCGGCACGCCGATCGATCTCAGCCCCGGCGAGCAGGAAATCGACCTGCTGCATATCGACGATGCCGTGTCGGGTCTTGCAGCGGCGGCGCGCGCCCTGCATGGCGGCGCCGCCCATCCGGCGCATTACGTGCTGTCCTCGCGCCGGCCGCTGAGCATCCGCGCGCTGGCCGACCTGATCATCGCGAATGGCGGCGAAAAGCTGCAAGCCAACTGGGGCGCACGCGCCTATCGTGACGGCGAGGTCATGCAGACCTGGAAAGGCGGTACGCCGCCGCCGGGCTGGCAGCCGCAATGCAAGCTGGAAGATTTCCTGCGCGAAAGTCTGGGCGCCTAGCTACGCGCCTTGGCAATGAAGGCCTCGATCGGGCCATAGAATTCGGCCTCGCAGGCGCGGATTTTGTCCTCCGGCCAGTCCCACCAGCGGATCTCCAGCAGCGCCGTCACGATGTCCGGCGCAAAACGATGCTTGATCAACTTTGCCGGATTGCCCGCGACGATGCCGTAGGCAGGCACATCGCGGGCCACCACCGCACCAGCCGCAACGATGGCACCGTCACCAATCGTGACGCCGGAGAGAATGATGGCGCGCGCCCCGATCCACACGTCATGACCGATCCGCACCGGACCTTTTGTCACAGCGTCGGCATTGCCGGCTTCGGGATGCAGCAGCTTGGTGCGGAAGGGGTAGGTCGAGACCAGCTGGGTCGGATGATCGGCGCGGCCGAAAATCATCACCTCCGGCCCGATGGAGCAGAAGGCGCCGACGGAGATCGCCGCCGAGGCATGCGGCTGCACGAAATTGCGCTTCGACAGGCCATAGGTATGGCGCCCGACACTGACATGTGCAGGCCAGCTCTCCCCGGCTTTGCGCAGGCCCAGCTTTTCCCGCAGTCGACGCCAGCCACTCATGATGTGAAATCCGGCCAGGCCGCGTCGCGGTCATTGATCACGAGAGGCGCAAACGGCCAGGCAATGCCGAGCGCCGGATCGTTCCAGCGCAATCCGCCGGCGCAGCCCGGCTGCTCGCCTTCGCTCAGCTCGTAGAGCACATCCGTTTCGTCGCTCAGGGTCAGGAAGCCATGCGCGAAACCGTCGGGCACAAAGAGCGCGCGATGATTGTCGGCGCTCAGCTCGACAGAGATCCAGCGCCCGCGCGTGGCCGAGCCTGGCCGGATATCGACGACGACATCGAAGATCGCGCCGCGCAGGCAGCGTACCAGCTTGGCCTGGCGCACCGGCGCCATCTGGAAATGCAGGCCGCGCAGGGTGCCGCGTTTCACATTATGACTCAGCCCGCCCTGGCGCGGCACGAAATCGATGCCGACCGCTTTGAAAAGCTCGGTATCGTGCAGGCGATGGAAATAGCCGCGCGCGTCACGGCTTGGCGCGGTCTCGACCGTGAACACTCCCGCGATGCCGGTCGCCGCGATCTGCATGGTCAGAAAATCTGCAACTGCGGAATGGCGATCACGAAATGCCCGTTCCAGCCCCTGATCTGCGCCTGTTCGGCTGCCACTTCGGCCTTCAGATTCCACGGCAGGATCAGCAGATAATCCGGGCGATCTTCGGCAATGGCGTCCGGCGCACGGACCGGAATCTGCGAACCCGGCAGCAGATGCTGCTGCTTGTGCGGATTCTTGTCGTAGACCGCGACGATATCCTGCGCCGTGATGCCGCAGTAGTTCAGCAGCGTATTGCCCTTGGCGGCGGCGCCATAGGCGCAGACCGTCTTGCCGTCGGTTTTGGCGGCTGCCAGGAAGCCGCGCAGTTCATCGCGTACCGCGGCCACGCGCGGCGCGAAATCGCCATAGGCCGCCAGCCTGTCGAGCCCGGCCGCCGCTTCCTTCTTGCGCAGCCGCGCCAGCCCGACAGTGTCGGTGTGATCAGCGCCGCGATGGCAGACATAGAGCCGCAGCGAACCGCCATGGGTCGGCAGTTCTTCGACATCGAAGACACGCAGGCCATGGGCGGCAAAAATCTTCTCGGCCGCCAGCAGCGACAGGTAGGAATAATGCTCGTGATAGATCGTATCGAACTGCACCTGTTCGATCAGGTTCAGCAGATGCGGGAATTCCACCGTCAGCACGCCCTGCGGTTTCAGCAGCACGGCAAAGCCGGAAACGAACTGGTTCAGCTCCGGCACATGCGCCATCACATTGTTGGCTGCCATCAGATCAGCGGCCTTGCCGGCGGCCAGGAGCCGCTGTGCCGTCTCGCGGTTGAAGAACGCCACTTCGGAAGGGATGCCCTTCTGCTCGGCGACGGCCGCGACATTGGCGGCGGGCTCGACGCCCAGCACACCGATGCCGGCTGTTTTGAAATGCTGCAGCAGATAGCCATCATTGCTGGCGACTTCGACCACCAGCGACTGCGGTCCGAGTCCGAACCGCTCGGTCATCGCGCCCGCATAGCGCCTGGCATGCTCGACCCAGCTGGTGGCATAGGACGAGAAATACGCATAGTCGGAAAAGATCGCTTCCGCCGGCACGTCATGATCCACCTGCACCAGCAGGCAACTGTCGCAGACGCGGGCATGCAGCGGATAGCGCGGTTCCGGCTGGCCGGCCTTTGCCATCGGCACATAGGAATTGGCCAGCGGCTGCAGGCCGAGATCGACAAAACTGCGCGTCAGCGGCTTATGACAAAAGCGGCAGTCACTCATAACCCATCCTCGAAATCGGCAATCTGCCGGTCGGTCAGCACGGCGGCATCCGCGCCCGCCATCCAGTCACGATACCATGCCACGGTGACATCCAGCGCGACCTGCGTGGTGAAGCGCGGCTGCCAGCTTAAGCTCTGCGCCGCGAGACGCGCATCCAGCGCCAGCACGCCTTTCTCGCCGATCCCCTGCTGCGGCTCATGCCGCCAGGCCGGCGCACCGAAGGCCTTTGTGAGGTCGGTGGCGATGGTGCCGACCGTGATACGCTGATCCTCCAGCGGACCGAAATTCAGGCTGGTCGGCAGGCCGGGTTTCTGCACGTGCAGTGCCTCGGCATAGCGCAGATAGCCGTGAACGGGGTCGAGCACATGCTGCCAGGGTCGCGTTGCCTCCGGCCGGCGCAGGACCACGCTGTCCTGCTGCTGCGCGGCACGCACGATATCAGGGATGAGCCGGTCGGCCGACCAGTCGCCGCCGCCGATCACATTGCCGGCCCGCGCGGTGCCGACCCGGTGGCGGCCGGCGAAGAAGCTCTTCACCCAGCTGTGGACGGCAATCTCGGTAGCCGCCTTCGACGCCGAATAGGGATCATCACCGCCAAGCGGCGCACTTTCCGGGAAAGCCGCGCCGCTTTCGTTATTGGCATAGACCTTATCGGTGGTGACGATCACGGCCGTCAGCGACTGGGAGTGACGGCGCATCGCTTCCAGCAGATGGATGGTGCCCAGCACATTGCTGGTCCAGGTGCCGACCGGATCACGATAGCTGGCCGGCACCAGGGCCTGGGCGGCGAAATGCAGGATGATCTCCGGCTTTGCCGCGGCCAGCGTCGCGCTCACCGCATCGGCGTCACGCAGATCGGCCAGCGTCTCGCCCGCCAGCGTGGTTTTCAGCAGGGCATGCAGGCTGGGCGCGTTGTCCGGCGGCAACGCGAAACCATGCACCTCGGCGCCAAGGCGATGCAGCCAGCGCGCGGCCCAGGCGCCCTTGAAACCGGTATGGCCGGTCAGCAGAACGCGACGGCCACGCCAGAAGTCACGCCAAGAATCAATGCCGACGCCCATGTCTCAGGCCCAGACCTTCCAGGGTGCCTTACCGCCGTTCCACAGAGATTCCAGCACCATGCGTTCGCGCACTGTATCCATCGGCTGCCAGAAGCCATCATGCCGGAAGGCCTCCAGCTGGCCTTCGGTCGCCAGCTTTTCCAGCGGCGCCCGTTCCCAGACGGTCTTGTCGTCGGTCACATAGTCCAGCACCTGGCGCGACAGGACGAAGAAACCGCCATTGATCAGCCCGCCGTCGCCGCGCGGTTTTTCCCGGAAGCCGGTCACGCTATCGCCTTCCATGGTCAGCGCGCCGAAACGGCCCGGTGGTGTGACGGCGGCCATGGTGGCGAGCTTGCCGTGCTTGCGGTGGAAGGCCAGCGAAGCAGTGATGTCGATATCGGACACGCCATCGCCATAGGTCATGCAGAAGGTGTCGTCGTCCTGCAGCCAGCGCGCCACCCGCTTCAGCCGGCCGCCGGTTTCGGTCGCTTCGCCGGTTTCCACCAGCGTCACCTTCCAGGGTTCGGGGGCGCCGCTCAGATATTCCAGCCTGTTCTGCGCCAGATCGATGGTGACATCGGCGGCATGCAGCACGTAATTGGCGAAATATTCCTTGATCACATAACCCTTGTAGCCGAGGCAGACGATGAAATCGGTGATGCCATGGGCGGCATAGATTTTCATGATATGCCACAGGATCGGCCGGCCGCCGATTTCCACCATCGGCTTGGGCCGCAGCACGCTTTCCTCTGTGATGCGAGTGCCGTATCCGCCCGCCAAGATGACAGCCTTCATCGCGATTTCATCCCCACCAGATAAGCCAGCGTGCCGCAGAACCGGCCGGCATCGCGCAGACCCTTATTGCGAAAGTCGGTTAGCAGATAGAGCGGCGCTTTCACGCCGAACCGCAGCAGCGCCGGCAGGGCGATGCGCCACATGGCTGCCCGCCCCTTATATTTCTGCTCGATATAAAGCCGCGACCAGGCCATATGCCAGAACTTTTCCCAGTGCTTGTCCCAGCTGCGCCGGATCGAGCCGCCGCCGACATGATCGGTGACGGCATCGGCCACACGGATCAGCTGCCAGCCGGCACGCCGCATGCGGATGCAGAAATCATCATCCTCATAATACAGGAAGATCGCCGGATCGAAGCCTTGCACGGCCTCCAGCGCAGCACGGCGCACCAGCATGGCGGCACCGGACACATAACCGGCACAGATATCGCCTTCCGGCTCCGGATCTGCGCGCCGCGAGGCCATCTCGGCGCGGCGGAACATGTCGACGTCATGCGACACTTCCCACGTGCCGGCCGGGGTCCGCAGAACGGGTGCCAGCACACCGGCCTCAGGGTAGCGTTCGGCCGCGGCCAGCAGCCGGTCCAGGCAGTCCGACCGCAGTTTGGCATCCGGGTTGACCAGCAGCACGAAATCGCAGTCGTCCGTCAGCGCGCGCTGGAGTCCCTGATTTGCCGCATTGCCGAAACCGCGGCCGATATCGTTGCCGATCAGCGTGGTCTGCGGGCTCGCTTCGATGATGGCGCGGGTCCTGTCACGGCTCGCATTGTCCGTCACGATGACGGGCAAGCCAGGCGGCAGATGGGCAAGACACTCGCCAATCACCCCCTCGCTGAAATGCGTCACGGTCACCACGACGACCCGACTGCCGCCCCGCGCGACACCGGGCGTCACATCGCCTGCTGCGACACTCACGATTGCCCCATGTTCCCCAACGCGCCACCCCGCGCAGGCGCGGTTTTACACGGTTTCGCCTGGGCAGGCGAGAACTGTACCCCAAGGTGCCTGCATATATTTCCCATAACCGCAGGACGGCGGCGCCAACTGGACTTGTATATACAATTAAACCTATACTGACCGGCGGAAGAGACAGGGCCAGACAACAGGGAAAACCGATGCCCGGGCCAGCCGCCGCCTCGCAGAATGGACCTACGCCGCGCTATCGCCGCGTCAAGGAATTCATCGTCAAGCATATCGAGGCGGGTGACTGGCGCGCTGGCGATCAGGTGCCGTCGGAAAGCGCCCTGGTCAAACAGCTCAAAGTCAGCCGCATGACCGTGAACCGGGCGCTGCGCGAACTGACCCATGAAGGCCTGGTCGTCCGCGTGCAGGGCACCGGCACCTTCGTGGCCGAGAAACGCCCGATCTTCAATCTGGTCGAACTGCGCAATATCGCCGAGGAAATCGCCGAGCGCGGCCAGCGCCACACCGCCCGCGTCGAGCTACTGCAGGCCGAGCGCGCCACCGTCGATCTGGCTCGCGAACTCGGTCTCAATCCGCAGGCCGGCATCTATCATTCCGTGCTGGTGCATATGGCCGATGGCATCCCGCTGCAGGTGGAAGACCGTTACGTCAATCCGGCCACCGCACCCGGCTATCTGGAGGCCGATTTTACCGCGCAGACGCCGAACGAATTCCTGATGAAATCCGCTCCCGCCACGGAAGTGGAGCATATCGTCGAGGCCGCGATGGCGGATGCGCGCATCCGCAAACTGCTGAAGATCACCGCCAGCGAACCCTGCCTGCGCCTGCGGCGCCGCACCTGGGCCGGCAGCCAGACCGTGTCGGCAGCCGTGCTCTGGTATCCCGGCCATGCCCACCGCTTCACCACCCGTTTTTCCTACCGCGCCGACGGCACGTCGAAGCGCAGCTATCTCTGAACGAGGCCCACCATGTCAAACAACCGCCGCGACAATACCCGCGTCATTCGCAGCCCGCATGGCAGCGACCTGCATACCGGCAACTGGCAGATCGAGGCGGCCTACCGGATGATGCGCAACAACCTAGATCCCGATGTGGCCGAGAAGCCGGAAGAACTGGTGGTCTATGGCGGCATCGGCCGGGCGGCGCGCAACTGGCAGAGTTTCGACCAGATCCAGAAGACGCTGACGACGCTGAAACCCGACGAAACCCTGCTGGTGCAGTCGGGCAAGCCGGTAGGCGTGTTTCGCACCCATGAGGATGCGCCGCGCGTGCTGATCGCCAATTCCAACCTGGTGCCGGAATGGGCGACCTGGGACCATTTTCATGAACTCGACCGCAAGGGCCTGATGATGTACGGCCAAATGACGGCCGGCTCGTGGATCTATATCGGCAGCCAGGGCATCGTGCAGGGCACCTACGAAACCTTCGTCGAAATGGGCCGCCAGCATTACGGCGGCAACCTGAAGGGCCGCTGGATTCTCACCGCCGGCCTCGGCGGCATGGGTGGCGCGCAGGCACTGGCCGCCACCATGGCCGGCGCGTCGATGATCGCCATCGAATGCCAGCCGTCGCGCATCGAGATGCGGCTGCGCACCGGATATGTCGATATGAAGGCCGATACGCTCGACCAGGCGCTGGCGATGCTGGAAGACGCGAAGAAAGTCGGCAAGGCGATCTCGGTCGGTTTGCTGGGCAATGCCGCCGAAATCCTGCCCGAGATGGTGAAGCGCGGTATCCGCCCCGATGCCGTCACCGACCAGACCAGCGCGCATGACCCGCTCAACGGTTATCTGCCGGCCGGCTGGACGCTGGAGAAATGGGAGAAGGCGCGCGAGGCTGATCCGCAGGGCGTGGTCAGGGCCGCCAAGGAGTCGATGGCGGCGCATGTGCGCGCGATGCTGGCCTTCCAGAAGATGGGCATCCCCACCTTCGACTACGGCAACAATATCCGCCAGATGGCCAAGGAAGTCGGTGTCACCGAGGCCTTCGATTTCCCCGGCTTCGTACCGGCCTATATCCGGCCGCTGTTCTGCCGCGGCGTCGGGCCGTTCCGCTGGGTGGCGCTGTCCGGAGATCCCGAGGATATCTACAAGACCGATGCCAAGGTGAAGGAGCTGATCCCCGACGATCCGCATCTGCACACCTGGCTCGACATGGCGCGTGAGCGCATCAAGTTCCAGGGCCTGCCGGCGCGTATCTGCTGGGTCGGCCTGGGGCAACGCCATCGCCTCGGCCTCGCCTTCAACGAGATGGTGGCGAAGGGCGAGCTGAAGGCCCCTATTGTGATCGGTCGCGATCATCTCGATTCAGGTTCCGTCGCCAGCCCCAATCGCGAAACCGAGGCGATGAAGGACGGCTCAGATGCCGTCTCCGACTGGCCGCTGCTGAACGCGCTGCTGAACACCGCTTCAGGCGCCACCTGGGTGTCGCTGCATCATGGCGGCGGCGTCGGCATGGGCTTCTCCCAGCATGCCGGCGTGGTGATCGTCGCCGACGGCACGCCGGCCGCAGCCAAGCGGCTGGAGCGCGTGCTGTGGAACGATCCCGGCACCGGCGTGATGCGTCATGCCGATGCGGGTTATGACATCGCCGTCAAATGCGCCCAGGAGCAGGGACTCAACCTACCGTTCCTCGGCAGATGATCCCTTGCCTTTACGGCACCCGCTTCCCAGATGGTAAGCGAGTGCCGTGATGTTTCACGGGCGATGTTTCACGGAATAAGCATGCTATAAGCCCTGAATAAGGGCGTTATAAGCCGATACAACTGCCTCATAAGACGGCACAAGCCCGATCCTGGTCGCGACAACGGCATTCTGAACCGCGATAAGCGCGCTGCAAGTTTTGGTAAACCGCGCTTTTCCGCGATGTTCCTGATTCTTTACCTGCGGAAACCGCATTTTGCGGTATTCTGCGGCTCTCTGACCCGAAGCCACAGCTTTCGCCATGCCAACGCTCCTGCGCCGCATCGACCGTCGCCTGCTGATCAGCGGCATCGGCGCGGCTATCATCCTTTCGATCCTGGCCGTCGTGGGTTACGCCTTGCGCCCCACGTCGCGCGAGTCGGAAGCGACCTTCTACACGCCGGGCGTCACGCCGAAACGCGAAGACTGCGTGATGGCCAAGATGAAGACCTACAACAAGATCGACAAACAGATCCTGCAGAGCATCGCTTTCGAGTGCGAACTGACCGTGCAGAGTATCGAAGGGCACGAGAAGCTGCGCCATGCCTGGCAGGAACGGCAGGCGGTGCGCGAGACTGCACCCAAACCTGCAGCGGAGGAAACCGCTACGCCAGCCGAAGCCGATCGCACGCGGCGCGTCTGGCGCTAGACCAGGATTTCAATCGATCCCGTGCTCGCGCAGTATTTTTGAATACACCATGACATAATTATCAACGCAGGCATCCAGCGAGAAATTCTGATGCACGCGCCGATGCGCTGCCGCGCCAAACCGACGGCGCAATTCCGGGTCGCCGGCCAAACGCAAAATCGCTTCGGCCAAAGCGGCGGGGTCGCGCGCCGGCACCACCAGTCCGGTCTCCTCGTGCAATACCGCCTCCGGATTGCCGCCAACGTCAGTCACGACTGAAGGAAGACCCGTCGCCATATACTCAATGATCGCATTGGAGAATCCCTCTTCATGCGAGGTCAGCAATGCGACATCAGCGGCGGCGAGCAGCGAAGGCACGTCCTTGACCGAGCCGAGCCAGTGAACACGCTGCGTCAGCCCCAGTTGCTCTACCTGATCCTGAAGTGCGGAACCGATACCGTCATCACGGCCAGCGCATAGCAGGACCCAGTTTTGCGGCAATTGATCTTTGATATGAGCAAACGCCTGTAGCAAATCCTTATGCCCCTTGTAAGGAAGCAGATTGGCAACGATCACGAAGACCAAGGCAGAGTCGCTTAGGCCAAGACTATCCCGCGCCGCGTTCCGCGGCATCTGCGCGCCAAAGACCGGGAGGTCTGCGCCATTATAGAGAAGATGGAGTTTCGAATCGGGAACCCCCTCTTCCGACAACTGCTGCACCACGCTTCGCGAATTTCCTATCACCGCGCTCATACGGCGATGCCACAGCCTTTCAATGAGCTTGGTTCCGAAAAGATAGCTGTGATACCGGTTCTGGCTGCGTCTGCTCATGAGCCGGATGCGGCAACGTGAAAGCACTGCGGCAGGCGCTCCGAAGATATATGCCGCTGGCAGGAAGAAGTGAACGATATCCGGCCGGTTCCGCATCAAATGCAACAGCAGAGCGCCCGATTTTAAAATGAGATGGAGCGCCCGCAAGAACAGGTTCGAGGAGAGCACATCCGTACCGATGACTCGAACGCCCCGGCGCTCCATTTCGCCTGCCAGCTCGCCGCGGTGATGCAAGCAAAAGACCTCGACGTCGAAATTGCGGTCACGCAACCGCGGCAGGACCTGCAGCAAGTGCCATTCTGCACCACCGCGATCCAGTGCTTCGATCACAATCGTAATACGGTGGGACATTCGCCAGTCTCGTCGAGATTATTATTCTTTTTGCTCGCTGGAAGCGCTGCAACCAGGCGAGAAATTGATCTTCAGATAGTCAGCGGACATTCTGAAATTGCGTACGCACCAATTCACTGAACAATCCGTTCGCAGCAACAAGCTCGTCAAAACTGCCACGCTCAATCACCTTGCCGTCCTGCAGTACCAGAATCAGGTCGGCGCAACGTACTGTAGCAAGCCGGTGCGCGATAATGAAAGTGGTCCGGCCTTTCATTAGTGTATCAAGTGCCTTCTGTATACGCGCCTCGGTCGCAGCGTCCAGCGCCGAGGTCGCCTCATCCAGAATCAGGATGGGCGGATTCTTCAGCAGGGCGCGGGCGATCGCCAGGCGTTGACGCTCGCCGCCGCTGAGATTGACGCCACGCTCGCCCACGATGGTCGCATAGCCGTCGCTCTGGCGCAGGATGAAGTCGTGCGCCTCGGCCAGGCGCGCTGCCCTTTCCACTTCGGCATCAGTGGCTTCCGGACGCCCGATGCGAATGTTGTCGGCGATCGAGCGATGGAACACGGCGCTATCCTGGAATACCACGCCGATATTGCGCCGCAGGCTTTCCAACTTGTAATCACGGATGTCGCTGCCATCGATCAACACCCGTCCGGACTGCGGGTCCCAGAGCCGACTGAGCAGCGCCATGGTCGACGTCTTGCCCGATCCAGTCGGGCCGACAAGAGCGACGGTTTTGCCAGCTTCCACGTCGAAGCTGACATCGATCACGGCGGGGCGGCGATCGTCGTAAGACAGCGTGACATGCTCGAAAGCCACCGCACCTTTCACCTTCTCGACCGGACGGGCACCTGGGCGATCCCGCACAGCGGCCTCGGTGTCCAGCACCTGGAAGAATTCGCCAAGCGAATGCATCTGGAAGAACATCCGGCTGATGAAGCCCATGGCGGCTTCCAGCCGGCCTATCAGCAGCGTGGCAAAGCCCATAAAGCTGACAATCTCACCCACACTGGTCTGGCCATGCAGATGCAGCCAGCTGCCCAGCATGAAAATACTGATGATCGTGATGGTGGATGCCATGCGACTCAGCACCGTCATCAGTGCCCACAGATTGAGAACCGGGAACTGCGCCTTGAGCAGTCGTTCCATGACCATGGCGAGTTCACGCGATTCGAGCGCCAGACGTACGAAGCTTTGTACCAGTGCAACATTGCCGAGCGCATCACCGGCCCGTGCAGCCAGCTGCGAATGATACCCCTCGACCTTACCCTGCGCCTTTTCCGTGCGGCTCACCACCACGGCACTGACCAGCGCGAAGACAACGATCAATCCGATCAGCAGCAGGCCAAGCCGCCAGTTCAGATACAGCGACAGCGGCAGGAGCGCGAGCACGGCCACGAAAGTTGACAGATGCTCGCGGAAGAAGGCCAGCCACAAGCCGAACAGATTGTCGGTGCCGGTCAGCATGATCTTGAGCAGCGTGCCCGAATGTGTGGCCGAGTGGAATGCTGCCGGCAGGCTCAGCACATGCTCGAAATAGAGCGCCATCGCCGCGAGGCGGCGACGATGCGCCAGCCGGTCAGCATGCAGAGCGACAAGGATGCCAGCAAGGATGCCAGCCAGACCTGCACCGCACCACAGGCCGAGCAGTTCGATGGTGCGCGACCAGTTCTCATCCGGCGTCGCGCCGCCCGGATTCGAGAGTACATCGATGATGCGGCCAAACAGAATTGGTTCGATGAAACCGACCCCGGCCAGGCCGATATTGGCCAGAGCCAGAATGATCGCGAGGCGTTTCTCAGGCTTCAGAAGAGCGAGAACGCGAGCATAAATAGCAACGAAGCTCATGGCATTACTATGCGCCGCACCGCCAGATCGCGCCAGCCCTTGTCAGCATGGGGAAAGCGCGATAGTTCGGAACTTATTTCCTGGAGATTGATATGAACCGCCCCGCCAGCACTCGTTCGAGCCGCGACCGCCTGGAAGCCTGTCTGGCGCGGATCGAAGATCCGGCTGGCGAGGGCCGTCGCGCCTTTACCAAGATCTATGCGGACCAGGCGCGCGCCGCCGCAGATTCGGCCGACCGGCGGGCGGAGCTGGGCCTGGGCCTGGGCGCGCTGGATGGTCGCATCGTCTCGATCAAGGACCTCTTCGACGTCGCCGGCGAGACCACCACAGCAGGCTCCAAGCTGCGCCGCGATGCGGCACCGGCCAGCAGTGAGGCGCCGGCGATCGCCCGGCTGCGCGCCGCGGGCGTCGTCATCGTCGGCAAGACCAACATGACCGAGTTTGCCTTTTCCGGCGTCGGCATCAATCCGCATTATGGCACGCCGGGCAATCCCGTCGACCGCAGCCGTATTCCCGGCGGTTCCAGCTCCGGCGGTGCGGTTTCAGTGGCCGACGGAATGGCGGAGATCACCATCGGCTCCGATACCGGCGGTTCGACACGCATCCCGGCAGCGCTCTGCGGCATCGTCGGCTGGAAACCGAGCCAGTATCGCGTGCCGACTGCCGGTGCCTTCCCGCTTTCCTATGCCCTCGACAGTATCGGCCCGATGGCCGGCAGCGTAGCCGACTGCGCACTGGCCGATGCCGTGATGGCCGGCGACGCCATTGCCCCATTGACGCCGGCCCCGCTGGCTGGACTGCGCCTTGGTATTCCGCAGGGGTTGCTGCTGGAAGGCATGGACCCGGCCGTCGCCGGCGCTTTTGACGCTGCCTGCAAGGGGCTCGGCACCGCCGGAGCCATGCTGCGCGATCATCCCCTGCCGCTGCTGCAGGAGATGCTGTCCGTGAACGCCAGGGGTGGGTTCGCCGCCACCGAGGCTTTTTTCATTCACCGCGAGGCGATGGACCAGCGCCCGGACGATTTCGATCCCATGGTGCGCGGTCGCATCGAACGCGGTCGCACCGTGTTGGCTGCCGATTACATCTTCATGCAGCGCCGACGTGCCGAACTGATTGCCGCCATGGACCAGCATCTGGCTGACCTGGATGCCCTGATCCTGCCGACCGCGCCGATCGTGGCACCCAAAATCGCCGATCTGGCCGGAGATGAGGCGGCTTTCACCGCCGCCAACGGGCTGCTGTTGCGGAATACCTCGGTGGCGAATTTCTTCGATCTCTGTGCGATTTCACTGCCGCTGCTGGTTTCCGGCCTGCCGGTGGGGCTGATGCTGATAGGCCGTAAGGGTCAGGACCAGCGCCTCCTCCGGATGGCCACAGCTTTAGAAAGCGCCATAAGGATTTGATTTATAACGAAAAATAACGCGAAAAATGGATTGACCCTAACGAGGGCGGCAGTTATCGTTCACAGCATGAACGAGAAAGCGGAGAAATCTGCCGAACCAGCCCAGGATGCCGCCACGATGGTAGCGCTGCTGTCAGCCGTCGCGGATTCAGACCAGCATACCCAGCGCAGCCTCGCGAGCCGCCTGGATGTAGCCCTTGGACTGGCCAATGCACTGCTAAAACGCTGCGTCGCCAAGGGCCTTATCAAAATTCAGAACGCTCCCGCTCGGCGTTACGCCTATTACCTCACTCCGCATGGCTTTGCCGAGAAAAGTCGCTTGGTGGCAGAGTATTTAGAGACGTCGCTGAATTTCTTTCGGCGCGCCCGCAGTCAGTATGAGGATCTGTTCACCACCTTAGCCAACCGCGGCATCTCACGCGTTGCCATCGCTGGCAGTGGAGAAATGGCCGAGATCGCCTTGCTCTCCGCTTCGGCGGCCGGCGTGGTCATAACCGCCGTCATCGCACCTGGCCGCAATGAAAAACTGTTCCATGGCCATCCCGTCGTGGGGGACCTTCCCTCCGCGATGGCGCAGGGCGCGCTGGCCGTGATCATTGCTGACAATGTCGCGCCGCAGGCCGTCTATGATCGCCTTGCGCGTGAGGTAGCGGCAGACCATCTCTATGCGCCAAGACTGCTGCATATTGCGACGGCGTTGAAACCTGACAAGAACCAGGCCGCCTGAGGGATGCGGCGCGGCCATCTGCCGGCCATGCCCCGCCTGATGCCGGCCCCGCAACAAACTAGCCAGCCAGCCCATTCAGGCTTATAAGCCGCGCCATGACCCGTCCCGCACCCGCCGCCAACCCGCCCAAAGTGGGCATCGTCAGCCTTGGCTGCCCCAAGGCCCTTGTCGATTCCGAGCGCATCATCACCAAGCTGCGCGCCGAGGGCTATGCGATTTCAGGCTCCTACGACGCCGCCGATGTCGTGCTGGTGAATACCTGCGGTTTTCTCGACAGTGCCAAGCAGGAATCACTGGAAGCGATCGGTGAGGCCATGCGCGAGAATGGTCGCGTGATCGTGACCGGCTGCATGGGCGTGGAAGCCGAGAAGATCCGCGGCATGTTCCCCGATGTGCTGTCCGTGAGCGGGCCGCAGCAGTATGAGACCGTGGTCAATGCCGTTCATGAGGCAGCGCCGCCGCTGCACGATCCCTTCCTTGATCTGGTGCCGCCGCAGGGTATCAAGCTGACACCGCGGCATTATGCCTATCTGAAGATTTCTGAAGGCTGCAATCACAGCTGCAGCTTCTGCATTATCCCGTCCATGCGCGGCAAGCTGAAGAGCCGTCAGGCCAATGACGTGCTGTTCGAGGCCGAGCGACTGGTGAAAGCCGGCGTCAAGGAACTGCTGGTGATCTCGCAGGACACCTCAGCCTATGGCGTTGACATCAAGCATGCCGAAAGCCAGTGGCGCGAACGCAAGGTGAAGGCCCGCCTGACCGAACTGGCTGATGCCATGGGAAGCCTCGGCGCCTGGGTGCGGCTGCATTACGTCTATCCCTATCCGCATGTGGACGAGATCATTCCGCTCATGGCGGAGGGGAAGATTCTCCCCTATCTGGACATCCCCTTCCAGCATGCCGAGCCGCGCGTGCTCAAGAGCATGCGTCGGCCAGGCAACCAGGAAAAGGTGCTGCAGCGCATTCGCAGCTGGCGCGAGATTTGCCCGGACCTTGCCATACGCTCCACCTTCATCGTCGGCTTCCCCGGCGAGACCGAGGCGGATTTCGAGTTCCTGCTCCAGTGGCTCGAGGAAGCGCAGCTCGATCGCGTCGGCTGTTTCAAATACGAGAATGTCGAAGGCGCCACGGCCAACGGTCTCGCCGACCACGTGCCCGGTGACGTCAAACAGGATCGTTGGGAACGATTCATGGCGACGCAACAGGCCATTAGCACAAGGCGGCTAAAGCGCTTTGTCGGCCGCACACTGGATGTCCTGGTTGATGAAACCAAGCGGAGCACCGCTGTTGGCCGGTCCTTTGCCGACGCGCCCGAGATTGATGGCATCGTGAAAATCGCAAAAGCTACCAACATAAAGGTAGGCGACATCGTCAAGGTAAAGATCGAAAAGGCCGGTCACTACGATCTCAGTGGGAAGCTGGTGAGCGGATAAATACACGCGGATGCCAGATTTCGATCCCGCATCAAGACGGCTTTTCCGCGACCAGCACAATGCCCGCAATCGCCAGATCCTGATCAGCCATTCCACGGAACGGCGCGGCAAGCCTGGGGCGAATTTCCTTCACCACGGCGAGCGACTGGCGACGCGCATCGTCGGGCAACTGCTCCCAGGCCAGGGCGGGAAAATCGCCGGCGACACCGGCAAGTCGGGTGATGCCGATCCGCGCCGGCCAACCACGCGCCTTGACGAAGGCGCGATAAGGCGGCAGCAGAAGACGGTTTGGCAACCCGATTTCTTTTGTCATCGCCCGATAAAGCCATCCGCTCAGCGTCAAGAACGAGAGCGGATGCGCACCAGCAAACATGCCGTGGTCGCGAAGGTCGATGCGATGCAGGAGCAATCCGCCCGGGCGCAATCCGGCCCACATGGCGTCGAGCGCAGCGAGCGGATCGTCGAGATGTTCCAGAACCGCTCGGGAGATCACTGCGTCGAACGGCGGCGGGGCGTTACCGAAATATCGCTCCGCTGACATCCCCGGCAGATAGACGAGATTCTTGATGGCATCCTCCGACGGAGCGCCATCAAACAGCTGATAGAGGTTATGCCGGCTGTTCAGAGCCTGATAGACCGCTGCCTGTCGCGTCGGATCCCGTTCGGGTGCGAACTTGTCGATCGCCACGACGTTAGACACGCCATTGGCCAGGAAAAGGAGTGCGACGCCGAAATTATCGCCCGGGCCTATCTCCACGAGCCGTCCAGAAAGAGCGGGCCGCCCCGACCAGGCGAGATAGTCGCGCCAGACAGATTCTATATAGGCGACAGATTCATCAATGTTGAGTTTTGCATGCCGCATTCCCGACTTCGTACTGACCACGCCACGGCGTAACTGGTGCCGACGCTTCCAACCAGTGATTAGGTAATAAGCGCATGCTAGGGGGATGGTACGTTTTATATAATGAGATAGCGACATAGGAACCAATCAGTCGAGGCTGCACAGCCTACCGCGCCGGGGCTACAGAATCGAGCAAAACCTTGCCGTCAGATGCGGGGTGTCTTGACGGATAGCCTTTTATAGGCTCAGCGTTCAAGCGACATCAACGCACTCTCAGTTGCCGCCGCCAAGGCCTCGGCGCTGTAGTGTGTCTGGATATGCGCGCGCAGTTTCTCGCGCAGGATCGAAGCCATGTGCAGGTTTGATGCGACAGCCGAGATAGCGCCGGCCAACTCAGTCGCATTGGAAGGCGGCACGATCGGAAGATAACCATTAACAATCCTGCGGGCATCGCCGGTGTCGGTTGCCACCATCGGCAGGCCGCAGGCCATGCCTTCGACAAGGATATTCGGAAAACCCTCGCCAAAAATCGACGGCAGCACGCCGATATCGCTGGCACTAAATACGGCCCGCACATCTTTCTGCGCGGGCAGCCATATTACGCGATCGGATATGTCTAGCTCCGACGCCAGCCTCATTAAATCCGCGAGATACTCTTCCGTGCCATTACCGACGCAGGCAAACACCATATTTGTATATTCGCGGGCCAGTTGCGCCGCGGCGTGCAGGAAAACCGGATGCCCCTTCATCACGTCCAGCCGGGCCACCACGGTTACGAGCACAGCATCTACAGCGAGGCCCAGATTTTCGCGCAGCCGGCGCCTCGCAGCGTCGTCAAAGCGAAATTTATCGGTCTCGACCCCATTCGGAATGGTGAGAAGCTTTCCCTTCGGAAACCCACGCTCTTCGCACCAAAGCTCACCTGCGGCTGAGTTGGAGATCACCAGATCGGCACGGCGCGCAAACCATGGTTCAAGACGATAACTCAGTCCGGCAAGCCAGTCGTATCTCTGCAAGTCCAGGCCTGCAGCCCGCACGCCGATGACAAGTTTCGCCTGCGGATAGAACAGAGAAAGCAAGACCGCCGCCAGATTTTGCGCAGGCAGGAATGAGTAAACCACGTCGGCAGGCCATGAGCGGGCGAGTTGAACCAGCTTCCTATGTGGTGCGAACAGGTCGAACCGGCCCAACTTGCCCAGCGGGTCATGCTTGATGCCAGCGGCAGTCAAGTCATCCGCAAAGGCGTGACCGCCATACAGCGTGACGATCCTTACCTCGTGGCCGCGCGCCTTAAGGCCGCGCGCCAGCACGATCACCTGCCGTTCTGTGCCGCCATGCAGGAGCGACCTGAGAAAAAGCAGAATCCGCATCCTGACCGTCCCCGTCCCAGTAAGATGATAGCGCGGGGCCGCCTCTGACCGCCCCCCCTGCCCCGCCCGCTTCCTTACAAGCGGCTGAGCGATTGACGTTCATAGCATGAACGCGATAATGTCGATCTTTGTCCAGCGCTTGTTGAGATTCAATGTCCGTAGAGCCAACATCGCCCAGCGCATTGCGCGATGTGGGAATTTAACCATGCTTGGAAAATTTCTATATATATTCCAACATATTATGGGGAAGCTGGACCTCAGGCCGCTTGAATGCCGCCATGGGGCCCGACATAGAATCGTCATTGCTGCTTCCGCCGCCTCATGAGCGCCATTGCCCTCCTTCGCCGCTGGCGGCACGGCCCGCTGAGAGCCTTCGGCCCGGTCTGGGTCGCCCTCGGAAATTGTTATCGGATGTTTTGTCGTCTTGGCTTAGGCAAAGCCGTCCGACAGAAAATTGGTCCCTACGGTCCCTTCCTGCTGCAGCCTGAATTTGCTTTCAGCAATTTTGAAAACTGGGGCGGCGCCCATAACGGCGGGTTCAATCACTGCATCGAAACTTGCCGCAACCGCACATGCGTACTTGATATCGGAGCCCATATCGGGCTTGTCACCCTGCCGGCCAGCAAGGTGATCGGTGCAGGCGGCCGGATTTATGCCTTCGAACCATCGACGGCAAACCTGCGCTATCTGCGCCGCCACATCGAGAACAACGACATCCGCAATGCAGAAGTGATTGCTTGCCTAGTTGGCGCCGAGGACAAGGAGAGCGTCTCCTTCTTCGAACAGCGTTGGGTCAGCGGCATGAATGGTCTCGCGGTCAAGCGCGAGCATGACAAGTTCATCGAGACCTCCCGCCCGCAAATCTCAATCGACCGCTTCTGCATCGAACGCGGTCTCTCGCCCGACCTTGTCAAGATCGACGTCGAAGGCGCCGAGTACGGCGTGCTTCAGGGCGCCGCGGCGACCCTGCGACGTTGCCAGCCCCCGATTTTCCTGAGCGTCCACCCGACCCAACTGCGCATGCTCGGCAGCGATGTCGAAGCCTTACAGCAATTGATCCATGATCTTGGCTATCGCTGCCACGAAATTGATGGTTCTGTGGCACGTCAGCTGAGAATGAACGAATATCTGTTATTGCCCAATCTGTGAGGATGCTATGCTGAGCGGCGCTTTGGTGACTTTGAAGACACGCGGGCCGGTTACGCTGGCTAGCGCTGTGATGAATGTTGTTCGCGCCACCGTGCAAAAGCACATTCTTGGTCAGCGGTTTATTGAAAAGCGCATTCATGACTATCGCATGCTGCTCGACCTCGAAGATAAGGGCATTAGCCGGTCCCTGCTGCTGTTCGGCACCCGTGAAATCGATCACAAGATCATCCTTGAGAAAGTGCTGAAGCCTGGCATGGCCGTCCTCGATATCGGCGCCAACCTCGGCTACTACGTGTTGATGGAGATGAGCCTAATCGGGCCGAAGGGCCGCATGATTGCGGTTGAGCCCTCGCCCTCAAACATCGAGTTGCTCAAGCGCAACCTCGCTCTCAACGGCCATGCGCATATAACTGTGGTTCCCGGCGCAGTCTCCGACGAGGCAGGCGAAAAGGAATTCTTCCTGGCGCATCAGTCCAACCTGAACACATTCCACGCTACCGGCACTGGCGCAAAGTTCCTGTCCGGCAAAGTTGAAGTCGTGCGCACTTATACCGTTCCGGAACTCGCGCGCATGCATGGCAAGCCCGATCTGATTCGTATGGATGTGGAAGGGCACGAAGTCGAAGTGTTCAACGGCATGATTGATGCCGTTGCCAATGGCGAACTCGCGCCAATGATAATCTTTGAAACGCATCTGTCGCGTTACAGCGCTGACCACGACATGGAAGCTCCGCTGCGCAAGCTATTCTCGCTCGGATACCACGTGCGATATCTCGCCTCGTCGTCGCAACGCGGCACAACACTGGTCGATGCCCGCGGCTACCAAGGCATCACGCGGGTTCGGACCGACGATGTCGAACGCGTCATTTATGAGAACATCCGCGACGATGATGCTGTCGACTTCATCTGCAAGATCGGCGGAGCGCGCACGGTTCTCCTGCAAAAGCGCCAGTGACACCGGCCTCTGTCGCATTGTTCCACCTTTCCGCCCGCTTCTCGTTCGATGCGCGGGCGGCGGGGCGGAGCACCGGATTTCTGGTCGACGACGCTCACCTGAGGGTGGAAGCGCTCAATCTGCATCCTGCGGCATCTTGCACGCATGTCGACGACAAGACGTTTGTTATCTGGGGCAATCCAATCGTCGATGGCAAAGTCAGCTACAAGGCTGTCATCGAGCGGTTTGCCCGGCACCGCGAAATCGACAGCTTTGCCCGCGACCTCAACGGCTCGTTCCTAATCTTGATCTACGACCGCACCGCGAAGACCCTGTCCATCATAAATGACCGCTTCGCATCGCTTGCCATTTATTATCGGCGCGATAGTCACGGGTTGAGTATTTCGACCTCTTTCAAATCCCTGTTGGACGAAGTGCTGCGCAACGGTGACGCCGCCATTGCACCCGAAGTTGCGTTTGAATTTCTGTATTTTCGTCGCCTGTTTGGCACCCATACTTATGATCGCAATATCCAGTATTTGGATTCGGCCTCCATACTGACCGTCGCCGCGCAGGACAGCACGCTGCGGATTGAGAAATACTGGCTGCCGTCCTTCGACCAGAACCATCCGTCCACGGCAAGCGCCGCCAGAGAACTCGCAGAGGCACTGCAGGCCAGCATGACTGCACATATGTCTGATGACAGGCAGTTCGGACTGATGCTGAGCGGTGGCCTCGACAGCCGCGCCTTGCTGGCGGCCGCCCCTCGCGCACCAGTTTGTTTTACCAGCGGCCTGACCCGGAACAACGAATTCAACGTCGCCGCCGAACTGGCCGCAGTCTGCAAGGCCGAGCATATCTTCATGCAGCGGCCGGAAGACATGCTCAACACTGTGGTTGACGATTCCGTTTGGCTGGCGGGGATGCAGATATATCCCGAATTCCAGTTCGCGCCGTTTCGCGATACGGTGACCCCCAAAGCCAACACCATTTTTCTTGGCTTGGCGCTCGATGTATTTTTCGCCGGCCTCTATCAACCCAAGAAGCCGTTGCGCCTGGCGGGCCGCGACACCCTGATGTACCGGCTGCAGCCGCTTGGCGGCGATCTCACCGGAGCGTTCATGAATGGCGTGAGCTATCGGCTCAAGACCTCGAATCCCTGGGACATTGTGAAGGCCGGGCACCGGCCTCGCCTGACCGACGCGATCCGCGCCTCAGTCGCCACCATTCTAGATCGGGCAAAAGATCTTGGCGCGGATCGCTACGACCAGTGGGAATACATGCACCTGCATAACTTCTCGCGCCACTATTCTTTCCCGATGGCGGCCTCGATCCGTGGCTGGGCGGATTGCCGCATTCCCGCTCTGGAAAATCGACTGTTCGATCTGGCCTTCGCCATAAGCCCTCGCGATAAAGCGAACTGGGCAGTCTTGATGCGCGGCATCGAGCTTTGCAACCCGGCGACGATGCGCATCCGCAATGCAAATACCAATATTTCCGCACGGCGATCCCTGGCGACACAGACGGCGATCAACTGGTCGCGAGGGGCATTAAACCGTGTGATGCGCGGTCATTTCCGCGCTCTGCCGCCGTGGTGGGAACGCTCTTGGCCGCCAGCCCACCACGCCTTCGAGCATAATCCGCGTATCCGTGAGCTTGCGGCCGGCTTGCCAGACTCACCCGCTCTGCATCGTCTGGACTTTCTCGACACTGATCGCATTCGCAGTCTTGTTGCCGAACAGCTTGATGGACGCCGCGATCATTCCATTCTGATCAATCTTCTGATCACACTGGATCGCTGCCTGACGCCCCGGACATGACATGCGAATACAGCTTGTAGGCAGCAAGTTTCCTCCGGAATACGCGGGTGCCGGCCTGCGAATTCACCGGACCTATGCCCGCCTCATGCGACTTGGCTGGGGCATCGAGCGCCACGTCCTGACCGGATCGATCGAGTTTCCCGGCAACGCAAAATATGTCTACGACGATGTCTACGTCGAGCGGCTCGCTGCGAATTTCTGGGGCGATACAAGCAACAGGACCGATCTAGCCGGCAAACTGCTGCATCTTGTAAAAGGATGGTGGGAAGCGGTGTGCACGATACACCGACTCTCGCGCCGAAAACAGCAGCTCCTGCATATCTTCGGCACATCGAACGTAACCGCCGCGGCGATTGCCCTCGGAGCCATCGCCCGACGCCCCATGATCATCGAATTGGTGACGGCGCATGCGAGTGCGCTGCAGACCCTACCGGGCCTGCGTTATCGGACATGGCTGCAGCGGAGGTTGCGCCAGCGGACCGTCGTGATTGCCATTTCAGACATGATCGGCCGCCGCTGCGCAGAAGAGGGGCTGACTAAAAACGTATGGATACGGCCCAATCCCGTCGACACCACGCAATTCTTCCCTGAACCGGGACGGCGCAATGAGTACCGACTGCAATACACGCCATTTAAGCCGGAGGATCGCATCCTCACCATGGTGGCGAAATTTATGCCAATGAAGAACCAGATTTTTCTTCTGGATGTCCTTGCTCAGCTACCCCACGAATTCAAACTCGTTGTCGCTGGTCCCATGGTCACCACCGGGCCACTGCAGAGGCGCGATGCTGATTACCTGTCCGAATTCCAGCGCCGAGTCACCGCCTTGAATCTTGGGGAGCGCGTTCTGGTGGTCCCTGATTTCGTTCCTGCGGCGCCTTATATCAAGCTCGCAGACGTCTACATGCTGCCAAACTACAACGAGGGTTTGGCCACGCCTATGCTCGAGAGCTTGGCCTGCGGCATTCCCGTTGTCGCCAACAAAGGCGAAGCAGCATTCCGTCAATGGGTCGTCGACGGTGAGTCCGGCTACTTGTGCCGATTCGACCCCGCCGCCTGGAAAGTCGCCGTCGAAGCCGCATTCGCAATTCCGCAGGAGACCCGGCTCTCAGTTGCCCGGCGGATTGCCGAGCAGGCCTCGGCCGACCAGATCGATCGTGATTTCAGGCGGCTTGCCGAAGCTGTGGCGGAGGCAGCCGAAGATGACGAGATTGATGTAGCTGCAGTGCTGCGGAGGCCGTCATGAGCCGACCGCTGCGCATCGCCCTGCCGACATCGACATTCCTACCAGCGCTTGGCGGCGTCGAGGTCGGACTCCACAACATCGCCCTTCGTTTGCAGAGTCGCGGACATCACCCGGTCGTCATGGTGCCAGCGCCGCATCATGCAAAATTGCAACGCGACTGGTCACTGCCGTATGATGTCGTCCCTTTCCCGCCGAAAATCTGGGGTATACTTCGCCGCTATCCGCTCTTCGGTTTTGCCATCCTAGATTGGTGGTTTGAGCGGATGCGCCGGAAATATAGTTTTGACATTTGGCACTGCACCATGGGTTGGCCGACGGGCGTTGCGCTGGTGCATTATGCAAGAATGCGCCGAGATGTCCCTCATCTCGTCCGGTGCGCCGGCGAAGATATTCAGCGGCAACCGGAGATCAATTACGGCGCGCGGCTCGATCCGGTGGTCGATGCTCTGGTGCGGCAATGGCTACCGCAGGCCGATTGCCTGGTGGCAATGACTGATACAGTCGCCGATGAATATCATCGGCTCGGCATTCCAGAAGCGCAGATCGCGCGTATCACTAACGGCGTCGATCTTCAGCGGCTGGGACATCGGGCAAACAGGATCGCCGCTCGGCAACGCTTTGGCCTAGCCGAGGATGAAACGGTCTTCCTGTCGGTCGGGCGCAATCATCCGAAAAAGAATTTCTCCATGCTGCTGGAGGCAGCCGCGCTGGTGAAGCAGCGCTGCAGGACACCAATCCGCGTCGTCATCGCGGGCCGCGGAGTCTCCGAGTTGCAGGGCAGAGCCGATGCTCTTGGCCTGACGCGGGAGGCATTGCTGCTCGAACAAATCGGCGATGAGGCGGCCGGCAGCGCCGCCCTCGCCCTCCCTTCCGAGACACTGGTTGCCCTCTACCACAGCGCCGATGTTTTCGTGCTGCCCTCGATCACCGAAACCTTCGGCATCGTCCTGGTCGAGGCGATGGCAGCGGGCCTGCCGGTGGTGACCACCGACGCTCCAGGTTGCCGCGATATCATTCGGGGCGGTGAGGATGGCCTGATGGTGCCGACGAATGACCCAGATGCCATGGCTGAAGCAATGCTTAACGCTCTCGTCGAACCAACCCGCACTCGTCTGTCCGCCCTATCCGTGGCTCGGTCGCAAGCATTTTCATGGGACGATGTTGTTGATAACTATCTAAAGCTGTATAATATAATTATATATGCTCGCTTAAGTAAATAATATTGTTGCCCGGCAAGAACCGCTGACTTGACGTTCATCATCTGAACGATATAAGCTGCGCTCCATAAATTTCCTTGTTCGATCAAAGGTTTTTGTGCCTGTAGTGCAGCGCCTGAGATCGACCGACCGTCCCCGTGATCGGGCTGGAAATGCGGCGCAAAAAGTTAGTCCGAAACCCATTGTTCACACTGCGAACGCGGCTCATCGACAAAGCCGCGCGCATGGTACCCGTCGCCGTCTATCGGCGACTGATGGAATCCCGTTTCATCAATTTCGGCGTCGAAACCACCAACATCTGCAATGCGGACTGTACCTTCTGCGGCTATCGCTTCATGGAGCGGCGCAAGACCGTGATGGAGTGGGAGTTGTACGAGAAGGCGATCCGTGAGTTTGCCGACAATGGCGGCGGCTCGATCAATTTCACCCCCACTGTCGGCGATCCGCTGGTCGACAAGCATATCATTCGCAAAATTCGCCATGCCCGGGCCCAGCCATCGATCACATCGGCAATGCTTTACACGAACGGCATCCTTCTGCATCGCTTCGGCTTGGACGAGTTGCTGACCTCTGGCCTCACGCGTCTGGCAATCTCGACCTATATTGGCAGCCGTGAAGGCTACAAGCACTATTACGGCAAGGACAAGTACGAAACTGTTGTTCGCAACATTGATGCGATCGGCCGGCGTAACAAGGAACTGGGATCGCCAGTCCTAATCACATTGCACTTGCGGATTGCGCGTGATGAGGCCGACTGGAAACAAACCGAAGAATATCGGCGGTTCGAAGACCTGTTTGGCGGCAGCAATATCTCATTTCTGGAGAGCTATGATGCCTGGTCAGGCCGCATCCAGGAAGAGGACCTTCCCACCGGCTGTGAGATTTCTGAATGCCTGCCGGTTTCAGTCAAAAAGAAATCGCCCTGCTTCGAACTGTATCGCCGGTTGCACGTGCTAGCCGATGGCAATGTCGGTGCCTGCATCTGCACCGATCTCGAAAGCGAAATCAAAATCGGCAACATCAAGGAGCAGTCGCTGCAGGAAATATGGCAGGGCGAGCGCCTAGCAAAATATCGTAGCGATTGGTTGAATGGCGATCTGCCCGAGGTCTGCAAGACCTGTACCCGCTACACGCCGGTCGAGCAATTTATAGCTGAAAACCCGAAGCGTATTCTGGTTGACTACCTGAGACGTGTCGCGCCCTGGTTATTCGCCGCCCGCCGCCGCATGCAGATCAACGATAATGACTATTGAATCCCCGCCCCTTACGCCGCGCGCCAGCTTTATCGCAGCCTTGAAGCGGCGCCTGCCCCTGCGCGACCTGGGGCGGGTCATGCAGTTCTTTTTCAATCGCTATCCGTATGCTTCGGCGACAGTGATCGGCAGCCTGCTGATTGCAAATATTCTTGAAGGCATCGGCATCCTGACATTACTGCCATTGCTGAATATTGCGACGGGACAGAGCGGCGCAGGAAATCACATTGTCACGACATTTACCGGCTTCCTGACCAGTATCGGCCTTTCCCCGAGTCTGGGGGGGCTGCTCGTCTTCATGGTGCTGACCGTACTGCTTAAGTCGGCTTTAACATGGCTCGGCATGAAGTATGTCGGCTACACCATGGCCCGCGTACAAACGGACTTACGGCGCGATTTCATTCACAGCATGCTGACGGCCCGATGGAGCTACTTCACCAGTCATCCTCCCGGGCAACTGGCCAATACAATTGGCAATGAACCGGAGCGTGCCGCGAATGCGATTTTCTATGGCGTGACACTACTCGTCACACTGATCCAGGTTATTGTTTACGTCGGCGCGGCATTCCTGGTCTTACCGCTGGTCGCTCTGGCTGCGATCACCACCGGCCTGATCATGAGTGTTGCGCTGAGTTGGGGCACCCGAATGGCGCGCAGTGGCGGGGCGGCCCAGACAGAATCCCTTAAGTTGCTCCTGAGTCGTTTCATAGATGCGCTTCAGGGTATCAAGGCCATCAAGGCGATGGCTTTTGAGAAGCGCTTTCTGCCCCTGCTGGAGCAAGAGACCTCCGGCCTCAATCGCGCTCTTGAACGGCAGGTGGTGGCCAACACGGCAGTTCGCGCTCTCCAAGAGCCGATCGCCACTATCGCAATGGCCGCAGGCCTGTATGTCACCCTGACATTTTTCAATATTCCGCTGGTCGAGGTCATGGTTCTTGCCCTGCTCTTCTGGCGAGCAGTCCAAGCCATCGGCGGCGTTCAGAAGATTGCCCAGTCCATGGTGGCTGGTGAAAGCGCCTTATGGTCGCTGCTCGACGCCACCGGCCGCGCAAAGGCCGCTACCGAACAAACCAAGGGCCAAAATCCCCCGCGCCTGAAGACCGCGATTACCCTCGCAGGCGTCACCTTTGCCCATGGTGACCGGCCGATTCTGACAAACCTGTCCCTGTCCATTCCAGCCAACCGCATCACTGCTATCGTCGGCCCGTCAGGCACCGGCAAGACGACAATTGCCGATCTGGTCATCGGTTTGTATCGACCCCAGCACGGCACAATTTGCATTGATGATGTTTCCCTCGGGGATATAGATTTACACGCTTGGCGCGAGATGATCGGCTACGTGCCACAGGAAACCACGCTGTTCGCCGGCTCGATCCTGCTCAATGTAACGCTGGGCGACTCGAATCTGGGCGCGGAAGAAGCCGAAGTTGCCCTGCGGGCCGCGGGAGCCTGGGATTTCGTCAGTAGTCTGCCCGATGGCATTCATACCGTTGCGGGCGATCGCGCCCAGCATCTATCTGGTGGACAGCGCCAACGAATTGCCATCGCCCGGGCCTTGGTGCGCCAGCCGCGACTGTTGGTGCTAGATGAGGCGACCACCGCCCTGGATCCAGCCACCGAAGACGAAATCTGTCAGACGCTGCGCCAACTGTCGCAGGAAATTACCATCCTGGCGATATCACATCAGACTGCGATTGTTCGTAGTGCTCACCAGGTCTATGAACTTGAGAACGGCCGAGCCAGACTGCAGACGGTCGGGGTGCTGGCATGATGATCCGTCGTCTCCGGTCCCTCGACATCCAGAGCCTCGATGTCAGTGCCGACGGTCTCAAGGATTTCACCTGGCCCATTTCCTGGAAAGAGCAGGCTAAGTTCCGGGATCACCTGATCGGCTCCTACGCGGCTGTCGTGCGCGAAAGGATTGACCGTCACGACGAAGAAGGCGACTTGCTCGCCATACTGGCCATGGAATTCGTCCAGGAGGCAATGCGCGGCTGGTATGCCGCCATTTTGATGCGGCGGTTCGCGCAAAGGGGGGAGCAGGTCGTTGCGCCCTGGCTGAACGGAGCCGCTTACGACGATCCAGCGATCTGGCAACCTAAGCGCGACCGAATCGATTTCCTTCGCAATCGCTTTCCAGCCTCGACGTGGCGCGCCCTGCTTCGTCCTCTTATCGGCCTGATGCAGGACGACGGCATGTCCTGGACCTGGCCGCAGGTGGTTGATTTCCGTAACCGCATCATCACCACCAATGCTTCACATCTCATCCGCCAACATGCCGATTCTGTCGGCGAAAAGCCCGCCCTTGTGTCTTTGAGGCATTGGTTCGGGGATGCCAGTGATGCGCTACCAAACAGCCTTGCAGACCATGCGCTGCATGCAGACACAGTGGCGCAGACCACACAGATTCTTGTCGATGCGGCTGCGCTCAACGGCGATGAGCTTCCTGCGACCTTGCTACGCCACCTGGAAAACTGGCTGAATGCCGCAGCCCCGATCTGCCGCTGGTACCTGCGGTGGCTGCTGCGGCACCCGAAATTGCTACCCGCGCGGCTATGGACAGGTTCCGGCGGTTATATCTTCCGACGTATCCTCCACATGGCGACGCGACGCACTGGCGGCCAGGTCTGGAGCCATGATCACGGCTCCGGACTGGGACTGTTCGGCCTCCCGGACACCAATCTTACCGAATTCACCACGCCCGACACATTCGTGACTTTCAGCCCGAAGCAGGCGGAGGGATACAAGCTGCAACGGCGCGACGACTTCCGTCTATGCACGACCTGGCCCGAAGTCACTTCGGTAAAAATTTCTACCAACGCCCCCCTGCAATGCCCTCGGGCCGGAACGACCGCGCGTCAGAGAATAGTATTCATCGCCAACCAGTATCGTGGCGAAAAGCTTCCAATCACGCCCATTGAGTTTGACGTGGTCGCGGCCGACTGGCAGGCGCGCCTTTTCGCCCAATGCCAATCCCTCGGTCATGATGTGCAGATGCGGGCGCATCCGGACTCGACCTCTCCGCCACCGGAAAATTTCCAACGTGTCCTAGGTGTCGCACCCGCCACCGGATCTTTTACGGAAGCACTGGGCAACGCCGACATCATAATTCTCGACTACTTGCACACCACGGTCCTGCAAGAGGTCCTGCTGTCTGGGAAGCCGGTTCTCACCTTCGAATTCGGACACTGCCCGCCGAATCCAGTAGCAGGAAATCTGTTGGCACGTCGTATCCGCTTCATCCCGGGCTGGTATGACGCGAACAATCGGGCCCAGACCGACTGGCATCAACTTGCCGGCCATATCGAAGCCGCGTGCGATATGGCTGGCGATAATGCTTTTCTCGAGCTGTTCTAGGGGGCGAGGGTGGCCAAAGGCAAGATATTGGTGACGGGTGCCGATGGCTTCATCGGTTCGCATCTGGTCGAAACCCTGGTTCGTCAGAACTACGACGTACGCGCCTTCGTCTATTATAATTCCTTCGACAGCTGGGGCTGGCTGGACCATTCGGCGCCGGAGATCAAAGCCGCGCTGGAAGTGCGCGCTGGTGATATCCGCGATGCGGCCTTTGTCCGCGAGGCCATGCAGGGTTGTGATGCCGTGCTCCATCTCGCCGCCCTGATCGCCATTCCCTTCTCTTACCGCGCACCCGATGCCTATGTCGGGACAAATATCACCGGCACGTTGAATGTGCTGCAGGCGGCACGCGACCTCGGCCTGGGCAAGGTGATCCACACATCGACCAGTGAGGTCTATGGCACGGCGCGCTTCGTGCCGATCACCGAAGAGCACCCTCTCCAAGGACAGTCTCCCTATTCCGCCACGAAAATAGGCGCCGATCAGCTGGCCCTCTCCTTCCATAGCTCGTTCGATCTGCCAGTCTCGGTAATTCGGCCGTTCAATACCTATGGTCCCCGACAATCCGCACGCGCTGTGATCCCGACCATCATCTCGCAAATTGCCGCAGGGCAGCGACGCATCCGCCTCGGTGCAGTCTCGCCGACCCGGGATTTCAACTACGTCAGCGATACCGTTGCCGGCTTCATCGCTGCCCTAAAGTCGGAGATGGCGACAGGTACTGTCATCAATATCGGTAGCAATTATGAGGTTTCGATTGGTGAAACTGCAAAGCTTATCGCCGATGTGATGAATGCCGAGATCGAAATCGTCTGCGATGAGGAACGCCTGCGCCCAGCCAAGAGCGAAGTCGAACGGCTCTGGGCCGACAATACGAAGGCTGCCGAACTGCTGGGATGGCGCCCCGGCTACGGCGACCGCGAAGGCCTGCGCCGCGGGCTGAAGGAAACCGCAGACTGGTTCTGTAAAGGCGAGAACCTGGCGCGTTACAGGGTGGGGCAGTATGTCATCTGATACTTCTGACATCGGCCTCATCGTCTCCGAGCTGCGGAAGGTTCTTCCGGACGGCGGGCCGCCTGCCGCCTTGCACGAACCTGAGTTCGACGCTCGCGAACGCGAAATGCTGCTGGCTTGCCTCGACAGCGGTTGGGTTTCCTATGCTGGTCCACAGGTTCGCGAGTTCGAGGACAGGCTTGCCGCTACTTGCAGCCGCAAACACGCGATCGCCACGGTGTCGGGAACAGCGGCCCTGCATGCCGCCCTGCTCGTTGCCGGCGTCCGCGCCAATGACGAAGTCCTGATCCCGACTCTTACCTTTGCCGCGACAGCAAATGCCGTTTCATATTGTTCCGCCACGCCTCATCTGGTGGACTCTGACAGCGATACACTGGGCATGGATCCAGAGGCGCTGCGACAGCATCTGAGCCAGATTGCCGAGTCTCGCGCCAACGGCATATATAACCGCAAGACAGGTGGCCGCATCGCCGCCATCCTCCCGGTCCACGTACTGGGACATCCCACACGGGATGATCGTCTTTCCGATGTCGCTGCAGAATATGGCCTGCCGCTGATCGTCGATTCCACGGAGTCCCTGGGCAGCTTGCGCGATAACCGACCCGCAGCAGCCTTTGGCCAGTTGTCTGTACTCAGCTTCAATGGCAACAAGATCGTCACGACAGGCGGCGGCGGCGCAATACTGACCGACGATGATGACATGGCCGACCGCCTTCGCCACATCACGACGACGGCAAAGAAGCCACACCGCTGGGCGTTCCAGCATGATGAAGTGGGTTACAACTACCGAATGCCGAATCTGAATGCGGCACTCGGGATTGCACAGCTGGATAAGCTGCACTCCTTTGTGGACCGCAAGCGCCGGCTGGCCGAAGCTTACCAGGCGGCCTGCCAGAAGCTGCCTGGCATCTCCTTCGTTTCTGAGCCGGCAGGAACGCGCAGCAACTACTGGCTCAATGCCATTCGTCTCCCCAGTCCCGATCTGCGGGATAGGCTGCTTGAATCGCTGCACGCCGCCGGAATCATGGCGCGCCCGCTCTGGGATCTGATGCATCAGCTGCCGATGTTTGCCGATGCTCCGCGCAGCTCGTCTCTTGCGGTGTCGGAAAATCTTCAGGCATGCGTGGTCTGCCTGCCCAGCAGTCCGAGGCTTGCCGCCTCATGACGCAGTCGCGCCGGATATGCGTGGTGACCGGTTCGAGGGCCGAGTATGGCCTGCTATCGGGGCTTTTGCGCCGCCTAAAGGCAGACCCAGCAATCGAACTGCAAGTCCTGGCGACTGCGATGCACCTAAACCCCGATTTCGGCCTGACCTATCGGGAAATTGAAAACGACGGATTCATTCCGATCAAAGTGGCGCTGCCTGTTGACGGCGGCGACCACCTGCAGACCGCCCAGGCACTGGGGGAGGGCACCAGCGCCATTGCCGAAGCCCTGAATAGGCTCAAGCCGCAGCTTGTCGTGGTTCTCGGCGACCGGGTCGAGCTTTTGGCTGTCTCATCGGCTTGCCTGCTACTTAGGATTCCGATTGCGCATATCCATGGGGGGGAGATCACGGAAGGGGCAGTGGACGATGCGATACGCCATGCGGTGACCAAGATGGCACATCTGCATTTCCCTGCAGCGGAGAGCTATCGCCGTCGCATTGTGCAGATGGGTGAGCCCGAGGATCATGTTTTCGCCACGGGCGCGCTGGGCATCGATAATATTAACGACATGCAACCTATCGAGCAGCACCGACTGAAGGATGAACTGGACTTCGCCTGGCAACATCCGCTCATCCTTGCCACCTACCACCCGGAGACCGCTACTGCGGTGTCCTCCGAGGCGGGCTGCGCCGCACTCCTGACTGCGCTGGATGCTTTCCCAGAGGCCTTCATCGCCCTGACCAAGGCCAATGCGGATCCCGGTGGGCGGACTATAAACCTGATGATCGAAGATTGGGTCAGCAGGAACGGCAAGCGCGCGAAACTGTTCGCCTCGCTGGGGGCGCACCGCTATCTTTCATTATTGCGCCATGCGGATGTCATGGTCGGGAATTCGTCGTCCGGCATTATCGAAGCACCGGCCCTCGGCGTCCCCGCCGTAAACATCGGCGATCGTCAGACAGGCCGATTGAAGGCTACGTCGATCATCGATTGCGCGACGGATGGGGATGCCATCGCCGACGCGATCCGCCTTGCCATGTCGACTGACTTCCGCAACCGCGCAAAAGAGGCGATCCCTCCTTACGGCAAGGGTGGAGCAGCAGAAAAAATACATGCCGTGCTGAAGAGCTGGTCGCTGGAGGAATTGAGTCGCAAGCGTTTCGTCGATCTGCAAAACTGGGGGCCTGACCATGTGGCATCTCCCTGAGCATGTCTTCGTCATCGCCGAGGCTGGCGTCAACCATAACGGCAGCCTTGAAGCGGCTTTGGCGCTGGTTGATGCCGCCGCCACGGCCGGAGCCGACGCCGTCAAATTCCAGACTTTCCGCGCCGATGCGCTTGTTACCGGCAACGCCCCGAAGGCCGCCTATCAGGTCGCCCGGACCGGGGAAAGCGAGACTCAGCACGAGATGCTGCGCCGGCTCGAGTTGGATCGGTCCGCACATCATGCGCTGATGCGCCGTTGCCATGAGTGCGGCGTGATATTCCTTTCCACGCCCTTCGATGCAGCGAGCCTGGATTTCCTGGCTGCCGACCTGAAACTTCCGGTTTTGAAGATCGGCTCGGGCGACCTGACGAACGCCCCCATTCTGCTGCAGGCCGCACGCCACGACCTGCCGGTGATCCTCTCCACTGGGATGAGCAGTATCGAAGATATCGAAGAAGCCCTTGATGTTCTGGCTTTCGGCTATGGAGAATCCAAGGATGCCAATCCCGGCAATACTGGATTCAGCCATGCCAGACGGCACCATGCCGCTCTTCTGAAGTCCCGGGTCACCCTGCTCCATTGCACCACGGAATACCCCGCCCCCATGTCTCACACCAATTTGCGGGCGATTGGCCAACTTGCTGAACATTTCGGCCTGCCGACAGGATTCTCAGACCATACAGCTGGAATCAACGCCGCGATTGCAGCCGTCGCCTGCGGCGCACGCGTCGTTGAAAAACACTTCACGCTCGACCGCAATCTGCCCGGCCCGGATCATAAAGCATCGCTCGAGCCGGAAGAGCTGACCCGCATGATCCAGGGCATCCGCGAAATTGAGCTGGCACTTGGCGATGGCGAAAAGCGACCGCAGCCATCCGAACTGGACAACCGCTCCATTGCGCGGCGCAGCATCGTTGCAGCAAAGCATATCGCGGCTGGCACCCGCTTTGAGATAGACCATTTCGACGTGAAACGCCCCGGAACCGGCCTCGCCCCCATCCGCCTGTGGGATTTGGTCGGGCGAGCAAGTAATCGCGACTATGCAAAAGACGAGCAGATCGACCCATGCCTGTTGACCTGATCATACTCGGAGCAGGCGGGCATGCCCGCGTCGTGATCGATGCGCTACAGAGCATGGATGCTCGTATTGTCGGCATCTGCGATCCTGCCCTGCCTGCCGGCAGCCGAGGCCCTTTTGGTATACGCGGCTTAGGTGGCGATGAGGTCCTTGAGCGTTTCGACCCTGCCCGCGTGCAACTGGTCAATGGCATTGGCTCGATCGGCAACCCGAAACTACGGATTGCGGTATATGAACGGCTTTCTAGCAAGGGGTGGATGTTCGCCCCGGTGATTCATCCTTCCGCCGTGATTGGCGCCGAATGCGAGATCGGCGCCGGAAGCCAGATCATGGCCGGCGCTGTCCTGCAGGTTGGAACCCGGATCGGCGCAAATGCGATCGTGAATACCCGCGTCTCGATCGACCATGATTGCATGATCGGCGACCACGCCCATATTGCGCCTGGTGCCGTGCTTTGCGGCGACGTCATGGTCGGAACGGCTACTCATATCGGCAGCGGCGCCGTGGTCATCCAGGGCCTCTCCATAGGCGCAGGCGCGCTGGTCGGGGCCGGCATGCTGGTGACGAGCAACATGGGCGACAACAGCCGGGTGACAGCGTCGCTTGCACCGTCGCGCGTCGCCGCGCGCACTCCTATCGTGGAGAAGCTGCATGATAGATAACCCCTTCTCGCTCTCTGGCCGAACAATCGCCATCACAGGCGGTAACGGACTTATCGGCCGCACCGTGGCGGACGCCATTTTGCGTAGCGGCGCGACCACGCTGGTCCTCGATATTGCGGCCGGTAAGGCGAGCGGCGACAACTTCCGATACGAAGCGTTCGACATCACCGATCTCGATAAACGCGGTGAACGCCTCTCCGCGCTGGAGGCGGCGCATGGCGAGATCAGCGGATGGGTCAATTGCGCCTATCCCAGGACGTCAGACTGGGGCACGGCGCTAGAGCAGATTTCCAATGAAAGCTGGCAGGCCAATATTGACCGCCATCTGAACGCTTATTGTCTCTGGTCCTCCACGGTCGCAGAGCGGATGGCGGGTCGCAACACGGGCAGCATTGTCAATCTTGCTTCGATCTACGGCATGGTCGGACCTGATTTCACCATTTACGAACAGACAACAATGACAATGCCCGCTGCCTATGCGGCGATCAAAGGTGGGGTGATTGCCTACAGCCGCTACTTGGCGAGCTACTTCGGTCATAAGGGCGTAAGGGTTAATTGCGTCAGCCCGGGTGGAGTATTCGACTCCCAGCCGGAGCAGTTTGTTGAACGCTATAATAAGCGCCTACCGCTCGGCCGCATGGCGCGGGTTGACGAGGTCTGCTGGCCAGTCGTCTTCCTGCTCTCCCAAGCAAGCTCCTACATCACCGGCGAGAATATTGCCGTTGATGGCGGCTGGACAGCGATCTGAGGGGATCATGCGCGCGCTGATTGTCGGGTGGGGAAGCATTGGGCGGCGGCATGCAGAATGCCTGCGCACCATCGCGCCTGACTGCGAAATCGTCGTTTGGCGCCAGCAGGCCGCCGACACTGCCATCAGCCGTGCCGCCGTCGATATTGCCGACCGCGTGGTTTTCTCCGCCGGTGATGCCGTTGCTTCCATACCGGATTTTGCTGTGATCGCCAATCCTGCGCCACTCCACGTCTCGACAGCATGCACCCTACTGCAACATGGAATTCCCTTGCTGATTGAGAAGCCGCTAGCCAGCGACCCGCGCGACGTAGCCGCGCTGCGCGACATGCTGCAACATGCAAAGGCCCCTCTAATGGTGGGCTATGTGCTGCGTTTTCATCCCGCAAACATCGGCATCAAATCGATACTCGAGGACGGTGCAATCGGCCGGCCACTGCATGCCCGACTGCTGGTAGGCCAGCATCTGGCCGACTGGCGCATCTCAGGGGATTGGAAGACCGGTGTTTCCGCACGACGGGAAACCGGCGGCGGCGCATTGCTCGAACTGTCGCACGAGATCGACCTTGCCATGTGGTTCTTCGGCATGCCAACAGGTGTAACTGCGCGTATCGCGCCGACATCTCTGCCTGAAATCGAAGTCGAGGATAATGCAGACCTGCTTCTTGATTTCCCCTCCGGCCTGATCGTAAACATCCACCTCGACATGGTCAGCCGCCCCGCCCGGCGCGCTATCGAGATCATGGGAACAGACGGCGCTGTCACGGTAGACCTTGTTTCCGGAACATCGGCGCTATGGCAGAATGCATTGGGAGAAGTCAACACATCGGTCTTCACACCTCCGAGCGAACGCAACCATATTTACAAGCAGCAGCTTCAGCACTTCCTCGACTGCCTGGACAGCGGCAGCCCCCCTTCCATCGATCTCGACGCCGGAGCAGCAGTACTGGCCGCAGTCGACGCCGCCAGACGATCGGCTGCCGATGGCCGAAGGATGCTGGTATGAGCGTGATCGCTTTCATTTTTGCCCGCGGCGGCTCGAAGGGTATACCAAGGAAGAATCTTTGCCTTCTTGGCGATAAGCCGCTGTTGGCCTGGTCAATCGATGCGGCGGTGGCCTGCCCAGGCGTCACCCGGGTCGTTGTATCGACCGATGATACTGAGATTGCAGCAGTTGCGCGTCAGTACGGCGCCGAAACACCCTTTATCCGCCCGGCCGAGCTTTCCGGCGACCGCAGTCCAGAATGGCTAGCATGGCGGCATGCCGCCGACTTCATCATGAGCCGTGACGGCGGGTTCGACACCTTCCTATCGGTGCCCACAACATCGCCGCTGCGGGCGATCGAAGATCTGTCGAACTGTCTTGCGGCACTCGACACGACGTGCGATGCCGTCATTTCGGTGACGCCAGCCGCTCGCAACCCTTACTTCAACATAGTCAGGCAGAAGGACGACGGAACGGTAGAAATTGCCGTTCGTAGTGAAGAAAGCTTTTCTACTCGGCAATCGACGCCGAAAATGTACGATATCACCACCGTCGCCTACGCCACCCGCCCCTCATATATCCAGTCGGCCCAGTCGCTTTTTGAGGGGCGTGTCAAAGCAGTAGTGGTGCCGAAAGAACGCAGTCTTGATATTGATGATGTTCTGGATCTTGAGTTCGCCCGGTTCATGATCCAATCCCGTGGCAAGCCCCATGAATGACAAATGGAAAAAAGCCCTGATCCATCCGGCCATGTCGGTGCTGGAGGCGATTCAGACCATCAATGCGACCAGCCTGCAGATCGCATTGGTAGTTGATGACGAACAACGACTGCTGGGAACAATTACCGATGGTGACGTCCGGCGCGGAATACTTCGCGGCGTCCCGCTCACCGCCGAGGTAAGCCATGTATTGAACCCCCAACCGGCCACAGCCACGGCCAGCACGACGCGTGATGCACGCCTCGCCTTGATGCGGCGCCATCAGTTCCACCAGCTACCCATCATTGATTCTTCCGGGCGGGTGGTTGAGCTGGAAACCATAGACGAGCTGATCCAGCCGGAGACGCATCAAAACCCGGTTCTGCTCATGGCAGGAGGGCTGGGCAAGCGACTGCGGCCGCTCACGGAAACCAGGCCGAAACCTCTGCTGGAAGTGGGCGGCCGCCCTATATTGGAAACTACTGTCCGACGCTTCGTTGAGCAGGGTTTTTCCAGGTTCTTCATGTCCGTTTGCTACAAGGCTGGCATGATCCGGGACCATTTCGGCGATGGCAGCCGGTTCGGCGCGCAGATTGAATATTTGCAAGAAGAAGAGCCGCTCGGAACTGCCGGCGCCCTCTCCCTGCTGCCGCATCCGTTGGAAAAGCCCCTCATCGTGATGAATGGCGACATTCTGACCAACATAAATCTGCAGCGGATCGTCACCTTCTTTGAAGCTCAGAAGGCTTCTGCGCTCATGTGTGTGCGGGATTTCGAACTGCAGATTCCCTATGGGGTGGTCAAGACGGAGAATGGGCAATTCACGGCCATTGAGGAGAAGCCGATGCAGCGCTTCTTCGTCAATGCCGGCCTTTATGTTGTGACGCCGGACGTCGCCCGGCTGGTACAGCCCGGCGAACAGATCGACATGCCGGATCTGTTCCATCGCGCGCGCACCAAGGACAGCAACGTTGTGGTTTTCCCCATAAGTGAATACTGGCTCGATATCGGCCGAAGCGAGGACTACATCCGCGCCAACGCTGAATTCACCGGGCATTTCAGCTAAACAAGAACTGGACCGCATTATGGCTTCTCAGCTTCGTTCCTTCCAGCCCAGAGACATCAATCTGTCGGGAGCTGACATCCTGATTACCGGTGGCACTGGTTCGTTCGGACAGGCCTTCGTTGCGCATGTACTGGATCATTACAGCCCGAATCGCCTGATCGTCTTTTCCCGGGATGAAACCAAGCAGTTCGAGATGTCGGAGCGTTTTCGAAACCATCCGAAATTTGATTGCCTGCGCTTCTTCATTGGTGATGTCCGCGATGCTGAGCGGCTTGAGATGGCAATGCGCGGCGTCAAATATGTCGTGCATGCCGCAGCGATGAAGCAGGTGCCAACCGCCGAATACAATCCGTTCGAGTGCATACGCACCAACGTTCATGGAGCAGAAAATGTCGTGATGGCTACCATCAAGACACCGACGGTAAAAAAGGTCCTGGCCCTGTCGACGGACAAAGCTGCAAATCCCATCAACCTGTATGGTGCGAGCAAACTCGCCTCGGACAAGATTTTCATCGCCGCCAACAATCTGAGTGGAGCCAATGGCCCACGCTTCTCCGTTGTGCGTTACGGGAATGTCGTCGGATCTCGCGGCAGCGTGGTTCCTTATTTTCGCGGACTGATTGCACGCGGCGCGATCGAATTGCCGATCACCGATTCACGGATGACCCGTTTTTGGATCACGCTCGAACAGGGCGTGGCCTTCGTTCTATCCAGCCTGGAAATGATGAAGGGCGGAGAAATCTACGTCCCTAAAATTCCAAGTATGAAGATCGTCGAACTGGCAAAGACAATTGCACCGAAAATGCCTCACGTGGTCGTCGGCATTCGACCCGGCGAAAAACTGCATGAGATCATGATTACGGCCGACGACGCACGGAGCACCGTCGAGCTCGGCGATCGCTACATCATCGAGCCCGCCTTGCCATTCTGGGAAACCACGAGAGACCGCGCGCCCGGTGCCAAGCTGGTGGAAGCCGACTTTTCCTATGCCAGCGACAATAATACCGAATGGCTGAGCAACGATGACCTAGCTGGCATCCTTGAGGGTGGAAAGGCCAAGCCATGACCGTCACACTGCCCTACGGCCGGCAGCTTATCGAAGACGATGATATCGCGGCGGTCGTCGGCGCACTAAAAGGTGACTTCCTGACGACTGGCCCTATCGTGGCAGAGTTCGAAACCGCATTGGCGCGCAAGGTGAACGCCGCCCGGGCCAGCGCCTGCTCCTCCGGAACCGCGGCGCTTCATCTGGCCATGATGGCGCTGGATGTTGTAACCGGCGATACCGTCATCGTTCCCAGTATCACCTTTGTAGCCACCGCCAATATGGTGCGTGCCACCGGCGCGGAAGTCGTGTTCGCCGATGTTGATGCCGAAACAGGCCTGCTCGGTGCCGTCCAACTCGAAGACGCCATCCGCCGCGCCAAGCAGCAATTCCCCGACCACCGCCTTCGGGCAGCCATTCCCGTGCATCTCACGGGGCAGACCTGCGCGATGGAAGAAATCCACGAGGTTGCGTCCAGACACGGACTCGCACTTGTCGAAGATGCCTGCCATGCTCTCGGCACGTCGAACAGCACGACCGACGGCGAAGTCATGGTCGGCTCCTGCCGTTGGAGCGACATTGCCTGCTTCTCCTTCCACCCCGTAAAGGCAATTGCGATGGGCGAAGGCGGCGCCATCACCAGCGCCAATCCCGCCTATATCGAGGCAGCGAACCGGCACCGCAACCATGGCCTCATTCGCCGGCCGGATGCATTCGAATATAATGAGGACGGCTTCTCTCCCGACGGCAAGCCCAACCCTTGGTATTACGAAATGCCGGAATTTGGCTACAATTACCGGGTCAGCGACATTCTCTGCGCTCTCGGCATCAGCCAGATCAGGAAGCTTGATCGCTTCGTCGCCCGGCGCCAGACGCTCGTCGATCGGTACAGGAAGCTGCTGCCGCCCCTTTCGAACCGCGTGCTGCCCGTACCCCAGATGCCGAACTGCAATTCAGCTTGGCACTTGTTCTGCGTTCGAATCGACTTCGCCGAACTCGGCCTGCAGCGCGGTGAAGTCATACGGCGCCTGCTTGCGCGCGGGATTGGCAGCCAAGTCCATTATATCCCGGTACATCGTCAGCCTTACTACCGGCGCCGCTACGGCGATCAATCCTTGCCCGGCAGCGTTGCCTATTACGACCGCACTCTGAGCCTACCGCTTTTTGTCGGAATGAGCGACACCGACGTCGATCATGTCGTCAATACGCTCTCCGACATACTTCCAACTGCCTGATCGGAATCATAGCAATGCTGAGATACTGCAAGTCCTGCCTTTATCCGGAAACCAAACCCGATCTTGGCCTTAATGCCGAAGGTGTCTGCAGCGCCTGCGTCAGTTTCAAACGGCGCAAGGAAATCGATTGGGAACAGAGACAGCAGGAATTCCATCAGGTCATCAACCGCTATCGCAGCAGCGGATCGAACTACGACTGCATCGTCGGCGTATCCGGCGGCAAGGACAGCACCTACCAGGTGCTGCGTCTTCTAGAAGCGGGACTCAATCCTCTTTGCGTAACCTCGACCACGGACTCGCTTTCAGATATCGGGCGTTACAACCTGGACAACATCGGCCGGCTGGGTGTCGACCATATCGAGGTCAAGACCAATCCGAATCTGCGGCGGCGGATCAATCGCATGGCACTGACCGAGATCGGCGACATCTCCTGGCCGGAGCACGTGACGATCTTCACCATTCCGGTCCGTATCGCGACGCAGATGAATATTCCCCTGATCGTTTGGGGCGAGAATTCCCAGAATGAATATGGCGGTCCGGCAGCCGCGGCGGACAATCACGTTCTGGACCGCCGTTGGTTGGAGGAATTCGGCGGGTTGCTCGGTTTCCGAGTTAGTGACCTGATCGGTCAGCATGGCATCAGCGAGCGGGATCTCATCCAGTATACCTACCCGACGAATGAAGACCTGCAGCGTGTCGGGGTTACCGGCATTTTCCTTGGCCACTACTTCCCTTGGGATGGGTACCAGAATGCGCTTTATGCACAAGCGCATGGTTTCCGCACCTTCCACAGCACAGTGGAAGGCTCTTTGGTGAATTACGAGAATCTGGATAACTACCAGACCGGCATTCACGATTACTTCAAATTCCTCAAATACGGCTTCGGCCGCGCGACCGATTTAGCCTGCAACCACATTCGCCGAGGCCGCCTCTCCCGTGAAGATGGCCTGCGGATGATCAAACTGCACGATGGAAAATTTCCCTGGACTTATCTGGATCGGAAGATCGAGGACATCCTCGCCGAGATCGACATGACGGTGGACGAGTTCATCAAGGTCTGCGACCGCTTCACCAACAAGAAGCTGTTTGTCTGCGACAACGCCGGTAAACTGGTCAAAGACAAGAACGGCAACCTGATCAAGCAGCACTACGACAACGAATGACGACGGTCACCATCATAGACTACGGCATGGGGAATCTTGATTCTCTGTCACGCGCCATCGAGCAGTGCGGCGGCGCTCCGCTGCTCACCACAGATGCCGCGACCATTACCACGGCGACAAAAATCATTCTGCCCGGTGTCGGGGCCTTCCCCAAAGCCATGCAGAATTTGCGCGACCTTGGCCTGATCGATGCGATCCACGAGGCTGCGAAGACACGCCCCATCCTGGGAATCTGCCTGGGCATGCAACTGCTGGCCGATAGCAGTTGTGAGATCGAGCAAACGTCGGGGCTTGGCCTAATTCCTGGCAACATCGAGCGGCTGGTGCCGCAGCAAATGGAACGCGTCCCGCATGTCGGTTGGAATGAAGTTGTTCACGATGGACATGACGCCCTGATGTCCAACATCCCTTCAGGTGTCGACTTCTATTTTGTTCACAGCTATCGCTTTGCCTGCGCAAATGTGGCGGATGCCGTTGCGACAACGCCGTATTGCGGTACTACCACCTGCATCGTCAGCCGAAACAATGTCCGCGGCGTGCAGTTTCATCCTGAGAAAAGCCTGCCATGGGGTTTTCAATTGCTGCGCAACTTCCTGGCGATGTAGGCGAATATGCTGAAGATCAGGGTCATGCCAACGCTGCTATACAAGGATGTCAGCCTTGTGAAGGGGACGGCGTTTGATTCACAGCGACGCGTCGGCGCTGCGCTGCAAGCAATCAAGGTCTACAGCATGCGCGACGTCGATGAGCTGATCTTTCTTGACATCGCGGCGACGCCCAACGGACATTCGCCGGCATTTTCTGATATCGATGACCTGGCTGACAGCTGCTTTATGCCCATGACCGTGGGTGGCGGAGTACGTAAACTAGAGGATATCCGCCGCATGCTGGCCGTGGGAGCCGATAAGGTCTCCATGAACACCGCAGCTATCGAGACGCCAGAGCTCATCCGCGACGGCGCCCACCATTTCGGTGCGCAATGCATTGTGGCTTCAATCGATGTGAAGCGGCGGAGCGATGGTACCGCCGAGGTCTACAGCCATTGCGGCGAGCAGGCGACTGGCCGGGATCCTGTGAAATGGGCGCAGGAACTGGAGCAGCTCGGCGCTGGCGAAATTCTGCTGACCTCGATCGAGCGCGACGGCACCATGACGGGCTATGACGTCGAGTTGATCCGCTCTGTCAGCAACGCCGTGCGAATTCCTGTTATCGCTTCGGGCGGTGCCGGCAGTTACAGCCACATGGCAGATGCGCTTCGCGATGGTCAGGCTTCTGCCGTAGCCGCGGCCGCCATGTTCCACTTCACCGAACAGACGCCAAAAGCGGCCAAGCAGTACTTGGCGCAGCACGGCTTTCCGACCAGACGCTGATATGGCAGATACGGCAGTCATCATTCAGGCGCGCATGGCATCTACGCGGTTGCCGGGAAAGATTCTGCTCGACCTTGGCGGCCGCACCATTCTGCACTGGGTCATTGCCCGCTGTCAGGCGATAAAGGCCGCCGATGCCGTGTGCTGCGCCATACCCGATAGTCCCGCCTGCGATCCGATCGAAGCCGAAGCCCGTCGCTTGGGCGCCGTAGTCTTTCGCGGCAGCGAAAACGACGTGCTCGCACGCTATGCCGGCGCGGCGCGCATGTTGCAAGCCGATACGATTCTGCGAGTAACTAGCGACTGTCCGCTGATCGATCCGGCCATCTGCGACGCGGTGCTACAACTGCGTCAGGCGGAAAATGCAGATTATGCCTGCAACAACATGCCGGCCGCGTTTCCGCATGGACTCGACTGCGAAGCTTTCACCTACCATATTCTTGCAGAGGCTGAAAAGCAGGCCCGCCTTCCCAGCGAGCGGGAACACGTGACGCCCTGGATGCGCAACACACCGGACCTGCGCCGCGTATCGCTGCAGGGCCCAGCCGGTGACAGCGTCGATCATCGCTGGACATTGGACTATCCCGAGGACCTCGCCTTCCTGCGTGAATTACATCGCCGGGCACCCATAATTGAAGCGGCCGGGATGAATGACATCCTCCACATTCTGGCCGCGCATCCGGATCTTTCGCAACTGAACAGCCAACACCGGCACGCGAGCCGCCCAACCCATCTTACGACACCGTAGGGATATCCAATGACTGATAAAAACAAAGACACCGAACAGCTGCAGTTCTGGCGCGGAGAATTCGGAAACGTATACATCGGGCGAAACTCTGCGAACGCGGAAAACCTGCGGGCGCGCGTGGCTATGTGGGCCGACATCATGCGAACGGTATCAGGCGCGATGCCGAAGAGCATCCTTGAGGTCGGCTCCAATATCGGCAACAACCTGCGCGCCCTGCACACCATGTCGGCCGCAAAGATGTTTGCACTGGAACCCAATGCACAGGCGCGAGATATTCTGCTGCAGGACAAGGTGGTCGAGCCGGAATGCGCACTGGAGGGCACTGCCGCCGGCATCCCGCTAGCCGACAAGTCGGTGGAAATGGCCTTCACCTGCGGCGTGCTGATTCACATTCACCCAGATAATCTCCTGCCGTCCTGCCACGAAATCCATCGCGTGAGCAGTAAATACATCGCCTGCGTCGAGTATTTCTCGGATAAGCCGGAAATGATTCCGTATCGCGGTTATAATGATCGGCTGTTCAAGCGTGACTTCGGTGGCTTCTGGATGGACAATTTCCCCGACCTGCGCGTGCTGGGCACCGGCTTCCTGTGGAAGCGGGCGACCGGCCTCGACAATCTGACATGGTGGATGTTTGAGAAGCGTTGATTTCCACAGGCGGAAAGCCGTGATCCGCGCCGATGCGTCTCCCCGCATCGGCGGCGGGCACGTCTCGCGCTGCATGGCCCTTGCACACCGGCTCGGTGACGCGGGATGGGACTGCTCGCTCGCTACACATGCGGAAACCTTCAGCATTTTCTCCCGCGACACTCTGCCATTGCCCGCCACAGTCCTAGACGCGAGCGACGAGCCAGCACAGTTGCGCAAGGTATTCCCGGATGGCTGCGACCTCCTGATCACCGATCATTACCGTCTCGATTCCACCTTTGAATCCGCCTGCCGCGACTGGGCAACCCATATCCTCGCCATCGACGATCTTGCCGACAGGCCACATGACGCAGATTGGTTGCTGGACCAGACCCCGGGCCGGGATGACATCGATTACGCCCCGCTGGTCCCGCCACAATCCCGCATGCTTCTGGGCGCCGATTACGCGCTGCTGAGACCCGAATTCGCCAGGATGCGCGCTGCCGCCCAGCGGCCCAAAGACAAACTCGCGCATATCCTCATCACCTTCGGCGCTTCCGATCCCCATGACATGACCGGCCTCGCCCTGAATGCGTTGCGTGACGCCAGGATTGGCGGAACGGTCGATATTGTGATGGGAGCGGATGACTGCCGGCGCGAGCGACTGGAAAATATACTCGGGCCGCAGTCGTCGTTGAAAGCGCGATACCATCAGGCTACCAAGCGGATGGCCGAACTGATGCGGAATGCCGACGTCTGCATTGGCGCTGGCGGCGTCACCGCGCTGGAGCGATGCTGCCTTGGCCTGCCCAGCCTGATCATCCAGACAGCCGACAATCAGGCTGCGATAGTTTCCTATTTGCATGCGGCCGGCGCGGCCCGGCATCTCGGCTCCGCATCAGATGCGCGTCACAGCCTAGCGGAAAAACTCACCGCTGAAATCAGGCAGCTCGCCACAGATATGACTGCGCTGAATGTCATGTCTCAAACTGGCATGTCGATATGTGACGGGCGAGGGACATGGCGCGTACTTCTCGCGCTGCTTGCATCTTCCAACGAGCAACCTTGCCTACGGCTTGCCGAAGATAAGGACACCGACAGGCTTTATGCGTGGCAAACCGCACCGGGCATGCGGCAGCATTTCCGCAATCCGCAGCATCCGTCACGACCTGAGCATAATGCGTGGATGCGGCGGAGCCTGCTCGACCCGGATCGCCTGCTTCTGATCATCGAAACTGCAACCGGACCCAGCGGTATGATCCGCTTGGATGGATTGTCCGCCCAGGATCCCTGTGAGGTTTCGATCCTGGTGGCGCCTGAATGTCAGGGCCGTGGCATTGGCCACACCGGTCTGCGCCTAGCCAGCCAACTCCTGCCCGGCCGTGATTATCGCGCCGAAGTCCATGTCGACAATCTCGCCTCGCAACGCCTCTTCCGTGCCGCCGGCTACCAGCAAACCTCTCCCGACACCTATCTTTTACCGGCGAGGCTCTCATGACAGAAACCCGCTATCTGCTCTGCGCCACACACGACTGGAACCGGCGGCTCTTTGAACAACGGGTTGCGACCCTGCCCGGCAGCTGGCACTTCGTCAGCAGCCGCGAGGAACTGACGCCGGCACTGATCGCGCAGATGAACCCGCGCTATGCCTTTTTCCTGCATTGGTCATGGCTGGTGCCGGCCGAGATACTGTCAGCCGTTGAGGCTGTCTGCTTCCATATGACCGATCTGCCTTATGGCCGTGGCGGCAGCCCGCTGCAGAATTTGATCCAGAGAGGCCATAAGACGACCATGCTGTCCGCATTGCGAATGACGGCTTCGGTGGATGCAGGTCCGATCTACCTCAAGCAGCAACTAGATCTCTCCGGTCGCGCGCAGGATATCTACGAGCGTGCCTCCCGCCTCGCCTTCAATATGATCGAGACTATCATATTGACGGAGCCCGCGCCCCGGGAGCAGCAGGGCGAGCCGACGCTGTTCCGCCGCCGTACGCCGTCGGAAAGTACGCTTCCCACTGATGGAGATCTAGAGACGCTATTTGACCATATCAGAATGCTCGATGCGGCGGATTACCCGCATGCCTTCATCGAACATGGCAAATATCGCATTGAATTCACCAATGCCGACCTCTTGGCCGACGGGCTCGTCGCGCAGGTCAGAGTCACAACAGGAAGAAGCAAATGACTGAAACCATTCTGGTCATTGCAGCCCACCCCGATGATGAAGTCCTCGGAGTGGGCGCCACCGTGGCCCGCCATGCCGCCGCCGGCGATGCCGTTCACACCATCATCGTTGCGGAAGGCGCGACGTCACGGGATGCACAACGCAACAACGCTGCCAGGGTCGACGAACTGATCGCGCTGCGGCAATCTGCGGCAGAAGCGGCGGCAATTCTCGGCACCAGCCAACCGATCCTGCTTGGACTGCCAGACAATCGCCTCGATTCCTGTGACCTGCTGGATATCGTCAAGAAGATCGAAGCGGTGGTCGATAGGGTAAAGCCCTCCGTCATCTACACCCATCATGCAGGCGATCTGAATGTCGACCACCAGATCGTGCATGAAGCGGTCCTGGTGGCCTGCAGACCGCTGCCGGCCTCGCCCATCCGCGCGATATATGCTTTTGAAACGGTGTCGGCAACGGAGTGGTCGCCACAGCAGACATTCCTGCCCAATCACTTCGTGGATGCCGGCCCTACTTGGCAAAAAAAGATGGCGGCGCTGTCCATCTACGAAAGTGAAATGCGCCCATTCCCACATGCCAGATCCCTCGAAGCTGTCGAAGCTCTGGCGAAGTGGCGCGGCAGCAGCGTCGGCCTAAACAAGGCCGAAGCATTCCAGATCATAAGGCAACTGCAATGCTGACAAACAACACGATCACCATCGGTGGCCGCGAAGTCGGACCCCATGCGCCGCCCTATCTGATTGCAGAAATTTCCGCCAATCATAACGGCGATATTGGCCGTGCGCTGGCGCTGATCGATGCCGCGAAGGCAGCCGGCGCCGATGCAGTCAAACTGCAGACTTACACAAAGGACACCATGACCATCGATCACGATGGTCCCGGCTTTGTGATCCACGGCGGGTTGTGGGACGGCAAGAAGCTGTATGATCTTTACGAATGGGCCCATACGCCCTGGGACTGGCATGAGCGCCTGTTCCAGCATGCCGACGATGTGGGAATCCAGATATTCAGCACGCCTTTCGACCTGACGGCCGTGGACTTCCTCCGTCAGTTCGATCCGCCGGCCTACAAGATTGCCTCTTTCGAGGTGGTGGATATTCCGTTGCTGCGTGCCGTCGCTGCGCAGAACAAACCGGTCATCGTTTCGACTGGCATGACGACGCGGGCGGAAGTCGCCGATGCAGTCCGCACGTTGCGGGAACATGGCTGCCCGCAGATCATTCTTTTGCATTGCGTGTCCGGCTATCCCACTGATCCGAAGGATAGCCACCTGCGCACGATTCCGGATTTACAGCAGAGTTTCGACTGCGCCATCGGCCTCTCGGACCACACGCTCGGCACTGCCGTTTCTGTCGGCAGCATCGCGCTGGGCGCCGTGATGATTGAGAAGCATTTTATCCAGCGTCGCGCTGATGGCGGACCAGACTCTGCCTTTTCGCTGGAACCTGAGGAGTTCGCCGCTCTCGTGCGCGACTGCCGCACGGCCTGGAATGCGCTTGGCTATCCGCGCCAGACACCTTTACCCGAGGAAATGGCAATGCGCGAACTGCGCCGCTCTCTCTATGTGGTCGAGGATATCGCCGCTGGCGAAGTACTCACGGCGCAGAATGTCCGCGCCATCCGCCCCGGCTACGGCCTGCCACCGAAGGAACTGGACAATGTCCTCGGCAGACGTGCCGCCCGCGCCATCGCCCGTGGCACGCCGCTCTCGCACGAGCTTCTGGCATGAAGGAACGGGTCTACTGGACAGAGCGCCTGGGTGTCGCATCGGTTCTGGCGATCCTTGCCCTCCAGGCAAGGCACAGACGGCGCGCACGTGTTGCGCATTATGACCAGGCCCCACCATCCGGTTGGGCCAGAGCCCTGCTGCGCCTTGCCGCAATCGACGATATCCGTGTGGCGGCCGTCGCCCTCGGGGACTTGGTCAACGATCAGGGCGTGAATCTGTATTGGCATAATGACAGTCTAATGCTGGCGGCGAGCCGAGAGGCACTTACCGGGCTGCCGACATCGCAGCTCTCAGCCGAATTCGATATTCCCGCCGTCACGCTGTCCGCATTTCTCGATCGTGCCGCCTTCGCCGATCTGCACCGATCGAGTCTGCGCAGTACCGCACTATGGGGGAATGCCCGGCTTGATAACGATCGTAAGCATATTCTGTTGCTGAAGAAATCTATTTTTGCCGAAGGCATGGCCGCGCAATACAGGCAGGCCAATATCGGCATCGCCTTTATTCCAGCGCCGGATGCGCTGCTGTGGTTCGCCCGTGAACTCTTGGCAACCTGTAACCAATGGCTCGTTGGCCAGCGCAACGCGGCGCCGGAAGCCTCGCCTGCGCCACGCCTGCTGCTGCAGTATGTTGCGGGCTTCGACCGTTCACGCGTCAGCGATATTCCATGGCTTGACGGTTCGGGGCTGCGCCGCGACCAGATTCTGGTCTATGCTGTCCCGCCGGAAGATGGGGAACCGGCTGCCGAAGCACGTGAAAACGGCTTTGGTTTCACGCCGATTGTCCATGCACGGCCACCGTTTTCATCGCCGGCCTATCTAAGTAGCCTGATGGCGGCTATTCGTAACGGTCTGCGCCTGCCATGCCGGGGCGACATTTCAGGCGCCATGCGCCGTATCTGGCTGGCCGGCTGGCTGCTGCATTTCCTGCGCGCCCGCGCATCCTGGGAAATCATCTTCCGCGCTCATGGCGTTAAAATCCACATGCATGTGGGCGATGCAAGCGCCCAATCCCTCGCAATCACAGACGCGCTGCGTCGTGCAGGGGGGATCGACATCGCGCTCCAGCTCGGTGGTAGTTGTATTGAACTTGACTTCGAACATCGCTCTCTTGCCGGACGGGTTCTGTTCTGCTGGGGCAATCTCTTCCGGCGCATGTATGAAACGCGCAACCGGCTCCTGCCCGGTAAATTTCCCCTCCGCCTGATCGTGGGCGGCCATCAGCATGATCATCTTATTGCCCAGCATCGCAACAAGGCTGAGGCCTTCAAAGACAGTCTGCATGCGCGCGGATTGCGTCAGGTCATCGTCGCATTTGACAACGTTGCCCGACGCGACTTCCTGATCACGCCCCGTCAGCTCGTGGAATTCCATAGCGCATTGCTCGAAATAGCGGCCGCAGACCCCACAGTTGCGATGGTCGTCAAATCGAAACCTGGCGCGACAGTCTCTTTGCAAGCAGACGATCAAGCGCTGCGGATGCGTCTGATAGCTGAAGGCCGCTGGATCGAACTGCCGAAAGCGACATCGATATTCGAAGCCGCCTTGCAGGGCGACGTCGTAGTCGCCCTGCATATCAATACCGCTGCCATGGAAGCCGCCATCGCAGGCGTACCTCATATCTACTACGACACTACCGCCTGGAAGGCGCATCCGTTCTATGCCCAGGCCGGGCAGCTGATCGCGACCAACCGGTCCCGACTGCGGGAGTTGCTGACTTGGCACGCCACCCATGAGGCGTCCTTCTGGAGCCCTGTCGAACTGCAGACTTACCGGGACGATCTATCGCCATACCGCGACAGCGCCAGCGGCCACCGGCTCGGGAAACTCATTGGGCGCTGCTTTGCGGCCCTGGCGGCGGGCGCTTCACCAGATGAAGCCATTAAGTTATTGGAAGATTTAGATTTTTTGAAAGTCAAAGCGACGCCGCGCCCCGCTTAGGGCATGGCGAACCCAACCCCGGTATGCTAAACGTCGCAACCACTTTCGACCTCCCGGAACCCCACAGAGTCGCTGACGGAAATACATAGGCCATGAACGCAAATCTTAGCATTTACGACCAGTTTCTGGCGGGCACCGGCCCCGACCGGCTGCAGAAAATTCTCGCGCGCTATGAGTTGTTCCGCATGGTCATGGACGTGCCGGGCGATATCGCCGAATGCGGCGTCTTCAAGGGATCTGGTTTCTACACCTGGGCAAAGCTGCTGCGGCTGTTCAAGCCGCATAACGAAATCCGCCTGATCGGGTTCGACTTTTTCGACACCGACCGGTCAATGCATTTCGAATTCCAGCAGGACAAGGATTGCCTCGACGAGCATGCCCAAAACTGGTCTTCGCAGGATGTGATCCGCGCGAACTGCGCGGCATGGGGCCTGAACAATGTCGACCTGATCGCTGGCAATGTCGTAGAAACGACTCAGAAGTTCGCCGCCGAGAATCTCGGGACGCGCCTGTCGCTCCTCTATATCGATGTCGACAATTACGAAGGCGCCCTGGGTTGTCTTCGCAATCTTTACCCTCTCCTGTCGGTCGGCGGCATTGTCGCACTGGATGAATACGCTCTTCGCGGTTACGGCGAGTCCAACGCTGTCGATGAGTATTTCAAGGGCCAGAAAATTAAGATCCGCTCGCTTCCCTGGGCAAACACGCCAACCGCGTATATCGTCAAGGAACACTACTGATGCAGGCCGGGCAATCCTCCTCCTCATACGAAGCTGCAATGAAAGCGCAGCTTTGGACCGATCGAGGTGCCTATGAGGATTTGACCTACATGCCGGTATTCAGGGCATCCGGTATATTTTACGCAGTTGCCAACAAGACGATCACCACCCGTATTGCTTTCCTGCATTACTGGCGGGAGAAGAACGGCGTCGCCGATCTCGCCCTCCTGCTGACGCTTCGCGACACGCAGGGCCAAAAGGTGGCCCGGCGCTACATGAAGCTTACCGGTAATACTTACGACTTCGACATCCGTAGCTTTGTGGAACCCAGCCAGGATTTCTCTGGCTCCATCGAACTGGAGATTTTCGCAACCGAAGACCTGAAATTCCAGTTCCCCGGCTTCACGGTTTTTTATGAGACCGCGCATGGCACCAGCTACGTCCACACCAACCAGCGCGTCTATAATTCGGCGGAGGATCGCGGCCGCAGCGCGAGTCTGAACGCCTGGCAGGGTGGGTTCGACATCGACACGGCGCGATATGATCCCTTTATCTTTCTGGTGAACGGCCCGAACGACATTGCCGACTGCAAAGCCGCGCTGGTGGTCACCAATGCGCAAGCAGAGGAGATGCGCTGCGAGGTTAAACTGGGTGACATTCCGGCCTATGGCACGCGCGACCTTCGGCTGCGCAGCATCGATGGCGTCGTCTCATTCCTGGGTAATGATCCCGGAACCTGCAAGATCGACCTGCCGCTGCAAGACATCCACCTCAGGCTGGCAGTGGGCAATGCCCTGCCGGACCAGTCATGGCTTTCGGTGACGCACAGTTATTTTGACGCTGTCGATCACCGCGACTACTACGATTCCTCCACTCTGCCGCCGGACGTCCATCCCGCTTTCGTTCCCCTTTGCCTGATTGATGGCGTCGATGTCGACTTGGCGCTCTATCCGATCCTCGCGCGCTGCACACTGTCGCTGCAGCTGCAGTGCTTCGACCAGGGCGGCCGCCAGCGTGCGCTACTCGACCTGGGTTCATACAGCTCGCCGAGAGACGGCCTGCGCCACCTGGATATTCGTAAGCTTCTTGCCCAGCATAAGGTCGCGGCCACCCAGGGACTCTATGTCCTGCAGATTACTGCGCCGAACGGTCAAATTCCCACCCGCATTACTTACGGCCTGAATTATCGCATCGGCAGCAATCTGGGCACCAACATCAGCTCCTCGGCATATATGGCGAAATCCTGGGGCGCGCGCGGCCGCGCCTGGCGCTGGGGCCCAGTTGCCGTTCTTGAGGAAGGGCGGAACCTGATTTCCGTCATCGGTTTCCGCAAGGAAAAAGATGCAGGCGGCAATGTGGAGTTCTCCATCACGTTGCATGACAGCAACGGCCCGATCACGACTATCACGCACACCATGCCGGCAAACGGCGCGACCGTCATCCACGCCGAAGAGGTGCTGCAAGCGGCGGGCTACTTGGCCAAGCCGGGCGATATTCTCTGGTATGTCCTGAAGTCGACAAGTTCGTCGCTCGACGCCACCCAGATCTGCCAATCTGCCCAAGGGCTCGTTGGCGGCGATCACTGCTTCTGACGCGCTCAGGACAAACACACCGATGAAGTTCGACCCGTTCCTGCATCCTGATTTCTACCCGGACTTCCGGCGCGCGCCTTTTACTATTTATGATGCCGGCGCTGCGGGTGGAATCTATCCCCTGTTCCCTTCTGCAGGCACCGATCTCTGGCGCGCTCATGGTTTCGAGCCCATGCCAACCAGCTACACCAAGCTCGCACAGCAATATCGCAACAGCGGACATGTGAGCGTTCACGAGATTGCCCTGTCAGATCGGCAGGGTGAAACGCCGTTCCGTGTCTTCCGCGGTATTGCGACCGGCTCCAGCCTGAACGCCAACCACCTGATATATGAAGACGGCACTGCCGACTACGACGAGATTCAGGTTCGCTGCGAGTTGCTCGACGCCTTCTGCGCGCAACCGGGCATGAGCGCACCTGATTTCCTCAAACTCGATACAGAAGGCAGCGAACTGCCGGTTCTGAAGGGTGGTAGCAGCGTCCTGGCCACATCCTGTCTGGGCGTGGTATCGGAGATCAAGTTCCTGCCGTTTTCGCCGAACACCACGGTGTTTGCCGATCTGGACAGCTTCCTGCGCCAGTCCGGCTTTGTCCTCTTCGACATCCAGACTGCCCGCACCACCCGAGCCGTGGGCCGCCGCTTCGGCGGCAAGAAAGGCGCAATCGACTCCGCCTATGTCCTGTATTTCCGTGACTTCTACGCGCTTTACGCAGCACATCTGGCGACGAATCCCGACCTGGCCAGAAGCAAGCTACTCAAGCTGCTCGCCTTGATGTCGCGCTTCTTGTATCTCGACTACGCGGCGGAACTTGTCGATTTCGGTCGGGAAAAGGACCTGCTCGACAAGGCCGAGGCTCGCCAACTGCTGAAGATTTTCTGCGGCGTCGCGGATGTATCTTGGCGCATTCCGGATTTCCCCGGCAAGTCCAAGCTTGCCCTGCTGTTCGACTACATCTCGTATATCTTGCAGCCCGAGATGAAGCTTGCGATACCCCCAATGTTCAACAATCTGGGCAATCGCCGGTCCGCACTGATGAGGCAGCCCGTCCCGCAGGATGCGCGCCTGCTTTATCCGATGCGCTGCTTTACCGCCCCTGATAAAACGGACTTGAAATTTACCACCGATTAAGGGTGCCCGTAGCACCTGACGACATCATCATACTAGTAGATTTGGCAGGGAACTGCCGGCAGAGGAACCATGCAGCCTTACAAAATCCGCGTTGAGATAGACGAAACCTTATTTGCCCCGTCTCAGAATGATCCGCCGGTCAAATATGGCCTGCCGTCCACCGTGCACTATTGCCGCAAATGCGTGATTTCGAATCAGCGTCCGAACTCGGCCATTGAATTTGCCCATACCGCCCAGAGCAAGAAAGACACGATCCACTTCGATGCCGACGGTATCTGCGATGCCTGCAAGGTCGCTGAACAAAAGCAGCAGCGCATTGATTGGGATGAGCGCGAGAAGCAGCTCAGGCAGCTGTGCGATCGCCATCGCCGGTCGGATGGCCACTACGATTGCCTCGTTCCTGGTTCGGGCGGTAAGGACAGCTTCTATGCCGCGCATCGGCTGAAATATGACTACGGTATGCATCCGCTGACGGTGACATGGGCACCGCATCTGTATACCGATTGGGGCCGTAAGAACCAGCAGGCGTGGATCGATGCAGGCTTCGACAATATCCTGGTGACACCCAATCCGCGCGTGCACCGCCTAATTACACGGCTTGCGGTGGAGAATCTGTTCCACCCGTTCCAGCCCTTCATCCTCGGCCAGAAGGGCTTGGCGCCGAAGATGGCGATTCGCTTCAACATCCCGCTTATCTTCTACGGGGAGAATGAAGCGGAATACGGAAACCCTCAGGCCGACATGGGCAGCGCAAAGCGCAGTTGGGATTATTTTTCCGTAGCTGACAAATCCAAGATTTATCTCGGCGGCACCTCGATGCAGGACCTCCAGGATCACTTCGGCATGGAAAAGGTCGATCTTGAACCTTATATGCCGGCCGATCCCAAGGAGCTGGAACGCGTTGGCGTCGAGGTACATTACCTTGGATATTACCTGAAGTGGCACCCGCAGGCTGCCTATTACTATGCCGTTGAACATGGCGGCTTCCAGGCTTCTCCCGAACGCACCCCAGGGACTTACAGCAAGTACAACAGCATCGACGACAAGATCGACGACCTGCACTATTGGTGCACGCATATCAAGTTCGGCATCGGCAGAGCTACTTATGACGCCGCGCAGGAAATCCGCTCCGGCGAGATCACGCGCGAGGAAGGCGTCGCTCTGGTGCAACGATATGATGGAGAATTCCCCGCCCGCTTCGAGAAGGAACTCTGGGAGTATCTGTCGATACCGTCAGAACAGTATCCGGTGGCATCGAAAATGTTCGAGCAACCGATCATGACCAAGGAATATTTCCTGCGACTAGCAGATCGCTTCCGCTCACCTCATCTGTGGGTGAAGAAGGATGGCAACTGGCAACTGCGTCAGCACCCCGTGCAGAATATCGACTGAGCGACGCCTGATGTTTAATCTTCGACTGATCGCGCGCATGGATATCAAGGGGCCGCACCTGATCAAGGGTGTGCACTTGGAAGGCCTGCGTAAGATCGGCGACCCTCAAGAATACGCACAAAAGTATTATCGCGCCGGCGCTGACGAACTGCTGTACATGGATGTCGTTGCCAGTCTTTATGGCCGCAACAATCTCACCGACATCGTGCGACGCACGGCTGAGAATGTCTTCATCCCGCTGACGGTTGGTGGAGGCATTCGCTGCATCGAGGATGTCGACCTGCTGCTGAGGTCCGGTGCTGACAAGGTTGCCGTCAATACGGCTGCACATGCCCGGCCGGAGTTACTCAGTGAGATCGCCAACCGCTTTGGCTCGCAGTGCCTGGTGCTGTCAATCGAGGCCAAGCGCGACGATAAGGGGTCGTGGGAGGCTTACACCGACAACGGCCGCGAACATACCGGACGGGACGCTGTTGCCTGGGCCAAGCAGGGCGCCAAACTTGGCATCGGCGAGATACTGGTCACCTCTGTCGACCAGGAAGGCACACGAAAGGGCTTTGACATCGAACTTGTCAGGCAGATCACTCAGGCCGTGGCAATCCCTGTAATAGCGAGCGGCGGAATGGGTAGCATGGAACACCTATACAAGGTGGTCGAACAGGGTGGCGCCGATGCCGTTGCGATGGCCGACATTCTTCACTACGGCCGCCTAGCCCTGCCGAATATTCGCGCCGCAAGTCGCCAGCATGGTCTGCCAGTGCGTGAGGTGACGTAAAATGGCCAAGGTGGTCGTAATTGATTACGGCATCGGCAACCTGCTCAGCGTCACCCGGGCCTTTTCCGCCGTTGGCGCAGATGTCGAACTTTCGAATGCCCATAACGCAATCCGCGACGCCGACCGCCTTGTCCTGCCTGGGGTCGGCGCTTTTGGTGACGGAATGCGCGGATTGCAGCAGCGTGGACTGGTCGAGCCTATTCGCGACTTCGCAACGCGTTCTCGTCCGTTTCTCGGCATCTGCCTGGGCATGCAGTTGATGTTGGATGAAAGCGAGGAATTCGGCCATCACGAGGGGCTTGGCCTTGTCGCCGGCAAGGTGGCGAAGGTGCCGGCGACCGGTATCGACGGGCAGCCGGTCAAGATTCCCCATATCGGCTGGAATGCGCTGCACACTGCAGGCCGTAACAACTGGGACGCTCCAATATTGAAAGATGTGCCCGAGGGTTCGGCCTGCTACTTTGTCCATTCCTATATGGCCGTGCCTTCGGAACCTCAGTCGCTCCTTGCTTGCTGCGATTATGCCGGCCTGCAGATTACGGCCACATTAGGCCAGGGTATGCTGTATGGCTGCCAGTTCCATCCTGAGAAAAGCGGCAAGGTCGGCCTGAAGATTCTCGAAAACTTCACCCGGTTATGATGCAGTTGGGTAAGGCAATGCAATTCGTCGCGGCAGCGGTCATGGTCCTGCTGTCACGTCTGCTGCGCCCGTTTCTCTTGATCCGCTTCGGCAATCTCCGCAACCATACGATCGGCACCCTTTCGTTGCAGGCCGAGGGCTATGTTGCAGATCGCGATCTTGGTTTGCTGCCGAAAAGCCTGGATCTGTTTTTCCATACCGACCCGCGCGCCAACCGCGTTCTCGACCGGCTGCTTGAGCGACAGCTTCATGTCACGCCCTTGGCCCGATACGCGCAAGCGATCAACGGCAGGCTGCCAGGCAGCAGAGATCATATTGTTGAACTCGGAAACGCGGAACGCGACCGCGCACGCGATCACTACCGCGCCTTCACGGAAACGCAGCAACATTTCGCTTTAAACACGGCGGAGATATCCGAGGCAAGACGTCAGTTGCGTGCGGCCTGCGGCATCCCGGACGATGCCCGCTTCATCTGCTTCTTCTCGCGCACCAGCAGCTACTTGAAACACCTTCATGCCGGTGGAGAAATCCGGCGCCCTGAGGAAATTCCAACCAGCAATATTCGGGATTCCTCGATTCTCGACTATCTGCCTGCTGCCGAGGAACTGGCGAAACGCGGATACTGGTGTTTCCGCATGGGCGCGGTGGTCGACGAGACCATTCCCCTGCGCCATGAGCGCATCATCGACTACGCCAACAGCTTCCGTTCCGAGCTGCTCGACATCTATCTGATCTCGCATTGTGATCTGATCCTGTCGGACACAACCGGCCTGCGGGATCTAGCCTTCATGTTCCGCCGTCCGACCGCCACCGCCAACTGCTTCAATCTGCTGCTCTTGCACAGCTGGGCAGGGCTTTTCATGCCGAAAAAGTACATCTTGGAGCGGGAAAACCGACTCTTCACTCTTAAAGAACTTATTGCGAACGACGGTGGCCCTACCAGCCCTGCGCAGTGGCCATCCTATGCCGCCAGGCTCGGCCTGCGGATAGAAGACAACTCGCCTGAGGAAATTCTCGAAATGGCGATAGAAGCCATTGAAAGACATAGTGGAAATTGGATTGATACCGCGGAAGATCAGGCCCGCCAAGCCCGCGTGCAAAAGCTTTATGCCGGTCAGTCGCTCGAACTGGGCGGCCCAATGAATGCAGTCCTATCCAGCAGCTTTCTTCGTCGTCATCCCCATTATCTAGCGTAAGCCTGGCCGGCTTTATGTTCACGCGGTGAACTTCCCTTCTGGAGCGGCTTAAGCTATAAAGCGAACTCACTTTTTGCTGGGGAAGAGTCTCGTGGTTAATGTGCTCGTGACCGGGGGGAGCGGCTTTATCGGCAGTCACTTGGTTGACCAGCTGCTGACAGAGGGCCACACCGTGACAGCGGTGGACAATCTCGCCTGCGGATCGGACACAAACCTGGCAGCCGCGCGGAAGAATCCGAACTTCCGGCTTGAGATTGCCGATGTTGCCGATCTGGCAACAATTGCCCCGCTGTTCAAAGGGGTAGATTGGGTGTTCCATCTGGCTGCCCTGGCCGACATCGTGCCATCAATCCAGCAGCCCCTGCCCTATCATCGCGCCAACGTCGATGGCACCATCGCCGTGCTGGAAGCCAGCCGCGCCGCCGGCGTGAAGCGCTTCGTCTACGCCGCCTCATCCTCCTGCTACGGCATTCCGGACGCTTATCCGACGCCCGAAGCCGCCGACAAGCGTCCGATGTACCCTTACGCGCTGACGAAATATGTCGGCGAGCAGTATGTGATGCACTGGGCGCAGACCTATCAGATGCCCGCGCTCTCGCTGCGGTTCTTCAATGTGTATGGCCCGCGCGCGCGCACCAATGGCACTTATGGTGCTGTTTTCGGCGTCTTCCTGGCCCAGAAACTTGCCGGCAAACCTTATACCGTCGTCGGCGATGGCACGCAGACGCGCGACTTCACTTATGTCACCGATGTCGTTCAGGCTGTTATCGCAGCGGCAAAATCCGACGCCGTCGGCCTGTGCATGAACGTCGGCTCCGGCAATACCTACAGCGTCAACCGCCTGGTCGAACTGCTTGGCGGACCAGTCACCTATATTCCGAAACGCCCCGGCGAGCCGGACTGCACCTTCGCCGACACCAGCCTGATCCGCAAAGTGCTGGACTGGGCGCCCAAGATTCCGCTGGAAGATGGCGTTACCGCCATGCTGCGCGATTTGGATTACTGGAAAGCCGCACCGGTCTGGACCCCTGACACTATCCGCGAAGCCACCGCCGACTGGTTCCAGTATCTCGGAGCATCACGTTGACCATCGCCCTTACGACCCCGTCCTCGGCTCTGGCAAAACTGAAGCCACTCGACGAGCTTCATGAGATCGCCGCACGCCATCGCGCTGCCGGGGAAACCGTTGTGCTCGCCCACGGCACATTCGACCTCCTCCATATCGGTCACTTGCGGCATCTACGCCAGGCGAAGCGGCACGGCCGCATTCTGGTCGTCACCATCACCGCCGATGCTTTCGTGAACAAGGGCCCTGGGCGGCCGGTCTTTTCCGAGCATATGCGGGCTGAGATGCTCGGTGCGCTGGAATTCGTCGACTACGTCGGCATCGTCAATGAAGGCACCGCGATCCCGGCCATCAACGCCGTCCAGCCGAGCGTCTATGTCAAAGGCCAAGATTATCGCGATTCTAAAGATGATATCACCGGCGGCATCATCAAAGAACGCAATGCGGTCGAAAGCCATGGTGGCGAGATCGCCTTCACTGATGAAATCACTTACAGCTCGTCGTCGCTGATTAACAGGCATCTTTCGGTCTTCGATCCTTCGCTGGATGAGTTTCTTGAGGCGCAGCGGGAAAAGCGGACGCTGGATGACCTTGTCGGCCTGCTGGATCGGATCAAGGATTACCGCGTTCTGTTCATCGGCGACGCGATCATCGACGACTACAATTATGTCTCGGCGATGGGCAAGTCGCCGAAGGAACATATGATCGCCACATTGTTCGGCGACCGTGAAATCTTCGCCGGCGGCGTATTCGCCGCCGCGAATCACGTCGCCGATTTTTGCCGTGAAGTCGAAATAGTCACCACGATCGGCGAAGGCTGCGAATTCGAGCCGCTGATCCGCTCGTCCCTCAAGCCGAATGTAAAGCTCCATCCGGTCCGGCGGCCGGGCGCGCCGACCACTCGCAAGGCGCGCTATATCGACAAGAGCTACCTGCGTAAGCTCTTTGAAGTCTACTACATGGATGACTCCCCTCTTTCTGGCAATCAGGAGAGCGAGATCGACAAGATCATCGCGGATCACGCAGACCAATTTGACCTCGTGGTGATCACCGATTTTGGCCATGGTCTGCTGACGCCATCAATGATCGAGACCCTGCAGCGACATTCGAGGTTCCTGGCCGTCAATGCCCAGTCGAACAGCGCCAATATGGGCTATAACCTGATCACCAAGTATGCTCGCGCTGACTATATCTGCATCGACGCACCTGAAGCCCGGTTGGCTGTTTCCGACCGCTACAGCGACATCGAGCAGGTCGCCAGCGAAATTCTCCCTGGCCGCATTGACTGCCCGCGCATCGTCGTGACGCATGGCAAGAATGGCTGCGTCGGCTATGAGGCCGACCGCGGCGTCGTCCACGCCCCGGCCTTCACCAAGACGGTTGTCGATACCGTCGGCGCCGGCGATGCCTTCTTCGCCGTGACGGCGCCGCTGGCCGCTGCCGGTGCAGGCATGGACCAGATTACCTTCGTCGGCAATGCCGCGGGCGCCATGAAAGTCGGCATCGTCGGCCACCGCCGCTCGGTGGAGAAGGTGCCTCTTATCAAGTTCCTCACAACGCTTCTGAAGTGATCCGCATGGCCATACGCTTTGACGCATATATGGAAGTGCTGCAGCGTGCCGCCACCAGTACGGAGGCGACGAAGCTGGATGGCGCGACCGTCGCCCTCGACGAAGGGCTCGACTGGGTGGTCCAGCAGGGCCAGACGGCGCATCGCGCGGGCAAGAAGGTCATGCTGGTCGGCAACGGCGGGTCAGCCGGGATCACGAGCCATGTCGCCATCGACATGACCAAGAATGGCGGCGTGCGCGCGATAGCCTGTAATGACGGTGCCGCACTGACATGCCTGGGCAACGATTTCGGCTACGAATATACCTTCGCCAAGCAGATCAATTTTCATGGCCAGCCGGGCGACATCCTCATTGCCATCAGCAGCTCGGGAAAGTCGAAGAATATTCTGCTGGCCACCGAGGCTGCGCGTGAAGCAGGCATGGCGGTTATCACGCTGTCCGGCTTTGGCGCCGACAATCCGCTTCGCCGCTGCGGCGACGTAAATTTCTATGTCCCGTCGCCGGAATACGGCTTTGTGGAGCTCAGCCACGTCACGCTCCTGCACAGCATCGTCGATGCCATGACCGAAACGAGGAGCCAATAGATTATGGGTATGCACGAAAGCACGCTGGCCTTCATTGCGCAGATGCGGCGAGCCGGCCCGTTCAAGGACGTGCAGCGTATCTGCGACCTGGGCGACCAGCAGATGGGTCTGAGCAACAATCCGCTTGTCGTTCGAGAGCTTTTCGAGGCCTTCGGCAAGCCAGCGCCCACGGCAGAGGAATGCGTGCGGTATCACGACACGCTGAGCCGGGACTTATATACCCGGATTGGGCTCACCTATATGAGCATCGACGTCAATGCCGAAGGCGGAGCGATCCCGCTCGATCTCAACTTCGAGCCAGCTCCCGACAATCAGAAAAACGCATGGGACCTAGTTTGCAATCAGGGCACGACTGAACACCTGATTAATCAGGCCAATGCTTTCCAGGTGATCCATGACCTGACGCGTAAGGGCGGCTACATGCTGCACCATCTGCCGTTTCTGCGTTACGTCGATCACGGCTACTTTAACTACCAGCCAAACTTCTTCGAGGATCTCGCGATCCATAACGACTATGAAATTATCGGCATCTGGATCAACCTGGATCGCGGCCGCTGCCACCTCATTCCCTGGCACAGGACGCTGCTTGAAAAGCTCCGGCTCGACAATCTGGACATGAATATCTTCGTCCTGTTCCGAAAAACCTCCGATGCTCCCTTCGCGCTTCCGGTGCAAGGCACCTATGCTGGATCGCTACCCGAACCCTCCCTGCGTCGCTATGAATATCTCGTCGATGGGCGACTGATTAAAGGCCGCGAAGGTCTGGTCAGAGCGCGTGCCGCCAGTCAGCCAGATCTCGGACTGAGCAGCCACCCGGTTAAAGACCTCCAACGCGAAGTGATCCGTCGCTACGTTCGCGCCATCAAACGGCGCCTTGGATTGAAATAAGGACCTGCATCGATGAAACAGTGGAATGTCCTCGTTACTGGCGGCGCTGGCTATGTCGGCTCTGTCCTCGTTCCCAAGCTGCTGGCTGCCGGTCATCGCGTCACGGTTTTGGACCTGTACCTGTATGGGGATGACATATTCGCTCAGTATCGCTCCAACCCGAACCTCATTGAAGTTAAGGGCGATATGCGCGATCCCACCGTGGTGGCCCAGTCGCTCAAGGGCTGCAACGCGGTCATCCATCTCGCCTGCATCTCGAACGATCCATCCTTCGAGCTAAATCCGAATCTCGGCAAGTCGATCAATTTCGACGCGTTCCGCCCGCTCGTAAAAGCTTCAAAGGCCGCCGGCGTCACTCGTTTTATCTATGCATCCTCGTCCAGTGTTTATGGTGTCAAGAAGGAATCGAATGTCACCGAGGACCTCTCCCTCGAACCGCTCACCGATTACTCTAAGTTCAAGGCGATGTGCGAGCAGGTTCTGGAGGAAGAGCGCGAGCCCGGCTTTGTCACCCTGACCCTGCGCCCCGCAACTGTGTGCGGATACGGACCACGCCAGCGGCTCGACGTGATTGTCAACATCCTGACCAATCACGCCATCAATGCCGGCCGCATCAAGGTTTTCGGCGGCAGCCAGTTGCGCCCAAACCTGCACATTGAGGACATGACAGACCTCTACTTGCTAACCTTGCAACTGCCCGACGAGCAGATAGACGGCGGCATTTACAACGCGGGCTATGAAAATCACTCGCTGATGGACATTGCCGATATCGTGCGTAGCGTCATCGGCAAAGTTGATGTCGACGTATTGCCGACGGACGACCTGCGCTCCTACCAAGTGTCGTCGACCAAAATTCAGCGCGAGCTAGGATTTACACCGAAATACACAATCGAGAATGCGGTACAGGGTTTGAAGGCGGCCATTGAGACAGGTAAGCTGACCGATCCGATGAATAACCCGATGTACTTCAACATCAAGCGGATGCAGCAGGTCAACCTCGCATGATCACCATGACGAATGAGCACCCGCAACTGGGGTTGTTCCGCTCGATGCTGCGTATTCGGATGATCGAGGAGGCGATTGCTGATCGCTATGCCGAGCAGGAAATGCGCTGCCCTGTCCACCTCTCTATCGGCCAGGAAGCTGCCGTTGTGGGCGCCTGCTCTGCTTTGCGCAAAACCGATAAGGTCGTGACCACACATCGCTGCCACGGCCATTACCTCGCTAAAGGCGGCGACCTCCGACGCATGATGGCCGAAATTTACGGCCGAGATGCCGGTTGTTGCGGCGGCCGCGGCGGATCGATGCATCTGTTCGATGACGATGCGGGAGTTGTGGTAAGCCAGCCCATCGTCGGCAGTTCGATCCCGGTCGGCGTTGGCATCGCGCTCGCCTTTCAGCAGGCGCAGAAGGATGACGTCGCCATGATTTGCCTGGGCGATGCAGCGACGGAGGAAGGCGTTTTCCACGAAAGCCTTAATTTTGCCGCTCTCAAGAAATTGCCGGCGCTGTTCTTCGTCGAGAATAATTACTTCTCCGTCTATACCCACCTCTCCAACCGTCAGCCAGTCCGGCCCATCTCCAACATGGCGCTCGGCCACGGGATGGCCTCCGCTCAGGTGGACGGCAATGATGTACTGGCCGTGCAGGAGGCCGTGGCGGCAGCGGTAACCCGCGCCCGCGCCGGCGAGGGTCCGTCGCTGATCGTCGCCGACACCTATCGTTTCCGCGAACATTGTGGGCCATTGTTTGACGATGACCTTGGTTATCGCAGTCCGGAAGAAGTTGACCACTGGAAGCTTCGCGAGCCGCTAGAACGTTTCCGCCAAGACCTGCAATCGCGCAATATTATCGACGCCGCACTTGAAGCAAAACTGAAAGCGACGATCCAGGGTGAGATCCAGGATGCTTTCGACTTCGCTATCAACGCGCCTGCGCCTTCCCCTGCTTCTCTCGGAGAGTATGTTTATGCCCAAAACGCGTAAGCTGCAGGCCGCTCAAGCGCTGCGCGAGGCCTTCGAACAGGCGATGGCCGCCGATCCGCGCGTCTTCATGGTTGGGCTTGGTGCGTCCGACCCCAAAGGCATCTTCGGAACCACTTCCGGCCTGCAGGAAAAGTTCGGCGCAGCGCGCGTGATCGATCCGCCATGCTCTGAAAGCGCCCTGACCGGCATTGCCATCGGCGCGGCCCTGATGGGCCAGCGCCCTATTCTGTCGCACCAGCGGGTGGAGTTCTCGCTGCTGGCACTGGAACAGATCATCGATAACGCCGCGAAGATGCATTACGTCTCGCGCGGCCAGCATCGCGTGCCAGTGGTCATCCGCATGATCATCGGACGGGGCTGGGGGCAAGGTGCGCAACATGCGCAGAGTCTTGAAGTGCTTTATTCGCACATTCCAGGTCTGAAGGTTGTTATGCCAGTCACACCGGCCGACCACAAGGGCATGATGCTGGCGGCGATTGCCGATGACAGCCCCGTCATCTTCCTTGAACATCGCTGGTGCCACTATACGGAAGGCGAGGTTCCGGTTGATCCGGTTCCGGCGTCACTGGATGGCCCGGAAAAACTGGCTGACGGCGAAGACATCACTGTGGTGGCGACATCCTTCATGGTTCTGGAAGCCATGCAAGCAGTCTCGGCGGCCGCAAAATACGGCGTCAAGGCCGACTTCTTTGACCTGCGCGTTCTGCGACCGCTGAACCTCGCCGCCATCCTTGCCTCAGTGAAACGCACCGGCCGACTGCTATTCATCGATACCGGCTGGACCACCTATGGCATCGGTGCCGAAGTGGTCGCACAGGCGACCGAGCAGGCTTTCGACTCGCTACGCGCAGCACCGCGCCGCCTCGGACTGCCGGAAATGCCGGTGCCGGCGTCGCCCGTTCTTGCCAAGAGCTACTACGTCACCGCTGCCGACATTGTCGATACGATGCTGCAGATGGCGAATCCCACCGCGGATCGGCAGACAGCTCGTGCCGAACTTGAAGCCATCCGTGACAGACTTCCCTTCGATGTGCCGCACCCGGCCTTCAAAGGGCCATTCTAACCGCCGCTTTGACCACGGGCATGTCCTTGAGCACGAAGAGTTCAGATATCCTCAACTACAACGATCTCGTCGCGCGCTACGAAACCGACCTGATTGAGAATCTGCGTGGTTTCGGCTTCCAGACCGATTATCTGGATCTGTGGGTGCCGGACGAGGATCTCAGCCGCAGCTTGCTGAACCTACTGGATGCCGCCGCCACCGCGGGCCGCGATACGCTGACGGTCCGGCTCCCGGCCAGCCATGCCGCGCAGTTGCGCCAGAGTGACTTCCTGTCTCAAGCGCAGACCCGCTGTACCTGCCGGCAAAACGAAGATGGCGCCGACATCATCCTGCAATTCACTAACGTCAGACTGCCTGATGCGGGTCACCATGTTGCGGTCAGTGCCACCACCAGCGCCTCTACGATACAGGCCGAGGAAAGCCGCCGTACCAAGACCGTACGGGCCCCTTTGCAGCAGCCTAAAGAGATCGCCCGCCTCTATGCCCAGGCACTCTATGTCCTGCCCGGCGCGTCTGCATCGCCAGCACTGGATACGGCACAGGCAGGCGTGGCGGTGAAGGCCACCTGTGATGGATTAACCCTGGAAGCGGCTATCTCGCCGGATCATGTCGTGACAGCTATGGCCTATTCCGGGGCCCGCACCCCGGTCAGCCAGAGGCTGGCCCAAACCATGCTCCGTCTGTTCATCGGCCTGCCGATTCTAGAAATCGCCGGTCATGGTGCCATCCGGGTAGAATACCACCTTCGCGATCATGGCACGCCGCCTGTGCCCGGGATCGCTATTCCTGAGGCAACTGAGCCAGCCTTTGCGTTGGTGATTCATCTCGCTCGGGAATTATTGTCAGATTATCGTCAAAAAACCGGCTATTCTGAGCATCGCAATCTGTTTGACACCCCGCCGGGCCCGACTTGGATGAAAGCCAGCGAAGCGGAGCGTCGGCAGATGCTGAGCGACGCCTTCGCCAAGGATGGCATTCCGCCGCAGGTCGTCAGCATTATTGCCATTGAATACGATGTCCGGGTGGTCATATCACTGGACGGAGATTTGGCCCGGAACCCTGCCGACCACATGCTGAGGCTGGAGCGCAGCATCAAACGGCATGTCGATAGTCGCCTGGAGTTGTTCCTGGCGGAGGTAAAGGACCATAACAAGATTCGCCGCCTTAGCGAATCAGGAGCATGACATCGTGACCGGCATGGTTGAGCATACTGACCTGATCCTCGACGGCACCAAGATCGCTTGGCATGCCGAGCGCGTGCGCGCTTGGGAGCGTGGCGAGCGCATCGCCCCAATCACCATCGACATGGCGCTGACCCGTGCCTGCAACTACGCCTGCGGCTACTGCTATGCCATGTTGCAGGAAAATGACCGCAAAGTGATCAACCAGAAAATCATCTACGATTTCCTTGAGGACTGCGCTGAGATCGGCGTCAAGGGCATCAGCTTGGTGTCGGATGGCGAAAGCACGATCTCGCCGGTTTTCGTCGACACCATCCGGCGCGGCTCCGAGCTTGGCCTGTCCATGGCAGTTGGTACCAACGGCTTCGTGCTGACCCGCCCGAAGCTGGAGCAGATTCTGCCGCACATGACCTACCTGCGTGTCAATATCTCAGCCGGTGAACGCAAGCGCTATGCCGAGATCATGGGGGTGAAGGAGAACTGGTTCGACCGCGTCTGCCAGAATATCCGCGACATGGTCGACATCAAGAAGCGCAACAACCTTCCGGTTACCATCGGCCTGCAGATGGTACTGATGCCGGAGTTTGAAGACCAGATCATGCCACTTGCTGAGCTCGGCAAGGAACTGCGCCCCGACTACCTTGTCATCAAACACTGCTCGGACAACGAGGACGGTGATCTCGGCGTGGACTACAGCGGTTATGCGCGCCTGTACGATACCTTGCGTGCCGCTGAGGCTCTATCCGACGACGAATACAAGGTCGTCGTCAAATGGTCGAAAATCGAGGCCAAAAATGAGCGCAGCTACCAGCGCTGCTACGGCGCGCCCTTTATGATCCAGATGTCGGGTTCGGGCTTGGTTGCGCCCTGCGGCATGCTCTTCAACGAGCGTTACAAGAAATTCCATATCGGCAATATCTGCGAGCAGCGATTCAAAGATATCTGGGCCAGCGACCACTACTGGGAAGTAATGAACTATCTAGCTTCGCCGGAATTTAATGCCCAGAAGATGTGCGGTTCGCTCTGCCTCCAGCATAAAGTCAATGAAGCGCTCGATGCTCACCGGAAGGGCATGATCGAGCTGGATCGCCCGAGCGGCGCCGAACCGCAGCACTTGAACTTCATCTGATCTGACTGACGTGACCTGCGTCCATATCCTGTCGGACGGCTTTGAGTCGCCGAACGGGCAGGCTCTGCTCTATCCTGTCATCCTCCATCGCCGACTGCTCCGCGATGCAGGTATGGTCATCCGCATCTTTGCCTCGATCGAGCCAAGCCTGATCGACTGCGACGTCCTGATCGTCGACAGCAAAGCCCTGCGCGATGTCTGGGGTACAGCGCGCGAAGACGAGGCGCTGAACATGCTACGGCACTGGGCCGAGCGGACCGCACTGCTGTTCTTCGACACTACCGACAGCACCGGCTGGATCAACGCCGCGGTTCTGCCGATTGTGCGGCGATATTACAAAAATCAGGTTCTGCGCGACCGTGCGCATTATACCCAGCCGCTCTACGGCGGGCGCCTGCATACCGACTACTGCCACCGCGCACTCGGTATCACTGATGATGTGCCCGAACCGCATTGGACGGTGCTCGACCGGGCCGCGGCCGATGCCATCCGCGTCTCGTGGAACTCCGGCCTTGCGAATTACGGCTTCAGCGGCCTGTACCGCGCCCAGTTCTATCGGCGACTGCGACTTCCTATGCTGCTTGGCCCGCCGCGCCATTTCGTGTCGCCTGCCGCCGCCCGGCCGCTACCGGTCTCTTGCCGGATCAGCACTAGCTATGCCCGCGCCACCGTTGCCTGGCAACGGCAGGAGACGCAGAGACGTCTGGGCGCCTTTGTGACCACGGATCGCCTGTCACGGCGCAACTATTTCGCCGAACTTGCCCGTAGCCAGGTCATTGTCTCACCCTTCGGCTTCGGCGAAATCAACTACCGTGACTACGAGACGTTCATTAGTGGCGGTCTTCTGCTGAAGCCCCATATGAGTCACATGGAAACTTGGCCAGATTTCTTCCGCGATGGCGAAACTATCGCAAGCCACGACTGGGACTTGTCAGATCTCGTCAGCCGTCAGAACGAATTTCTAGCCAACCCCGCACACCGCATCGCCATCGCCGCACAAGGCCAAGACACCTACAGACATTTTGTGTCAAGCCGGGCCGGCCATGAAGCCTTCGTAGGGCGCTTACGTGGTATCGTGGATGACGCACTGATCGATAGCACTGCGGGTCACGCGCGAACCTGAATAGCAATCTTCGGAAGCGTTAATCGACTCAACTGCAACTTTGTATCGGCACAGACTATTTTGCATTCATTCGCCTGCCGAGCAAAACTAGAATGCGGAGAAGCACGACCGATCAACGGACAGGGGGGTATGCACGCATATGTGAGCTTCATATCCGATGTTCCAGGACATGCACGGCCTGCGAACCGAGTTCGTAGAACATGTGCTTCATGAGCCTATACGAAGCCTGTTCTATCGGTGCCACTGGCAACGGCAATTCAGTGTCAGAAATTTCACCTGTCACATATGAAGCCAGAACGCGTCCGAATGTCGTGCCCGGCGCAATGCCCCGGCCGTTATACCCGCTGAAGCCGATCATCTGAGGAGCATATTTATGGAAGCGCGGCAGATTGTCGGATGTCATTCCGATGGTTCCGTACCACTCTGCCTCGAATTCCACGTCGCCAATGCCGGGGAAGGCTTTTTTCAGGCTGCGCCTGGCCCAGGCACGGTGAACATCGAGGCCGGTGCCTCTCAGGGCGCCGATGCTGCCATAGATCAGACGCCCGGCCTGGTCCATGCGAAATGACGTCATGACCAGTTGCGTATCCCAGGCACCCTGTCCTTCCGGCAGAATACGTGTCCGCATGTCAGGCGACAGAGGCCTGGTCGCGATGTTGAAATATGGCAGTGGAACCTGTTCCTGTCGCGCGCGGTCGCCTGGCCCTGTGCCGTAGGCATCCATGGACAGGATCACCCAGTCGGCCTCGATCATGCCGCCCGCGGTGCGCAGTTGCCACCTATCGCCTTTCCGCTCTATCGACTGTACTGGCGAATCCGTAAATATACGCGCACCAGCTTTCTGCGCAGCGCGTGCCAATCCGCGGACATAGGCCAGAGGCTGAATTGTACCGGCACGTCGATCCAGCAGCGCGCCCTTGTATCTTCGGGTACCCAGCAATGCCGCAGCCCGCGATGCATCAAGTATCTCGACATCAGCGCCGCGGGCCTGCCACTGAGCCTCTCGCGCCTTGATTTCGTTCAGGCCGGCATCACCTGCGGCGCAATGGAGCGTGCCTACGGGCATGGCCTCACAGGCAATGTCATGCCTCCGGACGATATCAAACACCAGTTTTGGCGCCGTTCCCAGCAGATCCAGCAGACGATCGCCGTAGGGTGACCGCAGGGTTTTGAGTAGAACCTCCGGCATCACCCACATGCCGGCATTGACGAGACCCACATTGCGACCGGCCCCTCCGAAGCCGACCTCCACGGCTTCGATCACCGCTACCTGTTTCCCCGCCTCCGCGAGATGGAGGGCCGCCGAACTGCCAGTAAAACCGCCGCCCACAACAGCGACATCGACGGTATGGTTGCCGACCAGCTGTTGTGCGGCAGGGGCAGCCGGAGCGGTTAGCTCCCAAAGGCCATGAGATCGTGGATCACTGAGCATGCGAAATTCACCTTAAGCGCATATCCGGAGACGTCGCGAAATTAACGATAGAATCGGCAACGAATCCATTTCTGCAACCTAAACCACGCACCCTCCCGTCCGCCAGAATTCTCTTATCTGCCAAGATCCATCCAGCTATTTTTGAGAAAAAGAGGTTTTGATGCTGATCAAAGCATCAAGGGGCGTGTCGGGCGAAGATGAGCGAAAGGAGAAAGACATGAGCCTTTCATTAATCCGACTGGAACTGGCCCGCGAAAAGGACCATCCGAACGGAAGCCCTTTGCATGGCTACGAAATCATTGCCCCACTCGACGAGAGCGGACATCTCGATAGTATCGCGTGGAAGAAACAGCATACCCGCTGCACAGTCAGGCGATTCTGGGATGGAGAAGAAGATCGCCATGGCGAGCTCGTGCATACCGCCCGGGGCAAATGGGCAATCTCATATGATCCCAATACCGACCTGGACGATGAACCGATCTTCCGGTTGGATCGTCACCTGCTGGGTCTGGGCAACTATGTATCAATAACCGAGGCGGACAATGCGCAGCACACGTATCGCGTCGCGTCAGTAAAGGCCGCCGACTGACTTTCAGTGTCACGGCAAGGAATACAGAAAGTAAATAATATTACTGCGTTCAGCCCGTTGTGATTTGAGCAGCGTGATAGTAGAGCGCCGCTACATCGGCGTTCATGTAATCCTTATCAGACTGACCTGCGATAATCTGCTCCAGCTGAGGACTGAACTGTTGGCGAAGGCTGCCCAACATATGGGGCGGCGCTATCACGACCAGCTTCCGAAAGCGATGTTCCTTGAAGGCTTCATTGAGATCGCTGGCAATCTGCCGCGCAAATTCGTCTTTCTCATGCGTGTGCGGATCGGTTTTTGGTTCTATGGCGGATCGCTCCGTGCCGGCACTTGCAAATGATCGGCCCGGGCGATCGCTCTTCATGTCGCGGGAAAATTTGCTTGCATTCTCGACCCGCCGGACAAAGTCCGGAACGAGTGCCAGTGGCTGCTCTCTGCTTTTCCACTCCCAGACGCGAGCGTGGCGACCATCTGCTGTAAGAATCCAGGTCAGCGGATGAATCCTGTGCGGCATGATCGAGTCCCCGAAACATCAATGCCGCATCGTTACGGAAAAGAGCCCCGGCAACCTTGATGCACATCAACAGGCATGCGGACCGTCCGACGGCCTCTTTCAAGAAAAAAGGCAATGCCGTAGGCGGACTTGCTCCCCCGATGCCCGGCCGTCGCCTAGGTAATTCTCCTTAGGTATAACACCCCAATTTCCCTAGCCTGCAGGGCCGGGTATCCCTTGCCTATGGTTCACAGGGGAGAGAAGACATGGCCCACGCCCAGACCGTCACCCACCAGGCCGCGAACTACCGTTCGCTGAATGCCTCGGTGGCACTGGCCAAAACTACCCCCGAGGATCGCGAATTCAAGGGTATCGTTGTTCCGATGCCTGGCGCGGCAGACTGCCTGCAACGCATTGGCCGGACGGTCCAGATCGACCGCGGCCAGACGGTGGTGACGGCCGGTGACACCAATACGCAGGTCTTCAAAGTGCAGGATGGCGTCCTCCGCGTTGTACGGATCCTGCCGGACGGGCGACGCCATATCGCCAAATTTCTGAATGCCGGCGACTTTTTCGGCCTTTCCGATGCCACGGAATGCGACAGCAATGTCGAAGCGATCACGCCCTGCACGCTGACCCGCTACCAGCGTCGCGATTTCGACAATCTCATCAATGCCGACGCTGCTGCCGGCGCCCAGTTGCTACGGCTGGTTTTTCGCCAGTTGGATCTGAACAACCGTTTACTTTTGTCTCTGGGGCGCAAAACCGCTTCGGAGCGACTGGCCAGTTTCCTGCTGTCGTTTGTGCCGCGCAATGCAGCCACTGGCCGGGAAACGACGATTGACCTGCCGATGTGCCGCAGTGATATCGCCGACCACCTGGGGCTGACCATCGAAACCGTCAGCCGGCTGATCACCAAATTCCGCCAACGGCGCTGGATCAATCTGATCGACAGTCAAACCGTGAGAATTCTGTCGCTGGAAGCGCTGGAAGAACTGGCGGCGGACTAATCCGCCCCACCGAAGCTGCTGGTTGGCAGCCACAAGGCCGGCGAAATGCCGGCCTTTTTTGCTATCGGCCGACAGCAATCATACGTTTCAGCATGCTGAACAAGGCGTCGTGGGCGACCGGCTTGTCGAGCAACTCGACATTGTCGAGCGTCGCGGCCTGAACCTCGATCAAAGCATCCCGGCGGCCGGTGATCAGGATTGCCGGGGTAACTTCCCTGCGTTGACGCAGCACTGCGAGCAGGTCCAGCCCGGTCATTCCCGGCATGTGAACATCGACAATCAGGCAACTTCCGCTCAAATCTGCGTGCGACGTCAGGAATTGGTCGCCGGATTCGAACTCCACGACGTCATAACCGCGAATCTCCAGGAGTGCTTTCAGGGAGTCGCGGACGACATCGTCGTCGTCGATGACGAATACTTTTCCATTGCTGCTCATGGACGAGTCATGCTCTGACAGCGATCGAGTGGCAAGTAAGGGGTTTCCCTTAAACAGTCACGCCGCCGCGATCACCGGTATCGACTGCCAGGGCCATCCTTACGAGATGGGAGAGATTCTCCGCCGCCATCTTCTTCATCACATTGGCGCGATGTATTTCCACCGTCCTTGGACTTATCTGCAGATGAAACGCGATGATTTTGTTAGGATTTCCGATCACCAGCTGGCGCAGGACATCGCGTTCCCGCATTGTCAGAGACTCCAGCCGCGCGCGAACATCAGAAAGATCGACCCGGACCGGATTGCCGGCCCGGGCGGTGTCCAGCCCGCGGCGCACGGCATCCAGCAAAGCGGTGCTCGAATAGGGCTTCTCAATGAAATCCAGCGCACCAGCCTTCATCGCGCGCACCGCCAGCGGCACATCGCCATGGCCGGTCACGACCACCACGGGCAGTTGCAGGCCTTTCGCCCGCATATGCTCCAGAAGGGTCAGGCCATCCATGCCGGGCATCCTGAGGTCAATGACCGCGCAACCGACCGGTACCGGCACGTAGCCAAGCAGAAATGCCTCAGCAGATGCGAAGGCGACCGCTGAGAATCCCTGCGCGTCCAATATGGCTGCCAGCGACTCTCTGACTGCCTCGTCATCGTCCACAACGAATACCGTATCCCGGCTCATGCGCCAGCCTCCCTCGCCCCGCCGGACGGCAGGCGAAAGCGGAATATGGTACCCCCGCCCGGATTCGGCTCGGCCCAGAGGCGCCCTTCATGCGACTCAATAATCGACTGGCTGATCGACAGGCCGATACCCATGCCGTCTTTTTTGGTTGTCAGGAAGGGAGTGAAAAGCTTCTCGGCCACCGATGGATGGATGCCATGTCCGGTATCGCGAATCACGACTTCCTGGGCCCCGGATGCCGCGATAGTCTGCACGACAAGCTCGCGCCGCTTTGCATCGCGCAGGGCCTCTATCGCGTTACGAACAAGGTTCACGATCACCTGCTGGATCTGGATTTTGTCCATGCTGATCGCGGGCAATGCCTCGGCTAGGTCGAACTCGACGCGAATTCCATCCACTCTGGCACCTATGGTCGCCAGATTGGTTGCCTCGGTGACGATTCTATTGAGTTCTTCCGGATGCCGCTCGGTCGAGCCTTTTTCCACGAAGCTGCGGAGCCTGCGGATAATTTGGCCGGCACGATCGGCCTGCTCCACGGTCTTGCCAAGAAACTCCCTTAGCTTTGGGCTGTTGCCATCACCCATTGCTGCAATCTGCCGCGCAACTTCCGCATAATTCGCGATGGCTGTCAGCGGCTGGTTGAGCTCATGGGCAAGCGACGACGCAAGCTGCCCCATCGCACTCAGACGTGAGATATGCACCAATTCCGCAGTCAGTTCCCGCACCCTGCGTTCGGACTGATGTCGCTCTGTGGTATCCCGGATCACGCCAATAAAGCCGCGACTGTTGCCGCTTTGCATCTCTCCGATCGAAAGATCGATCGGGAAGATGGTGCCATCTTTATGCTGCGCCTCGACTTCTCTGCCGGTGCCAATGATCTTAGCGGTTCCAGTCGTAATGTAGTTTTTGATGTAGCCATCATGTTCATCATGATAGGGCGCGGGCATAAGCATATTGACATTCTGTCCCACGACTTCCGCCGCCTGGAAGCCGAATATTCGTTCAGCCGCGCGATTGAACATTTCAACCCTGCCCAGACTGTCGATTGCAATGATCGCATCATGGGCATTGTCGATCACGGCGCGAAACCGTTCTGCAGCCTGTCGCTCTGCACGCACCGTTTCACGGAAGGAAAGCCCGAAGGCGACGAGCAGAATTGCAGTGACCCCCAGTCCGATACCGGCCCAGACCCAGGATCGGGAAGCTTCGTAGGCGGCAAACGAGAGCCCGACGCCGATTGCCAGGATCGCGAGAAGCGTTAATAATTTGGGCCATTGCCAGGCTATACGGTCTTTTTTGATGCCGACCAGCCCAGTCAGAAAATCTCTCACCACTTACCCCTTAAATCCTTTTGATCCCGGTCAAATCCCCGGTGACGTTCTGCCACTACAAGTTTATCAGGGGCACGACCCCAACACACCGGAATTTTCAGGCATCCAGCCACATGCTTAAGCTCAAACGAATCGCCATCGACACCCATCGGGAGAGCATCGCTTATCTGAGCCGGCACTGTTCGCAGTTCAAGGCTGAAGAATTCCAGGCACTGGAAAGAATCGAGGTATGCGGAGCCGCACGCCGTATGCCGGCAACGCTCAATATTGTCGATGACCCCCAGATACTTGACGCCGATGAACTCGGCCTGTCGGAAGCTGCGTTCGATGCATTCGGGCAAGCCGCCGGGATTTTGGTATCGATTCAGCATCCCAGACCAGTGGAGAGCCTCGAAGCCGTGCGGGCGAAGATTCAGGGCTACGAACTGAGCCCAGAGCAATACGCGTCGATTATCCGCGACATCGCCGGGCTGCACTACAGCAAGATGGAAGTCGCCGCTTTCCTGGTTGGCTGCGCCGGTTTCATGACCAGCAATGAGGTGCTCAGTCTGACCAGGGCCATGGCGGATGTCGGCCGCCGTCTGGAGTGGGGCCATCGTCTGGTTGTCGACAAGCATTGCATCGGCGGCATACCCGGAAATCGCACATCCATGATTGTCGTTCCCATTGTCGTCGCGCATGGATTAACGATACCGAAGACGTCGTCACGCGCCATCACATCGCCCGCCGGCACCGCAGATACAATGGAAATCTTGGCGCGCGTCGATATCGGCATCGATGAGATGCGGGGTATCGTCGACAAGGTGGGCGGATGTCTTGTCTGGGGTGGACGCGTAAACCTGTCGCCGGCCGACGATGTGATGATCACCGTTGAGCGCCCGCTCCGAATCGATACGCGCGAACAGATGGTGGCTTCGATCCTTTCCAAGAAGCTTACGGCTGGCGCCAGTCATCTGGTTCTGGACATTCCGGTCGGGCCCACGGCAAAAGTGCGCAATACAGCCGAGGCCGCCCGGTTACGGAAGTTGTTCGAGCATGTCGGCGGGCAGCTCGGCCTGAGCCTGGATATTCGCATTACCGACGGGCGACAGCCCATTGGGCGCGGCGTCGGGCCTGTACTTGAGGCACGCGACGTCATGGCCGTTCTGCGCAACGATGCGGCCGCGCCGGACGATCTGCGAGACCGCTCCCTGCTTCTCGCTGGCGCCCTGATTGAAAGCGATATATCGGTGAAGGGCGGCCACGGCATACACAGGGCGCGCGAACTGCTCGTCAGCGGGGCCGCCATGAAAGCCATGGAACAGATCATTCAGGCACAGGGGCCCAGCAACCTGACTTTGGAACCCAGCTCTTCCGGGCGAGAAGTGGTTGCGGCGAATGACGGCGTGGTCCATGAAATCGACTGCTTGCGTATCGCCCAAATTGCGCGCGTTGCAGGGGCCCCTATGTTTAAGGGGGCCGGAGTCGATCTTATTTGCAAAACCGGCGACACCGTCCATCGCGGCGATCCGCTATACCGGATTCACGCCACGCTAGAATCAGATCTCGGCTTCGCCGCCGATCTGGCTGCCGAAGATCCGGGTTATGGCATAAGGTGAAGATATGATTCCTGTCACCCTGACGTTTCATGGCGCGGCCGGCACGGTGACCGGCTCCTGCTACCGGCTGGATATCGGCAATCGAAAGGTGCTGATCGATTGTGGCATGTTTCAGGGTGATAAAACCATCAAACAGCTGAATTACCAGCCCTGGCCCTTCAATCCGCGCGATATCGAAGCCGTCATTCTGACGCATGCGCATATCGATCACAGCGGTCTTCTGCCCAAGCTCTCAAAGGCCGGCTATACCGGCCCGGTCTATGCCACATCCGAAACTGCGGACCTGCTGCAGTTCATGCTGCCGGACTCCGGCAGCATCCAGGAAATGGAGGTGGAACGCCTGAACAGACGCAACCAGCGGCGTGGCGGCGCGATAGTCCAGCCGATCTACGATGAACAGGATGCACAGGACAGCCTGCGTCTGATCACACCCCGCGATTTCGGCGCCTGGTTCGATGTGACCGCCGGTTTACGAGCGAAGTTCTGGAATGCCGGGCATATTCTGGGTTCTGCATCCATCGAACTCGAATTCACCGGCGAAGATGGCAAAACCCTGCGGCTGCTCTTTTCCGGCGATATCGGCCCGGAGCATAAGGTCTTGCAGCAGGAAGCTACATCGCCGAGTGATCTCGACGTCGTTGTCATGGAATCGACTTATGGCGGTCGCCCGCGGCCCAAACTCAACGATCAACAAAGGCGGGCAGTGCTTGCCGAAGAGGTGACAACGGCCCTGGCGGCTGGTGGAAACCTCGTTATCCCGGCCTTCGCCGTCGAGAGGACGCAGGAGTTACTTGCCGACCTGACCAAACTGATCGCCGATGGCACCATCAAGCGAGTTCCGATATTTGTGGACTCGCCGCTGGCGACGCGAATCACGACTGTTTTCGCCAAATACCTTCGTCATGACGGAAACGGAAGCAGTCCCGATAATCCTACTTTTGAGGGCGGGACGCTTCGCTTTTCGCGAACGGTCCAGGAAAGCATGCAGATAGAGCAGATCTCCGGCGGGGCGATCATCATCGCCGCATCCGGAATGTGCGAGGCAGGCCGCATCCGCCACCACCTCAAAAACAACCTTTGGCGCTCGAATGCCACAATCCTGCTGATCGGATACCAGGCGCCCGGTACGTTGGGAGCACTGCTGGAGCGTGGCGAACGCGCCGTGCGCATCCAGGGCGACGAAATCGCGGTGCGTGCCCAGATACGTAAACTGGAGATATATTCCGGCCACGCGGACCACGACGAGCTACTGGACTGGCTGAACCAGCGTTTGCCAGTTCGAGGCAGCGTTATGCTGACCCATGGCGATCCTGACGCGATCGGCGCACTGCATGCGGCCATTTCGCTCTGGGGTGACCGCGCACCGTCTGTGCTGACACCGAAACTGGACGAGACCTACAGCCTGGCGCATGGCAAGCCGCGTCTGCTAAAACGCGCGCAACAGACACGGCGCCTTGACCGCTTCGCCGAGGCGGAAGCCCTGTCCGGGCGAGACTGGCATAACGACTATGCGCGTCTGATGTTGCAGGTGCAGCAACAACTCCGCACCGCAAAGAGCGATGTCGAGCGCAGACGCCTGCTTAGAAAGATGCAGCGCGTGGTCGGGGATAAATAGGCCGAAGCCTTTTGTAGGCCTCCATCACAACCGTCAATGCCACTGCCGACACGGCCATCAGGGCAACCTGGTCTATTTGTACCGCGTCAAGGCGAAGCAGGCTATTTATGCCGGGTATAAAGGCGACCGCTGCCTGCAGAAGCTGCGTGGCCACAACGCCGCCCATCAGCATCCAGTTCGCCGATGGCGCGATTGCAAATACCGATCGGGTTTCCGACCTGCAGTTCAAAACATGTGCATTTTCGAACCACAGCATCAGCCAAAGCATCAGGCCTTGCGCTGCAACAACACTTCCGTCGGAGACTTGTAAAATATAATAGTACACACCGAAAGAGAGAAATCCTATGGCGCCGCCCGACAGGAGAATCTCCTCCACCATGCGGCGATCGAAGATAGCTGAGTCAGCGGCGCGCGGCGGCTGCAGCATCAGTCCATCTTCGGGCCTTTCGAACCCCAACGATACATCCTGGATGCCGTTGGATACGAGGTTGAGCCAAAGGATCTGCACTGCTGTCAAAGGCAGGGGCAATCCGGCCAATGTGGACAGCAGCATGAGTAGAAGGCCAGCCATGCCGGTCGCGACACAATGCAGGATGACCTTTCGCAGATTCGCATAGGCTGCCCGCCCTTCTTCAATGCCCGCAACAATAGATGCAAAATTATCATCAACGAGTATCAGGTCCGCCGCTTCGCGCGCGACATCGGTGCCACCCCGCCCCATGGCGACCCCAATATCGGCCGCGTGCAGTGCGGCTGCGTCGTTTATGCCATCACCTGTCACCGCAACTATGTGGCCCTGGCGCTGAAGGCTTTGAACGATCTCCAGCTTTTGTAGCGGCTCCGTCCGGGCGAAGACCTTGGCGCCCGCGACAGCAAGATCGAACGCTGCCCTATTTCCGTCGAGCACGCGCAACTGCGTTCCGGTGATGACGTCGTCGTCGTTGCCTTCGTCCAGAATGCCCACCTGCCGTGCAATGGCACGCGACGTCGCTGGATGGTCGCCCGTCACCATGACCACTCGCAGACCGGCTCGCTGGGCCGCTTTGACCGCATCTCGCGCTTCCGGGCGCAGTGGGTCTATCAGCCCAGCAAAGCCCAGCAGGCTGAGATTCTGCAGCGATTTCGGGTCAGCAGACTCTACGGCGCCCGCCGCAACCGCTATGACACGGAAGCCTGACGCGGCCAGATCATGGATCGCTCGCTCAGCTTCCTGCTTGCTTTCAAGCGGCCACTGATCGTCGCCGCACAATGCCATCACGGTTTCAGGAGCACCCTTGACATAACCCATCAGCACACCGCCGTCGGTATGAAACGATGCCGCATAACGGCGCTCCGGTTCATAGGCGATGCGGCCGCGATGACTGAGAGCGTCCATCACGGCATCGTAATTGGCGGAAGCCGCAAGTCGCAGGAAGGCAAGATCGACGGAATCTCCTATCTCCTCACCCAGGTGGTTGATGTCAGCGCCATGCGACTCCGAACAGCGGGCGGCAGCGAATGAAAATGCCCGTACCCTGCTGTCGGTTGGACTGACCCGGCTGGCCGGATTGCCCCCGGTTTCCGGCAGCCATATGGTATCAACCGTGAGGCGGTTCACTGTCAGGGTACCTGTTTTGTCCGTCGCCACCACCGTACAGGCGCCGAGCCCTTCGACGGCCGGCATATGGCGCACCACGACATTTCTCTGGCCCATGCGCCGAACGCTGATCGACAGCACAATGGTCGTCGCAATCGGAAGGGCCTCAGGCACAGCCGAGACGGCTAGCGCCACGGCGATCAACAGAATTCCCGACATCTCACCCCCGCGCAGGAATTCAACCATTGCGATGATGAGAATGAGGGCCAGGACCACCGCACCCAGCTGGCGGCTGAATCGCTCCATACGGCGCATTAAAGGCGTCGGGGTCGGGGGTTCGTGCAAGGATTTGGACATGCGGCCCATCTCGCTGCTCACGCCCGTTGCAACAACCAGACCGCGGCCACGACCTCGGAAGATGGTGGTTCCAGCGAACAGCATATTGGGTCGCTCGGCCAGCAGCGACTGCGCCGCCACCGACTGGTCGGCACGCTTCTCGACAGGAACCGATTCACCCGTCAGCCGACTTTCATCGACAAGCAGAGCTTTGGCATCGAGCAGCCGCATGTCTGCCGGAACCTTAAGGCCGCTTTCGAGCTGGACGATATCGCCCGGCACCAGATGTTCAATATCGACAGAGATAAGGCGCCCTTCGCGCCAGACTGGCAGGAAGCCACGCAGCAGCACCTTGAGGCCCCGGACACGCCGGTCGGCCTGCCATTCCTGCCAGCCACCGATGATGGCATTCACAACCAGGACAGCCAGGACAAGCGCCGCCTCCATATGCTGGCCGATGATCAGGCTCAGCACCGCTGCCGCCAGCAGTACGTATATAAACGGCGACTGAAACTGGTGCAGAGCGATCAGGAAGACCGACGTTCCCATCCCTTCAGGGAGACGGTTCGGCCCGAACTCCAGAAGTCGCCGTGCAGCCTCCTCCTTGCCGAGGCCCTCTCTGGCGGAATCCAGCAGGACCAAAGCTTGTTCGGCGGGAATGGCATGGACGGGACTGTCGCTCGATGGGCGCATTGTTAGTGCGCCATGAAAACGGGAATATGGTGATGCCCCAAAATGCGGCTTGTTACACCGCCGAAAACGACTTCGCGCAAACGCGAATGACCGTACCCGCCCATGACAATCAGATCAGCTCCGATCTCTGTTGCCTGCGCAAGAATAGCCGCGCCGTCACTGGAATGCCTTTCGTTCACGGACGCCGCGGTGATGTTCACCCCGTGACGAGCAAGATGCTTGGCAATCTCCGCGCCAACAAGTCTGCGATGGCCGGCCTCCATTTCCGGATTTGCCTCCAGGATCGTGACCGATCGCGCCTGTTTCAGCAGTGGAAGCGCATCATGCACCGCCCTGACCGCTTCAGCGCATGGCTTCCAGGCAATAAGAACATTGTTGCCTACCTGAAATTCACCGGCGCGGTTCGGAACCACCAGAACCGGCCGACCGGACGATAAGACAAGCATGCCCGGGGATGGATCGATAGGCCGCTCCAAATCTAACGGATTTCCGGCTTGGCTCACAACGACCAGATCTGCATAGGCCGCTTGCGACACAATGACATCGTTGATGCTTCCCTCCTGCCGACGCCATTCGATATTGATGCCGTGACGCGCACCAATATCGTCGACGATCTTCCGGACTTTCTCGGCCCTCTCCTTCTGGACGGTCTTTTGCCATTGGCGAATCTGCGGGGCAACTCCGGTACTCATCAGGTCGACCTGCACATACGGCGCCGGATCAATATGGAGAGCCGTCAGATGTGCGCCATGTGACAGCGCCAGACGAGCTGCCGTATCGAGTCTGATGGCCGCGTATTCTGTACTATCGGCATAAACCAGAATGTCTTTGTATCCCATGGCATCGCTCCTGATTCGGGTGAAAGCTCCACGGCGGTTATTGCCGGCACCTCATCGTTGTACGGGCGGGTGCGCCAGTCCTTGACCCGGGTCAATTCTCTGGGCCTGGCACAAATCCGGAATATTGATCTAGTTCAATGAGACGCCGCCCTTCCGATGCTTGGCTTCCTCCGACAATTCCGTGGAGGACGACATGCGCTATAGCGACATCCTGCTGCACCTCACCAACGACCACAGAACCGTCGAGAAAATCGACGCCGCGTTCACTCTGGCCAAGCGGTTCAAGGCGAGCGTTACCGCACTTTACACGATGCCCGTCCCTATGCCGCCATACTATATGGGCGAGTATGTTCCGGCCGAATTCTACCAACAAATACATGAAGAGATGAAAATCTCTGCCGCGCGGGCAAAAGCCGCATTCGAAGACTCCGTCGCAAAAGCAGACCTCGCCGCCAGATGGGTAGAAGCAGAGCAGCAACCCGAGACCGCAATCCGCATGATGGGGCGCACCTATGACCTGGTCGTCGTGGGGCAGCCGGATCCGGATATGTCCGCGCCGGAGGGTGGCCTGGAGGTCGAACCTGGAGACCTCGCGATCAGCCTTGGCCGCCCGGTCCTGACCATTCCCTACATTGGCAGGTTTGCCACGGTAGGCAGGAAAGTTGCCGTAGCATGGAATGGAAGCCGCGAGGCGTCTCGCGCCGTGCATGACGCTCTTCCACTGCTCAAGGATGCAAGCTCCGTCGAAATCCTCACAGTCAATCCTGAGCCGGAAGTTTCGGCGTCGGCAGCGGCCCTGACCCAACACCTGCTCAACTACGGGATTGCCGCGCGATCAAATCGCGTGACGACAACGGATATCGGCGACGGCGATGCCATGCTGTCGACCCTCGCCGACACCGGCGCGGATTTGCTGGTAATGGGTGTTTATGGCCATAGCCGACTTCAGGAACTGGTGCTGGGTGGCGTGTCAAGAACCATTATCGACAGCATGACCCTGCCGGTTCTGATGTCGAACTAGCGGGCAGGCAGACAAGGATTTGCTAAGCCTGGCAGGTCTTGAAGCCGTTCATTGCGATTGATCAAAGCACTGGGCGACGGGCCGCAATATGTAAGAAGCAGCCATACAGGATTCACCCATGCTGCCATCCGCTCCCATCGATATCGGAACGCTCTCCAGACTGATTGACCGTTTCGGCGAGGTGCCACGATACACCTCCTACCCGACGGCACCGCATTTTCGCGTGGTGGAAAACGACATAATCTGGAAAGGCTGGCTTGGCGACATCCCCGACAGGCAGTCACTATCGCTTTACCTGCACGTCCCTTTCTGCCGCAGCATGTGCTGGTACTGCGGCTGTGCCACGCAGGTGGTGAAAGGCGATGATGCACTCACAGACTATGTCGATGCCCTGCTGACGGAGATCGCCCTGACGGCACAGTACCTGCCGTCGCGGGCCCGTATCGCTCATATTCACTGGGGTGGCGGCACGCCTACCATTCTGGGTACGGCTGGCCTGCAACGTGTCATGGAGCGGCTGTCGGGACTGTTTTCCTTCGACCCGCAGATCGAAATCGCCGTTGAAGTCGATCCACGCAGGTTCGACGCCGAGCTTGCACGAAGCCTTGTCGATTGCGGGGTCAATCGCGCCAGCCTCGGTGTACAGAGTTTCGACCCTGACGTACAGCGCGCGATTCACCGTATTCAACCGCTGGAATCGGTTGTCAGGACAGCGGACCTGCTGCGAGATGTCGGGATTACGTCGCTGAATTTCGATATCCTGTATGGCTTGCCGCACCAAACTGCGGATAGCCTGGCGCGAACCATTGCGCATACCATTCAGCTTCGTCCCGAGAGGGTAGCCTTGTTTGGCTACGCCCATGTTCCCTGGATGCGACCGCACCAGAAACGCATCGATAATACTGCGCTGCCGGATCGCGACCAGAGGCTCGAGCAGTTTCTGCTATCGGAGGCGCTGCTCAACGATGCGGGCTATGCCAGTATCGGCCTCGATCATTTTGCACTACCGACCGACGCCCTGGCCATAGCCGCGCATCATGGCAATCTGCACCGCAACTTCCAGGGTTACACCACCGACAGGTCGGATATGCTGGTCGGCTTTGGCACCTCTGCAATCAGCCAACTGCCGCAGGGCTATGCCTCCAACATGCGCGGCGCCGCATCCTGGCGGCGGAAAATCGCCACCGGTCAGCTGCCCGTGGAGCGTATCCTTCCTCTTTCTCAGGAAGATCGCATGCGCGCCGCTGTTATCGAGCAATTGATGTGCAATCTTCAGGTCGATCTGGATGCACAGGCGGCAATCTTTGGATTGCCTTCGCAACCGCTGCACAGCGGACTCGCCGCACTGCAGCCGGTTATCGATGCCGGCCTGCTGCATATCCAGGGCGGGACGCTGTCAGTCCGGCCGCAAGGCCGCGTGCTGCTGCGGCAGATCTGCAGCGCCTTCGACGCCTATCTGCATGCCACATCCGGGGCCCGGCACGCCGCTGCTTAAAGTTCCATTGAAGACTCAGCGATGGGTCCGGTGGATCGCGAAGTAGCTGAAGAATACCGCAAAGGCGGCCAGCACCAGCCCAAAAACCTCCATGGCGGTATCGGTTGCCTTCGCGGACACCAGAATGCCGACGCAACCCAGTAGGATCAAAAGCCCTACAATCACCCAGTAGCCCAGCAGATCGTTTTTCATCGTTCGGTTCCTTCTCGCAATTTGGCATCTGCATCGTCGAACAGGATGCGTCGGGCCGCAGTATCAAGGTCTTCGAACTGCGCACTGTTCACTGCCCAGACGAAACACCATATACCCAGTCCCCCTAACAACAGGGCAACGGGAATCAGAAAAAGCAGCACAGTCATATCGCGTTCTCCTCTTTACTGAGATCGAGACGCAAAGCATTGGCAACGACGATCAGTGACGAGCTAGACATCGCGATCGCGGCAATCAGTGGCGTCACCAGACCGGCAATGGCCAGCGGCACCGCAATAAGATTGTAGCCCAGCGCAAGGGCCAGATTCTGGATGGCAAGACGACGATTCTGCTTCGCTACGGCGAGGAAGTCGAGCACGGCGCCCAGCGTTTCACCCTGGAACACCGCGTCGGCGGCATTCTGCGCGATCTCCAGACCCGAGGCCGGCGAGAGCGACGCGTCGGCAGAGGCCAGCGCCACCGCGTCGTTGAGCCCGTCGCCGACCATCAGCACATGGCGGCCTTCCGCCTTCAGGGCGGCGATCACGGCAGCTTTACCGCGCGGGTCGATGCCGGCCTGCCAGTCCGCAACGCCCAGCACATCGGCGACGCGTCGCACCGCGCCAGCATGGTCGCCCGACAGGATCAGCAGCCGCTTGCCGCCGGCGCGCAACCGGGCCAGCACGGCCGCGGCATCGCTGCGGAGGTCGTCGGCAAAGCTGAAGCAGACCGGGGCATGCCCTGGCCGTGCCAGCCACAGGACACTGTAGTCCTGCATATCTTGGGCCTGCAGGCCGATGAAGTGCGCATTGCCAAGCCGGATCTCGCCGTCGGGCGTCTCGCAGACCAGGCCCTGTCCCGGGATCTCGCGCACGCCGTCGCGGGCAACATGCTCCGCTGCGCTGGCGACCAGCGCGCGGCAAAGCGGATGCCGGCTGCGCGCGGCAAGGCTGGCGGCGAGCGGCAGCGCTGCGGCGGCCTCTGCCGTCGGCGGCACCAGACGCGGCCGGCCGAGAGTCAGCGTGCCGGTCTTGTCGAACACCACCGTGTCGATGACGGCGGCGCGTTCCAGCGCGGTGGCGGATTTCATCAGAATGCCGGCGCGCATCAGCCGGCTGCTCGCCACCACCTGCACCACCGGCACGGCCAGCGCCAGCGCGCAGGGGCAGGTGATGATCAGCACGGCGGCGGCGATCAGCAGGGCACTACGCCAGTCGGCGCCACCCAACGTGACCCAGCCGAAGAAGCTCACCAGCGCCGTGACATGCACGACGGGCGCGTACCAGCGCGACACTTTCTCGGCCAGACGCACAAAGCGGCTGCGGCCCTGTTCGGCGGCCTCCATCAGGCGGGTCATCTCGCCGACCAGCGTGGCATCACCGACTGCCGTGACGCGCAGGGTGAGCGGGGCATCGATATTGACGGCGCCGGCATGCACCATGCTGCCGGCCGCGACCGGCTGCGGCAGGCTTTCACCGGTCAGCAGGCTGGCATCAACCGCGGACTGGCCTTCGAGAACCGTGCCGTCGACGCCAATGCGTTCACCGGCGGCGACCAGCACGCATTCGCCGACGGCGACGCGATGCGCCGGCCGATGCACCAGACCGGCCGCTGTTCTGACGGCAACTGGCCGCGTGGTCCAGGCCAGCAACTGCTGTGCCGTGCGCCGGGCAAAGCCGCGCGCCCGCAGGTCGAGATACCGGCCGACCAGCAGGAAAAACAGTAGCGTGACGGCGGCATCGAAATAGGCATGCGGGCCCGACTGCACCATCTCGGCGATGCTGACCAGCACGGCGAGCGTCACGCCGATGGAAATCGGTACGTCCATGTTGCTGCGGCTATGGCGCAGGGCATTGACGGCGGAGCGGAAGAAGGGTCGGCCGGCATAGGCGATGGCCGGAATGGCGATGAGCGCAGAAATGCCATGGAACAGGTCGCGCGTGGCCGGGTCCATGTCGTTGACATGGCCGGACCAGACCGAGACGGAGAAGAGCATGATGTTAGCGGCGGCGAAGCCCGCCACCGCCATGGCGCGCAGCAGGCCGCGTTCTTCCGCCAGGCTGTCGGCCGCGAGATCCGCACCGGCCGGCAGGCAGCGATAGCCGAGCCGCGTGACGGTGGCGACCAGCTTGTCCGCCTCCGTCACGGCGCCCGACCATTCGACGGTCAGCCGGCGCGTGGCACCGGAGAGCTGGACCCGCGACACCGCCGGCTGCGCCCGCAGCGCATGTTCGATCAGCCACAGGCAGGCGGCGCATTGCAGATCGCCGACCATGACGGCGAGGCGATGGCGTCCGTCCGGCAGGGTCTCGGTGAATTCGCTCCAGTCGACCGCGCCCTCGTCGCTGGTCGCGACTGGCGCGGCCTTGCCGCGCAGGCGGTAATACTGGTCCAGGCCAAGGCCGGTGATCAGCGCATAGGCACCGGCACAGCCGGTGCAGCAGAAACGTTCGCCGCCCCGCGCCGGCTCGCCGCAATGCGCGCACAGTCTCTGTGTCGCTGCGTCATACGCCAGAGGGAGCGCGGTCGGGATGGCCATCACTGCACGCGGATACGTTCGGCAGCCACGAAGCGGCGCTGACCCTGGCTGGCGGCAATGCGCAGATCCCACAGGCCGTCACGCGGCAGTTCGAGCAGGGCTTCATAACGTCCGCCGCCACGCGATTGCAGATCGACTGTCAGCGGCGCGATATTTTCGACCGGCCGGCTCGCCTCCAATGTCACGACAAGGTCCGACAGCGCCAGCGCGGCGCCATCTTTCCACTGCATGATCAGCCGGACCTGGCCATCGGCCTGCGGCAAGGCCTGCAGGCCATACTGCCAGCCCAGTTCCTTCTGTTCGAGCAGCGCCTGATGCAGACGGCTGTATTCGGCGCCCTTCTTGTAGGGATGCGCCACCACCAGACCGCTGAAAGTGCCTGTGGCCGTGACGATCAGCACGGCATTGACCGCGACCACCACCAGGAAGCCCAGCACGAACAGCGACGGGATCCAGCGCTGGCGGATCATATGTTTCACTTGCTGCATGGCGATCATCCTTGGCATCCCGGTCTATTTCGGCATCGCGAATTGCGTGCGCAGCCGTTCGACTTCGCGGCCACCGTCGTCGCGCAGCACAAAATCCATGCTCGCCATGCTGTCGCCGGCGCGACGCGGCGCCCGAACGAAGACGTGGTATTCGGCGATCTCGTCGGGCTCGATGACGAGCTCCAGAGCGGCATGGCGGCCCTGTTCACCGGCCAGATACAGATCGGTCCCGGCCAGCCCCTCGGCTCCGAGTCGCAGATGCATGGACTCGCGGGTCTTGTTGGACACCTTGACGACATAGCCGTTGCGGATGGCGCCATCGGACAGCACGACATACAGCGGACTGCGATCCTGTTGTACCGACAGCCCGACATCGCTGCGCAGCATCAGCGCCACCAGCATCACCGCCGCGACGAGGACGAGCAGGAAGCTGTACAGCAGGGTACGCGCGCGCAGCAGCTTGAGCACGGTCGGCTGCTTCTGCGCGCGACGCTCCAGGTTGGCCAGCGAAATGAAATCGATCAGCCGCTGCGGCCGGCCGACCTTGTCCATCATCTCGTCGCAGGCATCGATGCAGAGCGCACAGCCGATGCATTCCAGCTGGGGGCCGTTGCGGATATCGATTCCGGTGGGGCAGACATGCACGCAGGCGCGACAGTCGATGCAGTCGCCGCGACCTTCCCAGCTGTCGCCGGCCTTGTGCTTGCCGCGCGTCTCGCCGCGCCAGCCCTGATAGGTGACGATCAGCGAATGCTCATCCTGCATCGCGGCCTGAAAACGCGGCCAAGGGCACATATAGGTGCAGACCTGTTCGCGCGCCCAGCCGGCGAGCACATAAGTCGTCAGCGTGAAGAGCCCAAAGAAGAAATACGTTGCCATGGAGGCACCGCCAGTCAGCATTTCGCGCGTCACCGTCGGTGCATCGACGAAATACATGATCCAGGCGCCGCCTGTGGCCGCCGCGATCAGCAGCCAGAGCGCGTGCTTGGCCGATTTGCGCAGGATCTTGTTGGCGCTGACGGGCTGAGAATCCAGCTTCATGCGGGCATTGCGGTCGCCCTCAATCCAGCGTTCCACCAGCAGAAACAGGTAGGTCCAGACTGTCTGCGGACAGGTATAGCCGCACCAGATGCGGCCGAACAATGCGGTGGCCAGAAACAGCGCCAGCGCGCCGAGGATCAGCAGGCCGGTGATGTAATAGACTTCCTGCGGCCAGATTTCGATATTGAAGAAATAGCCGCGCGGCCCCGACATATCGAGCAGCAGCGCCTGGTCCGGCGCATCGGGCCCGCGATCCCAGCGCAGCCAGGGCAACCCGTAATAGACCGCCAGGCAGAGGGTCAGCACCGCCCATTTGACGGTGCGGAACGGGCCCTGCACCGCGCGCGGATAGACCTTTATGTGATCGGCATACAGCGATGGCGCCAGCACGCCGAGCAGCGCCTCGTCACGGGCGGGCTGGTGTTCGGTCGCGGCGGGCTTGGGTGCCATCGCATTCACCAAAGGCCCCTACTCGCCGCCGCCCAGCGCATGGACATAGACCGCGAGCATCTTGATCGTGGCGTCGTCCAGACGGCCGGCCCAGGCCGGCATCACGCCATTGCGCGACTGCGCGACGGTCTGGATGACCGACTTGCGATCGCTGCCATAGAGCCAGACCTTATCGGTGAGGTTCGGCGCGCCCAGTTCGCGATTGCCCTTGCCGGTTTCGCCATGGCAGGCCACGCAGTTGTCGGCATAGATTTTTGCACCGAGCTTCGGATCCTGACCCTTGGCCGGCGCCTGGCCGGCCATGACCAGGACATGGTCGCTCACCGCTTCCACTTCCTTGGCCGACAGCATGCCGTCGAGCTGGAAGCGCGGCATCTGCGAGATGCGGGTTTCGTCATGGCCCGCGCGGATACCGTAGCGGATGGTCTGCTCGATCTCGGTCAGGCTGCCGCCCCAGAGCCAGTCGTCGTCCGCCAGGCTGGGATAACCCTTGGTACCGACGCCGCCCGACTGGTGACAGCCGGCGCAATTCTCGGCGAACAGCACGCGGCCGCCGGCGGTGGCGAAGCGGCGCAGTTCCTCGTCGGCACGCACCGCGATCACGTCGAGATTCTGGATGCGGTCGCGATAGACAGCCTGGCTGCCGGCGGCCTCGCGCAGGTTCTGGGCCACTTCCTCGCGCTGGGTGTAGCCGAGCAGGCCGGCGAAATGGCTGCGAAAGTACGGCACGCTGGGATACAGCACCGACCAGACGATCGCGAATAGGATCGACGCGTAGAAGAGATAGAGCCACCATTTCGGCAGCGGATTGTTCAGTTCCTGGATGCCGTCCCACTCATGGCCGGTAGTCTCTTGGGTACCTGCAGTCTTGTTCTTGTCAGCCATGATCTTCAATCCTTCAGCCGCATCCGGTCGGCATCGTCACGCATCGGTATCTGTCCCAGTTCAGTCCAGCGGGCGCGGCGCGACGGCCACATGGTCCAGACGATCAGGCCGACGAACAGCAGGCAGAACCACAGGGTCCACAGCGATTTCAGCCAGGGGTAATGGGTGAGCAGTTCAGTCATGATCGCCTCCCGCCATCACTGCCGCAGTCCGCCGGGCTGCGTGCGGTCGAATTCGACCAGCCGGCCCAGCATCTGCAGGTAGGCCACCACCGCATCCATTTCGGTCAGCTTGGACGGGTCGCCATCGAGATCGCCAACCGCCGCCTTGGGGTAGCGCGCCAGCAGGCCTTCGGTATCGCCGTCGGCTTCAGCCTGCACCTTCATGTCGGCCCGGGCCTGCGCCACCATCTCGTCGCTATAGGGAACGCCCACCACGCGCAGGGCCTTGAGGTGCTCTGCGATGTCTTTGGTGTCGATCGGCTTCTGCGCCAGGAAGGCATAGGACGGCATGATCGACTGCGGCACCACGGCGCGCGGATCGACCATATGCGCGACATGCCATTCATTCGAATACTTGCCGCCGACGCGGGCAAGGTCCGGTCCGGTGCGCTTGGAGCCCCATTGAAACGGGTGATCGTACATGCTCTCCGCCGCTAGGCTGTAATGGCCATAGCGTTCAACCTCGTCACGCAGCGGGCGAATCTGCTGGCTATGGCAGACATAGCAGCCTTCGCGGATATAGATGTTGCGTCCGGTCAGCTCAAGCGGCGAATAGGGACGCATCCCCTCCACGCGCTCGATAGTGGTCTGAATGGTGAAGAGCGGCACGATCTCGACAAGGCCACCAATGGCCACCGTCAGCAGGGTAAGCACGGCCAGCAGGATCGTGTTGCGTTCGATAGTTGCATGCTTGATGAACATGGAAATCGTCCCTTACACAGCGGCGGCGGGCTTGAGATCGGCACCGCTTTCTGCACGCACATCGCCGCGCGCGGTGCGCCACAGGTTGTATGTCATGATCAGCGCACCTGTGAGGAACAGGATGCCGCCAAGCGCACGGATCACATAAAAGGGATGCATCGCCTCAACTGTTTCGACAAAGGAATACTGCAGGAAGCCGAGGTGATCGTAGGCGCGCCACATCAGGCCCTGCATGATGCCCGAGACCCACATCGCGGTGATGTAGAGCAGGATGCCAAGCGTCGCGATCCAGAAGTGGACCGTGGCGAGCTTGTCGGAATAGAGCCGCTCGCGTTTCCACAGCACCGGCACGATGTAGTAAAGCATGCCGAAGGTGATGAATGCGTTCCAGCCCAGCGCGCCGGAATGCACATGGCCGATGGTCCAGTCGGTGTAATGACTCAGCGCATTGACCTGCCGGATCGACATCACCGGACCTTCGAAGGTCGCCATGCCGTAGAAAGCCACCGCGGTGACGGAGAAGCGCAGGCCCGGATCGGTGCGCAGCTTGTCCCAGGCACCCGACAGCGTCATCAGGCCGTTGATCATGCCGCCCCAAGACGGCATCCACAGCATGATCGAGAAGACCATGCCCAGTGTCGCCGCCCAATCAGGCAACGAGGTATAATGCAGGTGATGTGGACCGGCCCAGATGTAGAGGAAGATCAGTGACCAGAAATGCACGATCGACAGGCGATATGAATAGACGGGCCGATTCGCCTGCTTGGGAATGAAATAGTACATCATGGCCAGGAAGCCGGCAGTGAGGAAGAAGCCGACCGCGTTATGGCCATACCACCACTGGGTCAGCGCATCCTGCACGCCGGAGAAGACCGAGTAGCTCTTGGCACCGAAGAAGGAGACCGGGATGGCCAGGTTGTTGACGATATGCAGCATCGCCACGGTGATGATGAAGGCGAGATAGAACCAGTTGGCCACATAGATATGCGGCTCCTCGCGCTTGATCAGCGTGCCGGCGAAGGCGATCAGGTAGACCACCCAGACCAGGGTCAGCCAAAGATCGACATACCATTCCGGCTCGGCATATTCCTTCGACTGGGTCACGCCAAAGACATAGCCGAGCGCCGCCAGGACGATGAAAAGCTGGTAACCGAAGAACAGGAACCAGCCAGTTGCCTCGCCGCCGAACAGCCGCGCGCGGCAGGTCCGCTGAACCACATAGATCGAAGATCCCAGCAGTGCGTTGCCACCGAAGGCGAAGATTGCCGCGGAGGTATGCAGCGGGCGCAGCCGCCCGAAGGTTGTCCATTCGAGCCCGAGATTGAGCACCGGGAAAGCAAGCTGCAGCGCGATATAGACGCCGGCGGCGAAAGCCGCGATGCCCCAGAAGATTGTCGCGATCATGAAAGCGCGGACGACATCCTCGATATAGGGTTCGAGCTTGCGATCTGCGTAAGTGGGAAGGGCTGCGACAGCCGTCATGATTACCTCTGGTCCTATGCGGCTGCTGCGCCGCGGGGCAATCATGGTTTTCGGGCAGGATGATCACATTGACTCAGGTCAATGGCGCGGGCCGGCCGGCGTGCATGATCTCGGGATCGATGCGGCGTATCGCCACAGGGAGGATGCCATGGAAGCCACCGGTACCGGCCGGCCGGCCGATCCGACGGTGAAGACAATTGCAGCGGACCAGCCCTGGTTGTGGCTGCAGCGCGGCTGGGGCGACCTGGTTGCCATGCCGGGCGTCAGCCTGAGCTACGGCGCCGCCATCGTCTGCCTCAGTTGGATACTGGCCTACGCCTTATGGATTTCGGACTCGACCTGGATGGTCCTGCCGATGGCGGGCGGTTTCCTGCTGATCGCGCCCTTTATCGCGCTCGGTCTGTACGAGGCCAGCAGCGCTCGCGCCGCAGGGCTGCCGATCAGTATGCGGGCAACATTGCGGTCTGCCCTGCGCCGGCCGCATATTGCCGCCTTCGGCGTGGTGCTGCTGCTGCTACACCTGGCCTGGATGCGCGGCGCGATGTTGTGGTTCCTGCTCTATTTCCATGCCGGAACGCCGCCCCTCGACCAGCTTCCAGTCTATCTGCTGCAGGCACAGAATCTGCCGTTCCTGATCGTCGGCACGGCCATGGGCGGCCTGTTTGCGCTCGCTACTTTTGCGATTTCAGTGGTCACCCTGCCGATCATGCTGGACCGACGCATCGACGTGGTGTCGGCCATGTTTGCCAGCCTGCGCTGCGTATTCGCCAATCCGAAGGCCATGGCGCTCTGGGCCGGGCTGATCGCGGTTTTCACCTGCATGGGCATCGCGACCCTGTTCCTCGGCCTCGGCCTGCTATTCCCGCTGGTCGCTCATGCCAGCTGGCATGCCTATCGGGACCTGATCGATTAGGCCGCCGGCAGCCAGCGCAAGGCCAGTACCAACAGAATCAGCACGTTCAGCGCGAAAACCGGCAGCAGCAGCCGGCGCATGGCGTTCCGCCAGCGCTGGCCGGCTGCCGCGCCAAACATGCCGACTACCAGCAGGGCCGGCATGGTGCCGATCGAAAACAGCAACATCCCGGTCATGCCCGCCTGCCAGCTACCGGCCGCACCGGCCAGAAGCAGCGCCGAATAGAGCAGGCCGCAGGGCAGAAAACCCAGAGCGATACCAAGCATATATCCACCCAGGCCGGTGGCCTGGCCGAAGATCGGTGCAAGCCGGCTCGTCCAGCCGGCGGCGAAAACCTGCGAGCGGGTTGCCGCTGCAGGCTGGTATTGCCGCAGGGCCAGGACCGCCATGAGCAAAGCGGCGAGACCGAGGGCTGCAGCGGGCAGGTAGCCCGACAGGCTGATGCTCTGCAAGCCGCCAGCAATGCCCGCTGCCGCGCCCCCCAGCAGGGAATAGGTCGTGGCCCGTCCGGCATGGTAGGGCAGCAGCGCGGCGCCGGACAGGCGACGCATCATCGTGCCCTGTGCAACCGGAAGGGTCGCCAGGCGATTGCCCACCTGGACCAGCACGAACGGACCGCACATGCCGGAGCAATGGACGGCCCCGCCGACCAGCCCCAGTAACAGCATCCCGAGAGGGTGGGAAACCGGGAGCCATTCACTGAGCGCGCCGCCATGCAGCGCGGACGCGCAGGCCGCCAGAATTTCAGTCCATCGGTCCGACATGGCGGGAAGCTATCATCTCAGCCCGGCCAGCCCTTGATCAGGATCAATAGGGCCGTCGGCCGGATCGCAGGGCAAAGGCCCCACACCGGAAAACCTGCATGATTTTCAATATCTTGTAAGCTTGCCGCTACGCATTGATGCGATAGAATCGGCAGGCATTGTCCCGGTAAACCGCGTCCATTTCGTCGGCAGTCAGGCCTGCAAGAGCACGGTCACATAGATCGACCCAGTCCTGATAGCCGCCGGCCAGGGTCATCACCGGCCAATCGCTACCCCAGATGAGGCGCGAGGGGCCGAATACCTCAAGCAGCGCCTGTATTGCCGTCAGAACCGCAGTCCGTGAATTTTCTCCCGCTTCCGTCAGCAACCCTGAAAGCTTGCACAAAACCTGTGGGTGCTGCGCGACACGCTCCATGTCTTTGCGCCAGGTCTTCAGCGCATCCGGATCTTTGCTCCAGGTCGCAATCTTTGGCTTGGCACCATGGTCGATCACAACCGGCAGATCGGGATAGCGCCGCAGCAGACTATCCAAAGCTGCGAGATGATGCGGATGCACCAGCGCGTCGAATGTCAGACCGGTTGCGATCATCGAACGGAAAACCGGCGCAAAGGCCGGCTGCAGAATCCAGTCCGAATCCGGGATGAATTCCAGCATCGGCCGCAAGCCGCGGATCGGCGCCTGGGCGGCGCGGCGCTCCACCTGCGCCACCGCATCAGGGGCAGTGAAATCAATCCAGCCCACCACGCCGAGCACACTCGGCGTTACCGCGGCGATCTCAAGCATGAAATCGGTTTCGCGGTCGGTGGCGTCTGCCTGAATCAGCATCGTGCCAGTTACCCCTGCGGCGGCACAGAGCGGTGCCATATCTTTGGGCAGGAAATCGCGGCTGATTGCGGCATGTTGCGGCTGCATCCATGCATAATCGCTGCGGCCGAGTTGCCAATAATGCTGATGGGCGTCAATGCGCGCAGTCATGTCGGCACAGGCGCATCTGCAGGCAGCAGCTTTTCCGCTTTCAGCTCCGCCCAGAAGTCGACCGGAATGGCTTGCTCGAACAGCGCGAGATTGGCTTCGATTTCGGTTTCGCTGCGGGCCCCCGGGACCACCGAGACAACAGCGGCATGGAAGGACGGGAATTGCAGTGCTGCTGCCGCGAGCCGTACGTCATGCCTGCGGCAGATCGCCTCCAGCCGCGCCGTGCGCACCAGGATTTCAGCCGGCGCAGGGCGGTAATCGTAACGCGCATTCGTCACCGCACCTGTCGCCAGGATGCCGGAATTGAAGGCGCCGCCGATGATCACACCAACGCTGCGGCGCACGCAATCGGGCAGAAAGCTCTCCAGTGAAGATTGGTCGAGCAGCGAATAGCGTCCGGCGAGCAGAAAGCAGTCCGGATCGGCATCGCTCAGCGCGCGCGCGCAGACCTGCCACTCATTCACCCCGAAACCAATTGCACCGACCACACCCTGCTCGCGCAGATCAGCCAGCGCGGGATAAGCCCCCTTCATCGCCTCCGCATAGCGCTCGTCCAGCGCATCGCCATGGCAGGTGGTGTCAAGATCGTGGATATACACAATATCGATTCGATCTGTGCCCAGCCGTTCAAGGCTGGCTTCCAGCGAGCGTAGCGTACCATCGCGGCTGTAGTCGCAACGCCGGCGAGTACCATCAAGACCGACATAGGGACCATCCTGCTGAATGCCGGCATTCGGCTCCAGCAGCCAGCCCACCTTGCTCGACAGCACATAGTCGCGCCGGTTTCGTCCTGCCAGGGCGACACCCATTCGCCGCTCGCTCAGGCCACTGCCATAAAGGGGAGCCGTATCAAAATAGCGGATGCCGCCATCCCACGCGGCATTGACCGTGGCTGCGGCCTCACTCTCGTTCACCGTGGCGTAAAGATTGCCAAGCGGCGCACCGCCGAGACCCAGCGCACTCAGCGTGAGATTACCGCGACCGAGGATGCGGCGGCGGGACGCGCGAGACGCGGTTTGCAGATCAGGCGACATAGCCCGTGCCACCCTGGGCGATCACACCCTTGCGCAGGATCACATTGGCATAGGGGCGCGCATCAGATGTTGCGACAATGACAAAGGCCTGCGCTGCGCGCTCGTAGAAGGCATTGCGCTCGATCTGCTCGACCTTGCCGAAGCCGGCCAGCGCCGCAGAAAGATCCGCCAGCGCTGGTGCATTCTGGTCCTGGGGCCTGGCGGCCTGCATCAGTGCCAGCGGCGCAACAACAAATTCGTCCAGTGGCAGCAGCATGAGCATGGCCCGAGCAAGACGGGTCGTGCTTTCAGACGTCGTCTGTACCAGCCGGCGCGCCAGTTTCGCTGCCGGGAAATTCGCATCGGCGATCACCAGTTCGTCGCCATGCCCCATGCTGGCCAGTGCATGCAGCAATTCGGGCGACAGCTGGGCAGAAATTCCGATCAACATCAGTCGGCTGCTTTCATCATCGAGAAAATCCCGGGCCGCATGTCGCGGCCCGGGATGGAACGCAACTCAGTTACCCTTCTTGATGTTCCAGTAGACCGGAATGGCGGCCTTCGGAATATCGGTCAGGCTGGTGGAGACACCGCGCACCAGATGCAACTGGCCCAGCGGCACATAGGGCACCACTTCATTGGCGCGCAGCTGCAGTTGCTTGGCGATCTCCTGCCGCTTGGCCAGATCGGGCGTCACGGCGAATTCGGCGCGCAGCTTCTCGATCTGCTCGTCGCAGGGCCAGCCGAACCAGGCTGCATCGCAATTCGACCGCAGCCCGAGGTGGCCGAGTGGATCCATCATGTCGGCGCCTGTGGGCGCCGAGATGAACAGCGACCAACCACCTTCGCTGTTCGGCTTCTTGCTGGTGCGGCGCGCAGTAAGCGTGCCCCAGTCCATCGACTGCGGCTCGACCTTGAGGCCGATCTCGCGCATCAGCTGCTCTGCCACAGAGGAGAAGGTGTTGGTGATGCCGGCTTCGGTACCGTGCAGCACAACGACCGGCGTGCCGTCATAGCCCGACTCCTTGATCATCTGCTTCGCCTTGGCCAGATCCTGCTTCACCCAGCCGGCATCCGTGTAATACGGCGACGAGCACATGAAGTAGGATGGGCAGTCCTTGTAGAGCGCCGGAATGTCCACATAAGCGCGCATGAAGACATTCTGGTCCACCATGTAGCGGATCGCCTGACGCACCTTCGGATTGTTGAACGGCGGCTGGATGCTGTTCATGCGGAACACCACCTGCACGCCGAGCGAATCCTGCGGCGCCACCTTCACCTTGCGGTTCTTCGACAGCAGGGTGAGCATATCCGGCGGCACTTCCTCGAAGATATCGATTTCGCCAGCCTGCAGCGCGTTCAGCGCGGTCTGCGCATCCGGTATGTAGAGCCACTCGACGCGATCGACATTGGCCTGCTTGGCGCCGGCCATACCCGAAGCCGCATCGCTGCGCGGCTTGTAATCCGGGTTCTTCACATACACGACCTTGGAACCCGGCACCCATTCATCCTTCTTCATGATGAAAGGACCGGAACCGACCGGATCGGTGAGCGATTCCGTCGCCGGCAGCTTGGCGATACGTTCCGGCATGATGAAGGGCACGCCGGAGCTGGGCTTGCCCAGCGCATCCAGCACCAGACCCCATTTCTGTTTCAGCACCAGCTTGGTGGTCTTGGCATCCACCGCTTCCAGGCTGGCCGTATTCGCAAACAACTGCTGACCCAGGCCATCGCGCTGGCCCCAGCGCTTCAGCGAGGCTACCACGTCGGCGGATGTCACCGGCGTCTTGTCATGGAAGGCAAGGCCATCGCGCAGCGTGAAGGTCCATGTCAGGCCATCGGCGCTGGTTTCGTATTTCTCCAGCATCTGCGGCTTGATCTGCAGCTTGTCGTCCATGGCGAACAGCGTGTCGTAGATCATGTAGCCATGATTACGCGCCATGTAATCCGAATTGGTGACCGGATCGATGCCTTTCAGATCGCCAAAGGGACGGATACGCAGCACATTGCTCTGCGCGGCGGCGATGCCGGTTTGCAGCAGCAGCGCGGCGATGGCGGTAACCGCCAGAAGTTTTAAGCTCTTTGTCCTACGCATGATTTCCTCCGTTGTTTTTTGATAACTCGTTACGCGTTCTCGATGTGATGACAGGCGATGAAATGCTGCGGGACGATCTCGCGCATCGCCGGTGCGGCCTGGGCGCAGAGATCCGTGGCCTTCGGGCAGCGCGTGCGGAACCGACAACCGCTGGGCAGCGCACTGGCGCTCGGCACCTCACCCTGCAACAGACTGCGGTGTTTGCGACGGGTGGGATCCGGCGATGGCACGGCTTCCAACAGGGCGCGCGAATAGGGATGCGAGGCTGCGCTGAAGAAGCGTTGGCGCGGTGCGACCTCGACAATGGCGCCGAGATACATCACGGCCACCGTGGTGCTGACATATTCGACGACGCCGAGATCGTGGCTGATGAAGAGATAGGACAGACCGAGATCACGCTGAAGGTCGGCCAGCAGATTGAGGATCTGCGCCTGCACCGAGACATCCAGTGCCGAGACCGGCTCGTCGGCCACCACGACGGAGGGGTTGAGGGCCAGCGCCCGGGCGATACCGAGCCGCTGCCGCTGACCGCCGGAGAACTGGTGCGGATACCGGTCGCGCTGGTAGCGCGCGAGGCCGACGCGGTCGAATAGGGCATCGACCTTGGCACTGCGCGCCGCGGCATCGCCATGGCCGAAGTTGACCAGCGGCTCGCCCACAATATCCGCTGCACTGAGCCGGGGATTGAGTGAGGCGAACGGGTCCTGGAAGACCATCTGTATGCGCTGGCGCGCCTGACGCAACGCCTCGCCCCGCATGTCGGCCAGATCCTGGCCATCCAGCAGCACGGTGCCGGCCGTGGGTTCGATCAGACGCAGGATCAGCTTGGCAATGGTGGATTTGCCACAGCCGCTTTCACCCACCAACGCCAGCGTTTCACCGCGCGGTAGGGCAAAGGACACGCCATCCACCGCATGTACAGCCCCCGAGCCACCCCGCCCGAACAGGCCACGGCGGAACGGGTAGTGCTTGACCAGATCACGAACTTCCAGTGCCGGCGTCATCTTGCACCTGCCTTTAGCAGTTGCGGCTCAGCCGGATGCCAGCAGGCCACGGCATGACCGGCTCCCTGCAGAGATGGCACCGCAAGGCAGGCCTCGTCGGCCAAGGCACATCGCGGCGCGAAGGCGCAGCCGGGCGGCATGTCGAAGGGCGACGGCACCGTGCCCTTGATTTCCTGCAGTCGCGTTACCTGCTGTCCGCCGCGATGCAGCGCCATATGTGGCACAGACTCCATCAAGCCCCGCGTATAGGGATGGCGCGGATCGGCGAACAACTCGCCGACGCCAGCCTGTTCCACGCTGCGGCCGGCATAGAGCACCACCACGCGGTCGGCCACTTCAGCCACCACGCCCAGGTCGTGCGTGATCATGACGACAGCGGCGCCGGTCTCGCTGCGGATTTCATCCAGCAGGGCGAGAATCTGTGCCTGGATGGTGACATCCAGTGCGGTGGTGGGTTCGTCGGCAATCAGCAACTGCGGACTGCAGGCCAGTGCCATGGCAATCATCACGCGCTGGCGCATGCCACCTGACAGTTGGTGTGGGTACTGGCCCAGGCGGCGCTTTGCATCTGGAATTCGCACACGTTCCAGCAGGCGGATGGTCTTCTGATCGGATTCATGCCGGGTCAGGCCCTGATGCAGGCGCAGCACCTCGCCGATCTGGCGTCCGATGGTGAGCACCGGATTGAGCGAGGTCATCGGCTCCTGGAAGATCATGGCAATGCGGTTGCCGCGAATCCGGCGCATGGCCGGCTCGTCCAGCGTGGCCAGATCGGTGCCATCGAACAGGATGCGGCCCGCGGCAATCCGCCCAATGCGCTTGGGCAGCAGGCGCAGCAGCGCCAACGCCGTGATGCTCTTGCCGCACCCGCTCTCGCCCACCAGCGCCAGCGTCTCACCGCGATGGACGGTGAAGGACAGGTCGCGCAGCACCTGCATGTCGCCATGCGGCAGCGCCAGGCTGACGCTCAGATTCTCAACACTTAGCAAGGGGGCACTCATTTCTGCCTCCCCGCCAGGCGCGGATCGATAGCATCGCGCAATGCATCGCCCACCACGTTCACGGTCAGCACCAGGAAGGCGAGCAGCACCCCGGGGAAAGCCGTCATCCAGGGCGCGCGCTGCAGATACTGGCGGCCCTCGGCCATCATGTTGCCCCAGCTGGCCACTTCAGGCGGCGTGCCCGCACCGAGGAAGGACAGAACCGCCTCCAGGATCATGGCGGAGGCAAACACATACGTCGCCTGCACCAGAACCGGCGCCACCGTATTCGGCAGCACATGGCGCCATAACAGTCGCGGCAGTCTGGTGCCATTCGTGATGGCGGCGTCGATATACGGCTGTTCGCGGATACTCAGCACGGCGCTGCGTACCAGCCGGGCCATGCGCGGGATTTCCGGAATGCTGATGGCGATCACGACATTCTGCAGGCTGGAACCGAACAGCGACATCAGCGCGATGGCCAGCAACACGCCGGGAATGGCCATGATGCCATCCATCACCCGCATTACGATGCTGTCGAGCCGCCGCAGGAAACCGGACAAGAGCCCGATGGTGACGCCAGCCAGCGTGACCACCACGGCCACCAGGATGCCGACCGCGAGCGAGACCCGCGTGCCATTCAGGCTGCGCGACAGGATCGAACGGCCCAGATGATCCGTGCCGAAGAAGAAGTCTGCGCCCGGCGGGCGCAGGCGGTAAATCGGATTGATCGCCTTGGAGTCAGGCAGCAGATAGGGCGAGACCAGCGCAACAAGAATGGCGACGAGCAACACTGCAAGTCCGAACAGGATGGTCGGATGGCGGCGCAGGAAGCCCACGAAGGCGACCGTGCGGCGCAGCGGCAGGACCAGACCGGCATTTTCGGAGATCGCCATGGCACTACAGCCGAATCCGCGGATCGAACAGCACGTAACTGAGATCGACCAGCAGGTTGACGACAACATAGACGGCGGCAAACAGCAGGATCAGCCCCTGCACCACCGGATAATCACGTCGCATGATGGCATCGGCGGTCAGTCTGCCGAGGCCAGGGATGTTGAACACGGTTTCCGTTACCACCACGCCGCCCAGCAGGGCAGCAATACCGACACCGACGACGGTGACAATCGGCACAGCGGCGTTCTTCAGCGCATGGCCAACCAGTACCGGCTGTGGTGCCAATCCCTTGGCATGGGCGGTGCGGACATAATCTTCGGCCAGTACTTCCAGCATGCTGGCGCGGGTGACGCGGGCGAGCAAAGCCGCATAGAGCAGCGCCAGCGTGATCGCCGGCAGCGTTAGGCTGCGCAGGGAGGCAAAGACCCCATCCGACAGCGGCGCGTAGCCCTGTGTCGGGAACCACTCGAGGCTGAGCGCAAAGACATAGACCAGCAGGAAGCCGACCACGAAGACCGGCGTGGAGAAGCCGGCAACAGCGAAGCCCATCACGGCCCGGTCGATCCAGCTGCCGGCGCGATAGGCCGCCAGCACGCCGAGCGGCACGGCAAAGGCCAGCGACAGCACCACCGTATACAGCGTCAGCACCAGGGTCGGTTCGATCCGTTGGGCAATCAGACTGGTGACCGGCAGCCGCGAGAAAATCGACGTGCCGAGATCGCCCTGGGCCAGGCGGCCGAACCAGGCGAAAAGCTGCTCCAGCATCGGACGGTTCAGGCCGAGCTGCTCGCGGATGGCCTCAATCTGCTGGGTGGTGGCGTAATCACCGGCAATCACCACCGCGGGATCGCCGGGCGTCAGCTGCAGCAGGAAGAAGACGAAAACAGCGACCAGGCCGAGCACCGGGATGGTGGCCAGGATTCGCCGTGCGACATAACCGATCAAACCACCATCCCCCGTGCTTCCGGAATGCCAGCCCCTCGACCGGCATCCCGTTCCTCCTTTGTAAAACGTTTCAAAGACCAGTGCCAGAAATCGATCCATCTGGCAAGTGGCGACAAAGGCCGCGCAGATGGCCATTTATACCGCACTTGCGAAGGAATAACGCGACTGCAGCATGGCAGCATTCGCTTGATCGGGGCGTCACTCTCTGGCATATCAGGGCTGAAATTTTAAACGTTTTTTACCAATTGGGGCGTATGGTTACCATCCGCGATGTCGCCAAACTGGCCGGGGTTTCGGTCGCGACGGTGTCGAATACCGTCAACGATCCGAAGCGGGTGAGCGATGAACTGCGCGAGCGTGTACTCAAGGCGATCGAGACGCTGAATTACGCACCCCGCGCTGCCGCCCGCTCTTTACGCAAACAGTCCAGTGGCCTGATCGGTCTGATCGTGGCCGATATCACCAACCCGTTTTTCACCGAGCTGGTGCAGGCCGTGGAGGCGATTGCCGGCCAGCACGGCTATTCGGTTCTGCTCTGCAACAGCGACGAAGATCCTGTGCGTGAGGCAAAGCACCTTCAGGTGCTGCGTTCGCAATGGGTGGACGGCATCATCCTGGCCACCACCGGCGAGGTCTCGCTCAGCCGCACATCCCTGCTCTCGCAGAGCCGTGTGCCCGTCGTACTGGTCGACCGCGCCTTCGACGGACTCGGGCTGGATGCGGTGGTTCTCAACAACCGCCTCGCCGCCCAGCAGGCGACGCAACATCTGATCCGGCGCGGCCATAGACGCATCGGGTTGCTGTCAGGCCCGACCAGCGTCACCACCGGCGCCGACCGCCTGACCGGCTATCGCGAGGCCCTGCTCGGCAGCCAGTTGCCGTTCGAGCCGGACCTGGTGCGCGAAGCCGGTTTCCGCGAGCAACAAGCCTATGACGCAACCGTGGAACTGATGCGCCTGTCACAGCCGCCGACAGCCGTGTTTGCCGCCAACAACTTGATGGCGATCGGCATGATGCGGGCACTCAGTGATCTGGGCCTGCGCTGCCCCGACGATGTCTCGGTCATCAGCATCGACGATTTCGCCTGGGCCAATGTCTTCCGCCCCAGACTCACCACCATCGCGCAGCCGGTCCGCGAGATGGGCGAGATGGCCGTCCGCCTTCTAACCGACCGCATCAGCGGCAGCCGCAGCGGCACCGGCAGCACGCATATGCTGGAATCGCGCCTGGTGGTGCGCGAATCCTGTGCAGCCCCGATGGGCGTGGCCGTTCCGCTTTCCGTCACCACGCCGTAGCGTCATGTCCACCGATCTGATCGCCCTGTCAGCCCGCAAGGTGCAGGATCTTCTGTCCCGCCGGGAGATTACGCCATCCGATCTTGTTGAAGCCTCCATCGCACGAATGGAGGAGGTCGATGACGCGGTGAATGCCGTGCCGATCCGCTGCTTCGATCGCGCGCGTGAACAGGCGCGCGATCCGGCCCTGACCCGTTCGAAGCTCGGCGGCATTCCGTTTGTGGTCAAGGATAATGCCGCTGTCGGCGATGTGCGCTGGACCGGCGGCACCCCCATCTTCGCCGACCGCATCGCGCCAGAATCCGACCGCACCATCGCACTGATCGAACGCAATGGCGGCATACCGCTGGGCAAGGCCAATTTGTCCGAACTCGGCGGCGCCAACACCACGAATGCCGTGCTGGGCGCCACGCGCAACCCGTGGAACACCACACTCACCTGCGGGGGATCATCTGGCGGATCCGCCGTGGCACTGGCGACCGGCCAGGTCTGGCTGGCACATGGCAACGATGTCGGCGGCAGCCTGCGTATCCCGGCTAGCTTCTGCGGCGTCACCGGCCTGCGCCCCACGCCCGGCCGCGTGCCGCGACGCAGCATCCTCAATCCTTTCGATACCATCTTCGTCGATGGCCCTATGGCGCGCGACGTAACCGATCTCGCCTTTTTCTTCGATGCGATGATCGGCTTTGACTCCGCCGATCCGCTGTCATCGCCCTCGCCCGACGCCCCCTTCCTGCCGGCTGCGCTCGACCCGGCCCGGCCATTGCGCGCGGCCTGGTCGCCCGACCTCGGTATCCTGCCGGTCGATGACGATGTGCGTTCCCTCGGCGAGACTGCGATGGCGTCGCTGCGCGCCGACGGCGCGAGCATTGAGCCAGCCACCCCGGATTTTACCGGCGCGCTGGAGGCATTGCTGGCCCTGCGCGGCGTACATTATGTCACCAACTGGGATCCGTTCCTGGATAAACACCGGCACCAGTTCACCCCCGAGGTAATGGGCGATATCGAGCACGGTTTGCGGCAGACGCCATCCTCCATCGCCGCGGCCGAACGCTATCGCGCCGAGATGTACCGCCGTGTGATCGCCTTCCTGCAGGATTACGATGTGCTGATCACGCCCACGGCGCCGATCCTGCCGTTTCCGGTCGAGACGCGCTGGCCGAAGCACATCGCCGGCAGGCCGCAGCAGACCTATATCGACTGGATCGCAATCACCGCGATCACGTCTTTGCTGGCCTGCCCGATCCTGGCCTTGCCGGTCGGTTTCTCGAAAGACGGCCTGCCATATGGTATACAACTGATCGGGCGGCCGCGCTCGGAAGCACGGCTGTTCCAGATTGCAGCCTGGATCGAGCGGCTTTTCGACCTGCCACCCAGCATACTCGACCCGCGGGATCGCACGACTATCCGGAGTTCATCTGATGCTTGAGAGTCTCATCGCCCATACCCTGCCGCAGGACCACGAGCGCGCCACGCTGGTCGGACGCGCCTGGATTGCCGGTAATCCGGCCGGCCCGGCGGTGGTGGCGCTGCGCGGCGAGGATCTGGTCGATCTCAGCGCACTGGCCGCCACGATGAGCGAATTGCTCGACCGGCAGGATGTGGCAGCTGCCGTACAATCTGCTCTCGCCAAAGCACCGCTCATTGGCCGACTGCAGGATGTGCTGGCCAATACACTGAAGCAGCAGGTGCCGTATCTGCTGCCGCCCTGCGACCTGCAGGCAGTCAAAGCCGCCGGCGTCACCTTCGCCGACAGTCTGATCGAGCGCGTGATCGAGGAGCAGATCCGCGGCGATGCCAGCCGCGCCGAAGCCGTGCGCGCCGAAATCGCGGCAGCACTGGGCGGCGAGATTTCCCGCATCAAGCCCGGATCGCCCGAAGCGATGCGCCTGCGCGAGACGCTGATGAAGCGCGGCGCCTGGTCGCAATATCTGGAGGTCGGCATCGGTCCGGATGCCGAGGTCTTCACCAAATGTCAGCCGATGGCCTCAGTCGGCACCGGCATGGGCGTCGGCATCCATGCCGACTCGACCTGGAACAACCCCGAGCCTGAAGTGGTGCTGGCGCTGGACAGCCGCGGCCAGATCGTCGGCGCCACGCTGGGCAATGACGTCAATCTGCGCGACGTGGAAGGCCGCAGCGCGCTGCTGCTGGGCCGTGCCAAGGATAACAATGCCTCCAGTGCCATCGGCCCGTTCATCCGGCTGTTCGACGCACATTTCACGCTGGACGACCTGCGTAAGGCTGAGGTCAGCCTGACCATCGCCGGGCAGGATAACTTCCGTCTTGAGGCCGCTTCGCATCTTTCGAAGATCAGTCGCGACCCGCTGGAACTCGCCGCCCAGACATTTGGGTCCTCGCACCAGTATCCCGACGGCGCCATGCTTTATACCGGCACCATGTTCGCGCCGATCCAGGATCGCGACGCGCCGGGTATGGGGTTCACCCACAAACCAGGCGACGTGGTGACCATCCGCTCGCCGAAACTGGGCGCCCTGATCAACCGGGTGGATTTCTGCGACCGCCTGCCGCCCTGGAAATTCGGTACTGTTGCGCTCATGCGCAACCTCGCCCAGCGAGGATTGCTGCGCTAGACTTAGGCCCAATCGAGGGAGGCCCCAATGCTCGACCGGGTTTCGGCGGTGATCCGCCTGAACGAGAATGACAATGTGGTGGTGGCGCGCGCAGAATTGCTGCCCGGCGCCAGCATCGAAGGCGGCAATGTCACCGCCCGCAGCACAATCCCCGCCGGCCATAAGGTGGCGACAGCCCCCATTGCGCAAGGCCAACCGGTGCGCAAATACAACCAGATCATCGGCTTCGCCTCGCAGCCGATCGAACCGGGCCAGCATGTGCATAGCCACAACATGGCGATCGGCGATTTCGAGCGCGACTATGCCTTCGGCGCCGACATGCGCCCCACGCTGTTTATCCCGGAGGCTGAGCGCGCGACCTTCCAGGGCTATATGCGCGAGAATGGTAAGGCCGGCACGCGCAACTATCTGGGCGTGATCACCAGCGTGAACTGCTCGGCCACCGTGGCACGCTATATCGCCGATGCCTTCAAGGGCGATGCGCTGAAGGATTATCCCAATATCGATGGCGTGGTCGCCATCGTGCATGGCACCGGCTGCGGCATGGCCGATACCGGTGAAGGCTTTGGCAACCTGCAGCGCACGCTGTGGGGCTATGCCCAGCATGTGAATTTCGCCGGCGTGATGATGCTCGGCCTAGGCTGCGAAGTGGCGCAGATCGATTTCATGATGGAGGCGCAGGGCCTGAAGCATAGCCCGCGCCTGCAGAGCATGACCATCCAGGACAGCGGCGGTACGCGCAAAACTGTCGAGCGCGGCATTGCGCAGCTCGAGGAAATGCTGCCGGCGGCCAATGCGATGCAGCGCACCACGGTACCGGCCTCGCATCTGACGCTTTGCCTGCAATGCGGCGGCTCGGACGGCTATTCCGGTATCACCGCCAATCCGGCCTTGGGCGCCGCCGCCGACCTGCTGGTGCGCCATGGCGGCACGGCGATCCTGAGCGAGACACCGGAAATCTACGGTGCCGAGCATCTGCTGACACGCCGCGCCGAAAGCCGCGAGATTGGCGAAAAGCTGATCGAACGCATCCGCTGGTGGGAAGGCTATTGCGAGCGCAATGGCGGCTCGATGGATAATAACCCCTCACCTGGCAACAAGAAGGGCGGCCTGACCACCATTCTGGAAAAGTCGCTGGGTGCTGCAGCTAAGGGCGGCACCACCAACCTGCGCGGCGTCTATAAATATGCCGAGCCGGTCGACACCAAGGGCTTCGTCTTCATGGATACGCCCGGTTACGATCCCTGCTCTGCCACCGGGCAGATCGCCGGCGGCGGCAACATCATCTGCTTCACCACCGGCCGCGGTTCGGTCTTCGGTGCCAAGCCGGTGCCGTCGATCAAGCTGGCGACCAACTCAGCCATGTATCGCCGCATGGAAGAGGACATGGATATCAATTGCGGTGCTGTGCTCGACGAAGGCGTCAGCGTCCCCGAGATGGGCCAGCGCATCTTCGACAAGATCCTCGATGTGGCCTCGGGGAATCCGTCGAAGAGTGAGGAACTCGGCTTCGGCGATGCCGAATTCGTGCCATGGCAGATCGGCGCCACGATGTAACGCGACGATTTCAGCACGCCCGGCGGCCGAACGAAGCGTCGATCACAAACAAAAAAACCCCGCACAGGCGAACCTGGCGGGGTTTTTGATTTGGTTGCGGGAGCCAGGGTGATTCTCGGTCTTCTCTAAGCGGGAAGATCGAACAACAACCCCCCGCTGCCGTCTAGGTAGAACATGATTCGCGCTTTCCGGTCAATCGTTTATCGGGGGACCGGTCATGAGCAGTCTGTCTTGGGGGAGGGCAAAGCGCGAGATTCTTGCGCTTAAGCCAGAGATTGCCACCCTCATCAAAAGTGGGGCCACGCTTGTCGAGGCCTACAAGATTCTCAGTGGTGCCGGCCGCCTCACGGTAGGCGAGAGCACCTTCTTCCGCCACGCGGCGGTTATTCGGGATGAGACTCTGGCCGAGCCTAAGCAGGCAAAACCGCCAGTCGAACTCACAGCCGAAGTCCTTGCCTGGCTCGCTGCGGCCCCGAAGCCGGCCCAGGCAGCACCCTCACAACAATCGAACGCCGATGAACCCGCTGCTGCCCCCCAGGCTGCGGCGCGCATCGATTCGCCCTCAAAGCCGGCCAGGCCGGCTGGAGCTGCCCCGGCAAGCCCAACACGGTTGCCGGTAGGGGCAGGCACGGAACCCGAGGTTCTGAAGTTCAAGGGCCTCAAGTCAGGTGGGGACCACTGGTGACGAAAAACAACAAACGCCAACCAAGGAGACGACAGGTTATGAAGCAAGTTCATCTGATCCTGCAGGGGAAGGGCGGCGTCGGCAAAAGCCTTGTCGCCTCCCTGATCACTCAGCACTTCCTGGCTAAGGGCCTGGCTCCGATCTGCTACGACACGGATCCGGTAAATCAGACCTATGCCGGCTACAAAGATTTCGGAGCCATCCGCCTTGAGCTGATGCGAGACGGCAACATCGATCAGCGCCTATTTGACCAGCTGATCGAAGCGATCATCAACGCCAAGGACGATGCCACTTTCATCGTTGACAACGGCGCTGCGACCTTCGTTCCGCTCTGCGCCTATATGTTCGAGAACGACGTTGCTGGCTTCTTTAAAGAGCATGGCCTGCAGCTGGTCATCCATTCGGTTCTCACTGGTGGACAGGCCCAGGCCGACACCATGGATGGCCTTGCCTCCCTACTGGATCACTTCAAGTCCGCCCCTGTCGTTGTTTGGCTGAACGAATTCTTCGGCCGCGTCGAGCGCGACGGCAAGAAGTTCGAGGACAGCAAACTTTTCCGCGACAACCAGGAACAGATCCAAGCCCTGATCCGCATTCCCGAGGTCCGGAAGGAAACCTTCGGCGCTGATATGGACCAGATGCTGCGCCAAAAACTGACGTTCAAGGAAGTCAAAGAGGCGGCTGGCTTCACTGTGATGGCCAAGCAGCGGCTCGCGATGACCTGGCGGACTATCGACGGCCAGATCGCCGCCGCGAACCTCTCGTGACAGGAAAGCCAGCAATGAGCGATCCCTCCAAGTTCAAGGATCTCTCCCTGACGGCTTTGAGCCCGGCCAGCAGGAGGGCAATCGATCAACAGCTCTCGATGTATAGCCTCTCGACGACAATGGAAGCCGTCGGCCTGCTCCGCAAAGTCCAGGTCGCCTATGGCAAGGGCTCATGGCCGAACATCGATGACTTCCTGTCGCGCCTAAACGCGCAAGGCACAACTGTCGGGGTGGAGCCATGACGGACCAAGCTGCCTTTGAACCGATATCCAAGCAGGAAGTTCGCACCATGCTTCTCGCAGAGCATGGCGTGGCAGTCGGTGAGGACGATCCCATTCTCATGTCTGTGACGCTGCACGCCGCATTCATGGGTGATCTGGCGCGGTCTCTGGAAGCTCATCGCAAGGCTCAGAATGAAAGCTTCCAGCAGGCCGTGGTTGGTGTGGTGGAGTCCGTAACGCAGTCCGCCAACAAACTGCGCGATGCCTTGCTCGATGGTGCAGTCCGCAGCGTGCTGAATGGTGTGGCTCAACAGTCGGAAGCACTTGGCACGCTGCAAAGCAAAACCAAGTCCCAACTGATCGCTCAAGCAGTCCTCACCGGTCTGAATTGGGCCGCCGTCATCACCTTCTTCTTCATCCTGAAATAACAACCACAACCGGGGGAACCCATAATGCGTAAACCCACAGAATACCTGCCGTCGTTGATCGTTTTGGTCGCGGTGGCTTTCGTCACATTCGTAGCTCCGCAGCTCGCTCTTGCTGCTGATGACTCCTGGGTCGAACCAGGTGTGGAAGCGGCCAGTAATATCGAAGCGGGCCTTGTCACCCTGGGTGCGGTCCTGGTTGGCATCGGCGTAATCGTTGCCGGCATCATCGCGACATTGAAGGGGCAGATGGATTGGCAGCGTCTCGCCATGTGTATCGTCGGCGGGATTTGCATCATGGCCGGTCCGGCGATCATTCGCGGCCTGATCAACCTCAGCAAGAGCATGGGCACATGAAGGCCAGTAGCTTCGTGTTCACGGGCGTTCAGAAGCCGCTGACGCTCTTTGGGCTGCCGCCCAAGGTGATGATCCTGGTGATCGCCGGCATGGGCTGCACCTTCGGCCTAATGGTGGGTGTCGGCTTCGCTCCGCTGGCCATACCCACCTCCCTTGCGGTCGTGATCTGTCTTTGGACGTGGTTGTGGCGCAAGAACAACCAAGATTGCCACTTCGGCAATTACCTGTTCTCGACCCCGCGTTTTTGGGCTTCTCGGGGCAAGACGGCGTTCTTCCTTGCCGGCCGTGCCACTCAGCTCGACAGGTTGCCGTAATGTGGGGTGAAGTCATCATGACCAGCCTTGCGGCTCTGTCGGTTGGTGCGCTTGTAGAGCCGTCGACGCGCAAGCTGTTTCTGGGCGATGTGTCCCAGGACTGGATCGCGAACGAGCTGGAGATCGATGGTATCGATCCAGATCTGCAGTCCGTCCGAGTCAAAAGCGGCGGACTGTTTAGAGTTTTCCAGATTCGCGGCACTAGTTATGACGCCAAAGTAATGCCGCAGCAGGAGCAAATGCTGCTCGGTCGGGCAGCACTGCATCATGCCTTAGGTAAACTTGGTATCCACCACTGGATATTCGGTATCAAGCGCCAGCGCGACATCGGCTTTCAAGCCGAGTGGCCTAGCAGCACCCTCAAAGAAATAGGCAACGCTGAGCGCGCCGTATTTCAGTCGGCCTATTACGTCAACTGGTATGTAGTAATCGGAGGGAGGACTAAAACCGCGATATTAGAGGGCTGCGACAAAGTCACGTCGATGATGGAGCAGTATAAGCCAGCGCTCCTATCCTCTCCTGATTCGTCTGAAGCACCATGCCCCCTGACTTGCTTCGTCAATTACCTTGTCTCGGGTGAATTCCGCGATGATCTGACACGACGTTCAGGCAGTATGTCGGGAAGCATTCCGGCAGCTGATCTGATTGTTACGACAGATGGGACGATTTCTACACGCGTTCCATATCTGAAGATCCACCGGACGATTGCGATCCGCGACTGGCCCGAAAGTCTCACGGGTCAAATATTGGCCGATATTCTGGCGATCCAAGGCGATCTTGAGATTGCACAGATCTGCGAGCCCTGGGATCGCGACGAAGCGATTGCACTCTACAGCCGCCGCAAAAAGGAGCTGGAATCATCATTCATCAAGAGCGATGAGCTGCTGGCCCAGGTCGTCGCCACCCTAGCGCTGCTCGCTGCCGGCAACACCACCGTTTTCTCCACCCAACTCCAGATAACGGCGCGAGGCTCAACTGAACCGGAGCTGGATCGCCTAATCGGTGATATCTGCAAAACACTTGGTAGCCGCCGAATAGAATATTCTGTTGAGACCAAAGGTGCTGGACTTTGCTGGTTTGCTCGAATTCCGTCGTTAAAACAGCGGCGCGTTTCCAGCTCAACTAGTCTGCTCAGGCCGCTGATACTGCGCGAGCAGAATATCGCAGCCATCTGGCCTTACCATCACTCATATACAGGCCAGCCGACTAGCCCGCTCGGTGATAGGCCCGTCCGGTATTTCAGGACGCCATCAGGCCAAGCCTATGCGCTTCAATTCCATGTTTCTCAGAAGCGCCAGTCTAAGGGCCATTTTCTCTGCTTTGGCCCGACAGGTGGAGGCAAGACCACGCTGATTATCCACTTGCTGGGCGGCTTAGCCAAATTCAATGGCGTCCGCTCTTACGTCTTCGATTCTAAAGAGGGCGCGCGCTTCATGATCGAGGCCATGGGCGGCCTTTATCAGGGTTACGATGAACTTCAGCTCAACCCGCTCGATGTTGGCGACGACACAGCTAAAAACCGGCAGCGGATCTACACAATCCTAAAGGCCCTCGCTGGTCATTATGAACGCGGTGAGAAGGATGACGAGATCCTCGCCCATGCAGTGGAGCTGGTATTTAAAACAGAAGTACCTAACCGCACCCTCAATACGATTTTTGAATTTGCGTTCCCACGTGGAACTCACTTGCGGCGGGCTATTGCGCCGTGGGTGGTAGACGGAAAGGGCAGCAAGGGCATTCGCTCCCACCTGATGAATGCCCCCCACGATAGCCTGGGAAGCTTCCTGGCAGCCTCGCACCTGGTCGGCATCAATATGAACGAGGCCCTGGATGACCCTGCAACAGGACCGGGCGTCGTCACTCACATTTCGTCAGCTATTGGAATTTCGGCATCCAGCAACACCAAGGGTTTCGGGATCTACATCGATGAGGCCGCGAAGCTTCTACAGAACGACGGCTTCAAGTCCCTGGCTATCGAGATGTTCCGTGAATACCGCAAGCTAGATGGGTTTGTCGGCCTTGGTTTCCAGGATCCGAAGGCACTTTTCGATTCTGGTGTCAGTGATGCAATTCTCGACAATACCGCGACGCTGATCTTCCTGCCGAACAGCCAGGCACGTCGCGATAGCCTGGAACGCTTCAATCTGAACGAAGAGCAGATTGGCTTCATCCTCGGCGCAGGCAACACAAAAGAGGGCCAGCGGCAGGCCCTAGTAGTCCAGCGCGATGCAACTACCGGGCTGGATGAAAGCGCGATCATCGATGTGAACCTGGCCATCCTAGGCGATGCCCTTCGTTTCTATCGCTCCGGACCGGAAGCAAACCGCGTTATCGCTGATCTTAAAACCCAATGGGGGGCCGAATGGCTAAACCATCTGTGAAGTCCTTCGCTGCAGCACTGCTGCTTTCTGCATTCGTGTCGACGGCAACGCCAGCACATGCCCTGGACCAGGTTATCGACCAGGCGGCGATAGCGAAGCTGGCCGAGCAGCTCACCAAAATGCAACAGCAGATCGATGCGCTAACCGCCATCATGAATGCGACGCGACAACAGGCAAATGCCATCGGCAAGATGGGGCAAATCTCGATCCCTATGCTGAACCTGGCGCGAGTGGCAAGCAGGCTTAGACAGGATTCCGAATGCCTTATGCCCAACTTCGACAAGCTGATGCCAGGCGTCGATATGGACGATGTGTCGTGGGGCTCTATCTGCCACGCCCAGAGTGGATACCGGTCGGCGCTCTGGCTCGACCCCAAAAAGATGAAGGGTCAGCCTTTCGCTAAGCAGGAGCAGATGCGCCGCGATGTAGAGACACGGCGTATCAACGTTGGCGTAGATGCCGCCTCAAAAGCTAGCGGCCAAGCCGACATGGCTATCCGTGGCGGCGAGGACATGAACAAAGCCGCGAGCGATCTGGAAACAGCTGTCCTGGCTGCCAAGGAAAGCAACGAGTGGCTTGCGTCCATTGCCCAAGGGCAGGTCGTGATCGCGAGAGCGCTGATACAGCAGACACAAATCCAGGCACAGCTTCTGAAGGTGCAAGCCACTCATATGACGCTTACAGCGCTACCGCCTCAGAGTGTTCTGGCGGCCGAGGAAGAAGGCGCACAGTGATGACGCCGACATTCTTCGCATTGCAGGTGTTACCGCTCCAACCACCTAGACCAGTCGGGAAGGTCGTTGCATTGGCCCGTAAATACGTTCTGACGGCGGATAGAAGCACATGCCTTGCTCGCTTCATCTACCTTGTCCGGGCTTTTCCTGGTTCTGCCGCCACGCCACAAACCGGCGATTGCACTCCACTTATGGCCTGCAAGGTGGAGGTCGTAACAGAACTTAATCTCCGCTGCGTTGTCGTGGGATTTCAGGCTTTCAAGGACAATTTTCTTCGGCGCGGTGTCGGGCTTATCCCAATAAAACTCCTTACGCCATTTGTAGTAAGGGCCATTAGCTGGGCACTTCGCATTACGAACAGCCCGGAACTGTTCGGGGGTCCTCAGCTCCGTCCACCACCTCTTTGCCTCACCGAAATTGAAGAAGTCTTCGTCGGTTATCAAAAACCCGGCGTCAGTCTGCGCGAACGCATGACCGCTACCCGCAAACACCAGGAGAATTCCGATGAACAGTGACTGCTTCACCTGCGCGATTGTCGCTGAATACGTCGATCTCGCCAATGGATACACCCAGGAACTGAGTACGGCCTTGGTGGGTGCCATGCAGACTGCCTTTCTTGCTTACATTGGAATCTGGGTGATCGTTCACGGTTACCGCATGATTCTACTCAAGGCAACCGTATCGGATATGGGCAAGGAAAGCATCTTTGTCTTCATATCTGGCCTGATGTTGTTCGGCTCTGGCCCCGGCCTGGTGAATGCAGTGTTCATCGCCAGCTTGAAAATGATGGGCGCTGCCGCTGCCACCGCTCTGCTGGTCTCAAACAAGGACATCGTTGGTCCCGAGCCTTCTGTTGAAACGCTAGGTGCGGGCATGACCGAACTCGTCCGCGTTGCAGAGGAAGGCGTCATATCGGTTATTCGCTTGGCGTATCAGATCGCGAAATCTGTAGGCTGGACAAATTGGCTTCCCGTACTATTCGCGATTGTTTTGATCGTGCCTTATTTTATCGTTCTAATCGTCTACTTCGCCCAAGTCGTTGTTTCGATCTTCCGCCTCACAATGCTGGCGACACTTAGCCCGTTCATGATGCTGGGCTTTGGGTTTGGTTGGGGCAGAGAGATCGCCACCAAGGGCATTAGGACCGTCATCTCGTCCTTCATGGTGCTCTTTGGCAGCACACTTGCTCTCGGCATAATGCTCTATGGCGTAACAAGTCTTGGCCTGAGAGATATGGCCGAGGCAGATGCTAGCGAGTTTGCGAACCTATCAAACGCAAAATTCCTTGTTGCCATCGCAATGGGCTGGCTCGGCACCGCATTCATGACGGAAGCCACTAGCATCGCCAACTCCCTTACAGGCTCTCAGCTGTCAAATCAGGCGGCTGCAATCATCACGGCCGGTACTGCTGCTACCGGCGCGGCTTTGTTCAAGTACGGCCGTCAGGGACTGTCGATGATTCCGAACATCGGAATGAACTCGCAAACCGGTGAACTCAAGTTCAACGGTCAGAGCATCGGCGATCACGTCCAGGCGCTGCTGCAGAAGGCCACCAAGCAACCCCCTAAGCCGTAAGCCAGGAGAACTCCGTTGAACACATTATCCCTTATCCACGCCGCGCCACGTAAGGCCGGGATCCTTCGGAAGGCAGTCACGGCATTGTCTGGCGGGTTCGCTGTCGGCCTGATCCTGCTCCTCCTGGTCGGCTGCACCGTTTCGGGCAAGAGCGTCGAAATGCCTGCCAATGACGGCAGCGGCAGCGATCTCATGCGGAAAAGCCCCTGCGCTTGTTCCGAGGTCGATTTTAACAGCAGGGGCTTCGTATGGGCCTCTTGAAGTTCAAGCTGCCACTACTCCGGAAGCGGGCGCTCGGCACAGCTGCTGTTGCCGGCACTGCCGTACCCACTGATCAGCATCAGTCAGTGAATGAAGCTGATCCTTATAGCTTTCAGGTTGCCCATCGCCGTTTAGCATGGCTGCTCAGGATCTCGGCCGGCACAAATATCGCGCTGCTGTTTACGATTGTCGTTCTGGCCAATGCCATCGCGACCATGCTTCCGCTGAAAACAACGGAAGTGGCGTTGGTTCGTTCCTACGACGCCAACGACAAAATCTATCGTATCGAGCCCATCGCGAAAAACGTGTACGGCTTCGATGTGGCCATGGAAGGCATTGCAAAGCGGTACGTCCGCGAATGCCTGGAAATTGACTCGGTTACTCAAGTCGAGCGCATGCGGTTCTGTTCGCGCGTGGCAGATGGCAAGCACTTCGAGCGATTTACCAAGGACCGTAAGGCCGAGGTCGAGAAAGAGATCAAGGGCGGTCTGACGCGCTCGATCATGATCGAAACTGCCGAGCGCATCGAGGCAGTCGGCAATACCTATAAGTATTCCGTCGAGCTTCTGCAGATCGATAAGCGCAATGGCGTCTTGGTCGAGCAAAGGAAGCTGCGCGCATACCTCAACATCACCACCCGACCGCATCGGGTCCATCCCGTCGACAAGTACGAAAACCCGCATGGTTTCACTGTGCTGGATATGTCTCTCAAGGAGAGGGCTAACGCATGACATTACTCAAATACTACCTGATGGCTCTCATGCTTTGCCTCTGCCTCTTTGCAGTGGCGGCATTCGGGCAGACTGCGGTTGGCGGTCCGCGTGTGCTCGGCGGATCCTCGTCAGGAGTTCCGACGCCGGCACCGCTCGGTCCGGTCACGGCCGTTCCGGTCCCGGATTCCATGGTGCGCCAGGCGACCGACCAGGCTGAGGGCAAGTTTACAGCAATGAAGCGTGGCGCGGTTGGCGGTCAGGTCCAGGAAGCCTGGGACAGCGACAAAGCCAAGGGCACCTTCAAAGCGCAGATGTGTAACGACTGCGAATATAAGGTCCGCCTGCGCGAATACATGGTCTCCCTGATCGAACTGCCGACAGGTGAGCAGATCGAGAATTGGGACAACGGCGATACTGAGAACTTCGAAGTCGTAAAGCGTGGTGATCGTCGGATCGCCGTTCGGCCACAGGGCTTCGGCATCGATACCAACCTTATCGTTTACGGCAAATCCGGGCAGACCTATCCGATCTACCTTCGCACGGAGAGCATCAACAGTAGGAACGTCCCGGACCTGCGATTCGTGATCGAGGGGCATGTTCGCATCGTCAAACCGGCACCGCTGGCGAGCGAAGCCGAGCCCACGAAGGACACTATCGACCAGGATACGACAGAGCCTGCAGGAACCGGGACCAGCAAACCACGCAATCAGAGCAGTTCCAAAACACCATCGCCGGCCGCACTGGCGGAAGCGGCCAAGGCCGTCAGCAGCTCGCAAAAGAAGCCGGACTTTGTTCAAACGGCTGCCTTTAGCCCCGACAAGCTGCGGGGTTGGGGCAATTACACCTTGCGCGGTAGCAATGAGCTGAAACCGGAGACCGTCTTTAGGGATGATTATTTCACCTACATCCGGTTTGGCGATAAGTGGAAGGATATCGAGCTTCCAACCGCCTATATCGTCGTTGACGGCATCGATGAGACCGTCAACACCCGTGTTAACGGCACGACTCTGGTCGTTGAAAGCACGCAGCGCCTCATCACGCTGAAATCCGGACTGAGCTTCATCTGCATCGAATACAGGGGCGTCTGATGGCCCTCTGTGACGTTCTAGTGGCCCTTGGCTTGACGTTCGGTGGCATGTGTGGACCGCAAGCGCCGGATCGGCAACCGGCGCTGCCGGCCGACGACCAGGCAGCGTGGAATTTTAAGCCCGCGCCGCCCGCGCCGCCGCCGCCTCCCCCAACGCCGGCAATGCCGCCTGTCGTGATCGAGCGCACTGTGCCGGCACCTCAGCCCCCCGCGCCTGCCCCGGTCGTGACACCTCCGCCAAATCCTTATCGCCTGGCCTTGGCGGCAACGCTCGCCAGGCGTGCCTCCGGCGGCTTCCAGCTGGCTCCGCACAGCGCCGCTGAATCGATCCTCACGTCCGGCATGCCCAATGCCGGCATTCAGAATGTCAACCTGTCGCCGCCACCGCCCCAGGTCCAGGAGAAGTACCATCACGACGGCAGGATCTCAGGCCTTCCTGTCGACAGCTCGCGGATCCTCACGACCGACCGCTATATCAGCGTCATTTTCGAGACCGGCGTTAATAGCCAAATCGAGAGCAAGAACGGTGGCCAGGTCATCCTTCACGTGAGCCGGGACGTGTTCGGCTATCACGGCCGCAATCTGCTGGTACCGAAAGGCTCGCGCATGGTCTGCGACTACAGCAGCCCACGCCGGCAGGGTGATTCCAGGCTGTCATTCAACTGCGCCCGGATCCTCATGGCCGAATACCGCTCGGAGATCCTGCAGCTCGCAGCGCCAGTGGCTGACGTACAGGGCCGAGGCGGCGTTACCGGCGATGTAGATAACCGCTTTTGGGAGCGTTATGGCACGGCGTTCATTCTCGCCGGCCTCTCTGCCAGCGTGCGCCTGGCCACTGCAGTCGGAACGCAAACCACCACCACCACGACTGCCACCACGACATCTGGAAGCACCACCTCGGCCATTGCCGATAAGGGCTCCCAGGAGCTGAGCCAAAAGCTGGGCGAGATCGCCGCCTCCGATCTGGAGCGCAACATCAACCTCATGCCGATCATCACAATTTCGCAGGGTACACGGGCGCAGATCCGGCCTGCCCAGGACTGGTACATCCGCCGAATCGAGGATGGCCCTGCTCCGCCACCAGCCGACCTGGCTAGCTCGGCCGCCAAACCTTCAAGCAAGTAAGCAAGGGGAAGACCATGACTAGAATTGTTATCAACTGCATTGCCGCCATCGTTCTGACGATCAGTGGAACAATGGCGATCGGGGCGCATGCCCAAACCAAGCCTGTTTCCGCTCTGCCGGAGGCACCCTCTCTGGCTGAAAAGGTGGAGATCCAGACCAAGGCCAGGACCGCCATCGATGTTCCGCTTAACGAACCGCGCGCCATCGATCTGTCCCTGCTGAACGTGCCAGGGATCGAGCGGACATTGACTGATGGTGTTACTGCCAAGGGCTACACCCGATATGTCGACGTGAACAGCAAGAAAATCGGCCAGGTCGTCCTGGTCGGTGTGGAGAAAAACGGCCGCCAGGAAGCTCTGAACTCGACAGATTTCACCGCCCAATTCGATATGGCAAAGCCGCAGCTGGATCCTGCGGCCGATGTGCTGGTGAAAGGTGATCGCGCTCAGCTCCGGGCTGCCCTGGAGAAACTTGCTGCCGCCAAGCAAGAGGAGAAAAAGGAAGAGCCGGCCAAGGCAACTCAGCAGGCCGCCGCTCCGCAGTCGAATAGCGGCCAGCGCCAGAACGACCTTGCCGGCAACTATCAGACGCCTTCTGCAGTGTCAGTGGCACCAGCGCCGGAGGAATCCGTGCGCGTTTCATCGGATGGCTGCCCGATCCGCGTCGACCTGGCGCAGCTGAGGGCTGTCCAACAGAACAAGTCGATTACCTCAAAGGGCGGCACGGTCCAGTCTGAGACCGAATGCAGTGATTCAAGCAAGGGGTTCCCGCTGCTGCGCAGCTACAGCGTCTGCAGCGATCAAATCGATCTGGACGCCCGGAACTCCCAGGCACAATTCAAGCTCTATTATGTTGATGAGGGTGGCGCGACCAAAGAAGTCACCGACTGCACTCCGGATTCCGACAAGATTTTTCCTATTGTCGAGAAGTACGACTCCTGCACTGTCTCGCTTGACTATGTAGGCAAGCTGGCGACGCCTAGAGCGACGCTGGTTTACATGGATGCCAGCAACCGCGAGGTTCAGGTTCGTGGTTGTGAGGCTTCTGAGGCAAAACCAGCCGTTCAGCTGGTGGCGACAACGAACGGCTGCTCGATCCGCCACGATTTCGCCAACTCGAAAAGCTTTCAGCAAGGAACGCATCATTACACACTGGAAGGCGTCACCTATCAGGCCGGCGCTTGCGCGGACAATGGCACTGAGTATCCGCAAACCAAAGTCTACACGGATGCCGGTGGGGCCTATATCTGCCAACCCGTCATCGATCAGAACGCCAGCACCGTTGCCTTACAGAGCAGGCTGCGAATCACCGTCGGCTCTCTCAGCCAGTTCATCACTGATTGCACGCCAGACACATCGACTCTGGCTGTCCAGTCTACGATAGACGGTTGCACAGACCCGTCACTGTGGCAGCACGACATGACGGCAGCGCGGTCCTATGGGCAAGAGCGGTTCTTCTTCCTCGACAATGGCAGCCGGAAGTATCTCGGCCAGTGCCAGAACTCGCAGTCCGTTTACGTCCATAAGGTTCAGATCACCGGTTATCAGAACCATGATGGCCAGCTCTATAGTTATGCACAAACGACTGTTTACATCGAACCTGCTTCTGGCCGGTTTGATATCAAGGTGAGCGAGGTTCTGCCCGGCGCTGTGCAGCTTCCCTATGAGCTGCAGGGCACCAGTACCGTTCCGACCGGAACCTCGACATACCAAGGATGCGATGCACTTCGCGAGACCAATAAGGTTGAGCAATGGAAGCGCCCGGACAACACGATTTACAACAAGGTTATCGGCGCTGGCACGCCGGCCGGCCCAGTCGATGTTTGCGTTACCACGCTCATAGATAATCGGCGGCTCACGACCGGATATTACTACCAACTGTTTCACACCGTTGGGGACAGCAACCAACAAGACTACTGGTACCAGCGAATGTGGGTGACTGGATTAATTCAGAAACACCAACTCAAAAACACTGAGACTGGCCAGATTGTAGGTAACACCTGCTCGTTCGATTCTGGCGGCTGGTACTCTGGCAACGGCGGGATAATGGATAGCCAGGTGCTCAACTGGCATTGGACAAACATTGGCCCTCCCGGACCTCCGGTGCAGCAGATGTTCCTGCCGCCCTGCCCGTATTGAGCCTGGTCAGCACCATGAATGCTCCCGTTCATGGATCTGACCTGATGCTGCGCCGGCTGCTTGAGCCGCTGGCGCAGCATTACTCAGATCCCAGCACTATTGAGATTCGGATGGTCCGGCAGGAAGTCGTAACGACCGACCGGCGCGGCGATGGTAAGCGTCAGATTGAATGCCCTGAGCTATCGCTGTCGGTGATCGAAACGATCTGCAAGGCTCTCGGCAACTGGCATGGCCTGGTATTCGATCCAGATACCAAGCCGAAGCTGTCAACTGTCCTGCCTGGCGGTCACCGCTTCGAGTGTTTGGTTGGTCCTTCTGTCCAAACCGGCCTTTCCCTGGCTATCCGCTGTAAGCATCCGTTTAGCCCCAGCTGGCAACAGCTGGGGGTGAACGATGCTGTGAGGAATTATCTCATCGGCGCTGTCAGCGCCGAAAAGAACATCATCGTTTCGGGTGCCACAAATACTGGCAAAACGACCCTTCTGAATAAGCTGCTGGAATGCATTCCGGAGGATCGGCGCGTTATCGGCGTCGAAGATACGCCTGAGCTGCATCTGGGCAGGTTCTGGGATGGGGTTGGTTTGATCGCCGCCCGTGAGGAAGGCACTGGTGCCGGGATGATTACCTGGCGGCAGATCTACGACCATCTGATGCGCGCCACACCCGATCACCCCATCCTGGGCGAGATCTCCACCCAGAATGCATTTGTCGCGCTAGCCATCCTCAACAGCGGCATGACGGGCTTCATGTGCTCGATCCATGCCGAAAGCACGCACCAGGCGATCAATCGGAAATTCGAGCAGAACATCGCCTGGTCAGGCAATCACATGCCGAAAGTACCTGAGTTTTTGCGCGAACTGGTCGACGTAGTTGTGCAGATCAAGCGCAGCAGCGACGGCTGGCGTCGCATTACTGACATTTACGAGCCTCGGAACGACAGGTTCATCCTGCAAGACGGTAATTTCCTGCTGGCGGCGGCATAACTTTCGAGAGAAACAATGATTGCGGTTCGAATTTCATTCGTCGTCGTGTTCCTCCTGACTCTGGTCGCCATCGGGATTCAGTGGCATTGGGCGGTAGGCTTTAATTCGCTGGATCCGAGGTGGTGGGTCTGGCTTCTCAAGACCATCATGGTGACCGGCGGCCTGCCGTCAAATCTCCTGTACCCCGTGTGGTGGACAGGCGCTGCCGGCGTCGTCGTCATGGGCGCGGCGGCGATGCTGATCGCACGAGCCGACACGACCACTCTCCATGGCGGCCGTGATGCCCGGAATACCCATGGCTCCGCAAGGTGGGCGAACATGGGCGATGCCAGGCGAGCCGCCCTGCTTGGCTCAGTTGGAGCCGTGGTAGGTGGCTGGAAGGGCAATCTGCGGGTCCGCCCCCTGCATCATAACGGTCCTGAGCATATTCTGGCTTATGCGCCGACCAGGTCGGGCAAAGGCGTCGGCCTGGTCGTGCCCACCCTGCTCTCCTGGCTCGAAAGCGCCCTGGTGCTGGATATCAAGGGCGAGAACTACGCCCTGACAGCCGGTTGGCGAAACGCTATCGGCCACCGCGTCCTGCGCTTTGACCCCGCCGCCCTGTGCGGCTCAGCCAGGTACAACCCGCTTGCAGAGGTCCGCATCGGATCGCCGTACCAGGTGGCTGACGCCCAGAACATCGCCAGCATGATCGTGGATCCCGAGGGCAAAGGCCTAAAAGACTTCTGGATGAAGGAGGGTTGGGGCTGGCTCACGGCCGCCATCCTCCATGTGCTGTATGTCGTTCATCGCGATAGCGGCGGTGAGAAAATCGCCACGCTCGCAGATGTCCATGAATTTATGTCGGTTGGCGGTGACGAAATTGAAGTCGCCGGCAGCGATGGCGATGCCAGCTTTAAAGCGCTTCTTGACGACATGACGCAGTATGAGCACGGCGACGCCGTCGCAGACAGGGTCGTGAGAGCTGCGGCAAGCGGCATGAAAAAGCGCGCACCGAATGAACGCAGCGGCGTGCATTCGTCAGCAAAGGTAGACCTGTCGCTCTACGCCGATCCGATTGTTGCCCGGAATACCTCGATCTGTGACTTCCGCATCGCGGATCTGATGAACAGCGACAAGCCTGTTTCGCTCTACCTCGTGATCCCGCCGAAAGACATTAAGCGCCTGCGGCCGCTTTACCGGCTTATGCTGAACCAGATCCTCAACCGGCTCATGCCGGAATTAACGTTTAGTGCTGGCCAGCCAACTAAACATTATCGGTACCGCCTGCTCCTCATGCTCGATGAGTTCACGTCGCTTGGGAAACTAGACATTTTCCAGGAAGCGCTGGCGTACATGGCCGGCTATGGCCTCAAGGCATTCATCATCGTCCAGGATATTGCCCAGCTGCAGAGCCAGGACGCATACGGAAAAGATGAAGCGATCACCAGCAACTGCCATATCCGTGTGGCCTATGCGCCCAACAAGTACGACACAGCCAAGGCCCTGTCGGAATTGACGGGTAAAACCACGCTGGTACAGCGAAAGCGGTCCAGATCCTCAAAGGCTGGCGAGCTGACCGGCAATATCTCGGAAAGCATCTCTGAGGTCGGACGCAATCTGATGACGCCCGATGAGTGCATGAGTCTGCCCGGCCTTCGCAAAGGCCGGTTTGGCCGTGTTGTGCCCGGCGACATGCTGATTTTCGTAGCTGGCCAACCAGCCATCTATGGCCGGCAGTTTCTATTTTTCAAGAACCGCACGTTAAGGCAGCGGTCATCGATTCCCGCACCGTCCAATGCAACCAACGAAGGAGAAAATGCATGTCAGGTGGCAGCGTGACCAACCCTCTTACTCCCAAAGAGCTGCGGAATGTAGAAGCAGCTATGGTCGCCCAGGCAGCTTCCCAGGGCTTCGTCGTGGCCGTCGATCCCGAACTGGCCATGGTCATGGGCGCTTTCCGTGATGAAGCGCTCGATGACCAAGCGGCGGATGACAGCCGCCTGGCAGCCGTCGCCGGCGACGACCAGGGTGGCGGCGAATGAGCAAGGATAAATCCACTCAGCGGCCGTCCTGGCGCGACGAAGTCGCAGACGAAATCTACAAGCAGATTGAGGCAGGCACCGCACCCTGGCAGAAGCCCTGGAATCCGGGGATCGTCGCGGACCGAGCATTCAATCCGGCGACTAATAAGCCATACCAGGGCATCAACCGACTCTGGCTGGAAATGAAGGGTTATTCAGATCCTCGCTGGTTGACCCACAATCAAGCCGAGGCTCTTGGTGCCCAGGTTCGCAAGGGCGAGCGCGCCACCACCATCGAATACTGGAAATGGTCGGAGCGTGAGGCCGTTCGTGACGACGCCGGCAACCCGGTTCTGGATGCCCGAGGCGAACAGTTCTACCGCGAAGTACAGCTCACCAGGCCATCGGTATTTTACGCCAAGGTGTTCAACGCCGAACAGGTCGAGGGAATGCCGCCTTACGTGGCAAACCAGCTATTCTTCGACCCGATTGTTTCAGCTGACGGCATCCTGCAGGAATCTGGCGTCAAGCTTCTCAATGATCAAAGCGATAGGGCGTTCTACAGCCCTATGTCAGATCAGATGCATTTGCCGCCCATGTCGGCTTTCGATACAGCCTATGACTACTACGCCACGGCCCTCCACGAGTTGGGCCACGCGACTGGTCACCGCTCCCGGATGGATCGCGAATTTGGACCATTCGGATCGGAAGTCTATGCGCGCGAGGAATTAAGGGCGGAGATCTCCAGCTACATGGTGGCTCGTCAGCTCGCAATCGGCCATTTCCCCGAGCGGCACGCCTCCTATGCCGCCCCTTGGCTTAAAGTGCTCAAAGACGACCGGAATGCTCTTTTCCAGGCTGCCCGTGACGCGGATCGTATTGCGACCTGGATCCTCGATCCCAGCAAACGCCAGGAAATCGAGCAAGAAATGCAGGCGCAGAGAAAGGCGACGAAGATGGAAGAACAGCAGCTCGAAGCGCCTGAGCCGGCGCGAATCCTGCAGCGGCAGCCGAAGATCTGGCTGCAGGTGCCGTTCAAAGAAAAAGAAGCCGCCAAGTCGGCCGGGGCGAGGTGGGATGGTTCCCATAAAAGCTGGTACGTCCATGAAGGCCATGACCTGGAAGCGGTCAAACAATGGCGGACAAGCAATGTGCCGGCGCGCATTACAGCGCCCTCGCCTGCTGAACAATTCGCGGCATTCCTGAGAGAACATCGCGTAGTGCTCAAAGAGGCACCCGTAATGGACGGCTCGTGGCATCGCGCCCCGCTCGATGACGACAAGCCGGGAGTCTTGACCGCATCATACCGGGCCTTCCCAGACGGCCGCGCCAACGGTCAGCTCAAGAACTTCAAGACCAACGAGCTGCACAAATGGGTGTCCGATATCGACGTTCCAGGTCCGGCCGAAAGACAGGCCCTGCAGGTTGAAGCAAAAACCCGCAGCGAGCAGCGGAATCAACAGCTGGCATCTAAGCAAGAGCTGGCTGCATACACCGCATCCGATATTTGGGAACGCGCCTTCCCCGTCGAAAGGGCTTCTCAGATCATCTCCAACCTCCCAGCCAATAGCCACACCTATTTGGAAGCCAAGGGCGTCAAGAGCTATGGACTCAAGGTGAATGAGCGCGGCGCGCTTTTAGTCCCCTGCAATGATATCGACGGTGAGATGCATTCATTGCAGAAGATTGATCGAGATGGGGCCAAGCTGTTCCTAAAGAACGGACGGCAGAAGGGGGTGATGTTTGTAATTGATCCCCACAATAAGCTCGGCCGAGAAACCGCTATCGTCTGCGAAGGATATGCGACTGGTGCGACTCTGTTTGAACAGACGGGCAAGCCGGTCGTTATCGCGTTCAATGCTGGCAATCTCCTTCCGGTTAGCCAGGCTCTACGCGACCGATATCCCGACGGCAAATTTGCCATTGCAGCTGACAATGACCACAAGCTGGAAAGTCGGCCTATGGGCAACGTCGGCATTCTTAAGGCCCAGGAAGCCGCTCAGGCCATCGGTGCCCAAGTTCTAATTCCGCCCCTTTCCCCACATGAAAAGGCAAAAGGCCTTACTGACTGGAACGACCTGCAGAAGGAGCGCGGCGCAGCGGCTGTTGCCACTGAGCTGCAGAAGCAGCTGGGCCAGGCTCCGGACAAGCAAAGGCAGCCAGGCCTGTTTCATAAGGCCGCGCAGCTCGTTCGCGGAATGGGGCTGTGAATGCGCTGATCGGGCGGCCGAATGTGTCGGCCGCCCCTTCCCTTACTGAAAAGCAAGCCTGCGTGCTGCAGATCATCGCCTATGCCTCGCGCATATTCGAGGTGTCGCACTCCCAGCTCGTCGGCCGCGACAGGAGCACGCCGGCATTCCACGCTCGGGCCGCAGCGATTCATGTTGCTCGAAGGGTTACCGGCCTTAGCTTTCCTGCTCTTGGCGAGCTGTTCGGTGACCGCGACCATACGACCATCATGTATGCCGAAAGCCAGATCGAGATTCTCAAACTGCGGTCACCACGATTTCAGCGTCGGCTCGGCCGGCTTCTCGACATTTCAGAGGCCGTCGCCGGCAACGCCGGCATTCTGGCTTTAGCGGACGACAACGCAGAGCAGGTGTTTTCCGACCTGGCTGTTGCATTTGCCAAGGCCAGGCGGATGGACGCAAACCGTGCGGCCGATCTGATCGCTGCCCTGGTTGTCGCTATCCCTCACAAAAACGAGACCCCACGATGATGTATCTGGTTGGCAATACTCGGCTGCGCTCGGATGATTCCGGCTTCGACCAGGCCTTAGCTGCAGTTCGTGGTTCTAAGAGCAGGCCGCGTTGCCTATGCGTCGCTACCGGCGTCGAAATGTACGTCGCCCGGATCCAGGGAAAGCACGTCATCAAGCGGATGCCGGACTCTGGCGGGTCTCACCACCCTTCGTGTGATTCCTACGAACCGCCTGCAGAGCTGTCCGGACTAGGCCAAGTGATGGGCACGGCCATCCAGGAAAGCCCTGACACTGGTATAACAGCCCTCAAATTCGATTTTTCACTTTCCAAGACTGGCGGCCGTGCCGCGCCGGTTCCCGGCGACGGCGAGGCCGACAGTGTCAAGACCGATGGCAGCAAGCTCACGCTGCGCGGTGTACTTCACTATTTGTGGGAGCAAGCCGGCTTCAATCGCTGGTCGCCCTCGATGGCGGGCAAGCGGAGCTGGTTCGTGATCCGCAAATATCTCCTGCAGGCTGCCGCTGAGAAATCGGCAAAGGGCGTCAACCTGGTCGACATCTTGTACATGCCGGAAACCTTCAACGCTGAACGTCACGCCGACGCTACCGCACGGCGCATTGCCTATTTTGGCAAGGTGGCCAGCCCGACAAAGGGAACCAGGCGGCTGATGATGGTGATTGGGGAGGTCAAGGAGCTGTCCCCCAGCCGATACGGCCACAAGATCGTCCTCAAACACCTTCCTGACTGCCATTTCATGCTCAACGACGACATACACAAGCGGCTGGTGAAGCGGTTCGCGGTCGAGCTGGGACTGTGGGACGGCATTGAGGGCACGAAGCTGCTGATAATCGCCACATTCAGCGTTGAGCAAACCGGCATTGCTTCTGTCGAGGAAGCTGCCCTGATGACCGTTACGGATAGCTGGCTCCCGTTTGACAGCGTTTATGAGAAAATGGTGCTGGACGGCCTGGCTGCCAGCGGTAGGCGCTTTATGAAGGGCCTGCGGTACAATCTGCCATCTTCCAAGCCTCTGGCTTGCGCGGTGGCGATAGACACGCAACCGGCACCAACTGCGTTGTACGTCGTGCCGCCAGGCTCCAGCGACGAGTATTCGGCCGAGGTGTCCACCCTCGCCCAGGATAGTAAGCTGGCGTCCTGGATCTGGTCAGCCGGCTCCGGCGAAATGCCGGCGTTGCCGTCCAACCAGGTCAGCGCTTAAAGCGCCGGCAGGGTCAGAGAATGCCGCTCAAGAATCGCGTGCTGGCGAAATTCTACCCCACTCCGCATGACAAGGCCGATCTGGAAGCCCTGGCCAAGCGCACAGGGCAGTCGTTCTCTGAGTTGATCTGTAGGCTGACGTCAGGCCGTCAGCCAATGGCAGCAAACGACAAGCATCTGATCGTCCGCGATCTGTTGAAGATCAATGCCGATTTGGCCCGTCTTGGGAATCTTATGAAGCTAATTCTCGATGATGAGAGCCTAGTCCTACCCGATGGTATGGATTTTCACGGCCTCTTTGATAGCATCCGCGAAACACAGACTTTGCTTAAAACGAAAGTCAGGGAGCTGAACTAATGGCTGAGTATTCCGAAACTGATCTGAATCGTTTTGCTCGGAATGATGAGCTTCTACCGCTGGTGCTCGACGCTGCGCGTCGTGGCGATGAAGCTGAGGAAGATCGACTGATGCGCCAGATGATCTACCCCGCAGAGTCGCTGCTCTGGCTGAAGGACTTTCTGGGAGCCGACCAGGTGCGGGCCATGGGCCTGCGTACCGATGAAGCCGACCGCCAGTTCGGCAAGGGCTGGCTGGATCGCCATGTCGACGCCTGATACCAACCAGGGGCTTCTGGTCCGCCTGGCTAAGAACATGGTGAATGAGCGCGCCGCCTATATTGGCCGCGAGCGCAGCAAGGAAGCAAAGCAGTACCGTCTCAGCCAGGACATGCTTCTGGAGGCCACAAAGGCTATCGGCAAGTCGGGCGATGTCGACCTGATCATTTCTGCAGAGGCCGGCTTCCTTAAGAACGATGCGCGTTTTTACAGCAACAGCCCCTCGATGCGTTCCAGCTTGGCAGCTGCTCTGACCGAGCTGGGCCAGGCGCAGAAAATGCTGCCTTTGGTAAAAGACCCGGATTTGTACCTCGCCATCGATGCCAGCCACGGAAATGCCAAGAGCCGAATTGGCGGCGTGCCGCGCGATGCTGCCAGGCAATTCTTTCAGTCGCACAACGCGCGCCTGCTGAATGCCGACAAGTCACGGCTGACGGACACTGAAAAACAGATCCTCGATGCACGGCGGCACAATATTCGTGTTGCCGCCCTCGCCTACACTGCTCAACAAGAGCAAGCCTTGGGTGTCGGCCTTGTCGCCCAGGTCCGCGAACGTGTCCTGTCGATGTGATCTGCAGCCGAAGCCGTGATTCCCAAGCGTATCGATATCGAGCCTGCGAACGACGATTTCGCCGGCCTGGCGAATTACATCGCAGCTGCCAAGGATGAAGGCGAGAAGCTGGAATCCTTTTGGATTGAGAACTGCAATGCCGGCGACGGCCTTGATGGCCTAGATCTGGCCATTGCTGAGGTCAAGGCGACGCAAGCACTTAATCAGCGCACAAAGATCGGCAAAACCTACCACCTGATGATCTCATTCCGTGACGAGCATCCGCCGCTCGATGTCCTGAAGGATATTGAGAGCGAGTTTGCCAAAGCGCTCGGCTATGCCGAGCACCAGCGCGTTGTCGGAACGCATGTGAATACTGACAACTTCCACATGCACATTGCGATCAACAAGATCCATCCCGACACCTTGAAAGCTTATACGCCGCTCCGTGACTTCAAGACCCTTGAGGAAGTCAGCCGCGCCATGGAACATAAGCACGGCCTGAAGGTCGATCTTGGCCGCTCTGACAAGCTGCAGTCTGAACGACGGCCGCAGCGCGCCCTGGATAAAGAGGCGCACACCTGGGAGCAGAGTTTCGACGGCTATGTGCGCGAGAATAAAGCCGAGCTGATGGCCGCCCTCGATCAGTCGTCGACCTGGCAGGATATGCATGACGGCATGGCGCGTTTCAGCCTTCAGCTGCAGCCTTACGGCAATGGCCTGGTGATTGCTGACGCGAATGGGAAGCATCGTGTAAAAGCCAGCTCTGTTGACCGGCTTCTGTCGATGAAATCTCTAGAAACTCGGCTTGGTCAGTTTCGGCCGCCAGTTGCCGATCGCACGGCGGAGCAAGCCTCCGATAGCCAGCTCGATCGCTCTGGCGATCGGGCGAACGATCGTCAGCCAGGCCAAGCCGGAACTGCGCCCCAAAACGACGATCTGGCTAAAGCCTTTCGTCAGTCCGAAACATGGCAGGATCTGCATGTCGGCCTGGCACGATATGGGCTGGAACTGCGGCTGCAGGGCAACGGCCTGGTGCTGGATTCTGGCAAACGTGGCGCATCGATCAAAGCGAGCACCATCGGCCGCGCATATTCCAAGGCCGCCCTGCAGAAGCGCCTGGGAGCGTTCCAGGCCCCTTCCCGCCAGGCGCAGCAGATCCTGGCCACGAGGGGCGCGGCGCAGCACCGGGCGGCGGGCCGTGGGTCTGCTACCAGGCCGATACCTGGAGCGCGCCAAAGGCCGCTCAGCGGCCCGCGCAAGCAATATCGGAAACGGCCGATCACTAGCCATCCTGGCCAGGCCAGGCTCTGGCGTCGCTACCTGACACTGCAGCGGCAGCGGAAATCGCTGCTGGTGCTGGCATTCAAGACCTGGCGGGATTTTCTGATCTTTGAGGCCTCAACAGACCCACTGGCCATGGCCATTGTTATGTCGCAGCGGCAGATCATTGAGGCGATTAAACCCCTTCGCACACCAAAGCGTTCAGCCAATCAAGAACTGTTCCGCTGATCTACAGAATGCTGCTACGAAGCTTCCCGGTCTAATAACAGACCGCACCTCGTTTAGAGAACCTTTTTGTCCACCCTCAATCTAAAACGATTCAGCAGGTCTAAACTTCCGTGATTTCGGATAATATTTCTCGCCGTCGGGCAATTGCAAACCAGTTAGCGGCCCTCAGGTCTGGGCCTGTCTGCTGTCCATCCGGGCTGCTTTCCAGACGTCATTGGCGGCACCGATATTCAAGACGGCGATGCCAATACCGACAACAAGATCCGGCCAGCCCGAGGCCCAATACATTGTCACAACACCGGCAACCAGAATGGCCCCATTGGCATAGGCATCGTTCCGGGCGGACAGGAAAGCCGCCTTGGTCAAGCTGCCACTGTGATGCCGGAAACGGGCCAAGATGTAGGCGCAGGTGACATTCACGGCCAAAGCGCCAAGGCCAGCCAATGTCAGGGCGACCGGCTCCGGCGGCACGGGGGCCCAAAACTTCTCCCAAGCCATCCACGCCGTGGCAAGGCCGGGAACCAGCAGGATAGCTGCCAGCGCCATGCCCAGCCTACTGCGCGCCTGGAGAGACCAACCCAGCGCAAGCAGGATGAGGAAATTGACCGAAGCATCTTCCAGGAAGTCGACGCTATCTGCGAACAGCGACACCGAGCCGATCGACAATGCGACGCTGAACTCGATAACGAAATAAGCCAGGTTGGCGCAAGCGACGAACTTGACGGCTTTCCTGAGCTCAATGTTATCGCCCGGATCAATCGCCCCCATGCACGCTCTCCTTCTGAAAAGCCAGCCGGACCACCAGGCCCGGCGCTTTATCATGCAGCGTCACCTGGATGTGATGGACCTCTGCTACAGCCGAAACCAGCGACAGCCCCAATCCATTGCCTGCTGTCGTGCGGCTGCTTTCCAGGCGGTAGAAACGGCGGAATACCTTTTCGCGAGCGTCCAAGGGAATGCCCGGGCCATTGTCAGACACTGTTCCGACAACGCCATCAACTCCATCCATAAGACCGAAATGGATCGTCGCTCCCGGCGGACAATGCCGGATGGAATTTTCCACCAGATTTGCAAGCATCTGGGTCAGCAACTCCTTGTCGCCATGCACCAGAACACCATCCGCAATATCGGCGCTGATAACCTGGCCATTATCTTCGGCAACAGCCGAATAGGTGTCGCATATCGATCGGAACAAAATGGACAGGTCGACTGCGCTGAAAGCCGCCTTGCGCGTGCCAGCTTCAATCTGGGCAATCCGCAGCAGGGCCGCGAAAGTCTGGAGAATGGCGTCAACATCTGAGATGGCGAGACCAACGGCACTCTTGTATCCCTCGACGGTAGTGCTCTTTGCCTGCGCTGCCTCCAGCTTCTGCCGCAAGCGGCTCAACGGGGTGCGCAGGTCATGGGCTATGTCGTTGGAGACCTGGCGCAGGCTGTCGATAAGCGCCTGCAACCGGTCGAACATTTCGTTCAGACCCTGCGCCAGACGATCAATTTCGTCACCGGTACCCCGGGTCGGGATGCGGTCGCGTAAATTACCAGTGACGATGACCTGAGCCGTCCGCGAAATCTCATCAATGCGGCGCAGGAAGCCGGTACTCAGCAGGATGCCGCCACCGAAGCCAAGGACGATAATCAGCGCAAATGCCGCAACAAAGGCCCTGATAATTGCTTCCTGTGCTTCGACAACCCTGAAGCTGTCCTCGGCAACCAGGAGAAAGCTGCCGTCCTCAAATTTCTGACCGAACGCCAGCAACACGCGCTCTCGAGCGATACCGTTCGGTGCCGACGCCTCTTCACCAGAGCTGGGCTGCTGGAGTTCGTGCCAGCCCACTACAGGCTTCCGCGGCGATAGAGTACCCGCCAATCGCTGCCCGGCCGGGTCGAGCAATAGATAATACGTGGAAGGACGCAGCCCAGCATTGAGGCGAATTCCTATTTCGTCCCTCACATGCATCAGGCCATCTTCCTCATACTCCTCATTCAGGGATGCGACTTCGGCCGACACGATGTGAACTAGTCCGTCGCGCAGGGCATTGCCGGTAACAACATAGACAACAGAGAAAAGGATGAGCACCGACACACTGAAGAGCCCTGCATAGAGCAGAGCCAATCGAAACCCGATTGTCTTGAAGACTCTATTCAGGCGCATGCATGCTATATCCGGCACCGCGAACCGTGTGTATCAGCTCCACGCCGAAGCCACGGTCGACCTTGCTGCGCAGGCGACTGATATGGGTTTCGACCACATTGGTCTGCGGGTCGAAATGGAAATGCCAGACATTCTCCAGCAGCATGGTCCGCGTCACCACCCGCCCGGCATGCCGCATCAGGTATTCCAGCAGCTTGAACTCCTGGGGCTGCAACTCGATGCGTGTGCCAGCTCTGGAAACCGACCGGCGAACCAGATCCATCTCTATGTCAGCGACCCTTAGCGTAGTTTCGACCTGCATGACGGGCGGGCGGCGCGCCAGGGCATTCACCCGGGCCATCAACTCAGCAAAGGCAAACGGCTTCACCAGATAGTCATCACCGCCCGCCTCCAGGCCTTCGACACGGTCGTCGATACCTCCCAGCGCGGTCAGGAACAGGACGGGTGTGCGGACAGCTGCGCTGCGAATGGTCTTGACGATTCCCAGCCCGTCGAGGCCCGGTAACATACGGTCGACAATCATGACGTCGTATTGCTCGCCCGCGGCCATGAACAGGCCATCGCGGCCGTTGGCCGCGTGGTCGGTCGTGTGGCCAGCTTCTTTCATGCCGCCGATGATGTACTCGGCGGTTTCCTGGTCATCTTCGATAAGCAGCAGCTTCATAGCCGTTTTTGGCCAGAGATTTAAGTTGCGAGGCACGGTCGGAAGACTACCTGCGCGGTCAGGCCATACAACGGGCATAACAGGAAAAACGCCAACATTACTAAAAAGTATAGCCTGGGCATCATTGCCCCAAAGTTGGCTGGCCCACATTGGCCCCGATTCAATGCCTTGGGGTATCATTCATGGCCAGCCAGCCAGACCTATCCGTCGTCATACCGGTTCACAACGAAGAGAAGTGCATCTCCGCACTCATCTCCGAGACCTGCCGTGTCCTGCGCGGCCATCTCGCGTTCGAAATCATCGTCATCGACGACGCATCCGAAGACGATACACCTCGCCTCCTGCAACAGTGCCTGGAATCCGCTCCCGAGCTACGGCCCATTCGGCATGCGCGGCAGGCCGGGCAATCCATGGCCATCCTGACCGGCGTGCAGGCCGCCCGCGCGGACATGATCGTCACCATGGATGGCGACGGCCAGAACGACCCTCTCGATATCCTGGCCTTCTGGGGCGTGATGATGGATGCCTCAGACAGCGAAGGCCTGCTCTTGGCGGGCCAGCGGGTCCGCCGCCAGGATACCTTCATCAAGAAGATGTCCTCCAAAATCGCCAATGCTGTTCGCGCCTCCATTCTGCGCGACGCCACACCGGACACAGGGTGCGGCATGAAGATGTTCAGCCGGGCCATGTTCATGCGGCTGCCGACCTTCAATCACATGCACCGCTTTCTGCCTGTCCTGGTCATCCGCATGGGTGGCCGCGTCGCCTCCCTGCCGGTCAACCACCGGCCCCGGCGCGGCGGGCGATCGCATTATGGAACGCTCGACCGGCTTGCGGTCGGTCTCGTCGACCTCTTTGGCGTCTATTGGCTCAGGCTCCGTTGGACTGACAACGGTGGCGCGACTCTCCTCAAGAACAACAACTGAGATTGACATGTTGCCGGATTATCTTCAGCGGCTGCTCGGCAGCCTTGATCTCTGGGCTGTCGTGGGTTTCCTCGGCCAGCTCGTCTTCGCCTCCCGCTTTATCGTCCAGTGGGTCCATGCTGAACGCGTTGGCCGTAGCGAGATACCCCTCGCTTTCTGGTTCCTGAGCATAGTGGGCGGCATCATCCTGCTGTTCTACGCCATCAAGATTGCCAACATCGTTTTCATCATTGGCCAGGTTACCGGCCTCGTCATCTATTTGCGGAACCTGCACCTGATTCTCCAGTCGCGGCGCACCGTTTCCCATGAGGGGAGCGTTGCCAGTGTTTGAAATCCGTGACCGTTCCCATCTGACGCCGTATCTGCTGACCGGCGCCGTCATCCTGATTGGCCTATACGCCCGGCCGCTGCTGCCGCTCGATGAAACACGCTACCTGTCGGTTGCCTGGGACATGCATGTCAGCGGCAACTGGCTGGTGCCACATCTGAACGGTGAGCCTTACGAGCACAAGCCGCCGCTCCTGTTTTGGCTGATCCAGATGGTCTGGGGCGTTCTCGGAGTCTCCGAAACGGCAGCCAGGCTGGTGCCACCGGCTTTCGGCCTTGGCGCGCTCGGACTGACGCAGCTTCTTGGCCGTCTGTTGTGGCCCGGCGAAGAGGGCCACAAGGCGGGTGCCTACGCCTCTCTCATGGTCGCGGCAGCACTTTGGTGGATGGTCTTCTCATCGCTGGTGATGTTCGACCTGATGGTCGCCTTCTTCGCCCTGCTGGGATGGGTCGGCCTCGCCTATAGCCTGCGCCCAGGCAAGCTTCTCGGCGGCATGGCCTTGGTCGGCCTCGCGATTGGTGGCGGCATTCTCGCGAAAGGTCCGGTCATCCTGCTGTTCGTCATTCCGGCCGGTCTGCTCGGGCCGCTCTGGGCACCTGGCGGCCTAAAGATCCACTGGAGGCGCTGGTATGCCGGTTTGCTGGCTGCCGCGTTGACTGGCATCGCCATCGGGCTGGCATGGGCTATTCCGGCGGCGGTGGCGGGTGGTGAGACCTTTGCCGAGAACCTGCTCTGGGGCCAGACCGTCAACCGGGTTTCCAACAGCTTCGCGCATCAGCGGCCGTTCCTGTGGTATTTGCCGCTGCTGCCGCTCATCCTGTTTCCGTGGTCGGTTTGGCCGAATACCTGGCTCTCGCTGAAGGGCTGGGTGCGCTCACGAGACCGGAGCTTCTTCCTCACACTTCTGGTGCCGCTGCTGGTGTTCCTTGCTTTCTGCAAGATCAGCGGGAAGCAGCCTCAGTATCTGTTGCCGTTATTCCCACTGGTGATGCTGGCTGTTGCACGTGGCCTGACGGCGCCCTGGAGCCGCATGAAGGCTACTCCGGCAATCTGGCCCGTGACCGGTATCCTGGTTGCGCTCGGCCTCGGATTATTGGCTGCACCATTCATCCTGGCCCTCGATACCCGCCTGCAGAATGCCGACTGGGCCGGGACGGTGTCGGAACTGCATGTTCCGGCGGGCCTGATGGTACTGGTCGTCGCGGGTCTCGCGCATTGGATTGGATTGCGGGGGCGTCTTGAAGACGGGCTCCACGCCTGCACGATGGCCGTGTTCGGACTATTCGCCATCGCTCATCTGGTCGTCTTCAATCCGGCACTGCGGGATACCTATGACCTGAAGCCGATCAGCGGCGTCATCGCGAACTATCAGAAATCGGGCTACGACATTGCCTTCGCTGGCGATTACGCGGGGGAATACAATTTCTATGGCCGCCTGCAGCGACCCATTACCGAACTGTACCTCCATGAAGTCGCCGACTGGGCCGCCAAGCATCCGAACGGTGTCGTCGTAACCCTGTTTCGTGACGAACTGGCACCTTTCCCGCCTCTCTTCAGTCAACCCCAGCGCGGCCGCATCGCTGCCCTGCTGCCGTCGCGCGCCTATCGCGCCGAGCCCGACGCCCGCTCGATGTTCCTGAGTGCCAGCATACCAGAGAGGCGGACACCATGATTATGCCGACTCTCAGAAAACCGCTGACGACCAGGCTCCATGAACTGGCCGTTCGGCAGGACAGATGGATGCTCCCTCTGGTAGCGGCCTTTATCATTTGCCCGCTTTCGGCGGCGCTGGTCGACCCCTGGCTGGCCCTGTTCATTAGCAAGCATCAGGATGCATGGCCGATCCGCGCGGCACAGTGGGCAACTGATTTCGGGAATGCCTGGCGATACCTGATTGGTCTGGCTGTCCTGTTTGCCGGTTCATACCTGTTCAAGAACGCCAGCCAGTTCCGCTACCGTTGCGTCTACGTCTTCGTGACCATCTGCGCCAGCAGCATCTTCACCGAGGTGCTGGCTATCATCATTGGCCGATCACGGCCCCGACTCCTGCTGGAACAAGGTATTTATCAGCTCTCCCTGCTGAATGGCTTCAAGCCGTATGACTCCCTGCCGTCATCGCATGCGGCATCCGTGCTGGCCTTCGTGTTCGGCGCCGCGCTGGTATTCCCTGATGCCCGCAAGGTGCTTTTCACCTACGGCCTGCTGCTGGCCGCAACGCGCATTCTCATAAATGCCCACTATTTCGGCGACGTCGTCGCGGCTGCCGCGGTGTCGGGCGCAACCGCATTGTTCCTGGTCCGCTATCTGCCGGAGCCACGGAAATCCTTGCCCGGCAATGTCATTACCATGAGGAAAGCCCGATGAGGCTGCCATCCCGTTTCAGCTTCTGGCTGACCTGCATCGCCGTTTTCGTCGGCGTTTCGTCTTGCGTCCGCATTGGCCTGGCCATCTGGATCAGCGCCGACGGCCATTCGACAGGCCCGTTGCTGGGCGCCATTGCGGTGGGCCTGCTGCATGACGCCAGCATGGGCGTTGCTCTGGGGCTGCCATTTCTGGCCGGAATCTACGCACTAAGCTTCCTGTGGCGCCGGAAATATGGCCGCTGGATCGGCCATATTATGCTGCTCGTCTTCAGCGGTGTTCTGGTCTTCTCGTCCATGGCCGAGTTCTTTTTCTGGAACGAATTCAGCGGCCGGTTCAATGGCATTGCCGTGAATTATCTCATCTTCCCCCGCGAGGTAATCGGCAATATCGGTGAATCCTTCAACCTCGCCCTGTACATGCCAATCGCTGGCGTCGCGGCACTGGCTTTGTATCTGGCGCTGTTCCGTCGTCTTGAGGCTGCGCTTTTGGCCAGGCACTCGCCGTCAGAACTGATATTCAGCATCGCCAGCATTCCCGTTCTGGCCGGTATTGCCGCGCTCAGCCTGCACTTGGCGCCATTTGCACCGAGCCGCGACCGGGAAATCAACGAAGTCGCCCAGAACGGCATGTTCAGCATGGCTAAGGCCTTCCTGACCAACGACTCCCAGTATGACGGCCAGTATGCCGGGATGGATGAGGCCGGTGCCATCAAGCTGCTGCGCGGCGTCGTTGCCCAGAACAACACAACCTTTCTGGCTTCAGTGACCGAACGCTCCCTGTTGAGGCATGTCGACAACGGCCGGATTCCGAAGAAACTGAATGTCGTGCTGGTCATCAACGAGTCTTTCGGATCGACGTATATCGACAGCCTGGATAACAGGCGGGGCGAGTCAATCTCTCCGAACATCGACCGGCTGGCCAAAGACGGCCTGCTCTTCACCAATGTCTATGCGACTGGCGACCGGACTGTGCGCGGTCTGGAAGCCCTGCTGACGTCGTTCGCACCCATCCCCGGCATTTCCACAGCGCGCCGCAACGGATCCGAGGGCATGAATTCGATGCCATATCTGCTGCGTCAGTTTGGCTACCAATCCGCCTTCCTGTACGCGGGTGACGGCCGGTTCGACAACATGGGTCATTTCTGGGAAACGACCGGCTTCGATAACGTCTGGGATGAACGGGATTTTACCGAGAAAGGCTTCAAGACCATTTGGGGCTATGCCGACGAATACCTGTACAAGGAGGCCTCGAACCGGCTCGACCAGATGACCAGTGATGGACGACCCGCTTTCCTGGCCATGCTGACTGTGTCGAACCACCGGCCTTACACCTATCCGGAAGGCCGGATCGCCAAAGACCCGAACGCCAAGACCCGAACCAACGCCGCCACCTATGCCGACTGGGCCTTCGGCAATTTCGTCGACAGCGCTCGTGGCAAGCCATGGTTCGACAATACCGTCTTCATATTCATCGGCGACCATGGCCCGAAAGTGAATGGCTCAGCGCACGTGCCCGTTGATGGTTTCCGCGTGCCGCTGCTCTTCTATTCGCCCAGGCATATTGCTGCCGCCCGGGATGGCACGCTGGGCTCCAGCCTGGATATGGCGCCAACCTTGATGGGCCTGCTCGGCATCAGCTTTGAAAGCCCGTTCTTTGGCGTGGATCTGCGCCGCGTGCCTGAAGGCGGTGGACGCATCGCGATGGCGCACAACTTCTCAGTGGCTTTCGGCACCGAAGGCAAGCTGGTCGTACTAGAGCCAAACCGAACTGTGCGTGGCTATACCTTCGAACCCGGCCCAACGCAGCCGCAGTGGCAGAAATGGGTCGACCCGCAAGTTATGGACCTCGGTATTGCCCAGACGCAGACCGCTCACCGAATGTTCTACGGTCATCAGTATCACGAACTGTCAAATACCGACGGGATGCGCTTGGCGACGCCAGATCCGAAACCGACGGCAGAACTGAGACGGTAGTCAGGCAGCTTTCTCGGGTAGGTCCGGGGTCATCAAGATCAGGCCGATGGCATCAACGATGAGTACAGCTTGAGCGGTGCAAGAACCATGTTGACCTGGAGCCACTCGGGCAGCAACGGGCTTGGCGCGGTGTAAATGGCGGTGTCATGAATCCGCGTAGGACAACGAACACAAGCGCAACGTTCCACTGGATGTCAGAAGCGTCAAGATCACGCCCGGCAGAGGCTCTCGGCGCGTCATAATACAAAACCAAGACTGGCTTGCATCTCTCAAAGGCACAGAAATCCGCTTGGCATGGACTTGGAGGACGGCCCGATACCTTCGTCCACATAAAATCCGTTGAGCGCCGAAGGTGCGTATAAGGTTCTCGCCACTAGGCGAGCAGGATAGTGGTGGGCCCACCACGCCTATCCTGCCGTCCTCACGACAGAGAATTGGGGGGCGCCAAGTCGGAAAACTCAGAGAAATTCGGAGAAATTCTCTGAATATGCCGATGTCATAGAGAACACGGAGAAAGATAGAGAATAATTAGATAATCCCGGAGAATGATAGAGAGAATCCGTAACACCCCTATTCTAGCGTGCATCACTATTGCGAACCGCCCTAACCGGCTGATATTGCAGAGTGTTTCATGGGGGTTTTGTATTCATGCGGGTGGCGATCTACGCCAGGCATTCCACTGAGAAGCAGGAACACTCCACTAGGGACCAGATCGCCCGCTGTGAGGCGTTCTGCCGCCGGGTCGGATACGAGATCGCAGCCACCTTCTCCGATGAAGGCATCTCCGGTGCTGCGATGCAAAATCGCCCGGGCATCCGCAAGCTGATCGAAGCGGCCCTGGATGGCGAGTTCAACAGGATCATCTCCGAAGATCTCTCCCGCATTAGCCGCGACCAGGGCGATCTGGCCCATTTCTACAAAAAGCTGCTGTTCTTAAACATCAACCTGGAAACGATAGCCGAGGGAGATGTTTCAGAGCTGCACATCGGCCTCAAAGGCACGATGAATGCCCTCTACCTGAAAGACCTGGCCGACAAGACCAAGCGGGGGATGCTCGCAGCTGTGCTTAACGGCTCGATCCCTGGCGGTCGCACATTCGGCTATGACATTGTCCATCGCCTGAACGAACGCGGCGAACCGATACCTGGGTTGCGAAAGATCAACCCTATCGAGGCCGAGATCGTAAGGACGATCTTCACCAGGTACGACCAGGGCGAAACCTTGCTCCGCATCTGTGAGCATCTGAACGACAACGGCTTCGCCGCACCGAAAGGCGGCACCAAATGGCAAAAGTCGGCGCTGATCGGGACGTTCGCCAGGCAGACCGGCATTCTCCGCAACACGCTCTATAAAGGCATGCTGACTTTTGACAAGCTGGCATATCGAAAACATCCAGAGACTGGAAAGCGGGTGTCGATGATCCGGCCGGAGCATGAGTGGATCCGCGTGCCGGCGCCAGAGTTGGCGATACTAAGCGAAGACCTGTTCGACAGCGTGCAACGACATATCGAGGAACGGTCGAACAGTTTCCGTCAACGCCGATTGATCATTAAGGTGATGACCGGTGAGGAAAAGGCGAAGCGCCAGCGCGGATATGTTCGCAATTGGCGCGCGCGGCAAAAGACTGCAAAGAAAACGCGCGAACAGCCGTTTTACATCACGTCAGGAAAATTGTGGTGCTCGAAACATGATGCGGCCTTCATCCATCGCCGCGCGAAACTGAGTGGCTGCCCGCATAAAGGCTGCCCAAATCAAAACTTGCCTCTAGAATACATACTGCCTCTGGTGCTGGAAGATGTGCAGAAATTCAGCGCGGCCGATCTGAGCACCTACTACCAGGAAAATAGGAGCCGGCGTGCATTTCTAGAGGGCGAGCTGCGGAGCCTCATCGCTGAACTCAGCCGCGTACAATCTGAAATACGCGCACTGCTGGAAACGATTGTTCGCTCGCAGCGCGGACCTGAAACGCTTTCGCACATCCAGGAACGCGAGAAAGAAAGCGGAAGACTGAAGCTAGATATTGAACAGGCAAAAGCAGAGCTGGAAAATATTACTGCCGTCCCCGATGCCGATATGAAATTGATTGCGCAGCGCGTGCAGGAAACAGTCAACAAATGGCTGGCATCTGATCACGACAGCACAAAGGCTTTGCACGACTGCGTCTATAAGATTCGCATCATCTCGTTCTGGAATGAAGCCGAGCAAAGTATGCAGCATCGAGCGAAAGTCGCGTGGGACATGCCGGCATTGATCAGAGCGTTCTCAATGTCCGCGGACAAGCTCGCTGCTTAATTTTACCAAAGCTGTCAGAACCCTCAGGGATCAGCGCTCATACAGCCGATGCGAAATTATATTGATCTGGATTGTATTCGTAAGACTTCCGTTTTCTCATCAAAAGAAATCGTGGAGACAACTGGCGGAGCCTGATCGTTCATCCGCCCTGTAACCACCTTTGGATTTACATATGTCTTAGCCGAGCTCGAAATGAGTTCGCGCAGGACTTGAAAAAGCCGTATCGCTTTATTGAACTTAACTTCGAAATCGTCATATTTCACGAGTATTCCTGGGCCGCCATTCCGCCTCGGGAGACGGATACCTTCTGGTCTGACGACATAATCGGCGTGCGCATATCCGTTGCGTAAATCCGAGTCGAATGCGTCTAGCAGAATATTCTTGATCCCGATGAAGTTGAGTTCTTCAGCATGACCGAGCATTGCCCGCATCACTTTATTGGCGTTAGGAGCAATCGCCACTCCGCGCTGGTCAAATTTAGTGATCAAGCCATGGAATGGTACGGGCGCATAGTTTTGCTTGGATGTAATTCGCATCATGTTCATAGGGACTTCATAAAGTCCCGCACACTCAGATAAGTATGAATAAAAAGAAAGCGCCACACGCACTCGAATTGGTGAAGGAGGAATTTTTGAAATGAGGTCGAGGTATTCGTCAAATGCCTTGGTCGCTTCAACCGCTGTTGACCATCCTCCTTCCTGCGCGCCACGAAACTCCGGGCTTAACGCCATAGCAAACTGAAGTTCCTCTTGAGACCGAGCAGCCTCAAAAAGCTCATTCAATGCTGTCAGGCACTGTCGCTCGAAGGCAGCTAATTTAACGTCAGAGAACTGATCTGGGCGCTCAGCCATATCGCTCAATTCCCAGTAACGGCATTCCAGATTCAGATGTCAGTTCGCCGTGTTGCTTCAATGCACCGCATGTACTCTGGATAGAGCAGCGTACTGGTTTTACCGAAAAGATGATGCTCGATCCGGACACGCGCCTCATATTCAAGCGCGCAATCGCGCAGCCGGATATCGGCAAGCCAGTCAGCTGCATCATTGGAGAAATAGCGAACGGCTGACAGGGGGGCGTGGCGAAGATAAAGCAAATAGCCACCCTCCATCGCACTTTGGGTTAGGCCTGGCGTAGCCAGGACCAAAAAGCCGATGGTGAAAAGGCCGGCGGCGATCGCAATGTATACTCCCAGGATCTGGCCAAATTGGACGCGGACGAAGCGCCAAATCGACCGACGCTTACGGCCTATGGTCTTCTGGTAGCTTTCAACCTGCTCAACTAAAAATTCCTGGCTCATAGAACCCCCTGATGCTGTTTCATTATGGTAACAGCCGTTTTGGACAATGAGCATTAGATTCCATCGTCGCCAGCAAATGTATCAACGACGGAAGAGGGTTCAGTTGACCAGGTGACTGCCTGAGCATGCCGCCCAGGTACGAAGCCGGGGACCGGATAAGCCTGTTATTCCTATCTTTTGGCCGCATCAAGGCCACAGCGGCGGCAAGTAGGGCTTTTTCTCGACCATGAACCTCAATAGCGCGGCTCCATGCACCTGAATGGAATAGCCCCAATCTTTGCATTCTAACGGCATCTAGCACGTCAAATGGATCCAGCGCTTGGATGATTGTCGCTCTGGCAGGGTGCAAAGCGGCTGCGGCTTTTCGCGCCACTTCGGTCGTTTCTGGAGAAGAATCCGGGAGGGCAGGGGCACAAGTTTTGCCCATTACCTTTCCTGTCGTAATCAACCCGGTATCAGCCTTTGCAGGCATATCAGGATCTCGGCGCGCGGCAGCCGTAGGCGTAGCTCGCGCGCTGATGGGCGTCGCGGCAGCGACGCTCCTTTCATCCTTCGTACAATAGTTATTAGTTTTTATTTCCGAAGGGTGCGCCTGTTTTTGCGTACCAGACAATACCGGCGCGGGGCCGATTCGATTGATGCGGACCCAGCCTGCTGGCAGCACCGTAATTTTCGACGGCAGATGATGACGTGGATTGTGGCTGGGGCGGATCTCCCTTGCGACATAACGCAGCTCGATGAGCCTGGCCAAGGAATACTGGATGCCTCGACGGCTGCACCCCACACGCTGGGCCAGCTCGGGAATGCTTACTGTTGTGATGCCCAAGTCATTCAGGAATGCCAGCTGCTGCAATAGCAGCTCCTGGGTGCCGGTGAGGCGATGACCAGGCCCATGCCGTTCCTGGCGAGGCCTACGCGGTCGCGGTGTGCGGATCTCCGCATTGGTCGCTGGATCGTATTCAGCTTCCCTCGATCTAATCGCCGCTAACTCGGCCGCGATCTTGGCATTCCATTCCTCCTGGCGACGCTGTTTCCAGCCTGCCAGGTCGTCGGATTGCTCGTGATTCATATGTATCCGGCATACCCAGCACCGGGCATGGCCGCACAAAACCGCCGCGCAAAATGCACGTTGGTCTTGACCAGGTCATGTCAGGGGAATAGGATGCGCCTTACAAACACAGCGTATCCAATTCCTAAAAACCTCGCAGCGCCAACTGCGGGGTTTTTGCTTTTTTAGGGCTGGGAGATAGTGATCGCCGCCTCCAGGTTGAGGCTCCGGCGAAGTTACTTGTCCTTCCGGTCGAACTCAGATAATTTCTCTGCGTCCGACCGGAAAGCTCCAAGTGGTTGCGGGAGTAGGATCTGAACCTACGACCTTCAGGTTAAGAAGCCGGCCAACCCCGCCTCGCGTTACCCCCGCATATATAGATGTGCGAGATCCGCCATATGGATAGTCGACCCGGGGCCAGCTTTCGACATCCTGCGGTTCGAGGCATCTCGGGTCGATACAGCCCATCCCCAGGTCTGCGGAATGCCAGCTCCGACTGGATTGGGAGCAAAGCCGCTGCAACAGCCTTCCCGATTCGCCCGCCAGTCACGGCTACGTTGCAGGGCCCCAGGCGCGGACGACGACCAATTCCTGCGATCAGGGATGGCGAGCCGGCCTGAGTCTGGCCGCGATGCTATTCAGGCAATTTCCGGGACAGTGGGCCAACTTCAGATTCCCAAGCTTTGATGCAGGTTCGATTACCGCGCCGCCACCATAATCATTTCGACCTTCAGCGCGGCGGATGCGAGCTTCGCCTGCCAGCAGGCCCGCGAGGGCGGCGCCCCGGGCGTCACCCATCGGTCCCACACGGCATTGACGGCCTCATAGTCGGACATATCGGCGAGGATAATGGCGACAAACAACAGCTTGTCTTTGCTGCTGCCGGTCAGCGCCAGCCGCTCCTTCGCCTTTTCAAACAACTGCGCGACCTGCTCTGCAGCCGAAAGATTTACGTCATAAGGGGCCTTCGGCGTGACGGCGAAGAAGGCCAGATTGCCACTGGCAACAGCCAGACTCGACCGCGCGGTGACTCCGAACCGCGTGATCATGTCTTCCAGCATCGAGGTTTCACTTGTCATGAATCATATCCCGGATCGGAGCGTTCCAGGCTGCGCCGGAAGGCATCCCATTCGATATCCTGCCGCTCGCCGACCGCCATGCGGTCGTAGGAAACGGCATATTGCGCAGCTGTCCTTTCGGGAATTCCCGCCGTCACGGGAGCCAGGGGCGCGCCAGCCGACTGGATCGCAAGCTGCGCGCGGCAGGAGCGTTCCAGGTTATGCATCAGCTTGAAAGCTTCGGCCACACTGCGCCCGCAGGTGAGCAACCCGTGATGCCGCAGGATGAAAACCGACTTGGTTCCAAGATCAGTTACCAGGCGCTGGCGTTCATCCAGATCCAGGGCGATGCCCTCATAAGCATGATAGGCAATCCGATTGTGGAACTGCATGGCCCACTGGTTGAGTGGCAACAAACCGTCGCGCTGACAGGATACCGCCACGCCAGCCACCGTATGCGTGTGCAGTATGCAGGCCACGTCGGGGCGCGCCGCGTGAATCGCGCTGTGGATGGTGAAGCCGGCCGGGTTGATGCCGAGCCCCAGCGGATCGTAGATCACGCTGCCATCGACATCGACCGTCACCAGATTAGAGGCCGTAACCTCATCAAACCGCATGCCATAGGCGTTGATCAGGAAGCGGTCATGCGTGCCGGGAACGCGTGCCGAGATATGCGTGAAAATGCTGTCATCCATGCCGTGGCGATGGATAAGCCGGTAAGCGGCCGCCAGATCGACCCGCGCCCGCCAGAGTGGGCTCGCCTTGCTGTTCGACAGGTCGCGCGCCGGAATCATGCTCAGGCCATGCCCGCAACATCGAGCAGGCTGGTCTCCAGCCGCTTCAGCCCTTCATCCAACAGCGAGTCCGAAATTGTCAGCGGCATCAGGAAGCGGATGACATTGCCGTGGACACCGCAGGACAGCAGGATCAGGCCATTCTCGGCAGCCTTGGCGGTCAGTCGCTGCGCCAGTGAGCCATCCGGGCGGCCATCGCCATCCACCAGATCCATCGCCACCATGGCGCCGAGACCACGAACGGCCCCGATGCACCGCAGGCTGTTGCGCCGCGCCATCTGGCCCAATCGGTCGCGCAGCTTGTCGCCCAGCGTGTTGGCCTTCTCGACCAGTTTCTCTTCCGCGATCACATCCAGAGTGGCCAGCGCCGCCGCGATGGCGACCGGATTGCCCGCGTAAGTTCCGCCCAGACCGCCGGGATTGGCGGCATCCATGATCTCGGCCCGGCCGGTGACGGCAGACAACGGGAAACCGCCAGCCAGGCTTTTCGCCATCGTCATCAGATCAGGCACGACGCCGCCATGTTCGATGGCGAACATCCTGCCGGTGCGACCGAAACCGGCCTGGATTTCATCGGCCACCAGCAGGATGCCGTTCTCGTCGCAAAGCTGACGCAGTTTTTGCAGGAAGGCCGGCGGCGCGACATTGAAACCACCCTCGCCTTGCACCGGCTCAACGATGACGGCTGCAACGCGCTGCGGATCGACGTCCGCGCGGAACAGGGTCTCCAGCGCGGCGAAGGCCGCTGCACCATCGGCGTCGGTCTGCTCATCCGGGAACGGGACATGATAGATCTCGCCTGGAAACGGTCCAAAGCCGACCTTGTAGGGTTTGACCTTGCCGGTCAGCGCCATGGTCATCAGCGTCCGGCCATGGAACGAGGCCGAGAAAGCGATCACCGCCGGGCGGCTAGTATAGGCACGCGCGATCTTGATGGCATTCTCGACGGCCTCGGCACCGGTTGTGACCAGCAGGGTTTTCTTTGCATGGTCGCCAGGCGTCATCGCATTCAGGCGCTCGCAAAGCCTGATGTAGCTCTCATACTGGCCGACCTGGAAGCAGGTATGAGTAAAAGCATCAAGCTGCGCATGGGCCGCGGCAATCACCTTGGGATGCCGGTGACCGACATTCAGCACGCCAATGCCGCCGGCGAAATCAACCATCTGGCGACCCGACTCGTCCCAGACTTCCGAGCCTTCCGCCTTTGCCACATAGATCGGCAACGGGGTGGACAGGCCGCGCGGAATCGCAGCGGTACGGCGGGCGAGAAGGGTTTCACTCTGCGGCGACATGCGCGGACTCCGGGTTGGCTGGGGTAATGGCTTTTGGGCAGATCAGGCCGGGATGAGATGCATGTCGCGGCGACGCCAGGCGAGCTGCAATGTATTGCCCTCATGGATGTCGGTCGCCTGTACGAAGGGAATCCGGGCGCGCAGCGACAGGCCGTGACCACCGCCGATCAGCAGCACGCTGTCGCCGTAATTCACCAGCGCCTCGACGGTGAATGAAACAATGCAATGCTCGCCCGCCTCGCCGCCGCGCCAGACGCCGATCGCCTCGGGGCGGATCAGTCCATGAAACCGATCGCCTTCCGGCGCTGGCAGGTCGAGCGCACCGAGTCCAGCCGCGGTCAGCCCCCCATCCGTGCCACGGGTGACATCGAGGAAGTTGCTATCGCCGACGAAGCCGCCGACGAAACGTGTGGCCGGGCGCAGATAGACATCCAGCGGCGGCGCGAACTGTTCGACTGCACCCTGACTGAAAACTGCGATGCGATCCGACATGGTCATCGCCTCGGTCTGGTCATGGGTGACATAGATGGTGGTAATGCCGAGTTCGCGGTGGATGCGCTTGATCTCGACCTGCATATGCTCGCGCAGATTCTTGTCCAGTGCGCCCAGTGGCTCGTCGAGCAGCAGGACATCAGGTTCGAAGACCAGCGCGCGGGCGAGCGCCACACGCTGTTGCTGGCCGCCGGACAGTTCGCGCGGCTGCCGCCCGGCGAAATCGGCGAGGCCGACCATGGCGAGGGCATCCCTGGCGCGTTTCGCGATCTCCGCTGCGGGGCGTTTACGCATGCGTAGCGGGAAACCGACATTCTCGGCTGCCGTCATATGTGGGAACAGCGCGTAATTCTGGAATACCATTCCGATATTGCGCTGATGCGGCGGCACCGGTGCAATCTCGCGACCGCCGAGGCGAATGCTGCCGGCCGTCGGCTTCTCGAAGCCGGCCACCATCATCAAGGTCGTGGTCTTACCCGAACCGCTGGGTCCCAGGAAGGACACGAATTCGCCCTTCTGGATGTCCAGCGAGATGCCGCGCACGGCCTTCTGCCAGCCATCATAGGACTTCACCAGGTCGCGGATTTCCAGATAGGCCTTGGTCATTGTTCCATTTTCCCCTGCCAGCATGCCTCTCGCCGCGCTATTGGCGCGCGAATCAAGCGCGGTCATACCGGCCTCTTCACAACGACTCGCCAGATCAGCGGGCTGATAACTGCGAGCAGCACCACGCCAAACAGCAATGTCGACACAACGGAAATGATCGGATCGGCTTCGATGCGGATACTGTCAAACATCTTGCGCGGCAGCGTGGATGCGGCCTGACCTGAAATGAAGATCGCCACCACCGCCTCGTCGAAGGAATGGATAAAGGCAAACAAGCCGCCAATCAGGAAACCCGGACGCAATACCGGGAAGGTGACCTCCCAGAAGGTGCGTAGCGGGCCGGCGCCGAGATTCATGGCAGCGCGCTCCAGGTTACGGTCGAACCCCTTCAGCGCCGCGGCGATGATCAGATAGCTGACCGGAACCGACAGGCAGGTATGCGCCAGCACCACGCCCAGCGGCGAGTGAATAATCTTGAGATGGCTAAAATACGAATAATAGCCGAGCGCCATCACGATATGCGGCACGATCATCGGCATCATCAGCATCAGATTGACTGCCGAGCGGCCGAAGAAACGCTGCCGCACCATGGCGAAGGAGGCCGGAATGACCAGCAGAATGGTCAGCAGCATTGTGGCGAGGCCGATGCCGATGCTGTTGATTACCGGCTGGGTCCAGCGAGCATCTGCGAAGAAGGCGCGGTAATAGCCAAGCCAGTAGCCCGGCGGCGGAAACTCAAAGGAGGTCGCCGTGCTGAAGGACATCGGCACCACGATCAGCAGTGGGCCGACAACAAAAAGTGCGACAACCAGGGCGAAGGCGAGAACCAGGTTCATCCGTCAGCCCCAGAGTTTATCGAGGCCGACAAAGCGATTGTAGATCGCAAAGATCGCCAGCGTGACCAGCAGAAGAATGACGGAGGTGGCCGAGGCCTCGCCGAATTCGAGGAATTCCTCGATCTGGGTTCCGATCAAGCCGGCAATCATCTGCTCGCGCGGACTGCCAAGCAGCACCGGCGTGACATAGAAGCCCAGGCACATGATGAAGACGAGCGTGCAGCCATTCACAATGCCGGGTGCCGACAGCGGCAGAAAAACGCGATGGAAGGCCTGGAACGGCGTTGCACCGAGACTGCGTGCGGCGCGCACGAAATTCATGTCGATCTTCTTCATCACTGAATAGAGCGCCAGCACCATGAAGGGGATTAGAAGATGCACCATGGCCAGCGTGGAACTGAAGCGGGTGAACAGAAGCTGCGGCGCGGGCGACCAGCCGAATGCCTCCAGGATAGCGCGCAACGGGCCGTTGTTGCCGAGGATCACCATCCAGGCGAAGGTGCGGACCAGGAAGCTGGTCCAGAAGCTCATGGCGATAATCAGCAGCATCACCGTAGCGAAGTGCCCGCCCATCCGCACGATCATATAGGCCAGCGGATAGCTCATCAGCAGCGCGAAGATAGTGACGATACCGGCAGTCTGGAACGTGCCCCAGAGCACCCGCCAATAGAAGGAATCGCTGAGGAAAGACGTGTAGTGTTTCAGCGTGAAGCCAGGATCCATCACGCTGAAGAACACCACCTGTCCGAGCGGGACCAGGAAGAAAACCGCAAGAAAAGCCAGTGCCGGCAACAGCAGCAGCCATGCCTTCGCATCGCTGCTGCCGCTCTTGATGGCTGCCGAACCAACCGGCGGAACCATGGCGCTGACTTTTCCTATCGGCATCGTCCTGACCTGTCGACTTTCAGTTAACGCGAGATCCAGCGTTCGAACAGCTTGTTGGCTTCCGCCATCTGGTCACCAGCTTTGCTGGTATCCTGCTGCACCACCTTCTTGATGTTTTCCGGCGAGGTGGGGGTCAGCTTGGCATCTTCGGCCGAAATATGGTCGAAGGCTTTGGGGTTCAGCGGACCGTAGACATTGGCAAGGCTGAACTTGGCGATACGCTCGGGCTGCACGGCCGACTGGATGAACTTCCAGGCCAGCTCGCGGCGCGGTGAACCCTTCGACACGACCCAGTAGGCCTTGTCGAGCAGGGCCTGATTCCAAACCATCTCCACCGGGATACCTTCCTTGATCAGGCGCACTGGATAGGTCTGCCAGATGCCGATCAGGTCGACTTCGCCGTCACGCAGCAGCTGGCCCGACTGCGGGCCCTGCGTCCACCAGACCCGCATGGCGGGCTTGATCGTCTCCAGCTTGGCGAATGCCCGGTCGATATCCATCGGGAACAGCTTGTCAGCCGGCACGCCATCGGCGAGCAGGGCGAGCGCCAGCACGCGGCCGGCATGGCGCTGCAGGCAGCGAGCGCCGGGATACTTCTTCACATCGAAGAATTCCGCCCAGGTCTGCGGGCCGCCGTTCGGGAACTTGTCCTTGCGGTAGGAGATCAGCGTGGCGAAAGCGTGTGAGCCGACGCCATTCTGGAAGACCGCATCCTTCCACAGCTTCGACTGATCGATCGGCGACTGCTTGATGTCCTCGATGATGCCAGCCTCATTGGCGCGCACGATATCGGCGTCACCCAGCGTGGTGCAGTCGAATTCATAGACGCCCGTCTTGACCTGGGCGGCGAGCTTGGCAAACGACACCGGCGAGACGGTTTTGATCTCGACGTTGTTCTCGCGCATGAAAGGCTCGAACCAGTTGATCCGGGCAGATTCTTCCCACGGCCCGCCCCAGGTGTTGACGTACAGCACCTCGCGCGCATAGGCGCGATTGATAAAAGGCCCCGGGAAAGTCAGTGCCGCCGTGGCACCAGCCAGCTTGAGAGCAGATCGGCGATTCATGCCTTTTTTGGTACTGTCCGTCATAACACCCCTCCTCCGTTACGCCTGCGTCCAGGCGTTCGTACACTCACCCCAAAGAAGCCGCATATACGCGCTGCCAGTTGCCGTGGGTGATCTTGGCAACCTCCTCGGCATTGAAACCCCGGCGCTGCAGGCCACCGGTGATTTCGCCGATATTCTGTACATCCTTGAACCAGTCGGCCGGCGGCGCCTTGCCGGCATTCGTCACCGACCCGGCGCCATAATCGACACCGCGGGTCCAGCGTCCCGAACGCATCCAGTCCAGGTCCTTCTGGGTGGTGTTGTGGCTGCGATCCGTGCCAATTCCGACATGGTCGATCCCGGCGATATCGACGGTCTTGGCGACCATTTCGCACCAGTTGTCGACCGAAGCGCAGTAATGCGCGCCAGTGATGTTGCGATAGGTGGCGCAGCCGATCACGCCGCCATTATCGCGCAACGCCTTCAGCACATCGTCGGTCTTGTTGCGCTTGTGCGGAAAGAGCGTGTCGGAATTGGCGTGGCTGATCGCCACCGGCTTCTGCGAATGTTGGATGGCTTCCAGCGTGGTCTGGTTGCCGACATGCGACAGGTCAACCAGGATACCGGTACGGTTCATCTCGCGGATCACTTCCTTGCCATATCGGGCCAGGCCGGAATCGCGATCTTCGTAACAGCTGCCGCCAAGGTCGTTCTGGTTATTGTAGGTGAGTTGCACCACGCGTACGCCCATATCGGCAAACAGCTCGACGAAGGCAATGCGGCCCTCGAACAGCATGGCGTTCTGGAAGCCCAGCAGGATGGCCAGCTTGTTTTCTTTCACAGCGCGCTGCACGTCGGCTGCCGTGCGGGCAATCACGATCAGGTCGCTGTTGGTGCGTTCCATATCGCGCCAGCGCGTGATCGCATCCATAGATTCGATGGCATTTTCCCAGAAACCGAGCGTGACGGTGACGCAGCCGACCGTGCCTTTCAGCAGCGACTCGAAAACCTCACGATTAAAATGCCCGCATTGAAGTCCATCGACAATCATACCGGTATCCTTGCGAGGGGGGTTAGCTGGCAGCCGCCGGCGTATTTGTGGCTTGGGGCTGCGGCTGGGACAGAAGAGAGAAATCGGTGTCGTCGTCGTCGGGACGCCCGATCACCTTGCCGCTGGCATCGACCATCACCGTGCCGGCATGGCGGCGTGATGACACGGTATCCGGGGTGAGCGCACCGAGCGCCCGGGTATAAAGCCGTTCCCACAGGCCACGGTTGCTGGGAAAGCCTTCGGCCAGGATGCGACGCATGACAGGGTCCTGCGCAGAATCAGGGCGGCCGGCCGCGTCCAGACGGCGGCGATTGCACAGGCTCAGGACGGCGTAGCCACAATCCGCCTCGGCATGCCGCCATTCCGGCTCTACCACCACGTTGCCGGCGACGTTGCGCGCGACTGCCATATCTGTGCCGGTCGTGACCTGCAAGTCGACTTCATAGCCCCAGGCTAACGCCACCAGACCCGCCAGCATGGCCGGTTCGCGGACATTGCGCACCGACACCACAGCGCTGCCGAGATTGCGAGCTGCATCGACACCCAGTTCGAGGACGGCAACCCCGATACCCCAGGCATGCTCGCCCCCCGCATCCAGCGACAGGAACGCGCCATCCTCGGAACTCTGGACGAGCGACAGATTTGCCGGGTTTATGCTGATCACAATAGATTCAAAGGCATCGTCCAGCCGCTGCAGTGCTGGCAGCCCCACCGCCTCGGCGCCAAGGATGACGTTACGCACCGCCTGCTGGCTGCCGGAAACGATCCGGCTTTGCAGCAAGATGCGGTCGACCATCATTCGCGTTTCACGCAGCGACAGCATCATCGGTTCGGAGCTGGAAATGGCTATCGTCATGTCATCCTCACGCCGGCTCTGCGGGATAGAACCAGTCAGTATGTTTGCCCTCGCGCAGATCTTCCGGCAGCGGCGCGCCATGAAATAAAACGCCGCGCAGATTGCGGTTCAGGAAATCGCGGGTCTTGTCGATGCCGTGCAGGCCGATATTGAGTAGGCGCACGATTTGGATCGGCACAAAATCGGCCGCCATGATGTTCATGTGCGGCGAGTGATAGCGCACATCCTGCAGGCTCTGCATGCGCGCCACCAAGGTGCGGAACCTCGGGTTGCGCATCAGGAAGATGGCCGTGCTCTGGTCGGCCGGGCTTTCAGCCAGCGCTGCCTCCAGTTCCTGGATCAGGCGCGGCAGGTCGAGGCCAAGATTATGCGCCCACTCCACTTCATCCGCGGGGCCCCGGCGCGGTTCTTCCGCCGTGGCCGACTTGTACCAGATATAGCGGCGCGACTCTTCCGTGCTGAGGTCGAACTTCAGGCACCAGCTATAGTCGGCATGCAACAATTCGCGCAGGCGGCCGAGCTTCATATTCGGCTCGGTGCGGATCTCCTCATCCACGATCAGGCTGTCGGCCAGACCATCAGCAATCTGGGGGACAAGTTCGATCAGCAGCGAGTGCAGCGTCTCGGTCGTCTCGGGCAGCACCTTCGGTTCGATGTGATCGCAGATCGCCGCCAGCGGGTATACAGCCATCGCACCAGCCACCTTGCCGGTCGCGGCAAATTCGGCCAGCACCGCTCGCACATCGACCAGTTCGCCCGCCACCTTCTCGCTCGGCACCAGCGCGTCGTAGACCATGCGGTCCTGGCGGCGGAAAACGATCGCGCGATCAAGCAGCGCCAGCAGGCGCTTCACGTCATCGCCCTGCGGAGTCACCTGCAGCGACTTGGCATGCGCGATCGCGGTTTCACGCGCGACCAGGAAGCGGTCCAGCATGCGCGGATGATTGTTGGCATAGAAGATCAGCCCGAGCGCCGAGCCGTTGCCAACGCCGAGGAAGCGGCGGATTTCCGGCGACAGTTCTGCCGATTTCGGCGACTTGTGCCGCGCCAGCGCATTGACCAGATCGGTGGCGAACTGGCGCATCATATAGGCGCCCAGCATCTGTGCCGCGAGCGTGCCGCGCAGGGCATGATCGGGCTCCAGCGCGCGGAAGCTACGCGTGCCGAAAGTGCCGTTGCCATCCAGGCCGGTATTGCGCATCAGGTAGCAAACTTCTGCCACTACCGAAATATCGGGCTGCTCGCCGCGCGCCAGGCTTTCGACGGTGTGATTGAAAGCACGCGAGCTGCGGTTGGAACGCGCCCAGGCCAGGGTCTGCGGCAGGGCGCGGCCGGTATAAAGTTTCGGCAGCTCACGGCTGATCTGCTCGATATCCTCCAGGCTCGCCTTGCCGTCGATCAGGCTGGCCATCATGTCCCAGGTGCGACCGATAATGCGGCCGGTGCGGCCGGCTGGATTGTATTTGAAGGAAAACACCGGCAGATCGAATACGCCGGTCGGCGTTTCAATGCGGTAATGCGCGCGACCCTCTGCGGTTTCCGCGACATCGAAGCTGAGCTTGCTGATATTCCAGCGCTCGGCTGCCGCCTTGGCAATAAAGGCACGGGAGACGCTGATGCGGCTGGGCTGGATTGCGGCCAGCCGCTCCGGCTTCATCACCTGCTCTGGCGGCCGGATGGCAATCACCGGCCGGCCATCGGCCAATGTCCGGGAGCGGACCTCCCGGCCGGCTGCAGTTGCGGATTTCGCCGTCATAGGGCCTGCCCTCTGATCATCTGGGTAATCTTCTCGGCCGCTGCGATGAGGTCCGCGCGGCTCTTTTCGGCTTGAAAACGCTGCTGCGGGCCCACGAGAGAAAGAGCAGCCAGGATGCGACCGCCGGCCTCAAAAACCGGCGCCGCAGTGGCCATGATGCCCTCCATGCGATCACCGGAAACGGCGAAGCGTTCGCGTCGCACCTTCTCCAGCATCTCGGGCGCGGGCACGGGGATGCCGCTGTCGATCCAGCGCTGCAGGACCTCAGGCGTCACGAAGGCGGCCAGCACGCGACCGGAGGCAGAGTTGTCGAGGCTGAGGCGCGCGCCAACCTTGAGTTCGGCACGCAGCACGCCTTCGGATTCGACGCGCTGAACAATGCGCGCCTCACCACCATCGAGCACAGCCAGCGATGCAGTTTCACCAGCCACATCGACCAACTGCTGCAGGATCGGCACCGTGCGAATGCCGAGATTCGCCTGTTCAAGCGCAGCATGCGCCAGACGCGTCGAATGCATGGAGAGGCGGTAGCTGCCGTCCTCAAGCTGCTCGACCCAGCCGGCCTCCATCAACGTGACCAGACGCTGGTAGACCGTGGCCCGCCCGCCACCAACCAGGCGGGTCAGTTCGGACAGGCGCAGACTCTTCCGCGCCTCGGCAAAGACATCGAGCAGCGCGAAGACCTTGAGGACAGAGCTGAGGGGGCGAACCCCTTTGGGATCAGTCATGTATTCTATTGAAATACGTTGTATCATATTTATATACTCGCAGATTCTCGGTCACCGATCAAGGAAGATTTGGACCGGCAAATTCTTCAGTTTGGTGAGAGCGCGTTTGGATGCCGCCTTGGCACCAGATCCACCCGGTACCTTCAATCTGGTCGGTACCATCACCGACAAGGGCTGGCTGCACGAATCCCTGACATGCGGCGGCTATTACCTCAGCCCGCGCTGGCTGAAGCTGGCACGCATCCTCGCCGAGGCCGAACCGCGGCCGAAAGCCGCACATGCCGTCGTACTGCTATCGCCGACGAACCGGTGAGACCACGCGCTGCCCTGGAACGTCGCTCGCAGATGGCGACGATCATCGCCAGAGCGCTGAAAGACCAACAGATCGAATGATCATTGGCGCCCACGGCCGCTTCATATCAAGCGCGCTGGAATCTCCCGTAGCTTTATTCTGTAAGCGCTCCGGTGCTCCCTGGAAGCGTAAGTCCGCCTGATGAATGACGACAGCGCTTTTGGGAGCGATTGGGTCTCTCCAAAAAACCTGAGCAAACAAAAACCCCGCACAGGCGAACCTGGCGGGGTTTTTGATTTGGTTGCGGGAGTAGGATTTGAACCTACGACCTTCAGGTTATGAGCCTGACGAGCTACCGGGCTGCTCCATCCCGCGATGATCTCTTCTAAAAATTCAAGGGCGCCGATGTTTGTCGGGCGCCCTTGAGTCATTGGTTCGTGAAGCGATTGTTCGGGCACCGTGCTTTATAGGCTTGGCAGCGACCTACTCTTCCGCGTCTTAAGACGAAGTACCATTGGCGCTGGGGACTTTCACGGCCGAGTTCGGGATGGGATCGGGTGTTGCGTCCTCGCTAAGGCCACCAAGCCAATAAAACACGGCGGCCGAACAATCTGTATGTATCCTGTGTATCAATACTGAGTGCTTGACGTTGCCTGTACTGCGGCGTCTGACCGCTGCACATGGCGAGCTTACGCTAAGATCAAGCCTATCGAGTGATTAGTACTGGTTAGCTCAACGCATTACTGCGCTTACACACCCAGCCTATCAACGTGGTGGTCTTCCACGACTCTCAGGGATACCTGGTTTTGAGGGGGGCTTCCCGCTTAGATGCTTTCAGCGGTTATCCCGTCCGTACATAGCTACCCGACAATGCGACTGGCGTCACAATCGGCACACCAGAGGTACGTCCAACCCGGTCCTCTCGTACTAAGGTCAGCTCCTCTCAAGTATCCTACACCCATGGCAGATAGGGACCGAACTGTCTCACGACGTTCTGAACCCAGCTCACGTACCACTTTAATCGGCGAACAGCCGAACCCTTGGGACCTGCTCCAGCCCCAGGATGTGATGAGCCGACATCGAGGTGCCAAACGATTCCGTCGATATGGACTCTTGGGAATCATCAGCCTGTTATCCCCGGCGTACCTTTTATCCGTTGAGCGATGGCCCTTCCACGCGGGACCACCGGATCACTATGACCGACTTTCGTCTCTGCTCGACTTGTTTGTCTCGCAGTCAGGCAGGCTTATGCCATTGCACTCGACGACTGATTTCCGACCAGTCTGAGCCTACCATCGCACGCCTCCGTTACTCTTTCGGAGGCGACCGCCCCAGTCAAACTCCCCACCATACAGGGTCCCACTACCGGATAACGGTAGATGGTTAGATGCCAAAAACCAAAAGGGTGGTATTTCAACGTTGGCTCCACCACAGCTAGCGCCATGGCTTCAAAGCCTCCCACCTATCCTACACATTCAATTCCTGGCACCACTGTAAAGCTGGAGTAAAGGTGCACGGGGTCTTTCCGTCTGACCACGGGAACTCCGCATCTTCACGGAGAGTTCAATTTCACTGAGTCTATCTTGGAGACAGTGGGGAAGTCGTTACGCCATTCGTGCAGGTCGGAACTTACCCGACAAGGAATTTCGCTACCTTAGGACCGTTATAGTTACGGCCGCCGT
>JAGXRD010000097.1 GCA_018336035.1 Alphaproteobacteria bacterium | reverse complement strand
ACCCCTCTCCCGCAGGCGGGAGAGGGAGGATGCGGCGCGCCGACAACACCCCATCCTGTCATGGCCGGGCTTGTCCCGGCCATCCACGTCTTACCGTCTTACGATGCAGTAAAAACGCGTGGATGCTCGGACTAAGCCCGAGCATGACAATGGGGTGTAGCCGCTTCGACTTGCTGGCCGCAGTCATCCAAACGAAAAGCGGCGCGCCGTTGCCAGCGCGCCGCTCTGATCACTCTACCATCCGTCGTGGTCGGGCCCAAAACGGCTTCTTATCCACAGCAACGGACATTCATCACTCTCACCCCTTTTCTGCTATGGTGCTAGGCACCATACTTGTAATTATGGTATAAGACACCATATGACCAAGGCCGAGCGATACTACCAGTTAAAGGAAGTTCTCGATGATGGGACCATCATCGAAATGAGCGTGTGGGTCGTCCCTGCACCCGTCGCCGGGTCGGACCACAGTTTTAAGTATCGGCTCTATTGCGGCCGGGACGGCGAACGCCTTGTCGGCTACGACAATGAGCGCGGCAAGGGCGACCACAAGCACATTCTGGGCAAGGAAACCTCCTACCGTTTCAAGACGGTCGAGAAGCTGGTTTCGGACTTTCTGGCAGACGTTCGTAAATATGGAGGGGTCAAATCATGAGCAAGGCAGCAAAGACACAGAGGGTTACAGTCCGCGTCGGCCGCCGATCCCTGGATCAGATTGGAGCCGATTTCATCGGCAAGTGGAAAGCGCTGGAGGCCGGCGAAGATATCCGCGAAACCACGATTCGGTTTGACTCGCTGGAAGCGCTCGCCAAGGTGCTAACCCCTAAACGGCAAGCCGTTCTGAAGTATGTCAAAAAGCATCCGACCAAGAATGTCACCGTGATCGCCAAAGGCATTAAGCGCAGTTACAAGAACGTCCATGAGGACGTGAACCTTCTCTTGGATGCCGGCTTTTTGGTCCGCAAAAAGGACGTGATCCAGGCACCCTATTCGGTAATCAATACAGAGGTTCAGATCAGGATTTGACCCCTCTAAAGTCCTGATGAAACCCAGTGGCATAACCCCGCCGCCCCGCCCCTCTCCCACTCGTGGGAGAGGGAGGGTCCCGCCGCGCAGCGGTGGGAGGGTGAGAGTCTCGCAAATACAAACGGCGCGCTGTTTCCAGCGCGCCGCTCTGATCACTCTACCACCACGTCATGGTCGGGCTTGACCCGACCATCTTTTGCAAACTGGCGAAAGATCCTCGGGTCGAGCCCGAGGATGACGTGTTCTTCCTGTTACTTGCCGAGGCTCGGATCGATCTGCTTGCAGGCGTCGACCAGACCCTTCACGGCATTGGCCGAATGCTCGAACATCTTCTTCTCTTCCGCATTCAGCTCGATCTCGACGATCTTTTCCACGCCAGCGGCGCCGATCACCACCGGCACACCGACATACATGCCGGTCTGGCCGTACTTGCCCTTGTCGAGCCAGGCAGCACAGGGCAGCACGCGGCGCTTGTCCTTCAGGTAGCTCTCGGCCATTTCGATGGCCGACGAAGCCGGGGCGTAGAAGGCCGAGCCGGTCTTGAGCAGCGCCACGATCTCGGCGCCGCCATCGCGGGTGCGCTGGATGATCTTGTCGATCTTCTCCTGCGTCGACCAGCCCATCTTGATCAGGTCGGGCACCGGAATGCCGGCCACGGTGGAGTAGCGGATCAGCGGCACCATGGTGTCACCATGGCCGCCGAGCACGAAGGCGTTCACGTCGTTGACCGAGACGTTGAATTCTTCGGCCAGGAAGTGACGGAAGCGGGCGCTGTCGAGCACGCCGGCCATACCGATCACCTTGTTATGCGGCAGGCCGCAGACTTCGCGCAGCACCCAGACCATGGCGTCGAGCGGGTTGGTGATGCAGATGACGAAGGCATCCGGCGCATGCGCCTTGATGCCGGCGCCGACCGCCTGCATGACCTTGATGTTGATGCCGAGCAGGTCGTCGCGGCTCATGCCGGGCTTACGCGCCACACCGGCGGTGACGATGATGACATCCGAACCGGCGATGTCCTTGTAGTCCTGGGTGCCGCGCAGCTTGGCGTCGAAGCCTTCGACCGCACCGGCCTGGGCCATGTCGAGCGCCTTGCCCTGCGGCAGGCCTTCGACCACGTCGAAGATGGTGATGTCGCCCAGTTCCTTCATGCCGGCCAGCAGGGCCAGGGTACCACCGATATTGCCGCCGCCAATGAGGGCGATTTTCTTGCGCGCCATAGGGAATTCCTCCGGAAATGCATCAGTCTTGGGGTTGAATGGTCGGCCCAAGGGGTACCGGGAATCGGCCGGGCGGGCAAGGCTTCGGGCCTCCTCCGAAGGCAGGAGACGGCGGGATTCTGAGCAAAGAAAAAGGCCGCTGGGTGCAGCGGCCTTAAGGCGTGGATGGCCGGGTCAAGCCCGGCCATGACGATTTGAAACTAAGGCGCCATGCCCCAGCGCGTCAGCGCGTGATCCCCGCGCTTAGCGCGGGGCCATACGAAGAGCGCCGTCGAGACGGATGGTCTCGCCGTTCAGCATGGTGTTCTCGCAGATATGCCGGGCCAGCGCGGCGTATTCCTCGGGCTTGCCCAGGCGCGACGGATAGGGCACCGACTTGCCGAGCGACTCCTGCGCTTCCGGCGGCAGGGCGAACATCATCGGCGTGCCGAACAGGCCCGGCGCGATGGTGCAGACGCGGATGCCGAACTGGGCGAATTCACGCGCCAGCGGCAAGGTCATGCCATGCACGCCGGCTTTCGAGGCGCCATAGGCCGGCTGGCCGATCTGGCCGTCGAAGGCGGCGACCGAGGCGGTGTTGATGATGCAGCCGCGTTCCTTGTCGGCCATCTCCGGCTGCTGCTGCATGTGATGCGCGACCAGGCGGATCATGTTGAAGGTGCCGATCAGGTTGATCTGCACCACCTTGATGAACTTCTCCAGCGCGACCGGGCCATCCTTGCCCACTGCCTTCATCGGCGTGCCGACGCCGGCGCAGTTGACCAGCACGCGCACCGGGCCGACCTTGGCAATCGCCTCCTTGACGGCGGCTTCGCCGCCCGGGCCATCGGCCACGTCGCATTTGATCGCCACGCCGCCGATCTCCTTGGCGGTCTGCTCGGCCAGTTCGAGATTCATGTCGAAGATGGCAACCTTGGCGCCCGCGCCCGCCAGCGCCTTCGCCGTCGCCGCACCCAGACCCGAAGCGCCGCCGGTGACGATCGCGCCTACACCCTTGAGATCCATGAGATCACTCCCTTAATCCGTTATTCTGCATAACCATTTTCCGGGCGTGGTTATAACCGCTCGACCCGGTTTTGGCTACGGACGGCCCATTTCCGCACCCCTGCCGGCCTCGACGCGGCTGACGCAGGTCGCTGGCAGGGACCGGCTTGCAGGGGGCCGATCCGCACCCCATATCAGCGATCATGAGCCGAGACCCCAATCCGCTGGCCTTCCAGGTGCCGGCCGACCCTGCCCGCCTGAAGCTGGAAGAGCCGCGGCTGGCCAAGCGCTTCTGGCGCAAGCTGAAGCACACGGCCAGCTACCTGCCCGGCGCCGAGACCTTCCTGGCCGCCTTCTATGCCGCCGTCGACCCCAAGACGCCCGCCACGGCCAAGGCCGTGCTGTTCGGCGCGCTGGGCTATTTCGTCGTGCCGGTGGATTTCATCCCCGACATCTTCGGCGCCATGGGCTATGGCGACGATCTCGCCGTGATGTTCGCCGCGATCAAGGCGGTGGAGGCCAGCATCCGGGAGGCGCATCGCGACCGCGCCGCCGACTGGCTGCGCAAGCTGCGCCGCGACTAGCCTCCTGCTAGGATGGCGGCATGCGTGCCGCGCTGCCTGTCCTTTTGCTGTTGCCATGCTTCGCTGCGCTGGCGGACGAACCGCCGGCGCCGCCGCTGCATTTCCGCGCCGGCACCATTCTCGCGGGCGGGCATCTGCTGCCGTCGGAACTGATCCTGCCGCCGGTCGCGGGCCCGGTGGTGCTGCAGCCGCAGGACGGCCCGCCGCTGCACTGGCGGGTTACGGTGGCGCAGGGCGAAACCCGGCTGCTGGATGGC
>JAGXRD010000096.1 GCA_018336035.1 Alphaproteobacteria bacterium | reverse complement strand
CCGGGCTTGACCCGGCCATCCACGTCTTTTCTATGTTCGGTTACTTCGCCGCCTCAGCCGCGCGCTGCTTGGCCAGCTCGGCATCCAGGCTGCCGGGCACCAGTTCCGGCACGATCTGCCGGCTCTCGAAAATCTCCACGCTGCCGAAGATTCCTCCGTCAGCGAAATAGGGATCGCGCGCCATATGCGCGCCCAGCGCCGCGCGGTCCGGCAGGTCCAGCACCATTAGGCTGCCGACCACCTTGCCGGCGTCATCCAGCATCGGCCCGCCATAGAGGAACACCTCGCGACAGGTGGCGACGAACTCCAGATGCGCGCCACGATGCCGGGCGCGCAGGGGGCTGTTCGGTTTGTCTTTGGCGTAGATGATGAAGGGCATGGGTGACGTTACTTCTATATGGAGAAATTGAACGCTAGCGCTGTGCGCTGCAGCCACTCGACAAGTGCAGGCGACGGTTCCTTGGGCTTTTGCTTTCTAATGTGCTTTACGTTCTTCTTTATATCGTAAAAGGATATTTTTTTGATTTTTAGCACAGAAAAATATCTATCGAGGCTCACAAAGTTGGCTGGATTCCCTGCCAACCATCCTTTCAAGTCTGCTTCATATGCTAACAACCACATATTAGACCACAGGCCCTGAGGCGTCATGGATTGCTGCCATGTGACGGTATTCAGCACCCCATCAATAAGTCCCATTTGGCGCAAGTCTAAAGCTAGGAGTGCGCAAGCAGAACTTTCGAGCACGCTTACCGAGTTTGCCGACGACTGAGAGATTTTTACCTGCAAGCCTTTGGCGAGGAAAAGAGCCCACGCCACTTCCGAGTGGTGTCCCATAGGGGAGTGCTTTGCAATTAAATCATTTATAAGTTTGGTGACGCGGTCCTTTTTTATTGGATAGTCTGCTGGTGGTTTGTGGGCGTTATAGCTAATTAAAATCTGAACGACTGTCGGAATGACGGTGGGATTTGCTCTGGCAGATTTAAGCAAATAGTTTTCGAACGATGGCCAGCTTTGGCGTGTGACAGAGAATTGACGTGCGCGCTTGACAGCGTAGTCGAGCACATTTTGATCAGGATACTCTTTAGAATACATAAAGGCTTTTGCGAAATAGTGATCAATAGAGGCGATTTCCGATGGGCCACGTGCTAAGCGCATGCGCCTGAGCTCTGAGGGCCATACATTGTCTGTCGTCAGCGGTCCGCTGACCGTTTGAGTTTTCTCCGCGTTTAACTCTAATTCGAAATCGCGACATGCAGATGCAAGGATTGCAGTTGCACTTTCAGCCTCGCCGCTCGTGTTAAAGCCAATATACCAGTCGTCAACGTGTCGGAACGCACTCTCCGGATCGAGATTTAATTTCTGTTGTACAATTTCATCAATCGAAACAGCGATAATCTCTGAAATAATTCGTGATGTATCTGGGCCAACTGGAATTCCTATTGTTTGATTGTCCTGGCCTTTGCGAACCGCAACATCAAGGCGATTTCCTAGGGTGGGCTTGTAAATGGCGTGATTGTTTAAATTTGCTTTACACCATGACTTTGTATGTAACGACCATGCGATGGCATGGGTATAAAGCGTGCCATAGAAGCGAGAGATATCTGAAATAAGCGCATGATCGTAGTTGGCTGAGATTTCATCACGTCTCAATGACAATAGGTGAAAATCTGGTGGCGATACCGCTCGATCTTTGTCATTTTCGATAGTCGGAATTTCAATGGTATGCTTAGACTTGCGTAGGTGTTTGTGAATGAGCTTCCATTCATCTGAAATCAGTTTGCTTAGATGAAGTTGTGCCACAGGGTTGATAATTGCCAGATTGCGGCGAGACTTTTTTATTCTAGGTATACTAAATGTTTCATGCATTGACTTCGGGTAGTCTTGGTTGATTGCCTGCCAAGACGCAAAGACATGTTCGCGGAAGCGAGCGAGATCGCTTGTGTGAAACGGCGGTGGAAGTTCTTCGGGAAAGTACCCCTGCTGCAATAAAGATTTGAACCTTGCCGACTTGCTCATCCATTCCCCCCTTCAACCCTAACGCCATTTTAGAGCAAGTTCTAAAGCAGTTACTATCGATGTGCTGTTTTACTTAGGTTCGATTTTTCTGCATAATTACGTATTCTATGAAAAGGAAACGCCCGGCCATGTCGGCCCAAGATCAAAAACCGGTCACCGAAGGTGCGGCCTTCGATTACATCATTGTCGGCGGGGGAACGGCCGGTTTGCTGCTCGCCAACCGGCTGTCGCGCGACCCGAACAACAAGGTCCTGGTGATCGAGGCCGGCGGGCGCGACAACTGGATCTGGCATCACATTCCCATCGGCTATCTTTTCGCGATCGGAAATCCGCGCGCCGACTGGTGCTACAAGACCGAGCCGGTGCCGGGGCTGAACAACCGTTCCATCGGCTATGCGCGCGGCAAGGTGATCGGCGGCTGCACGGCGATCAACGCGATGGTCTACATGCGCGGCCAGGTGCAGGATTACGACACCTGGGCGCAGATGGGCCTCAGCGGCTGGGGCTGGGACGATGTGCTGCCGTATTTCCTCAAACATGAGGATCACGAAAACGGCAAATCGGACATGCATGGCTCTGGTGGCGAGTGGCGCGTGGAAAACGCGCGCGTGCGCTGGCCGCTGATCGAGGCGGTGGCCGAGGCCGGCACGCAGATCGGCATTCCGCGCGTCGCTGATTTCAATCTCGGCACCAACGAAGGATCAGGTTACTTCCAGGTCAACCAGAAGAAGGGCCTGCGCTGGTCGGCGGCCTCGGCCTTCCTCAAGCCGGTGATCGCGCAGCGCAGCAATATCACCCTGCTGCTGAAGGCTCATGTTGAGAAAATCGAATTCGACACCGCGACCGGCAGCGGCCGTCCACGCGCCAGATCGGTGATGGTGTCGGACGAGACCGGGCGTCGGCGCTTCACCGCGCGCAATGAGATCATCCTGTCGGCCGGCGCGATCAACTCGCCGCAGATTCTGCAGCTCAGCGGCATCGGTCCGGCCGCGTTGCTCAAGGAACACGGCATCGACGTGGTGCATGACTTGCCCGGCGTGGGCGAAAACCTGCAGGACCATCTGCAGCTGCGCATGATCTACAAGGTGAAGGGACTGAAAACCATCAACGAGACGGGCTGGTTCGGCAAAGGCCTGATGGGGCTGGATTACATGCTGCGCCGGCGCGGCCCGCTCACCATGGCGCCCAGCACGTTTGGCATGTTCACCAAATCCTCGGCGGACCATGCGACGCCGAATATCGAATACCATATCCAGCCGCTGTCGCTCGATGCCTTCGGCTCGCCGCTGCATGCCTTCCCGGCCTTTACGGCGTCGGTCTGCAACCTGCGGCCGACCAGCCGCGGCCATGTCCGCATCACGTCGCGTGATCCGCGCCAGGCGCCGGCGATCCAGCCGAACTATCTCAGCACCGAAGACGATATCCGCGTGGCGGTGGACTCACTCAAACTGACGCGCCGCCTGGTGGCCGCGCCGGCGCTGGCGAAATACCATCCGGAGGAATACCTGCCGGGCCCGCAGGTACAGAGCGAAGACGAGATGCGTGTGGCGGCCGGCCAGATCGGCGCGACGATCTTCCATCCGGTGGCGACGGCGAAAATGGGCGTGGACTCCGATCCGATGGCGGTGCTGGACGGGCGGCTGAAAGTGCGCGGCGTCGATGGGTTGCGCGTGATCGACGCCTCGGCGATGCCGCTGATCACCTCGGGCAATACCGCCTCGCCGACGCTGATGATCGCCGAGAAGGGCGCAGAGTTTATTTTTCAGGATAACAGGTAAAGACGTGGATGCCCGGCTCAAGGCCGGGCATGACGGGAGCAGATGGGGCTTGCCCCCCATCGTCA
>JAGXRD010000095.1 GCA_018336035.1 Alphaproteobacteria bacterium | reverse complement strand
AAGCCGCAAGATCGGCCAAAATTCGGGCTGCCGGCCAAGCACTTGCTGCCGGGGGCGTCAATCCGTCGCCGGGGGGCGGCGAAGTGTGAACGGGACAGGATTTCGGGGGTAACGTTGCATCATGGCCGCCGCTTATACGCTTTACGGCAGTTTCCTATCCGCCCCGACCTATAAGGTCGGACTGATGTTCGCGCTCTGCGGGCTGGAGTTTGACTACCGCCATATCGACCTGGCCAAGGGCCAGCACAAGAGCCCCGACTTCCTGAAGATCAACCGCTACGGCCAGGTGCCGGCCATTGTGCATGGCGGCTTCAACATGTGCCAGGCCAACACCATCCTGGAATATATCGCCGAGCAGACCGGCAAATTCGCACCCGCCGACGCCCAGGAGCGCCAGCGCATCCGCGAATGGCTGGTCTGGGAAAGCGATCGGCTTGAGCCCGGCATCAACCGCTCGCGCTTCTTTGAACGCTTCGCCAAGCCAGATCAGGCGGTGGTGGATTATCACCGCAAATGGGCCGAGATGGGCCTGGAAGTGCTGAACGACCTGCTGGCGGGCAGGGACTATCTGGTCGGCACGCAGCCGACGATTGCCGATATCGCCGTCTTCGGCGTGGTGGCGCATATGGCGGAAGCCAATTTCGATGTCTCTGCCTGGCCGCAGGTGAAAGCCTGGTGGGCGCGGATCGCAGCCCTGCCCGGCTTCAGGCTGCCCTACGACCTGCTGCCCCGGACCGACAAGGACTGGGCAGACAGAGACGCCTGATCAGGCTTTCCGTTCGAGCAGCAGCGTGCGCGGCGGTGCGGCCAGCGGCAAAGCTTCGCCGAGCCGCGTCGGATCGAGCGTGTCGAAACTGCCGCAAGCCGGGCAGAGCAGCGACAAATCGGCCGCGCCGGTGCCGCAATGGCCGCATTGCCACAGCGCATGCTGGCCCGCGATGCTGTGCCAGTGATCGGCCGCCGTGGCATCGCCGTCACTGTCTTCAGCCAGCTTTGCCAGCAGCCGCGCCGCCCAGGCGCCGCCGGAGGGTCCCGCCTTGTTGAGCGCGCTGCGCGCCGCCGCGAAATCGCGGATCTGCAAAGCCGCGGCAGCGAACAACAGCTGGCTCGCCACTTCCGGCCGGCGCTCGGCGACAAACTCTTCCGCTTTGGCCATCAGCTTGTCGGCCGGCGTCTCACGCTGCAGCATCAGCCAGGCCTCGGCCAGCGCTTCCGACGGCGCGCGTGCAAAGGCGCGCTTGAGATGGAAGCTGGCGGCTTCGCGCGCATTGTGATGGTCGGCGGCGCGCGCCATCAGCACCGGCGGCACCGGGTGATCGGGCAGCACTTTCGCGGCACGCTCGGCCCACTGCTTTGCCATGCGATGATCGTTGCGCAGCAAGGCGGCCTGCGCTTCGGCCAGATCGAGCCGCGCCGACAATGCGGCGGCTGCTTCGCGCGTGACGGCTTTTTTCTTGCGCGCCAGTTCGAGCCGCTTGCGCGCGGCATCCCAGTCGCCGGCCTCCACCAGCAACTGCAACTCAGCCTCGGCCGCAAAGGGCGAGGACGGCCGCAAGCGCGAGGCGCGCTGCGCCTGTTCGAGTGCTGTGACACGATCGTTGCCGCGCCGCGCATCGGCCAGCAGCCCTCGCGTACCCAGGAAGGCCGTGCCGGGATCCTGGCTCAGCGCCAGATAAGCCTCATGCGCCAGTGCCGCATCGCCCTTCAGCTGCGCGGCATGCGCCACCAGCAGGCGCGACAGCGCCGGATCGTCCAGCTGCTTGCGCGCCTTGTCGGCCAGCGCCAGCGCGCGGTCGGCTTCGCCGGCGGCGACCGCCACCATACCGGCGGCGAAATTGGTATAACCCTTCTGCTGGCGCTTCAGCCGGCGGCGCTGCGGCAAGGCTGCCGCCCAGGCCAGCGCCCAGGTCAGGATGAAAGCGGCCAAGGCGAGCAGCAACAGGCCAAGCGCCAGGAGCGGCGCCGGTGCAGCGATCTCATAGCCGAACCAGGTCACTTCGACACGGCCGGGCTGATCGGCAATCCAGGCCGCAGCGCCGGCCAGCGCCATCAGCGCGATCAGAACCAGCGCGCCGCGCAGCAGACGCATCATGTCACTGTACCGTCAGATGCGCGCGCAACGCGGCGCCATAGGCATCCAGTGCCGCATCCAGCTTGAGCCGCGCCTGCGCCTGTGCGCGCCAGTCGTTCAGCGGTGCGATCAGAGTGAGACCATCAAGCTCCGCGACAGCGGCTTTCAGGTCGCCCTGCGCCAGCGCAGCGGTTGCCAGATCGAGCCGGCCATCGACGGTGGCGGCATCGGGCGCACCGGCGCGGCGGATGCTGACCAGGCCGCTCAGCTTGTCGACCGCGCGCTGCCACCAGGCCTTGTCGGCCGCAGCGGTCGCATCGGTGGCGGCGGGCGTGGCGCGCTGCTGTTCGGCCAGCGCGGTGAAGCGGCCAGCCAGGGCCGCGGCGGATGGCGCCGGCTGTTCGGCAAAGGGCTGCAGATCCGCAAAGGCGGTCTTCAGGTTGCCGCCCTGCGCTTCTGCGTAACTGCCCAGCGCTGTCGCTTCGCGCGCAAAAGTTTCGCCGCGACGGGCATGTTCGCGCAGCTCGCTCCAGCCGATCAGTTGCACCAGCGGTTCGCGCAAGCTTGCGAGACGCGCCTCGCTCAGCGCCGTCATACGCCCTTGGAGTTCTGCGACCTGGCCTTGCAATGCCGTGCGCTGCGCCGTGGCGGTATCCAGCGCGGCGCGCAACGCCAGCACCTGCTGCTCGATATCGTGCAGCTTCTGCGGATCGGCGGCATTGGCCGCCGGCAGCTGCTGCAGCCGTTCGAGGCTGGCGGTCAGGCTGGAGAACCGGCTTTCCAGCTGGTCGAGCCGCGCATCGCGTGTCGACATCGGCACCACGGATGGCGCTGAAGGCGCAGGCGTCGCGGCGGACGGCGGAGGTTCGGCAGGGCGCGGCGCAGAAGCTGACGGCGCAGCATTGCCGAACAGATCATCGAGCCGGCCGCTGACCGCGAAATGATAGCCGATGGCAATCGCCACCGAGAGCATCACGGCGGCGATGAGATAAAGTGCGATACGCAGGCTGCGGCCCGAGCCGCTGCCGCTCTTGCCCAGCGGCTCGACCTCGGCATCGATGATCTTTTCCTGCGGCTTCTCGCTCATCGTGACTCCTGATTATGACTGCAGCAGGGCCACGAGTTCGGCCTCGCCGGGACTCTGCGCCACTTTCACCGCCGCCCAGGGCAGCGCGGCGGCTTCGCGTGCGACATTGTCGCTCAAGCAATAGGCCGTTGCCACTGCCGCGCCGCCGGCAATGCCGGCTGCCTGAACCAAACTAACAAATGTGGCCGCCGTGCGGGGAGAGAAAAACAGCACGCCGTCATAGCCTTTCGCCGCGAACCGCGCGGCCACCGCAGGCGGGAGTTGAATCGCAGTCTCGGCATCGTAAAGCACCACGCGGCGCACGTCATAGCCATCCTGTTGCAGCATGGCCTGCAGATCGCCGGCCCGGGCCGAACCCGCCGCATGCAATAACGCTCCAGAGCCGCGGGAGTGCCGCGCGCGCACAAGACCCGCCAGCAGATCGACATCGCCGCCGGCCGCCTCGACCCGCGTAAATCCGGCGGCCTGTGCTGCCAGCGCACTGGCCGGACCAACGGCATAGACCATCAGGTCACGCTGCGGATTGGCATCGGCAAAGGCGCGCACGCCGTTGGCCGAGGTGAACAGCAACGCCGTGACGCCTTGCAATGCGGCCTGCAGTTCGTCGCCGGTATCATGTTTCTGCCGGATCGCCAGCATCGGCGCGGCGTCGACCGCATGGCCCAGCGCCTGCAGCCGGTCGCGCAGGCTCTGCGATTCAGCTTCGGGCCGTGTCAGCAGCAGGCGCATCTTCACACTGTGAAGAAATCCGGGCCGATGCGGCTTTTCAGTTCCGCGCCGGCATCCTGGCCCATTTTCACGCCGTCGCGCGCATTGCCGCGGCGTTCTATCTCGATCAGATCCGTGCCATCAGGACGCGCAATCGCGCCGCGCAGGCGCAGGCCGACGCCATCGAGTTCGGCCAGGGCAGCAATCGGCGTGCGGCAGGAGCCATCAAGCACGGCGAGCAGCGCACGCTCGGCTTCGACGCGCATGCGGGTGGCGGCGTCATCCAATGGTTTCAGATAATCCATCACCCGCGCATCATTCTCGCGGCATTCGATGCCGATGGCGCCTTGTGCCACGGCGGGCAGCATCTCGTCGGTCTGCAGCACCCGCATGCCCGGCGGCGCGATCTTGAGGCGATTGAGTCCGGCCATGGCCAGGAAGGTGGCAGCGACATCGCCGGCTTCCAGCTTGCGCAGGCGGGTCTGCACATTGCCGCGGAAGGTGACGACCTTCAGGTCGGGCCGCCGCGCCAGCAGGAAGGCTTTGCGGCGCAAAGATGCCGTGCCCACGGTCGCGCCCTGCGGAATCTCGGCGAGACTCATCGGCTGCATGGCCAGCAGTACATCGCGTACGTCTTCGCGCGGCAGATAGGCGCCCATCATCAGGCCTTTGGGCAAGGCCGTCGGCATATCCTTCATCGAATGCACCGCGAGGTCGATTTCACCCGACAGCAGCGCTTCTTCGATCTCCTTGGTGAACAGCCCCTTGCCGCCAGCCTCGGCCAGCGCGCGGTCCTGGATCTGGTCGCCCGTAGTCTTGATCACCCGGATGGCGATCTGGTCCTCGCGCAGGCCGGCATGCGACTTGAGCAGCCGGTCGCGGGTTTCATGCGCCTGGGCCAGCGCCAGCGGCGAGCCACGCGTCCCGATATTCAGGACGGGCTTTTCGGGCTTCACTTGCTGGCTTGGCGTCATAATGTTAAGGCCTACTCACTCTAATATCTGACGGAGCGGACAATCTGCGATGCGCGTGCTCGGCATCGAAACCAGTTGCGACGAAACCGCCTGCGCCATCGTTCAGGACGCGGCCGACCCGTCGCGCCGCATCCTCAGTCATAGCCTGTTCTCGCAACTGAGGGAACACGCGCCCTATGGCGGCGTGGTGCCCGAAATCGCCTCCCGCGCCCATATTGAGCATCTGGATGGACTGGTGGCGGAAGCGCTGGCCGAGGCCGGGCTGGAGCTGGCCGATCTGGATGCCATCGCCGCCACGGCCGGGCCCGGCCTGATCGGCGGCGTCATGGTCGGGCTGATGACCGCCAAGGCGCTGGCCTATGCCAGCGGCAAGCCACTCATTGCCGTCAATCACCTGGAGGGCCATGCGCTCTCGGTGCGGATCAGCGAAGACGTGCCCTTCCCGTATCTCCTGCTGCTGGTCTCCGGCGGGCATTGCCAGTTCCTGATTGTCGAAGGCGTCGGGCAATACAAACGCCTCGGCACTACCATCGATGATGCGGCCGGCGAGGCGTTTGACAAGACGGCGAAGCTGCTCGGCCTGGGTTATCCCGGCGGCCCCGCCATCGAGGCGATGGCAAAGCGGGGGAATGCAACGCGCTTCCATCTGCCGCTGCCGCTGAAAGGCAAGTCGGGCTGCGATTTCAGTTTCTCGGGCCTCAAGACCGCCGTGCGGCTGGCACTCGAAAGCTGCGGCGCCAGTCCATCCGAGCAGGACAAGGCCGATCTCGCCGCCAGCTTCCAGCAGACCGTCATGGCCGTGATCCTGGATCGGGCGACAAATGCCATCGCGCTGTTCGATGCCGCGCATGGTGCTGCCGGCAAACATTTCGTTGTTGCCGGTGGCGTGGCGGCCAATGCGACCCTGCGCCACGGCCTGGTGAATCTTGCCGGTGAATTCGGCATGCGTTTCACTGCACCGCCGATGAAACTCTGCACGGATAATGGCGCGATGATCGCCTGGGCCGGACTCGAACGCTTCCGCCTCGGCCTGATCGACGATCTCGAAGCGCCGGCCCGTGCGCGCTGGCCGCTCGATGCCATGGCCGCCGCGAAACCTTATGCCGGAGTGAAAGCTTGAAGCGTATTGGTGTGATCGGCGGCGGCGCCTGGGGAACTGCACTGGCGGCGCTCTCGGCTGAACAGGGCGATACGATCCTCTGGGCGCGCAATGCCGAGGTGGTCGACAGCATCAACGCCGCGCAGGCCAATCCGATCTACCTGCCCGACGTGAAGCTGCCGGCGGGCCTGACAGCGACCGGCGATCTGGCTGCACTGAAAGACTGCGACGCGCTGGTGCTCGCGGTGCCGACGCAGACGTTGCGTACGTTTGCCGAGGCGATCCGCAACAGTCTGCCGCAGGCCGCGCCTATCGTGATCGCCGCCAAAGGCATCGAGATCAGCACCGGATTGCTGCCCAGCGACGTGCTGGCCGAAAAGCTGCCCGGCCGGCCGCTGGCGATTTTAAGCGGTCCCAACTTTGCCAGCGAAGTGGCGCGCGGGCTTCCTGCCGCCAGCACGCTGGCCTGCGCCGATGCAGCTTTGGGCGCGGCTCTGGTGCAGCGGCTCGGCCGGCCGACCTTCCGGCCGTATCTGTCGGATGATGTCACCGGCGCGCAGATCGGCGGCGCGGTCAAGAATGTACTGGCGATTGCCTGCGGCATCGTGATCGGCAGGAAACTCGGCGACAATGCACGCGCCGCCCTGATCACGCGCGGCCTGGCGGAAATGAGCCGCCTTGGTCTGGCGCTCGGCGCGAAACGCGAAACCCTGATGGGCCTGTCGGGCCTGGGCGATCTGGTACTGACCTGTTCGGGCACGCAGTCGCGCAATCTTTCATTGGGTATTGCGCTGGGCGAAGGCCAGACGCTGGAGCAGATCATGGGCGCGCGCCGCACGGTCGCCGAAGGCGTACACACCGCGCGCGCCATCGAAGCGCTGGCTGGCAAGCATGGCGTGGATATGCCGATCTGCGCGGCGGTGGATGCCGTGTTGCATAAAGACAGAGTGATCGACGACATGTTGGCGGCCCTGCTAGCGCGACCGTTCAAGGTGGAAGGCTAAGATACCGGTTGGACAATCTTTTCGATTACCGGATATAGGCGTTCCATTTTTCGTCGCGTAAACTCTACAAAAGCAAAACTCGAGAAGCCAGCTAGGATATTTGCAGCTATATGATCAGTTAATCCGTTCTTTTCTGAAAAATGCTTTGTATATTTTTCTTGATCGAGAATACCAAAGAAGCTCATCGTTCCCGGATAATTGGGGTGGGCATACTCTGATAGCCAATCATACGACTTCCGCAAATCTGGCCCGTTCTTATCAGGAGCAATATTCCTGAGCTTATCAATTAGAGTCACAATATTAGGTATTTGTCGTGACGAGATATCTTTGAATGGCTCGTATCGCGAAGTGAATGAGACGTCCATCGCCGCTTCGTCTATTAGTTCAATGCTTTTAGCCTCTACACCTGCATCCACTTTCCCATAAAAGTAAAATGCTACCGCAGAAGTCTCCATCACTGATCTCGCCAGAATGATTGAAGAAAGAAAGTTCTCACCGTTCCATGCGCCGACAACTCCATCACACAGGGCAACGGTGCGATGAAGAATGCCTTCCATACAACACTGAATTTTCCACAGCGTTTTTGGGACTACCCTGTTATCTTGAAAGGCTCCCACCGAATTTTTTCGATGCGAAGAAAATTCTTTGAATTGTTCGAATAGCTCTTCTGCACCAGAAACTGACGGGCTTCCTAATAATTTAGTAGGGATTGCAAAGGTCATTTTCCTTCTCCCACTTTTTAGCTATATCAGCATATTCAACATATGAAGAGAATCCATGAACTACTGGCTGATGAAATCTGAACCTTCCGCCTGGTCCTGGGACCAGCAGGTCAAGAAAAAGGTCGAGAGCTGGAACGGCGTGCGCAACTACCAGGCCGCCAACAACATGAAGGCGATGCAGCTGGGCGACCGCGCCTTCTTCTATCATTCGGTGGACGAGAAGCAGATCGTCGGCATCGTCGAGATCGCCAAGCTGTATCACCCCGATCCGACCGACGAGACCGGTAAGTTCGGCATGGTCAGCGTGAAAGCTTTGATGCCGCTGAAAACGCCGGTGACGCTGGCGCAGATCAAGGCCGAGCCGAAGCTGAAGGACATGTCGCTGCTGAAACAATCGCGCCTGTCGGTGCAGCCTGTTGATGCAGCGGCGTGGAAACTGATTTGTAAAATGGGTGGCGTGACTGCCTAAACAAGATTGTCATGGCCGGGCCCAGTCTTGAATCGGAAGATTGGCCGGCCATCCACATGGCTGGATTGCAGGCAATGGTTGGCGAGATTCAAAAAGATAAGGCGTGGATGGCCGGGTCAAGCCCGGCCATGACACAGCGGGGGTGG
>JAGXRD010000094.1 GCA_018336035.1 Alphaproteobacteria bacterium | reverse complement strand
GGCAGTGCTGCTGCTCTGGGCCGGCCTGTTCGGCTGGACGCTGCAGCGCGCCGCCCTGCCGCCCGAGGCCAGCGGCCGCGTCATCGCCGTCTATCCCTTCGGCTGGACGGATGCGGCGGTGACCGGGGCGGCGTTGCAGACCGAAGCCCGCCTGGTGCGGCAGACCTGGCTCGTCAACGCCGTCGAACTGGCCTCCGACGAGGCGGGGTTTGCCGACCGTCTGCGCGCCAGCGGCGCGATTGCCGTCTATCGCGCGCAGCCCTTCAGCCTGTTTACGCTGGCCGGTTGCACCGGGATGCCGTCGCCGTTGCCGCCCTCGATCCGCCGCTTCGGCTGACCGCCCTGCTTTTGTCGGACAGCACGGTTCCTTGCTGACGGCCAGCGGCTGGTCTAGTTTCGGAGGCATGACGGGAGCCCAAAAAACCGGCGCTGCAGAGCCGGCACTGACCATCATCATCGCCGATGACCATCCGCTGGTGCGCGAGGCGCTGGGCCAGGCCCTGCGTCAGGCCATGACCGGCGTGGAGGTGGTCGGCGCCGCCGATCTCGATGGCGCCCGCGCCGCGCTGGACGCGCGCGACTCCGTCGATCTGCTGATTCTCGATCTCGACATGCCGGGCATGGACGGGTTTGCCGGCCTCGCCGCCGTGCGTTCCAGCCATCCCGCCGTGCCGGTCGCCATTGTGTCCTCGACCCGCGAGCCGACCACCATGCGTCGTGCCATCGAATTCGGCGCCGCCGCCTTCGTGCCGAAATCCGCGGCGATGGAGACGATTGCCAGCGCGCTGCAGTCGGTGCTGGATGGCGAGGTCTGGCTGCCGCCCGAGATGGAAGGCGGCGACGCGGCGATGCCCGACGACTTCGCCCGCCGCATCAGCGAACTCACCCCGCAGCAGCTGCGCGTCCTCACGCTGCTGTCGAAGGGCAAGCTGAACAAGCAGATCGCGCATGAGCTTTCAGTGGGCGAAGCCACCGTGAAGGCGCATGTCACCGCCATCCTCAAAAAGCTCGGCGTGCGCAGCCGCACGCAAGCGGTCATCGCCGCACGGCATTTCTCGGTTTAATCGCCCGTTTCCGCCAGCGGTCCTGTGGGCCGGCGGCGCTGGCTGATCAGCGCGCGCAGGGCGGCCGGCTTCACCGGCTTGTTCAGCACATCCACGCTCATGCCGGCGGCGCGCTGGCGCATCTCCTGGCTGCGTTCGGCGGTGATCAGGATCGCCGGGATACGCTGGCCCCAGTCTCGGCGCAGTTGCGCGATCGCTTCGAGCCCGTCCGGGCTGTCCTCGTCCAGATGCAGGTCGGCCAGGATGATGTCCGGGCTGCGGCCGGCCTGCGCCACCGCCTGCCGCGCCGCCTCGATACTGTCGACGGCCGCCACGGTGCAGGACCAGCCTTCCAGCAGCGTGATCATCGCCTCGCGCACGCCCGCCTCGTTCTCGATACACAGCACGAAGCTGCCACTGAGCGAGCCGGCGACGAAAGCCGGCGCGGGTGCGGCCGCCACATCCTGCGCCGGTTCGACCGCGGCGCGCGGCACGGTGACGCTGAACACCGAGCCATGGCCCTGGCGGGAGTCGAGCCGGATCAGGTTGTTGAGCATGCGGCCGATGCGGTCGACGATGGCCAGCCCCAGGCCCAGGCCGCGCTCGGTATCGCCGCCGCCGCGCTGCTCCAGGCGGGCGAATTCCTGGAAGATCACCTGCTGCTTGTCGGCCGGAATGCCGGGGCCGTTGTCGCAGACCACGATGCGGATCTGGTCGCCCTCGCGCCGGCAGCCGACGACGACGCGGCGGTCCTCGCGCTCAGGGCTGGCATAGCGGATCGCATTGGCGACGAAATTCTGCAGCACGCGCCGCAGCAGCGCCGGATCGGTATTGATGGTGGCGGTGGTCGGCACGACTTTCAGCGTCACGCCGCGGCGCGCCGCCAGCGGCCCGAAGGAGGTGGCGATGGCATCGAACAGCGACGACAGTGCGACGGGGCGGATTTCCGGCCGTACCGCGCCGGCATCCAGCTTGGAGATATCGAGCAGCGCATCGAGCAGCACTTCGACCGAGCCGAGCCCATGATCGATCTTGGAGACCAGCGGATTGTCCGGTTCGCGCTCGGCCAGGGCTGCCGTGAACAGGCGGGCGGCATGCAGCGGCTGCAGCAGGTCATGGCTGGCGGCGGCGAGGAAGCGCGTCTTGCCGAGATTGGCGGCTTCGGCCTGGGCGCGCGAGGCTTCCAGCTCCTGCACGGCCAGCTGCAATTCGGCGGTGCGTTCGGCGACGCGACGCTCCAGGCCTTCATAGGCGGCGCGCAAGGCGGCATCGGCGCGACGGCGTTCGGTGACATCCTGGTACAGCAGGAAGAAGCCGAGCACCTCGCCGTTATGGCCGATATGCGGAATATACGTGCCGTGCGCCACTTCGATCTTGGCATCGTTGGTGGGGAATTCGATTTCAAAGCTCTGGCGCTGGCCCGACAGCGCGGCATCGATATGCGGCTTCAGGCGGTTATAGCGGTCGGCCGAGATCATCTCGTTGAGCGGCCGGCCGTCGATCTGCTGCTGCGGCAGGTTGAGCGAGCGGCGGAACGGCATGTTCGTAAAGCGATAGCGCTCCTCGCGATCGACATAGGCGATCAGCACCGGCACGTTGTCGGTATAGACGCGGATGGCGCGTTCGGACGCCCGCAACGCTTCGGCGGCGCGCACGCGTTCGCTGACATCGGTGCAGGTGGCGACGAAGCCGCCGTCCGGCATCGGGTCGACGCGGATTTCGATCACGCCACCATCGGGGCGGCGGCGTTCATAGATCTGCGAGCCATGCGCGCCGGAGGCCAGCGTCATGGCCAGGTCGCCGGTGCCGTCGCCGGCCAGTTGGGTCAGCGGCACGCCATTCTCGGCCAGATTGGCCGGCAGGCTGAGCAGGTCGAAGAAGCGGTCATTCCAGGCGGCCAGGCGCTGTTCGCGGTCGAACACGCCGATACCCTGGCTGATATGGTCGAGCGTGGTGCGCAGCAGGTCGAGATTGTGGCGGATCGCTTCCGAGGCCTCGCCCAGCATGGCGCGCGCCGCGCGCGGACTGAGCAAATTCTTGCCGCGCGCCGAGGCCATCACGATACGCGCCGAGGCCGCGCCGATGGCGCCGCCGAGCAGATGCTCGGTGAAAGCCATGGCTTCCGAGGCGCTCATGCGTTTGCCGGCGAAGGCGCGTTCGGCGCGTTCGGTGCCGATGAAACGCGCGGCCAACGCACGCAGCTCGTCGATGCGCGGATCCTGGTCGGCTTCCTCAGATGTGGTATTGGGCAGACCCTCACCGCCGGACACGAAAATGGCGGCCTGTTCACGGTCGCGGCTGCCCGGCTTCGACAGCAGCGAGATGCCGACCAGCAGCGAGATATTGACCACGGTGCAGGCGACGAAGCCCTGCAGGATCGCGTCGAAGCGGTTGATCGGCGTGGGCATCCAGGATGCCAGCGGTGCCAGCATCGGCTGCCCGCCGGCGGCACCCTGGATCGAGGGCAGCAGCAGGGCATAGAACCAGACGGCGAAACTGGCGACGAGCCCGGCGATCACGCCGTTGCGATGGGCGCGCCGCCAGTACAGGCCGAGCAGCAGCGGCGGCGCGAAATTCGCCACGGCCACGAAAGAGATCATACCCATGGAGGCGAGCGGCAGATAACCGGCGATCCAGGTGTGATAGATATAGGCGGCAATCAGGATCACGATCACCGCCGCGCGGCGCACATTCAGCACGATCTGGCCGACTTCATGCGAACCGCCGGCGCGCGAGCGCAGCAGCAGCGGCGTGACCAGTTCGTTCGACACCATGATCGACAGCGCCATGCAGGCGACGATCACCATCGAGGTGGCGGCCGACAGGCCGCCGATGAAGGCAAAGACAGAGAGCGCAATCTGGTTCGTCATCAGCGGCAGCGTGATCACGAAGAAATCGGGGTTCGGACCCTTACCCATCAGCAGCAGGCCGGCGGCGGCAATCGGCACGACGAACAGGTTGATGGCGACCAGATAGGTGGGGAACAGCCAGCGCGCGGCCTTGAGCTGGCTGGGATCGCCGCTTTCCACCACGGCGACATGGAACTGGCGCGGCAGGCAGAGGAAGGCAAAGCCCGACAGGATCGTCATCACGATCCAGTTGGTGCCAAGCCCCTTGCTGAGCTGTTCGCTCAGATCGGGCCTTTCCTGCACGCGGGCGATCAGGTCGGCGCCGGAATCGAACAGGCCGTAGACCACGAACAGTCCAACGGCGAGAAACGCCGCCAGCTTGACCAGCGATTCAAACGCGATGGCCAGCATCATGCCGCGATGCTGTTCGGTGGCCTGCACATGCCGCACGCCGAACAGGATCGTGAACAGGCCCATGATACCGGCGACGAACATCGCGGTGTCGCGCCAGGGCGGCGGCAGGGTGGTATTCAGCAGCTGTGCCATTTCGCTGCCGACCAGCACTTCGAAAGTGACGCTGACGGCCTGCATCTGCAGCGAGATATAGGGCAGCACGCCGATCACCGCGATCAGCGTGACCAGCACGGCCACCGCGCGGCTCTTGCCATAGCGCGAGCCGATGAAGTCGGCGATCGAGATCAGGTTCTGCCGTTTCGCGATGCGGATCATCTTGGCCATCATCGGATAGCCTGCCGTGATGGCGAGGATCGGCCCGACATAGATCAGGATGAAGTCCGGGCCTGACAGCGAGGCGCGGCCGACCGAGCCGTAGAAGGTCCAGGAGGTGCAGTAGATTGCCAGCGACAGGGCGTAGATGGTCGCGCCGGTGCGGCCGGTATACCAGCGGGGATTCAGCCGGTCGCCGAGATGCGCGACGGCGAACAGCAGCCCGAGATAGCCGAGCGACAGAAGCAGGATGGCGCTGCCTTGCAGCATGAAGATGTTTTCTCCCCGTTCCGGCCAGTAAAACCTTATGCCGGGCGGCTGTCCACCGGCTTGCGGCGTCCGGCCCCGGCCTGGATGAGGCGTGGCCCCGATGGTGGACAGCACAGCCGGGCCGGGCTTTGCTGGGGGCAATGAAACTGCTGTTCCGGTTGCTGAAATTCGTGTTGCTGGTCGTGGCCGTGTTCTGGGGCGGCGGGCTGCTGCTCTGGCGCTTCATCGATCCGCCGGTCACGCCGCTGATGCTGATCCGCATGGCCGAGCGCGGCGCGGCGATCCGCTACGACCCGCAGCCGCTATCTGCCATGCCCAGCGGCCTGGCGCGGGCCGTGATCGCCTCGGAAGACGGCCGTTTCTGCCTGCATCGCGGCATCGATCTCGGCGCGGTGCAGGAGGCGCTGGACGACTACGAGGAAACCGGTCGCCTGCGCGGCGCCAGCACGATCACCATGCAGGTGGCGCGCAACCTGTTCCTCTGGCCCGGCGGCGGTTTCCTGCGCAAGGGGCTGGAGGCGCCGCTGGCGCTGGCGCTCGATGCCTTGTGGCCGAAGCGCCGGATCATCGAGGTCTATCTGAATATCGCCGAGATGGGCCAGGGCCTGTTCGGCGCAGAGGCGGCGGCGCGGCAGCATTTCGGTGTGCCGGCCCGGCAGCTGAACGACACCCAGGCTGCCCGGCTGGCCGCCATCCTGCCCAGTCCGAACCGGTGGAACGCGGCGCGGCCCACGGCCTATATCGAGCGGCGCACCGGCGTGATCCGGGGCCGGATGGGGCAGCTTGCCCCGGCGCAGCTCGCCTGCCTGGCCTGACGGCATCTCGACGTAAACTCTGCATAAACAGTGGTTTCGAGCCAATTGCCGCAGGCACGCCCGGAAGGCGCCCCGGGGCTGTACGGCCGGCCGGCCTGTGGGATAATCGGGCATGACATCGCCGATTGCGCTTCCTATCGCCGGAGAGGAATCCGCCCGCCCGCGCGCCGGCCGGATTCTGCTGCATAGCGTTGTGGCCGCAGCCGTCGTCGGTCTGGCCGGCATTGCCGTCTTCACGCTCAGCCGCACCATCAATGTTACCTCCGCTTCGATCCTGTTCGTGCCGGTGATCCTGGGCGCGGCGATTTTCGGCGGCATGATTCCATCGCTGACGGCGGCACTGGCTTCGCTGGCGGTCTGCTCGGTGCTGTTCTACAACCCGGCCTTCTTCCTGCCCGATGCCGATCCGCAGGAAGTGGCCGATATCTTCGTCTTCGGCGGCGTCGCCATCGTGTCCAGCCAACTCGCCGGCTATGCGCGCCGTGCCGCCGCGGCCTCGCGCCGGCGTGAGGCGATCATGGAATATCTGCTGGCCTTCAACCGCCGCATCAGCGCCGTGGTCGATCCGGCTCAGATTCCTGCCATGCTGGCCGAGGAACTGAGCCACAGCCTGGGCAGCGCCGCGGCGATCTATCTCGAAGACGGCGGCCGGCTGCGCGAACTCGCCGTCGTCGGCGATTTCGGCGCCATGCAGCCGCTGACCGTTGCCGAACAGGCCTGGCGCAACCGCGAAACGGCGGTGCCGCCGGTGTATCTGCTGCATAGCGGTGGCGCGCCGGTCGGCGTGATCGTGGTCGGTACCGCGCCCGACAGCCGCCTCGATCCACTGGCCATCGCGGCGATGATCGAGCAGTCGGGCCTGGCGCTGGCACGTATGCGGCTGGCGCTGCGGGTGGAAGAGGCGCGCGTGCTGGCCAAAGCTGAAAACCTGCGCGAAGCCGTGCTGGGCTCGATCAGTCATGACCTGCACACACCGCTGGCCTCCATTCTCGGCTCCGTCACCACGCTGGAAAAATTCGGCCCGATCTGCGACGAGACGACGCGCGCCGAACTGCAGTCGACCATTCGCGAAGAGGCGCAGCGGCTGGAACGCTATATCCGCCGCATGCTGGATCTGACACGCATCCGCGCCGGCCGTCTGGCGCCGCAGGTAGAACCGATCGATGTCGCCGACATCACCAATGCGGCGTTGCGCCAGACCCAGAAGGTGCTGACGCGTCACCGGATCGAGTCTGACGACATGCTGGCGCTGCCGATGGTGGAAACCGATCCGGTGCTGGTGGAGCAGGCTTTGGTGAATATCCTGGAGAATGCCGCGAAATACTCGCCGCCGGGTTCGGTGATCTTCCTGCGCGGGCAGGTCGAGGACGAACGCGTGGTGCTGAGCGTGCAGGATTCCGGCATCGGGCTGGACCGCACCGAAGCGCAGAAAATCTTCGCGCCGTTTTACCGCGCGGCCGATGCGACCTCTGGCCAGGTGGCCGGCAATGGCCTGGGCCTGATGGTCAGCAAGGCTTTTGTCGAGGCCGCCGGCGGCGAAATCTGGGCGGATAGCCGCGGCGTGGGGCAGGGTGCCGCATTCCATATCGGCATGCCGCTCGCCAAGACATTGCAAGTGACCGATGAAGGGGAAGCCGCATGGGCGACAAGCGCAGAATCCTGATTGTCGACGACGAAGTGCAGATCCGGCGCTTCCTGCGACCGGCGCTGGCGATGCACGATTTCGATGTGATCGAAGCCGCCAGCGGCGCCGAGGCGCTGGACCTGCTCGGCAAGAACGAGATCCATCTGGTCGTGCTCGACATGCAGCTCGGCGATCAGGATGGCCTGGATGTGCTCAAGCGCCTGCGCGAATGGAGCTGGGTTCCGGTGATCGTGCTGACCGTGCGCAGCCGCGAGGCCGACAAGATTCGCGCCTTCGAGCGCGGCGCCGACGATTACCTGACCAAGCCTTTCAGCATCGCCGAATTCCTGGCGCGGGTGAATGCCGTGATGCGGCGTGCGCCGCCGGCGGCAGAAGAGCCGGTCTTCGAGGTGGGCGGCCTGGCGGTCGATCTGGCGCGTCGTCGCGTGCTGGTCGATGGCGCCGAAGTGAAGCTGACGCCGAAGCAGTATGGCCTGCTGCAGCATCTGGCCCGGCATGCCGGCAAAGTGGTGACGCATGAGCAGCTGCTGCGCGGTGTCTGGGGCGATGAACATGCCGAGGATGTGCATTATCTGCGTATTTTTATGCGCAAACTGCGCCAGCGGATCGAGCGCGATCCGGCCCGCCCGACCTATGTGGTGACCGAGCTGGGCGTCGGCTACCGCCTGCTGGCGGCGGACCAGTTGGAGGCCATAGCGTCTTAAGAGGCCAGCGCCTTTTAAAATGCGTTGAACAGGCTCTCCGGCGGCTGAGAGACTTGCGCGGAGAGGGCCAGGAACGATTAAGTATCGGAGCGATTTAGTATCGCTTCTGATCCGCAACCACGCGCAAGATTGAAAAAACGCCGATGCCCGAGAACCTGTATACCCTGATCCGTTCCAGCATTGCCGATCCGGCCAAGGTCTTCATCGAGACCGGCGATGGCCGCACATTCAGCTATGCCGACACGTTTGCGCTGGCCGAACGCATGGCCGGCATGCTGGTGGGCCTGGGTGTGCAGCCGGGCGACCGTGTCGCCGTGCAGGTCGACAAGTCGGCCGAGGCGCTGATCCTGTATCTCGGCGTGGTGGCGGCCGGCGGCGTCTATCTGCCGCTCAATGTCGGCTACACGCTGACCGAACTGGAATATTTCATCGGCGATGCCGAGCCGCGCGTGGTGGTCTGCCGCCCGAATGCGGAAAAGGACCTCGCTCCACTCGCCACCAGGCTGGGCGTCGCCCATGTGCTGACACTCGGCGGCCATGGCGATGGCAGCCTGATGGACAAGGCCAAGGCGGCGCCGGCGGGCTTTGCCGCCGTGCCGCGTGCGGCCGACGATCTCGCCGCCATTCTCTATACCTCGGGCACCACCGGCCGCTCGAAGGGCGCGATGCTGACGCATCACAACCTTTACTCCAATGCGGCAACGCTGAAGGATTACTGGCGCTTCACCGCCGATGATGTGCTGCTGCATGCGCTGCCGATTTTCCATACGCATGGGCTGTTCGTCGCCAGCAACGTGACGCTGCTGGCCGGCGCCTCGATGATCTTCCTGTCGAAATTCGACGGCGACGAGGTGATGAAGCTGCTGCCGCGCGCCACCAGCATGATGGGCGTGCCGACTTTCTATGTGCGCCTGCTGCAGAGCCCGGCGCTCACCAAAGACGCCGTCAAGCATATCCGGCTTTTCGTTTCCGGCTCGGCGCCGCTGCTGGCCGATACGCACAAGGAATGGGAGGCCCGCACCGGCCACCGCATCCTCGAGCGTTACGGCATGACCGAGACCAACATGAATACCTCGAATCCCTATGACGGTGAACGCGTCGCCGGCACGGTGGGTTTCCCGCTTCCGGGGGTTTCTGTCCGCATCACCGATCCCGAGACCGGCAAGCCTCTCGCCCAGGGCGAGATCGGCATGATCGAGGTGAAGGGCCCGAACGTGTTCAAGGGCTACTGGCGCATGCCGGAAAAGACCGCGGCCGAATTCCGCGCCGACGGTTTCTTCATCACCGGCGACCTGGGCAAGATCGACTCGCTTGGCTATGTGCATATTGTCGGCCGCGGTAAGGACCTGATCATCACCGGCGGCTACAACGTCTATCCGAAGGAAGTCGAGACCGAGATCGATGCGATGCCCGGCGTGATCGAATCGGCGGTGATCGGTGTCGACCATCCCGATTTCGGCGAAGGTGTCACGGCGGTTGTGGTGGCCAGCAAGGGCCATACGCTGGATGAAGCCGGCGTGCTGAAGCTGCTGGATGGACGGCTGGCCAAGTTCAAACTGCCCAAGCGGGTATTTTTCGTCGACGATCTCCCGCGAAATACGATGGGCAAGGTGCAGAAGAACCTGCTGCGCGAGCAGTACAAGACACTTTACAAGAAGTGATCGTTTTGACTGGCAGATCCGCCCTTGTCGCCAATTTGCGATTGATTTGACCGCTGGCGGGGCGGACAATCGTCTGCGGTTCGGCGGCGTAAAGGTGGAAGCAGCTCGTGCGGTTACCCGGTCTGTTCGACAGATTATCGATCCGTACGCAGGTGACGCTGGCGACAGCGGCGCTGACCATAGTTCTTATTCTGTGTGCCACGCTCGGGACGGCGTCATACGGCCGCCGCATCATCTCGGGGATGGTCGGCAACCAGATGACGGAACTGGCGATCTCCATGGCCAGCCGGCTCGATCGCGGCATGTACGAGCGGTACCGCGAAGTTGGCACCATCGCGGGACTTGATGTGCTGCGCGATGCCTGGGAACGCGATCCCGCGGCCCTGCGCGCCGTGCTCGATCGCATGCAGACGAGCTACCCCGATTATGCCTGGATCGGGTATGCGAGCAAGGACGGTGCCGTCGTGGCTGCCACCAAAGGCATGCTCGAGGGTGCGTCGGTGGCGCAGAGGCCGTGGTTCATAGCCGGCATCCAGGCGCCTTTCGTCGGCGATGTGCATGAGGCCCTGCTGCTGGCCAAGATGCTCGGTCCGCGACAGGACGAAGAGCCTTTCCGCTTTGTCGACGTGGCCTATCCGGTGCGCAATGGATCCGGCGAGATTGTCGGCGTGCTGGGCGCGCATCTGAGCTGGGACTGGGCCACCGAGCTGCGCAGGTCGCTGCTCACCCGCGAGAGTCTTTTCGCCTCCGCCGAGGTGAGCATTCTTGACGAAAAGGGTAAGGTGCTGCTCGGGCGCAATATCAATTCGGTGATCCTGACGCCGCAGCAGCTGGCGACGATCCGGGCGAAGCCCTCGGGCTCTGACCTTACCTATGGCGAAGATTCTGACCGATGGCTGACCAGTTATGCGGTCGGGCTGGGGTATCGCGACTATCCTGGCCTTGGCTGGGTGGTGGTGTCCCAATTGCCGGCTGACGTCGCTTACCAGCCGGTGCAGGATCTGGTGAAAGCGATCCTGCTGATCGGCATCGGGCTTGGCGTCGTCGGCATCGCTCTGGCGCGTTGGCTCGCCGGCCGCCTGACAGCACCGATCTACCAGCTTGCGCATGAGGCCGACCGCATCGGACGCGATGACGGCGTGCATACCCTGCCGCGGGTCGGCGGTGCGCGCGAGGTGACGCTGCTGTCGCAGTCGCTGCGCTCGCTGCTGCGGCGCGTCGGTCAGGCCGAGAACAGGCTGGTGGAGGCTGAACGCGAGGCCGTTGCCCACGAGGCCGAGAGCCGCGAACTCGCGCTCGATATCGAACGCCTGCGCAAGCTGTCGGAAACCGATCCACTGACCGGGCTGTTGAACCGCCGCGCCTTCCTCAGTGCGGCGGAGCGCCAGCTGGCTTATGCGCGGCGCTACGATCGCGCGCTGGCTGTCGTGGTCGCCGATATCGATCATTTCAAGCAGGTGAATGACGCCCATGGCCATGCCGCGGGCGATGCGGTGATCCGCGCCGTGGCAGCGCGGCTGCAGACGGCGGCGCGCGATACCGATCTGGTCGCACGCTTCGGCGGCGAGGAATTCGTGGTGTTGCTGATGGAAAGCGACATCACCGCCGCGGTGTCTTATGCCGAACGCGCGCGCGGCCTGATTTCCGCCGCGCCGGTGGCGGCCGAGAGCGGCGTGCAGGTCCGTGTCACGCTCAGCCTCGGCTGCACGATCCTGAGTGACGACGATCGTGACGTGCAGGATGCGATTGATCGCGCCGACGATGCGCTCTACGGCGCCAAGGCCGCCGGCCGCAACCGCGTGCGCGTCTCGCTGCAGGCCCTGCAGGGTGGTGCCGCGGCAGCAAGCTGAGCTGCGCGTGATCCGGGATAGGATGGCGGAGAGGGTGTCGAAATTAGGAAATTTTACTGATATCCACCGGTGTCTCTGGGTGAAATTATACAATAAAAACAATGGATTGAGAAGTGTCTTTAGTCTGGACGTGTCTACGGGGATTGACCACAATCGCGCTCACATTTGAGGACGATTTTGTGGGCTATCCATGCGGCGGACATTCAATCGCCTAACAGCACTCCAAGTTTCTAAACTGCAGTCGGCGGGCAGCTACGCGGACGGTGGTGGTCTGTACCTTCACATCCGACAGTCGGGCACGCGCGCCTGGGTCTTCCGTTACATGCTCAACAAACGCCCGCGAGAGATGGGACTTGGGCCGGCATCGGTTGTGTCCTTGGCTCAAGCACGCGAGAAGGCGTTGGAATGTCGCCGTTTGAAGGCGGATGGTACCGACCCAATCGACGCTCGACGCCAACGCAAGCAACAGGCTCAGATCGAGACAGCAAGTCGTATTAGCTTTAAGCAATGCGCTGAATCCTATATCGATAGTCATGCAATATCGTGGCGCAATGAGAAGCATGTAGCGCAATGGCGACGAACCTTGGAGGTATATGTCTACCCGACAATAGGTGGGCTACCGACTCAGGCGATTGATACTGCTCTTGTGCTGAAGATCCTGGAGCCAATTTGGAGGTCCAAGACCGAAACCGCCTCCAGGCTTCGCGGTCGTATTGAGACTGTTCTCGACTGGGCGTCGTCTCGAGGATACCGGTCGGGTGAAAACCCCGCGCGTTGGCGTGGCCACCTAGAGAATCTTCTTCCTCAGCGCAGCAAAGTGCGGCGTGTCAGCCACCATGCGGCACTTCAGTACACAAAGATCGCTGGCTTTATGTCTGAGCTTAGGGAGTTGACAGGTATCGCGCCTCGGGCGCTGGAGTTTCTGATTTTGACCGCAACCCGGACGGGCGAGACGATTGGGGCAGCATGGCGCGAGTTTGACCTCCAGGCCGGTATTTGGACAATTCCCGCTGATCGCATCAAAGCGAGCAAGGAACACCGAGTGCCGTTAACAAAGCAGGCATTGGATATTCTTGCGGAAATGAAAGCAGAGCAGGAAGCGGCAGGGCTTGAGCTATTTCCATATGTCTTCCGAGGAACGAGAAAAGGTCAGCCGCTGTCCAATATGTCCATGTTGAAATTGCTCGAGCGTATGGAGCGGACAGATATAACCGTACATGGCTTCCGTTCGACTTTCCGGGATTGGACTGCAGAATGCACGACATACCCCAGAGAAGTAGCCGAAATGGCCCTTGCCCATGCGATTGGCGACAAAGTGGAGGCGGCATACAGAAGGGGCGATTTATTTGAAAAGCGCAAAGCGATGATGACAGAATGGGCGGAGTATTGTGAGCGGACTTAGGTGATCGAGAAACGCGAACCAGATCGATAAAATGGCAAAAACTTCGAACAAGAAGCGTCGAGAAAAAACTATACGGGGTTCGGCGCGATCTGTCTTCGAGCCAATCATCCGGCCTGAGCCTAAAACTCAGTATGATTTCAGCAAAGCATTCAAGGCCATCACGTTGAAGGATGAATTGTCGCCGGAAGCGATCGATCGCGAGCTTCAGTCCATAGCTGCAATGTACGAGGCGGCGCGCGAACGGGCAGCGCGCGAAGTCCTGCCGTCAGAGGAGAGCAAGCAGTTAAAAGTTTTAGGTCAATTGCTGCATAGAGCGAATGATGCGGCTAAAAGCCTTCGCCACAACCTGTTTCATATTCCGGGTGATTCGACTGGAGGTCGCGTATTTCGTGCCGATATGGAGGCAATTGTTGACCGGATAGACCGTGTCAATGATCGTCGCCAAGCTCTTCAGAGCGAAACCTTAGGTAAGGGGGCGTTCGGTATAAATCGCCCGCGACAGAGCGTGGCTTCAGACAGTTTGAAGCGGCGCCCTGGGCCTGCGAAAGACTGCCTTATGCAATTCCTTGTAGAGGAGCTGGCTAACCTGTGGGAATCCTCTTCGGGTAAACTCGTTCCTTTTTCCTCCAATAGAGTGAGCTTTGCGGAGTTCGTTTTTGCTGTGACGTGTGCGTTGGAACTTAGCGACGTAACGATGAGTGTCGTCAAGACGAGCATCCGGAACTGGAATCGTGACAGGCCAAAGACGCGCAGAAAGATGTGACTCCGCTGCTATCGCGCCGACCTTATGCTCTGGAACTCGGCCTTCCCCGCATTGTATTTCGGCCACTGTGAATATTTTTTGCGAAGTTGCCGTTTGAGCGGCGCTGTAACTCTTCAATTATTTCAAAGTGAATCTCAAAGTCATAGTCATTAGCTTCCATGGTTATCGAGGGATAACGGTGGAAGTGAATAATGTCTCAAAGACTTTTACGGCCAAACCAGCCCCAGGCTCATTTATCGCCGGGGAAAAGCGAGGCGAGCGTTAGCAGCTCGTCGGATCCACAATGCACCGCGCCCGCAGACGCTAGCTCCCTAGCGACCGGAAGGGCCGGTGGGGGTATCCGCGTGAGTAGTGAAAGAGCTCTAACCATTGATGAGTTCTCGCGAAGATATGGTCCGTCGAGAGCTATGACCTACCGCTTACTTAAAGAACAAAAGCTGCGCGGAAAGAAAAGTGGCCGGTCGACCCTTATAACCGTCGATGCCGCAGAGTGCTGGCTGGCGAGCCTGCCAGACTACGAACCCAATCTCTAAAGGGGGCGGTATGTCGTCATCTGTTACACACCGAGAACAAGAGCTCAGCATAATAAGCGCTGTAAGGTTGGCTATAAAATATCCTATGCGTCGTCCGTTAGCTGACTACATCGCGTCAGCAGTAGCCGACCATGGTAGTGGCGCTGCCGCGCATATCGAGTTGCGAAATATACTTCTGCACGATGCGCTCATCGCGCTCTATTGCGTCCTATCAGATCCGGCGCTCGCCCGCGAGTTTACAACCTTGGCAAAGGAGCGCGGTGTTGGCGTCAGGAAGGACACTCCGCTTGCGACGGCGCTAACAAAGCTGATCTTCGGAACCAATGATAAAGATATGTCACAGCGGTATGGCCTGGTGCTCAGAGCTTGCTGCGTCCTTGGCATAAGTCCAGATGAGTTGATCGACCATTTGCGCGATCGCGGGTCTGTAAACGAGCTCTTGTCACGCTACCGTGAAGCGATCGGCCTGCAAGCACCGCCACCGCGTTTAAAACCGCCCCGAATCAATTGGACAGAAAGTGCCATAGCCATGTTGAGTAATGACGACGGAGTAGGTGGGTGGTTAACCATTAAGGTGGTGCGCGGCCCCAGAGGCGTTCATGAGATTGTGTATGAACATCCTATATCAGAAGAAGAAATAAGAAGAGGCGCTGAGTTTAATGAGATTTTTAGAAAGTTGGCGCAGTTGAAAGCGGCACTGTGACAAAGATCGCAAAAAGCGATGTGTAGGATTCACTGAAAATCCGCGCGTAGCCGCAGCATAACTAGATCAAAATTTCAGAATACTTGAACCCGAAGAGCTTCTGCGGGAAAGGAATCGTGCGCGTTAATGAGGAAAAGCATGAAAAGATCGATCAGG
>JAGXRD010000093.1 GCA_018336035.1 Alphaproteobacteria bacterium | reverse complement strand
GTTGCAGGCCAGGAAGCGGCTGACCTGCCCGTCCGGTCCGGCCAGCGGCAGGGCCAGCCGCTGCCAGGATTCCACCGCCACATGCGACGGTGGAAAATGATGCGAGTAATAGGGCGCTTTGCGCAGCCAGGCGGCGCGATACAAGGCACGGAAGAAGATCGAGACATAATTGCCGCCGTCGATCTCCGAGACCAGGCGGCCGGTCATGTCGCGGCCATAGGTTTCGGCCACCTTGGTGCCATAGAGCCGGAAGCGGCCATCCCAGCCATCGTCCAGCACGTCGATCAGCACGATATAGCCCAAAGCCGGCTTCAGTTCGAAAGGCGAGACATCGCTGGCTTGCGGGATGTCGGCATCGCCGCGCAGCTGGTGCCAGTATTCGATCAGAAATCGCATGGTGGCCTGATCCGTATCCGCCACGGTTGGATACCAGATCAGGCTTTCCAGACGCGCGCTGCGCGCAACGAAATAGTCCTTGAGGACCGTCTGGCGGTCGTCGAGCATGTCGGCGACCAGTTGCTCCATCTCGGGAGTCTGCATGGTGGCCATGCTATCGACGCCGTGCCGCGTTGCAACCGTCAGGCGGTGAACAGCCCGCTAAATCGCAAAACTTTCAACCAATGCGCCATCAAGTCCGAAACAGGCGACATTGAGCGGTCCGCCGAAACCGGCGCCGCCATCCAGGCAGCAGGTGAAGGCATCGAGATGCGCGCCCTCGCCGCGCGGGTTGCCGCCACTGACCACGCGGCGGAAACCGGCATAGGGCTGGGTCAGGCCGCGGAAGGCGGGCGAGCCCCACCACAGGTGATCCGACTGCGCGGTGAGCGCCACGGCGGGATCGATGCCGGCATGCACGAACAGCAACTCGTTGCCCGACGTATAGGCGGCGCGGCGGAAACAGCCGAACAGGTCGTCATGGCCCGGATGCCTGCGGATCGCGGCGCGCAGCGAGTTGGTCCAGCGGCTGATGCCCAGTGCGCCTTCGCGCAGCACGCCGCGCGCCTGCTGCGGATCGACGCCATAGCCCTGCAGCATCGGCGCCAGGCCGTGTTTCAGCATCCAGTCGAACACTTCCGCCGGGCCGGGCGCGAACTGGATCTGCAGCAGCTTGCGCCACATTTCCTCCTGCGCGCCGCGCAGATAGACGATGTCGTCCGGGATTGCGCCGGGCAGGCAGAGGAAGTCGCGCCGGAATGCGAGTAACTCATTGAGTGTGGCAACCGTCTCGCGGCCATGGCCGATCATGTTGCCGAGATAGATCAGGCGGTCGCCGGGCAGCAGCCGGGCTGCCAGCTCGTTATGCGCCTCGTTCAGCTTCGCTGCCTCGGAATGCACGGCGGCAACCGCCCAGACCCGGCGCGCATGGCGCAGCACGGCAAAGGCTTCAGACGAGGAGGGCGCGCAGACGCCGGTCGCAGACATGGCGGAAGACGACGTCACGGCGGCGGACGCAGGTGGTCTCGCTGCCGGGATCGGCGGCGGTGTAAGGGCAGGTGCTGTGATCAGCGGCGCGGACAAATCAATAACGAATCGGCCATATGAAAGCGGGTCCGGCAACCGATGCTACCGGACCCGCTGGAGAATGCGAGCGAAAAGCCGTGTGATTTTTTCGCGTCTCGCGTGATGGCGAGAACAAACCAGAATCAAAGATCGCGATTAGGCGACTTTGAGAATCTTCTCCAGTTTTTTGTTTGCGGAGTCCTCGTCGATGCGCTCCACGGCGGCGAGTTCGCGCACCAGGCGATCGAGCGCGGATTCATAAATCTGGCGCTCGGAATAGCTCTGGTCCGGCTGGCCGGCATTGCGATGCAGGTCGCGCACCACTTCGGCGATCGACACCGGATCGCCGGAGTTGATCTTGGCTTCGTATTCCTGCGCGCGGCGGCTCCACATGGCGCGCTTGACGCGGGCGCGGCCCTTGAGCGTCTCCAGAGCCGACTTCATCTTCTGCGGCGTGCTGAGCTTGCGGATGCCGACCGAGTTCACCTTGGTCAGCGGCACGCGCACGGTCATCTTGTCGCGCTCGAATTCCACCACCATCAGTTCCAGTTCGAAACCGGCGATCAACTGGCGTTCGATACGCAGGATCTTGCCCACGCCATGGGTCGGATAGACCACATGGTCGCCGGCGGCGAAATCGATCTTCACCTTGGCCGGCACCGGCTTCAGCTGGATCGGCTTGGTGGCGTTCTGCGACTGCTTCGGCTCGGGCGCGGGCGGCTTCACCGGCTGCGGCAGCGGGCGGGTCGGCGGCGCCGACACGGCCATCGGCTTGCTCGGGAATGCCGGCTTCACCGGTGCCGCGGCCAGCTTGGCAGCGGTGGACTTCGCGGCCGGCGCCGGCTTGGACGCGGGCTTGGCAGCAGCAGCAGCCTTGGCCGGAGCGGGCTTGGCAGCGGTCTTCGCGGCGGCAGCAGGCTTCGCGGCCGGCTTGGCAGCGGGTTTGGCGACCGGCTTGGCAGCAGCAGCCTTGGCGGCCGGCTTGGCCACCGCCTTCGGCGCGGGTTTGGACACGGCTTTGGCGGCCGGCTTTTTGGCCACGGTTGCGGGCTTCTTGCTCGCCGCCGCCTTGGCAGCCGGTTTCGGCGCAGTCTTCGCTGCCGTCTTGCCGGATTTCTTCACTGGGGCTTTCGTCACGGAACCACCCTCGCTTGGCATGCACGCATTGGAACGGCAGCCCGGGTGGGCCGCCTGTTGAAAAGAACCTGACCAGGCCCGACCGAATAATCACCTGCCCAGGTTCGCGGGAACCTGGCGCAAAGGCGTTATGGTCGAAACCCACGACGCGAATACAACCGAAGACTGCATCTTGCCTCCCCTGCAGCCGGCTGGTCTTCGCCCGGCCGCATATGATTGCAGGCCGGAGTTAGTCATTCGTTATAAATCTACCACAAAAACCCGTCTGATGACAGGCGGGAACGGCTTTTCAGCCGGCGCAGGCGGCGCGCGGAAGTAGAATCTTTCCGTGGATATGACGGATTGGGCGAAATCCGTGTGGACGCCGCAGGTTTACTTATTGCCCTGGCCCGGGTTCGGGCTGAAATGCTTCTCGAACTTGCCCTCGACGCCCTTCCAGGCATCGGCATCGGCCGGCTGATCGCCCTTGCGGGTAATATTGGGCCACTTGGCGGCATATTCGCGGTTCATCTCGACCCACTTCTCGGCCCGGTTGTCGGTATCGGGCAGGATGGCCTCGGCCGGGCATTCCGGCTCGCAGACGCCGCAGTCGATGCATTCATCCGGATTGATGACCAGCATGTTCTCGCCGACATAGAAGCAGTCGACCGGACAGACCTCGACGCAATCCATGTATTTGCACTTGATGCACTGCTCGTTCACGACGTAGGTCATGGCGGAATCCCGGGTCGAAGGCTGGTCTGCACACAGGAAAGACTTGGGCGCCGCTAATATGGGGCAGCGGCGGGCGTTCGGGTAGCACAGGGCCCGATCACGGTCAATTATTCGTACACATATGAAGTCCGGTCAAACCCTTATTTGACCCGGGACTTGCAAAAACCGCTGCGGCACTGCGCCGCGAATTCACAGGGCGGGTGCGGATATCACGGAATCAGTTCGTAGCTCGCCTGCGCTTCGGGTGCCGGGCCGCGGCGTTCGGGCAGGTGCAGCACCTTCAGTACCTTTACGCTGTCCGGCAGCGGCAGGGTGATCACGTCGCCGGCGCGCACCAGGGCATGCGGCTTGTCGATGCGGCGGCCGTTGATGCGGATGCGGCCCTTGTTGGCGAGCTTCTGCGCCAGCGCCCGTGTCTTGCAGAAGCGGGTCATCCAGAGCCACTTGTCGAGCCGCAGGGCCCCGGGAGTCTCGTCGTCGTCACGCATGCGGCGATTATAACGGGCAGTTAAGCGGCTGTCGTCTCCGCCAGCCACTGCATCACCTGCTGCAGCGCCTCGGGCCGGGTGGCGCCGTCTTCGTCGCGTGCCTTGCGATAGATCGCCACCTGCTGCGCCGCCGAGGTGCCGCGCGCGATGATGGTGCGGGCATGCTCCACTTCCTTCACGCAGTCGAGCGCTTCGGCGTCTTCCGCCACCAGGCTGAGCATGTTTTCGATCACATCGGGAAACGGGATGACGCGCTTCTCGTTGAAATCGATCATGCCCTCGGTGGTGCCGTAGCGTTGCGCGCGCCAGCGGTTTTCCTCGATCAGCAGCCGGGTGTGGTTGCGCCAGATACCGTTGATGTCCGGCCGGCGGATCAGGGCGCGCACCAGGCAGCGATACAGCGCGGCGATACAGAGCGTATCCTCAAGATGCGTACAGGAATCGCCGATGCGCAGTTCCAGCGTGGGATAGCGCAAACTCGGCCGGATCGCCCACCAGACATGGCTGGAATCTTCGATGGCGCCAGACTGCACCAGCGTGTCGACGAAACTCATATAGTCGGCCAGGTTCATGAAGAAATCGGGAATGCCGGTGCGCGGCAGTTCGTCATAGGCGGCCAGCCGATAGCCCATCAGCCCGGTGGGATATTTGCGCCAGAAGGGCGATGACGTGCTGAGCGCCAGCAGCACCGGCAGGTAAGGCAGCATGCGGTTCATCACGTCGATCCGTACATGCGGATTGGCGATCTCGACATGGATATGCATGCCGCACATCATGTTTCGTTTGGCAAGGAATTTGAGGTCGTTGGCCAGCTTCTCGTAGCGCGGCTTTTCGGTCGGCGTCTGCTCCGACCATTCCGCCATCGGATGCGTGCCGGCGGCAAAGACCTCGATGCCGAATTCCGCGCCGGCATCCTTCAGCGCGCGGCGATAGCGGCGCAGATGCTGGCGCGCCTCCTCCAGCGAATGGCAGACCGGTGTCACCACCTCGATCTGCGACTGCAGCAATTCCGGTGTGACCTGTGCGCCCAGCACGCCGGCGGCGCGGCGGATGAAGCCGTCGGGCACTTTCGACACGGCATTCTTGCCATCGGCTTCGGCCAGGAAATACTCTTCTTCGATACCAAGCGTGTAACCTGCAGACATGGACTCTCCATTCATCGCCGCGCGGCCGGTTGAGGGTGCGGCCCATGGAAACGATGCGGGCGCGAAAAAACTCCCTGCCACAATGCGGCAAATACGGCGGCATTGTGGTGTTTTTTGCTGGCGCATGGCGGCCCGGCAGCCGTAAGGTTCCTGCCACTTACAGGGTGGGAATCAGAAAACATGTTGCAGTCCAGTACCGGTGCGTCCGCGCGGCCCGTGGCTTTCCTGGCGCTCTGCGCCGCCTTCTTCCTCTCCGGTTTCGCCGCGCTGATCGACCAGATCGTCTGGCAGCGCATGCTTGGGCTGTTCGCGGGCTCCGATGCGGTGACGGCGGCGCTGGTGGTCGGTGCCTTCCTGCTCGGTCTCGGTCTGGGCAGCCTGGCTGCCGGCCTGGTCACGGATCGGCTTTGCATGCGCGCGGCGCTGATCTGCTTCGTGCTCTGCGAGATCGGCATCGGCGTCTTCGCGCTCTGCAGCCGTGCCTTCCTCTATGATTTTGTCGTGCAGGTGATCGGCCCCATGGTGCCGAACCGCTGGGGCATTTTCGCGGTCTGCTTTGCCGGTGTGCTGATTCCCACTATGCTGATGGGCGCCTCGCTGCCATTCCTGACCAAGGCGGCGGTCAACTCGCTGGCCGATGCCGCGCCGCGTATCGGCTGGCTCTACGGCCTCAACACGCTGGGCGCCGGGCTCGGCGCGCTGCTCGGCGGCTGGTGGCTGATCGGCACGCTGGGTTACGAGCATAGTTTGCAGATTGCGGCGCTCTTCAATCTGATCGCTGCAGCTATCGGACTCATTCTCTGGCGCCGCACCGCCGCGCCGGCATTGCAGCCGGCTACCGCTGACGAAAAATACGTGCAACCCGCCGGCAATTTCAGCTTCGCCACCTGGGCGGTGCTGGTCTTCGTCTCGGGCTTCGCCATCGTCGCGCTGGAAATCCTGTGGGTGCGCGTGGCCGGCGTGATCGCGCAATACACCGCCTATAGTTTCGCCACCATCCTTGGAACATTTCTGCTGGCCGACGGTCTCGGCATGGTGCTCGGCGCGATCTGGCTCAAGCGCCTGAAGGATACGCGCGCCGCCTTCTTCGCGGTGCAGGCGCTCGCCACATTATACGCGTTGGCCTCGATCTGGCTGGTCTATGCGCTGGCCGGCTCAGACTGGTGGGAAGCGTTGCTGGCGACGGAAGTGACGCGTCATTACGGCCTGCCGCTCGCCGCCGCGCTGCTCGTCACCGTGCTGCTGGTCGCGCCGCCCTCGCTGCTGCTCGGCGTCTCCTTCCCGCTGGCGCAGCAGGCGGTGCAGACCGATCTCAGCAGCATCGGCTGGCGCGTGGCTGCCGTGCAGGTGGCGAATATTCTCGGCAATGCCGCCGGCAGCCTGGCCACCGGACTGGTGGCGCTACACTGGCTCGGCACGGCGGGCACGCTGAAACTGATCGCGCTGCTGGCGGTGGCGCTGCTGTTCTACTGGAGTCTCGCGGCCTGGCGCGAACGTTTGCCGGCGGCCTCCGGCGCTGCGACTGCGCTGGCCGCCGTACTGGCGGTCGTGGTGGCGGCTTTCCCGGGCAATGCGCAATTCTGGGCGCGGTTGCATCAGGCGGCGGAAGAACACGAGATCCTGGTGGCGGAAGACCGCTCAGGACTTGCGCTGTTCCGTCTCAACGAAGCCGGCGGCTCCAGTCCCTTTTTCATCCAGGGCTTCACGCAGTCGAAATGGCCCTTCCTGATCGAACATGCCTTCCTCGGCGCGGTCGGGCCCCTGCTGCATGACGATCCCAAGGATGTGCTGGTGATCGGCTCGGGCAGCGGCGGCACGCCGTTCGGTGCCGGCGTCAATCCCGCCACCGAGCGCGTGCGCGTGGTCGAACTGGTCGGACCGGTCTTCGATGTGCTGCGCAAATTCGCCGCGCGCGAGCCGGACTCCGCCATCGCCGGGCTGCTGAAAGACCCGCGCTATGAATTCGTCGTTGGTGATGGCCGCCGCGCGATTTTCGCGGCCCAGCGCAAATACGATGTGATCCAGGCCGATGCGATCCTGCCGGAGTCTTCCCATAGCGGCCTGCTCTATTCGCAGGAATTCATGCAACTGGTGCTGGCAGCTTTGGATGACGACGGCATTTATGTGCAATGGGGCCCGACGGCGCGCAGCGTGGCGACCTTTACGGCGGTCTTCCCGCATGTCGCGATGCTGCAGCCCTTCCCGGTGCTGATCGGCTCGCGCCAGCCGGTACAACTCGACCATGCGCGGCTGGCCAGGGTCTTTGGCCAATCCGCCACGCAGAGGCATTTCGCCGCCGCCGGCATCGATACCGCCGCCGCCAGCCGGCTGTTCCAGGATGCAATCCTGCGGGACCCGGTTTCATCCGGGCCGGGTGTGACGGGGACGGGGCTGATCAACATCGACCTGTTCCCGCGTGATGAATATTACATCAACAACAGCCTGCGGGCGGCGACGGTCACGCCCCAGGGAACCACGGCGAAACCAGGGACCTGAGTGTATTTGACGCGGTGGCTGGTTTCCGCTTCCCGGCCGCTATAGATTTACCGCCATGCCAGATCGTCAGCGCACGCTCATCCTCACCGGTGCCAGTCGGGGTATCGGTCATGCCACCGTGAAACGCTTCTCCGCCGCGGGCTGGAGGGTCTTCACCGTATCGCGGCAACCCTTCTCGGAACATTGCCCCTGGGAAGGCGGCGCCGAGAGCCATGTGCAGATGGACCTCAACGACATCTCCACCCTGCCGGCGACGATTGCCGATCTGAAAAAACGCCTGCCCGATGGCAAGCTGGATGCCCTGGTCAACAATGCGGCGATCTCGCCCAAGGGGCCGGGCGGTTCGCGCATGGGCGTGCTCGACACCGATCTGGCGGCGTTGATGCATGTCTATAATGTGAATCTGTTCTCGGTCGCCCTGCTGGCCAAGGGGCTGTTTGACGAGCTGAAGGCGGCGCAGGGCTCGATCGTCAACGTGACGTCCATTGCCGGCAGCCGCGTGCATCCCTTCGCCGGCATGGCCTATGCCACCTCCAAGGCGGCTTTGGCGGCACTGACCCGCGAGATGGCCTGGGAATTCGGCCCGCATGACGTGCGGGTCAACGCCATCGCACCGGGCGAGATCGACACGTCTATTCTGTCGCCCGGTACCGACGAGATCGTGCGCCGCGACATCCCGATGCACCGTCTGGGCAAGCCGGAAGAGGTGGCCTCGACCATCTATTTCCTTTGCACACAGACTTCTTCTTACGTGAATGGCGCCGAAATCCACATTAACGGCGGCCAACACGTTTGAAATTACCCCCAAAGCCTTGTAGTTTTCATTCGGGTGGATTAACCTGAAGCACATTCAGCTTGCGTGGTATTCTGCCCGCAGCCGGAATGAGGTGGAAACGATGCTCAAGGGCAAGCGCATCCTGCTGGTGGTGTCGGGCGGCATTGCCGCGTTCAAGGTGCCGGACCTGATCCGGCGCCTGGCCGAACGCGGCGTCAGCGTGCGCTGCGCGATGACCAAGGCGGCCGAGCAGTTCGTCACACCTCTCACGCTCGCCGCGCTGTCGGGCGAAAAGGTCTCTGCCGATCTCTTCTCGCTGACCGACGAAGCCGAGATGGGCCATATCGAGCTGTCGCGCGATGCCGACCTCGTCGTGGTCGCGCCGGCCACCGCCAATATCCTGGCCCGCATGGCGCAGGGCCTGGCCGACGACATGGCGACGACGCTTCTTCTTGCCACCGACAAGCCGGTTCTCGTCGCGCCGGCGATGAATGTGCGCATGTGGCATCACCCGGCGACGCAACGGAACATCGAACAGCTCAAAGCCGACGGCGTCGCCTTCATCGGGCCGAACGAGGGCGAGATGGCCTGCGGCGAATATGGGCCCGGCCGCATGGCCGAGCCGCTGGAGATTGTCGCCGCCATTGAAATGCAATTCGGCAAGCCGCTGCCCAGGCATCTGACGCTGGTGCAGCCGCGTCCGGCCAACAATGGTGTCGCGCCGCTCAAGCAGGACCTGAAAGGCAAGCGCGCCATCGTCACCTCGGGGCCCACTCACGAGCCGATCGATCCGGTGCGCTATATCGCCAACCGCTCCTCGGGCAAGCAGGGCCATGCGATTGCCGCGGCACTTGCTGCGCGCGGCGCGGATGTCACTTTGGTCACAGGGCCCGTATCACTGCCTGATCCTGCCGGCGTGAAGACCGTGCATGTCGAGGCCGCGCGCGACATGTTCTCGGCCTGCTTCCTCGATCTGCCGGTCGATATCTTTGTCGCTGCCGCCGCCGTGGCCGACTGGCGCGTCGCCGTCGAAGCGCCGCAGAAGATGAAAAAATCCGGCGACCTGCCGCCGGTGCTGAAGCTGGCGGAAAACCCCGACATCCTGCGCGCGATCAGCACCACCGATGCCAAGCGCCGGCCGGCTTTGGTGGTGGGCTTCGCCGCCGAGACCGAAAATGTCGTGGCGCATGCGCAGAAGAAGCTCGGCAGCAAGGGCTGCGACTGGATTCTGGCCAATGACGTGTCGGAAGGCACGCAGACCTTTGGCGGCGACAGCAATGCCGTGCATCTGGTGACTGCCAATGCGGTGGAAGACTGGCCGCGCATGAGCAAATCGGAAGTGGCCGCGCGACTGGCCGAACGCATTGCCGCGGCCTTCAACGATCAATCGAAGAAAAATCTCAAGAAAGGTTCGTGATGACTCGTCCGGTTCCCCTGCATGTGCCGATCAAGCAGCTGCCGCATGGCGCCGACCTGCCATTGCCGGCCTATGCCACGCAGGACGCCGCCGGTTTCGACCTGCTCGCCGCCGTGTCGGAACCCGTCACGCTGAAACCCGGCGAACGCAAGCTGGTGCCCACGGGCCTCAGCATCGCTGTGCCGCCCGGTTTCGAGGCGCAGGTGCGCCCGCGTTCGGGCCTGGCGCTGAAGCAGGGCATCACCGTGCTGAATTCGCCCGGCACCGTGGATGCGGATTACCGCGGCGAGGTCGGCGTGATCCTGATCAATCACGGCGACGCAGCTTTCACCATCAATCGCGGCGAACGCATCGCCCAGATGGTGATTGCCGCCCATAGCCGCGTGGAATGGGTGCCGGTTGCCGAGCTGCCCGAGACCGCGCGTGGCGCTGGCGGCTTTGGTTCGACGGGCGTTGCGACGCCCTCCAAGACAGCAGCAGGAGAGTGATCCCATGTTGAAGTGTACGCGTCGCACCATGCATGCGCTGGAAGCGGTGGTGGATATCGCCTTTCATGCGCGGCCGGAGCCGGTGCAGTCCAAGGATATCGCCGAGCGGCAGAATGTGCCGCAGCGCTATCTGGAACAGGTGATGCAGCATCTGGTGCGCAACGGCATCCTGAAAGGCGTGCGCGGCCCGCGCGGCGGCTACACGCTGGCGCGCGAACGTCGCCGCATCACGGTGGGTGAGGTGGTACGCATTGTGTCGGAGCTGGATGCCGATGGCGAGGAGGATTTCTCCGCCGGCTCCGAACTCGGCAAGCGCACGGTGCAGCCGATCTGGGAAGAATGCCAGGCCGCGATTCTCGCGCGCATCGACAAGATCACGCTCGACGACCTCTGTGCCCGCGCCGAGACCAGCGGTTTCGCCGCGCAGCTCGAAGGCGCGGATAATTTCGCGATTTAACATTTGATCGTCATCCCCGCGAAAGCGGGGATCCCATTTCCTTTTTTTTAAATGGGACCCCGGGTCAAGCCCGGGGTGACGGCTTAGGAGCTAGGAAACACCATGACCGAAGCCAGGAACCCGCATTTCAATCCGCCGCGCGGCAAGGTGTATGACTCGATTGTCGACACCATCGGCGCCACGCCGCTGGTGCGCATCAACCGTCTGGCGAAGGAAGCCGGCGCGCGCGCCGAGCTGCTGGCCAAGCTGGAATTCTTCAATCCGCTGAATTCGGTGAAGGACCGCATCGGCATCGCCATGATCGAGGCGATGGAAGCTGCCGGCAAGCTGAAGGCCGGCGCCACCATTGTCGAACCCACCTCGGGCAATACCGGCATCGCGCTGGCCTTCGTCGCTGCTGCCAAGGGCTATCGCCTGATCCTGGTGATGCCGGAAAGCATGTCGATCGAACGTCGCAAGATGCTGCGCTTCCTCGGCGCCGAGCTGGAGCTGACGCCGCCGGGCCTTGGCATGAAGGGCGCGCTGGCGCGTGCCGATGAGTTGCTGAAGGAAATCCCCGGCAGCGTGATGCCGCAGCAGTTCGAGAATCCGGCCAATCCGGAGATTCATCGCAAAAGCACGGCCGAGGAAATCTGGGTCGATACGGCGGGCAAGGTCGATGTCGTGATCTCCGGCGTCGGCACTGGCGGCACACTGACCGGCGTGGGCAGCGTGCTGAAGGCGAAGAAGCCATCCCTGCGCATGATCGCGGTCGAGCCGGAAGACAGCCCGGTGATCTCGGGTGGCAAGGCCGGGCCGCATAAGATCCAGGGCATCGGCGCCGGATTCATCCCGGGCAACCTCGATACCAAGCTGATCGACGAGATCGTCACCATCGGCAACGAAACCGCCTTCGAGACGTCGCGCCGGCTGGCCCGGCTGGAAGGCATTCCGGCCGGCATTTCGTCGGGTGCCGCAATCGCCGCCGGTCTTGAGGTTGCGGCGCGACCCGGCATGGAAGGCAAGACGGTGGTGGTGATCATTCCGTCCTTTGCCGAACGCTATCTCTCCACGGCTTTGTTCGACGGGCTCTGAGAGCCAAGTTAGCAGATGTTTGGCCCCGACGAACTGGAACGCTATTCCCGGCATATCATCCTGCCGGAGGTCGGCGGCGCGGGTCAGCAGGCGCTGAAAAAAGCGCGCGTGCTGGTGATTGGCGCCGGCGGGCTCGGTTCGCCGCTGCTGTTATATCTGGCGGCGGCGGGCATCGGCACACTCGGCATTGTCGATGATGACACCGTGTCGCTGTCCAATCTGCAGCGACAGGTGCTGCATGGCACCGAGGATATCGGCCGCCGTAAGACGGAGAGCGCGGCCGTGCATATCGCTGGCCTCAATCCGCATGTGCGCGTGATCGAGCATACCGAGCGGCTGACGCCGGAGAATGCCGATGCGCTGATCGGCGCCTATGATCTCATCGCCGATGGCAGCGACAATTTCGACACGCGCTTCCTGGTCAACGACACCTGTTACCGGCTGAAGAAGACGCTGGTCACAGCGGCGATCCTGCGGTTCGACGGCCAGCTCTCCACCTTCAAGGCCTGGCAGGGCGAACCGCATCCCTGCTATCGCTGCGTCTTCCCCGAGCCGCCACCACCCGGCAGCGTGCCGGCCTGTTCCGAAGCCGGCGTGCTCGGCGCACTGGGTGGCGTGATGGGCAGCCTGCAGGCGCTGGAGGTGGTGAAAGAACTGCTTGGGCTGGGCGACAGTCTCTCGGGTCGTCTGCTGCTGTATGATGCGTTGCGCGGCGATATCCGCACCGTGCGGCTGCGCCGCGATCCCCATTGTAAAATCTGCAGCGGCCATCACTGACCCCGCCGCGGCAAGGTGTCCGTTTTTCCACTCGTCGATGCGTCGACGTATCCCGGGCTGTCGCTTAGCATCGCGGCATGGCAGGACAGACGGATGATAGAGGCGCGACAGACGGAGCGGTGGCAGAGCCGGGCGTCTGGCCGGTCTTCCGCGATCCGCGTTTCCTCGCGCTGTTGCGCCACTGGGCTGCAAATCGCTCAGGTCCGATGATGCCGCGGGCCGCGCTGGACCCGGTCGAGATCCGGGCCTGCCTCGCCCATATCTGGCTGGCGCAATACCTGCCGGACGAGGACAATTTCGTCTTTCGCCTGGCCGGCGAGCAGGTCAACGAGGCCTGGGGCGCCAATATCACAGGCAAGCGGCCGGAAGAGTTCATGTCTCCGGCCAGCGCGGCCACCGCCCGGCAGATCTACCGGCGCATCCTGCTGACCCCGGCGGTCCATGTCGGTTACCGCCGGATCGAACCGGTCGAGCGCCAGGAGAAGGGCGCCGAGCGACTGGTGGTCCCGCTCAGCGGTGGCGCCGCCGGCGAGCCCTGGGGCATCGTCGGCATGTCGCTCTACCATTTCAATCCGGTCACCCAGGCCAAGCTGCCGCCCTATGTCGGGCCGGATGTGACCTATTATTCCTGCTCCGGCTTGCCGGCCGGGACCCCCTAGATATCGCGCGAGTTGCCCCCGGAGTCGTTCTGGTGCGGCGGATTGTCGCAGCGCAGAGGGCGGCGGCCAGTGCCCCGCCCAGGCGTGTAATGGCGCTTGGCGACTTTCCCGAATAGGTCTGAAAAACCCTAGTGTTGCGAGGGGCTTGATTTGGCAGATGCGAGTGTTTCGCAATTTGTGCGGGGTCCGCCGCCGGCTTGACGCTGACTCACCCTGTTTCTATGGTGCGCGCGCTTTCTGGGGGCGGTCGCTCCTGGCGCCGGGGGTATTCGTCCATGGCCGAACAGGAACGACCGAAAACAGAGGGTAGCGATGCCGACGATCCGGCGCTCGCCCGGCTCGACCGCAATCTCGAAGCGGTCCGGGTCAGGAAAGCAGCCGAGGCGGCCTCGCGGCGCCCGGATGCCGATCCCCGCCAGTCGCGGAATATCGGCAGGGCCT
>JAGXRD010000092.1 GCA_018336035.1 Alphaproteobacteria bacterium | reverse complement strand
CCCCCCATCCACGCCTTTGCCACCGCCATTCAAAAGGAAGACGTGGATACCCGGGACAAGCCCGGGCATGACAACTTTCTTTTGAACTGCGGTCACCGCGCTTACTTCCGCTTGCCCGGCAGGATGCCCATGTATTTCGAGATGATGCCGAGCATCACCTCGTCGGCGCCGCCGCCGATCGAGGCCAGACGGCTGTCGCGATAGGCGCGGCTGATCGGCGTTTCGTTCATGAAGCCCATGCCGCCGAAATACTGCAGGCAGGAATCGGTAATCTCGCGCGCCAGGCGGCCGGCCTTCAGCTTGGCCATCGAGGCCAGCATGGTGACATCTTCGCCTTTGAGCATCAGATCCGCCGCGCGATAGCTGATCGAGCGCAGCAGCTCGACCTCGGTGCGCAGTTCCGCCATGCGGAAATGCACCACCTGGTTATCCAGAATAGACTGGCCGAAAGCCTTGCGCTGGCGGGTATATTCAATCGTCTCGTCGATATGCCGGTCGAAAGCCATCAAGGACGAGAAGGCGCACCACAGCCGCTCTTCCTGGAACTGCTGCATCTGATAGACGAAGCCATGGCCCTCCTGGCCAATGAGATAGCGCTGCGGGATACGCACGTCATCGAGATAGACCTGCGCGGTATCCGACGACCGCATGCCCAGCTTGTCGAGCTTGCGCGCAATCTGCACGCCCTTGGTCTTCATCGGTAGGCAGAACAGCGACTTGTTCTGATGGATCGGGCCGTCGCCGGTATTGGCCAGCAGGCACATCCAGTCGGCCTGGGTGCCATTGGTGGTCCACATCTTGCCGCCATTGATGACGTAGTCGCCGCCGTCTTTCCTGGCCGTGGTCTTGATCGCGGCGACATCGGATCCGGCACCGACTTCCGAGACGCCGAGGCAGACCACCTGGTCGCCGGCAATCGCCGGGGCGAGGAATTCCTTGCGCAACTCATCCGAGCCGAAGCGGCTGAGTGCCGGCGTGCCCATATCGGTCTGCACGCCCAGCCCCATCGGCACGCCGCCGCAGTTGATATGGCCGAGCGCCTCGATCATCACCATCTGATAGGAGTAATCGAGGCCGAGACCGCCGTATTCCACCGGCTTGTTGATGCCGAGGAAGCCGAGATTGCCCATCTTCTTGAACAGCTCATGCGCCGGGAAGATGCCGTCGCGCTCCCACTCGTCGACATGCGGATTGATCTCCGTGTCGATGAACTTGATCAGGTTGCGGCGCAGGCCTTCATGTTCCTGGGTGAATTCCATCGGTGTATCCTCCCGTTATTCTTTTAGCACCAAATGGGACCCCGGCTCGCGCTTCGCTTGGCCGGGGTGACGACCTCTCACAAACCGTCACCCCGGGCTTGACCCGGGGTCCCATTTTGCAACTCACATTCTTGCAATGCCGAATGCGTTGTCCTTCGTGACACGCGCATCGGCCTCGCGGCAGACATCGAGGCAGAGCGACAGCACGCGGCGGCTGTCGCGCGGATCGATCAGCCCGTCATCCCAGAGCCGTGCCGTGGCAAACAGCGCCGTCGACTCGGCTTCCATCTTGGCGACGACCTTGGCTTTCATCTTCTCCAGCGCGGCCATATCGGGTTCGGCGCCGGCGCGGCGGAATTTCTCTTCCGCCACAATGCCCAGCACGCCGGCGGCCTGCTCCGGCCCCATCACGGCGATGCGGTTGTTCGGCCAGGCGAAAATGAAACGCGGATCATAGGCGCGACCGCACATGCCGTAATTGCCGGCGCCGAAACTGGCGCCAATGTGAAGAGTCAGCTTCGGCACGCGCGCATTGGTGACGGCCTGGATCATCTTGGAGCCATGCTTGACGATGCCGCCACGCTCGGACTCCCTGCCCACCATGTAGCCGGTGGTGTTCTGCAGAAAGACCAGTGGCATATCGGCCTGGTCGCAGAGCTGGATGAACTGCGCGGCTTTCACGGCGCCTTCGGTGTCGATGGGGCCGTTATTGCCAATCAGCCCGACCGCCTCGCCCTCGATGCTGGCCTGCACGCAGACGGTATGCGTGCCATAGAGCGGCTTGAAATCGGTCAGGTCGCTGGCATCGGCCAGCCGCGCCATCACCTCGCGCACGTCATAGGGCTTGCGGTAATCGACCGGCACGATGCCGCAGAACTCGTCGATATCATACGCCGGCGCAGTCCACGACTTCTTCTGCAGCTGCGGCCCACGCTCATTCCACGGCAGGCGCGTCATGATCTCGCGCGCGATGCGCAAGCCATCGGCGTCGTCTTCCGCCATGAATTCGGCGACACCCGACACCGTCGTATGCATCTCGGCGCCGCCGAGTTCCTCATCGGTGGCGATCTCGCCGGTGGCGGATTTCAGCAGCGGCGGCCCGGCCAGGAAAATCTTGGCGCGGCCTTTCACCACCACGACATAATCGCTCATGCCCGGGATATAAGCGCCGCCCGCCGTGCTGGAGCCATGCACGACGGTGATCTGCGGAATGCCGGCGGCCGACATGCGCGCCTGGTTGGCAAAGCCGCGGCCGCCATCGACAAAGATTTCTGCCTGGTAGTTGAGATTGGCACCGCCGGATTCGACCAGGTTCACCACCGGCAGCTTGTTGCGATAGGCGATCTCCTGCGCGCGCAAACTCTTGCGCAGCCCCATCGGCGCAATGGTGCCGCCCTTGATGCCGGAATCAGACGCCGTGACCATGCAGCGGATGCCGGCGATGGAACCGATGCCGGCGATGAAGCCGCCGCCCATGATATTTTCGCCGCCATCATCGTCATGCATCTGATAGCCGGCGAGCGTAGAAATCTCGAGGAACGCCGCGCCGCGATCCAGCACATACGCCAGGCGATCCCGCGGGCTGAGCTGGCCGCGCTTCTCAAAGACCGGCCGGCGCGCATTGGACGTATCGCGCACGCGCTGCTCCAGCGCACGGAAACCCTCGACCAGCGCCAGCATCTCGGCACGGTTCTGCCGGTAGGCCTCGGAACCCGTGTCGATCTGCGAACGCCAGACGGCCACCGTTATTCCTCCAGCACTTTCGGCGCGACGGCGCGGTGGAAACCGTCAAAAGCTTTCGGCGCATTATTATGTTTGGGCAGCGGATAATGCCGGCGCGCATTGGGCACGGCGGCGTCGACTCTGAGCGTCGTGCCGCTGATGAAACTTGCCGCCGGCGACAGCAGGAAGACGATGGCAGCGGAAACTTCCGCCTCGTTGCCGAGCCTTTGCATCGGCACATGGTTGCGCATGTCGCGGATCAGCGGCTTCATCCAGTCCGGGTAGGTGTCCATGCCGCTGGACGCGATCCAGCCCGGCGCGACCGCATTGACGCGCACGCCCGACACGCCCCATTCGGTGGCGGCCGTCTCGGTGAAATTGACCATGCCGGCGCGCGCCGCGCCTGAATGACCCATATTCGGCATGCCCATCCACATATCGGCGACGATATTGACGATGGCGCCGCCGTGATCGGCCATCCACTGGGTGTAGCATTCACGCGCCACGAGGAACCCGCCGGTGAGGTTGTTGCGCACCACGGCGTCCCAGCCCTTCTGGGAAATCTGCGCCAAAGGTGCCGGGAATTGCCCGCCGGCGTTATTCACCAGCCCGTCGATGCGGCCAAAGCGTGTCAGTGCCGCCTTCACAGTCTCGGCGACGCGCTCTTCCTCACGAATATCGCAGCTGAGGCACTCGACCTCCGCACCCGGATTGTCGGATTGCAGCTCGGTGGCCACGGCCTGCAGCTTGTCGAGCTTGCGGCCGACCAGCACCAGCTTCGCACCCAGGCGGGACAGTTCATGCGCCGTGCAGCGACCTATGCCTGAGCCGCCGCCGGTGACGATCACCACCTGGCCGGCAAACAGCGCATCGCGAAAGACCGAGCGATAGGGCATCGGACTGTTTCTCTCCCTGTATCGCAGCTACTCTGCTGCGACATTCTTTTATCGTTCGGGAACGCTACTTGACGCTTACGTAAGCGTCAATATAGGGTGCGAAAAACCCGCATGAGACCTGACGTTACGTCAATTCGTCATGCTGTTCACAGGATACAGAACGGGAGCCCGAGATGTCGCTCGAACAGATCACCCAGCAGATGAGCCAGCGTGTGAAGCCCGGCGCGATCGACGCGACCGTGAAGTTCGATTTCGGCGATGACGGCATTGTCTTCGTCGACGGCCCGGCCGGCACCGTGACCAACGACGACAACGAAGCCGATTGCACCATCACCATCTCGATGGCCAATTTCACTGCGCTGGCCAGCGGCGACCTCGATCCCACCACCGCCTTCATGATGGGTAAGCTGAAGGTGAAGGGGAATATGGGCGTGGCGATGAAGTTGCAGTCGATTCTGGGCTGACGGCATCATCGTTTCGTCATCCCCGCGAAAGCGGGGACCCAGAATTACCCCATAAGCCCTGCCAAGTCCTGGATTCCCGCCCGTCGCGCTTTGCGCGACAGTATATTGCCCGTCGCGCTTTGCGCGACAGTATATGTAAGGCGGCAATGCCGCCGGGCCGGGAATGACGCGGCGAGTTTGCGCCTTTTACCGCAGCCCTTGCATCCTTGCGCACCGCCCGCGATCCTGCGGTATGGAGCATAGCGCACCGATTCCCTATTTCCGCGAGCTGGTGGTGTTTCTGGTCGCCGCCGGCATTGTCGTGCCGGTTTTCCACCGCCTGCGTGTCAGCCCGGTGCTCGGCTTTCTGCTGGTCGGCGTCGCCATCGGCCCCTATGGCCTCGCGCGCTTCGCCGACCTGCTGCCCGCGTTGCAGTATATCACCATCCGCGAACTCGACGGCGTCCGGCTGATCGCCGAGTTCGGCGTGATGTTCCTGCTCTTCACCATCGGGCTCGACCTGTCGCTCGACCGGCTGTGGCAACTGCGCCGCCTGGTCTTCGGCCTGGGCCTGGCGCAGATGCTGCTCACCGCCGCCGCGATTGCCACCATCGCCCTGGCCTTCGGCAATGCGCTGCCGGCCGCCATCGTGCTGGGCAGTTGCCTGGCGCTCAGCTCCACCGCCATGGTGATGCAATTGCTGCTGGAATCGCGCCGCAGCGCCACGCCGCTGGGCCGCGCCAGCTTTGCCATCCTGCTGCTGCAGGATCTGGCCGTGGTGCCGATCCTGCTGCTGGTCGGCTTTGTCGCGGCGGCTCAGCAAGGCAGCGGCGACCATGGCGGGTTGTGGCTGCAACTGGGCGAGACGCTGCTGGGTGCGGCCGCAGCTCTTGGCGGCATCGTGCTGTTCGGCCGCTACCTGCTGGCGCCGCTCTATCGCATGGTGGGCGCAGCAAAAAGCCCGGAACTGTTCATGGCGCTGACCCTGCTGGTGGTAATCGCCATGGCGGCCGTCACCGGACTCGTCGGATTGTCGATGGCGCTTGGCGCTTTCCTCGCCGGGCTGCTGCTGTCGGAAAGCGAATATCGCCATGCCGTCGATGTCAGCATCGAACCCTTCAAGGGATTGCTGCTCGGCCTGTTCTTCCTCTCGGTCGGCATGGGCATCGACCTGCGCGTGGCGCTCGACCATGCCGGCTGGCTGCTGCTGTCAGTGATCGGGCTGTTCACGATCAAGGGCAGCATCATCGCAGCGCTGGCGCTGTTGTTCGGCCGCGGCAGGACCGTGGCACTGGAAATGGCGCTGCTGCTCGGCCAGGGCGGCGAATTCGCCTTCGTCGTGCTGGGCATGGCTGAACGCCTTGGCCTGATCGAACTGCAGATCTCGCAGTTCATGCTGCTGGTGGTCTCGTTGTCGATGGCGCTGACGCCGCTGACCGCGCTGGTGGCGCGACGGATTGCGCGCGGCGCCGAACATCGCGACGCCCAGCGCGCCCATGGCATCGCCGAAGATGCCGCCGCATTGGAAGGCCATGTGCTGATCTGCGGTTTCGGCCGCGTCGGGCAATCGATTGCGCGGCTGCTGGATGCCGAACAGATTCCCTGGGCCGCCCTCGATCACGACAGCGCCACGGTCGCACGTGAACGCAGCAATGGCCAACCGGTGCATTACGGCGATGCCAGCCGCAGCGAATTCCTGGAACGCCTGAATGCCGCGCAGGCCCAGGCCGTGGTCGTCACGCTGGACGATGCCACGGCGGCCGGGCGGCTGGTGGCCGCACTGCATCGCGGCTGGCCGCAGCTGCCGGTGCTGGCGCGGGCCCGTGATGCGGCCCATGCCGAACAGCTGCGCCAGCTTGGCGCCAGCGAGGTGGTGGCCGAGGCCGAGGAAGCCTCGCTGCAGCTCGGCGGCCTGGCCCTGCAGAAAACCGGCCTGCCGGACGACGCCGTGCGGCTGCGGCTGGAACGGGCCCGGTCGCGGCAGGATTGAGTGGGTCACACAGATATTAGGAAAATAATTCTATACATGTTCGCTTTATGTATTGAATTACCCGCCGCGATGCGCTACTGTAACCGGACTACCGACCGGAGATAGCATGCACCCCCCCACTCCTGACCAGCCTCCTGCTGCTCCGTCGCAGCCCGTGCGGCTTCTGCGCCTGCTGCTCGGCGTCTGCATCGGTCTGCTGGTTGTCTTTGTCGGTCTCGTCCTGCTGATCGGGATGGAAGGCTTGATGCTCTTATACCTAGAGTCCGTTCCCCCACCTGACCGCAATTTACCGATTTATATGGTCTTTCGCGGCAGCGCCTACCTGGTGGTCGCAGGTCTCATGGCATGGGCGATCCACTGGCTGGCCGCCCCGCCGCGCCGCCGCCGCTACTGGATTGCGCTTGGTGTGGGAACCGCACTTCTGGCCAGCCCGGCGGGACCATACATCATGATTTATGCGACCTTCGCCGTGATTTACCTGCTGGGCATCTATCGCTAGTCATCATATTAAGAACAAATCATAAACAAAATCAAAGGATTGCCCATGTCCGATAAAGCCCGCCCTTCGCACAGCAGCCAGCGGCAGATTCTGGATCAGGCCCGCGAGCGCCTCCGCGACAACGACATCGACGGCTACTGGGCGCTACTGGCGCGCCATGACGATTATGCCGGTCTGGCGCGCGACGCCGCGGCCAATCGCGGCGAGCTGGGCAAAACGGCCAATGCGCGGCTGGAGCGTTTCGCACGCGAGCAGCGCGGCAAACCGCTGGACGAGGCCGAGCGCGAGGCGATCCGCAGTGAAGTGGCCGCCGCCGATCTGGCGCAGCGCGAACGCAACCTGGATGACCGCGGCGATCATCGCATCAGCGGCAAGGACAGCGTGGACTATCACACAACAGTGTTCGAGGCTCGCGACATTCCTAAGGAAGCCTATCTGCCTGCCGAACTGCAACCGATGCTGGGTGGCCTCTGGGGCATTGGCGCCGGTATCCTGCTGCCCGATGCGACCAAGATAGATCCCTCAGCATGGGACGCAGCCAAGCCATTTAGCGAATCTTTGGATTGGGCGCGGAATGACTGGAAACCCATCAAGGATGCACCCTTCCGCGAGCAGGTGATCGAGAATGCGAAAACCCTGCCGACCGAAGGCCTGATGGAGATCGAGGGCTTTCACGGCAGCGATGCCGCACCCGCATCACAGACAGAGCAGAAAGCCGCGCGACCGGCCGCTTCGTCTTTTGCCACGCAATTCGCGGCTTTGCCGCCGTCGCCGCAGCGCTGGCTCGATGTCACGCTGACGAAAAAGCCCGGCGAGCTGAGCGAAGCCGACCTGCATGCATTGCAGGCGCATGATGCCTATCTGCAGCCGCAGCATCCGCGCCGTGACGAGACGTTTCGGCTGGTCAGCGACACCTACAGCTTTCTCTATGGCGATGCGCCGCAGCCAACCGATGCCACCGGCCGGCCGCAGCGCAACGGTCCACTGCGCATGCCGCCCGGCACATCGCGTGTCACCGAAGCCGAACGTAGACGCAGCGACGAGCTTGCCGGCTTCGGCACGGAGCTGGATCGCTGGAAGACCGGTCTCGGCAACGATGACATGGCGCAGCAGCGCATCACCGGCTGGCTGCAGCGCGGGTTGAACGAGCTGCTCTGGCCCGGCCAGCGCGCCCCGGATGCCGCCGAGGCCGGTCGCCGCCGCTATCGCGGCGGACCGCTGCTGGTGGACGGGCTGTTCGGTCCGGTGACAGCCGATGCGCTGGACCAGGCCCAGGCTAATTCAGGCATCGCGCTGCTGCAGGACCGCATCGGGCGGATCGCCGACGATGAGGGCTGGCAATTGCTGCCAGCCTGACAGCGGCGAGCGCGCCGGACGCCGTCAGGTCGCCTTGCGTCCGAAATGCGTCTGGATGGCCGACAGGATGTGGGCATCCTCTGTCCTGTAGCTGACGGCCACATAGCCGCGCTCCTGCCGCGCGACATTCGCCTGGCAGGAGAATTCCAGCGGACCGGCAGCAGTCGCGACGCGCACTTTGAGTGCAATCGACTGCCCCACCGCCGGCGGGTTGCTGACCGGACCGAAGAACAGGCCGACCGATGACCAGTTGCGTAGCGGCAGGATCTGTTCATTCAGCACCACCACATCGCCCGAGCGCGCCTCGTGACGCGGCGCGCGGCGATGCTCGACGCCGCCGCCTTCCAGCTTGAAGAAGTCGACCAGTTCGGCCAGCCCCTGCGCCATGCTGGCCAGCGTCTGCGCCGAGGCATGCGTCTCTTCCACCAGCGCGGCATTGCGCTGGGTCATCTCGTCCATGTTGCCGACGGCGATATTCACTTCGTCCAGGCCGCGCGACTGCTCGCCCGACGCGGTGGCAATCTCGCCGATGATGGCGCCGACCTTCTCGACGGCCTGCACGATCTCGGTCAGCGACGCCCCGGTCTGGTTGACCAGGCGCGCGCCCTCGCGCACCTGCCCGGTCGAAGCCTGGATCAGCGTCTTGATATCCTTCGAGGCATTGGCCGAGCGCTGCGCCAGCCCACGCACTTCCTGCGCCACCACCGCAAAGCCCTTGCCGGCCTCGCCGGCGCGGGCCGCTTCCACCGAGGCATTCAGTGCCAGCAGGTTCGTCTGGAAAGCGATCTCGTCGATCAGGCCGACGATCTCGCTGATCTTCTGCGCACTGGTTTCGATTTCCTGCATGGCGGTGATGGCATTGCCGACCACATCGCCGCCGCGCCGCGCCGTGCCACGCGCCTCGGCGGCCAGCTTGTTGGCGGCCTGGGCATTGTCGGCATTCTGCTTCACCGTCGCGGTCACCTGGTGCATGGCGGCCGCGGTTTCCTCCAGCGTCGCTGCCTGGCTCTCAGTGCGATGCGCGAGGTCTTCCGAACCCGTCGAGATTTCCGACGCGGAATGGCGCAGTTCATCGGCCGAACCGGTCAGTTGCTCGGCAAAGCCGCGCAGTGTGTTCGCCATACTGTTGGTGCTCTGCTTCAGCGTGGCGAAGACGCCATCGTAATCGCCACGCATCTGCCGCGTCACTTCGCCTTGCGACAGGCCCTGCATCACGGTGGCGAGTTCGCCGGTCACCTGATGCAGGGTTGCCGTCAGGGCATTCAGGCGGCGTGACACCTCAAGCAGGAAGCCTTCCTTGCCGGCTTCGGACAGCCGGGTTTCCAGGCGACCATGCGCCACTTCCTCGCAGAGTGCGGAAATCTCCGCAGCCGCGGCCTGCTCGCGCGCCTCTCGCGCGCTGCGCTGGCGGTCGGCCTCCTGCCGCTGCGCCTCGACCTCCTGCTGCAGACGATCGTTTTCCATACCATTGCTCTTGAACACCGCGACGGCGCGGGCAATCGCACCGATCTCGTCGCCCTTGCCGGTATGCGGCACCTCGGCCGTCCAGTCGCGCTGCGCCAGGCGGTTGATGGCGCCAGTCAGTTTCTGCAGCGGCTTGCTGACCGAGCGCGCCAGCAGGAAGGCGATCAGGATCAGGATGGTGGCATTGATCGCCACTGCGATCGTGGTCTGGATCGCATCTTCCTTCGTGGCGGCATCGACATCGTCGAGATACACGCCACTGCCGATCACCCAGCCCCAGGGCGCGAAAGCCTTCACATAGGAAATCTTGCGCACCGGCTCGGCGCTGCCCGGCTTCGGCCAGCGGTAGGACAACGGCCCCTCACCCTTTTCGCGGGCGATGCGGGCGAATTCGGTGAAGATGCGCTTGCCGTCCGGATCGGCATAATTGCTGACATCGGTGCCCACCAGCTTGTCGGCGAAGGGGTGCATCAGCAGCACCGGCTTCTGGTCGTTGATCCAGAAATATTCCGTCTTGCTGTAGCGCAGCGACTTCACGGCATTCATCGCCGCCTGCTGCGCGTCGTCCCTGCTCATCGCACCCTTGTCGGCCTGTGCGGCATAATACTGCACCAGGCTATGCGCGGTCTCGACCAGTTCGCGCGTCTTGATCTCGCGGTCGCGCAGCAGATCGGCGCGGGCCTCGAGCAGGTCATACCCGGTCTGTCCGACCAGGCTGAGGATGGCGACGGCAATAATGGCCATGATGCGAACAATAACGGGCATATGCAGACCGCGACGCGGTGCATTGACTGTTGCCGGGGACACGGCGACAGAAAGAACGGACATAAGCTAATTCTCCAGAGAGCGGACTTGACGATCGGATTCCGGTGACCGCATCCATATCGCGCGCCACGATAAGTCGGGTTGACCTGCGTCAAGAAATTATTATTCGATAATCAGGCCATCCTGGCGCAGTCAGCCGGTCTGACGAGCGCCCGGCATGTGATCCGCGCCTGCACCCGCCAGCCGCTCCGGGGGCAGCGTCAGCCGCACACTGGTGCCCTTGCCCTGTATGCTGTCGATGCTGACAGCCCCACCATGCATCTCCATCAGCGCACGCACGATAGCGAGGCCGAGGCCGGCGCCCTGGGACTGCCGCGTGTAGACATTGTCGATCTGCGCGAAGGGCCTCATCAGTCGCGGCAGGTCGGCGGCGGCAATGCCGATGCCGGTATCCGCCACCCACAGTCGCAGCCCGACCTGAGGATCGCTGCGAAGCCCGCAGGTGATCTGGCCTCCTGCAGGGGTGAATTTGACGGCATTGGACAGCAGGTTAAGCAGAATCTGCCGCATCGCGCGTTCATCGCCACGCAACTGCGGCACGGGGTCGCCGAGATCGAGCTTCACCGCCAGCCCCGCCTCTGCAATCTGGCTGCGCATCACCATGACAGCGTCATCGATCACATCGCGCGGATCCAGCAGGGTTTCCTTCAGGCTGAACTTTCCGGACTCGATGCGCGACAGATCCAGCAGATCATTGATGATGCCGAGCAGGTGCTGGCCGCTGGCATGGATATCGGAACAGTAGGACCGCACCAGATCCTCGTTGGCGACATTGACGATGCCGGATTTCATGGCATCCGAGAAACCGATGATGGCATTCAGCGGCGTGCGCAGCTCGTGGCTCATATTGGCGAGGAACATGCTTTTGGCGCGATTGGCTGCTTCGGCTTCGTCCTTGGCCCGCTGCAGGTAGCGCGCGATCTCGACGCGATCCGTCTGGTCGAGATTGGTGCCGATCAGCTTGCGCGGCCGGCCATCCTCGTGGGTTTGCACCTCGGACTGCACCTGCAGATGGCGGATGCGGCCATCGGGCAGCAGCACGCGGTGTTCAGTCTCGAACCGCCCGCTACCGGCCAGTGCAGCCTTGTAGCGTGTCATCACCGTGTCGCGATCCTCGGGATGAATGCGCGCGATCCAGGCGCCGGCGGAATTATCGCCGCTATTGATATCGCGACCCCAAAGTTCCCAGACCCGTGCATCGGCCTTGAAGTCTCCGGTGTCGAAATCATACGACCAGGTGCCGATCCGGCTGGCTTCGATGGCAAGGCCGAGATAATTCGCCAGATCCTCCAGCTGCATCTCATGCCGTTTGCGTGCGGTGATGTCGGTGGCCTGCACGACGATGCTGACCGGCCGGCCAGCACCATCCCGCACCATCGACCAGGCCACATAGGCCCAGACGTAATCGCCGTTTTTCCTGCGATAGCGCTTTTCGGCATAATGATAGTCGGCGCCGTTGCCATGCAGCAGGCGATAGACCTGCTCGGAGGCGGCGATGTCGTCGGGATGCGTCAGGTCGAACGCGCGCAGGCCGAGCAGTTCTTCAGCTGTATAGCCCAGCATGTCGCACATGGCCCGGTTGGCACGCAGGCAGCGACCGTCGGGCGACGCCAGCACCATGCCGATCGGCGAATGTTCGATGATGCTGTTCAGAATGGCCTGGCTGTCGCTGACCGCCGACGGGAATGGATGTGGGGTTTGAACTGTCTCTGTCTGCACTTTCACACCTGCGCCTATTCTTTCCACAGTTGTAGATAGTGTTAAAACGCAGCTTGGCATTAATAACCAAGTAATTACCGGGGGTTATCTTTCAGTAATGCACGGGGAGCGTGGCAAAATCCGTCCCCTGACGACCTTGAGGTGAGGATTTCCCGTATACCGTTGCCCCAGGCTTCAGCCATCGCGGGGAGATACCGGTTTTCCCGTCTTTCGGGCAGATCGTCCTGCCCGGCCGGGAGAGGCAGAGCACCAGCCGCTGCGGACAAAGCGGTGCGATAAAATACGCCCCGGACACCGGTGGCACGCCCCGCGGCAACACCACCCCGACCCGACCAAGCGCGCGATGAAGAGAATTTTCTTTTTTACTGTAATGGCTTAGCCGGCTTGGCCTGAACCGGGCTTTCGGTTACTCTGCCCGCCTGTTACAAGCCCAGTGTTTCGGGCCAGGAGCGCCAGCAAGGGCAGCACCGGCCGTCTCGACGCACCAGCCTTCAGAGGGATTACATGTCGCAACCGCAACCGCTCATGCACGGCAAGCGTGGCCTGATCATGGGCGTCGCCAACGACCGTTCGCTGGCCTGGGGCATCGCCACCGCGCTGCATAACCATGGCGCGGAACTGGCCTTCACCTACCAGGGCGAGGCGCTGGAAAAGCGCGTGCGCCCGCTGGCCGCCACCATCGGCGCCGAGCATGTGCTGGAATGTGACGTCACCAATGCCGCCTCGATCGATTCCGTGTTCGATACGCTGGGCAAGAGCTGGGGCAAGCTCGACTTCCTGGTGCATGCCATCGGCTTTTCCGACAAGAACGAGCTGAAGGGTCGCTATATCGACACCAGCTTCGACAATTTCGCGCTGACCATGAATGTGAGCTGCTACAGCTTCACGGCCGTGATGCAGCGCGCCGAAAAGCTGATGACCGATGGCGGCTCGGCCGTCACGCTCACCTATTACGGCGCCGAGCGCGTGATGCCGCATTACAACGTGATGGGCGTGGCCAAGGCAGCGCTGGAAGCCAGCGTGCGCTATCTCGCTGCCGATCTCGGCCGCAAGAATATCCGCGTCAACGCCATCTCGGCCGGCCCGATCAAGACGCTAGCCGCCAGCGGCATCGGCGACTTCCGCGCCATCCTGCGCTGGAATGAGCTGAACGCACCGCTGCGCCGCAATGTCACCATCGAGCAGGTCGGCGGCGCCGGCCTCTATCTGCTCAGCGATCTGGGTGCCGGCGTCACCGGCGAGACACATCACGTCGACAGTGGCTATCACAGCGTCGGCATGGTCGCGGTCGACCAGGCCCCGCAGGTGGCCGAGCTGCTGCTCTCGCTCAAGAAGGGCGAGTAAGCAGGTCTTATGTCGGATAATAGCTTCGGGCGGCTGTTCCGCGTCACCACCTGGGGCGAAAGCCACGGTCCGGCGCTGGGCTGCGTGATCGACGGTGCGCCACCGCGCGTGCCGCTGACCGAAGCCGATATCCAGGACTGGATGGACAAGCGCAAACCCGGCACGTCGCGGTTCGTGACACAGCGCCAGGAGCCGGATTCGGTCAAGATTCTGTCCGGCACCTTTGAAGGCCTGACCACCGGCACGCCGATCATGCTGATGATCGAGAATGTCGACCAGCGCTCGAAGGACTACGGCGACATCAAGGACAAGTTCCGTCCCGGCCATGCCGACTACACCTACTGGAGCAAATACGGCATCCGCGACTATCGCGGCGGCGGGCGCAGCTCGGCGCGTGAAACTGCTTCGCGTGTGGCCGCCGGCGCGGTTGCGCGTCAGGTGCTGAAGACGCTGATCGGTCCGCAGGTGCAGCTGCGCGGCGCGCTGGTGCAGATCGGCGAGAAGACCATCGACGGCAGCGCCTGGAACTGGGACAGCGTGACGCAGAATCCCTTCTGGTGTCCCGATCCGAAGATGGCACTGGAATGGGAAGATTATCTGGATGGCATCCGCAAGGCGGGCTCCAGCGTCGGCGCCGTGGTGGAACTGCGCGCCAGCGGCATTCCGGCCGGACTCGGTGAGCCGATCTACGGCAAGCTGGATGCTGAACTGGCCGCCGCCATGATGAGCATCAATGCCGTGAAGGGCGTGGAGATCGGTGCCGGCTTTGCCGCGGCGCGGCTCAGCGGCGAACAGAATGCCGACGAGATGCGCCTGAGCAACGGCACACCCGAATTTACCTCAAACCAGGCTGGCGGCATCCTGGGCGGCATCTCCACCGGCCAGGAGATCGTGGTGCGCTTCGCCGTGAAGCCGACCTCGTCGATCTTGAATCCGCGCGCCACGATTGATCGCTTCGGCAGCGAGACCGAGATCATGACCAAGGGTCGCCACGATCCTTGCGTCGGCATCCGCGCCGTGCCGGTCGGCGAAGCCATGCTGGCGCTGGTGCTGGCCGACCAGCTGCTGCGCCATCGCGGCCAGGTCGGCGATTTCAAGAGCGGGTTTGACGCGCGCTAGGCGGGGACACCGCCACTCCCCCCCAACATTGTCATGCCCGGGCTTGTCCCGGGCATCCACGTCTTACTGCTGCGTCCGAGAAAAGGCGTGGATGGG
>JAGXRD010000091.1 GCA_018336035.1 Alphaproteobacteria bacterium | reverse complement strand
CCCTGCCGCTGGCCGGACCGGACGGGCAGGTCAGCCGCTTCCTGGCCTGCAACATCGCGGGCCCCTGGCGTCCACCCGCCTGGAAAAGCAGAAAGGCCCAGCCGGAAACCGCCGACATCCAGTGATCCGGCATCGATCGCCCCGCGTAGAAATGGCAGACCTGCGAGGCTGCCATGATGCTACTGCCGACTGCGCCTGCTCCTGTCACTACCCCGGCGCGCGATGCCGACCGCGCTTTCGTGCGGCAGGCCATGCGCCTGCCGCTGCTGTCTCCCGAAGACGAGGCGCAGCTCGCCCGTCGCTGGCGCGAGACGCAGGACCAGACCGCGCTGCATCAGCTGGTGTCACCGCATCTGCGGCTGGTGATCTCCACGGCCGTCCGCTTCCGCCATTATGGTCTGCCGGTGAGTGACCTGATCCAGGAAGGGAATCTCGGCCTGATGCAGGCGGCAGCCCGCTTCGAGCCGGCACGCGAGGTACGCTTCGCCACCTATGCCACCTGGTGGATCCGCGCTGCGATCCAGGATTACGTGCTGCGCAACTGGTCGATCGTGCGCACCGGCACGACGGCGGCGCACAAGTCGCTGTTCTTCAACCTGCGCCGCCTGCGCGCGCGGATCGAAGGCAAGGCCGGCAACGGGGGCAGCGAGCGGCTGACGCCGGAGGGCCGCAGCGAACTGGCGCGGCAGCTGAAGGTCACCGATGCCGATGTGATGCATATGGAAGGCCGTCTGAATGCTGGCGACCGCTCGCTGAATGTGCGTCTCAGCGAAGACGCCGACAGCGAGTGGCAGGACCTGCTGGTCGATGACCGCCCGGACCCGGAAGCCATTCTGATGCAGCAGCGCGATGGCGGGCTGAAACGCCGCTGGCTCGGTCGCGCGCTGGCCGACCTGCCCGAACGCGAGCGCCGCGTGCTGCAGGCACGCTTTTTCAGCGGCGATCAGGCGATCACGCTGGAGCGGATCGGCCTGCATATGGGCATTTCCAAGGAACGCGTGCGCCAACTCGAAGCCCAGGCGCTCAGCCGTTTGCGCAAACGCCTGAGCGATATCCCGGATCTGCAGCGCGAATTCGCGGCGCAGGGCTGAGGTCTTACTCCACCGTCTTGAACTTCTCGCCGGCTTTGGGCTGTTCGCCCTCTTTCAGCGCATTCAGCAGCCGCAGCTGTTCTGCCGCATAAGGCCCCAGCGGCGCGGCGGCGGCATATTTCTCCACCGTATCGCCGCTGCCGACCGTCACCACCTTCAGCCGCACCGGCTTCACGGCCTTCGCCTCGGCGTCCGACAGGTGCTTCAGCGTGTTGACCGCACGGATCACCGGTTGCTCGATCTTCGACAACCCGCCCGGCGGCGCGATGACCACGAAGCGCAGGATCGCATCGGTGGGGAAACCGACCGCAACGAAACGCACATCGGCATTGCCGCTTTTCATCTGCACGCGGCCGGACGCCGTCGCCGCCGGCATGCCGTTGACCTGGATCGCCTCGGCATTGTTCAGGCGCAGGTTCGGCAGCCAGATACGGGTCAGATAATCCAGCGCGTTGCGCGAGGCCTGGATTTTCTTCCTGTCGCCCTCGATGTCGAATTGCAGCCGGCCACCCGGACCCGTGGCCAGAACCGCATCGCTGGTATTGGAAATGCGCCAGCCATCCGGCACCGAGAAGCTCAAACGAAGATCGGGATGCGTGAAGGTGTTGCCGCGCACCACGCCTTCCTTCGGATCGTCGCCATAGATCATGCCGTCGATACGTTTGAGATATTCGTCGCGGTTATAGACCGGCGAGCTGGGATATTCCTTCGCCGCGGCCATCGCCTCGCGCACGCGCTCAGGCCCGCCGGGATGAGTGGCGAAAAGATCAGCGACACCGCCGCCACTGCCACTGCGGCCGGCCATCTTGCCTGCGAGGTCGCCATAATTGCTCATCGACTGCAGGAAAGCCGCCTGCGCCTCAGGCGCATAGCCGACGCGGGCCAGCAGCTTGACGCCGATGGTATCGGCCTCGAATTCGTTCTCGCGGCTGAAGCTGGCCAGATAGGCCCCGCCGCCGACCTGGCCGACCTGGCCGATCAGCTCGCCGACGCCGGAGCCGCCGAAAATCGAACCGAGGATCGATGCTCCAGCGACGCCGAGATTGGTCATGATCGACTTGTCGTAGCGCTTTTCCGAATGCTGCGCGATCACATGCCCGATTTCATGGCCCAGCACGCCGGCCGCTTCGGCCTCGCTGTTGGCCAGCGCCAGCGTGCCGCGCGTGATGTAGACATAGCCGCCGGGCAACGCAAACGCATTGACGATCGGCGAATTCAGCACCGTGAAGGTGAAATTGCTGGCCGGCTGGCCGGATTGCCCTGCGATACGCCCGGCAATACCGGCCACGTAACCGCCGATTTCGGGATCGTCATAGACGCCGCCGAATTCTTTCAGGATTTTCGGATGTTCTTCCCTGCCGACCTTCTTGGCGTCTTCCGGCGACATGAAAATCTGTGCGGTCGCAGGCACCGACACGGCCAGCGAACCTGCAAAGGCGAAAGCGAAAGCAATACGGCGCATCTTCAGCGTCCTTTAAATTTTGCGGCGCGCTTCTCGACGAAGCTGGCGACACCCTCTTTGACATCCTCACTGCCCATCAGCACCGCCTGGGTGGGTTCGAATTCCGCCACCGCAGCCGCCGGGCCATTTTCCACCGCCTGCCGCGCGTTGCGCAGGGTGGCCGAGACCGCCAGCGGCGCCTGCTCAGCAATCCGCGCCGCCATCTTCATGGCTTCGTTCAGTTGGTCGCCCGGCGCCGTCACTTCCTGCACGAAGCCGAGACGCAACGCGGTAGCGACATCGAATTCATCGCCGGTGAGCAGGTAGCGCATCGCATTGCCCCAGCCGGCGCGCTCGACCATGCGGATGGTGGCACCGCCGGTGGCCATGATGCCGCGCTTCACTTCCAGCTGGCTGAAGCGGCAGTCGCTGGCGGCGATCACCACATCGGCGGCCAGCATCAGTTCGATACCGATGGTAAACGTAATCCCCTGCACGGCCGCCACCACCGGCTTGGTGCGGAAGGGCGGCAGGTTGTTGCAGGGATCGATCTGGTCGGGTTCGCGCAGCAGGTTTCTCTGTCCCATCAGCGGCGCGACCTTGGGGAGATCCAGCCCGGCGGTGAAATGCGGACCCTCGGCATAGAGCACGGCGACGCGCGCCTCGGCATCGCGTTCAAAAGCGGTATAGGCGGCGGCAAGTTCCTTCAGCATTTTCGGCGTGAAGCCGTTCAGCTTGGCCGGCCGGTTGAGGCCGATCAGGAAAATCGCGCCCTCGCGGCGGGTCAGGATTTCGCCGTCTGGATCGACCGTCTTCATTTGGGCAGACATCCGCCATTTCCTCGCTGGGTATGCGAACGACTTTTCCATACCGTGCCGGATGCAGGCAAGGCGGGCCAGTATATAATACCGCCAGTGTTACCGGCGATTCATGGCAGAAGCTTGGCATTGAGGGGGATGGTTCGGTGCCTGATTTCGCACTCGAACTGAAACTGGCAGGTCCAAATGGTGCGCTGATCTGCGGCGTGGACGAGGCCGGGCGCGGCCCACTGGCTGGCCCGGTGGTCGCCGCCGCCGTAATCCTCGACCGCCGCAAGCGCCCCCGCGGCCTGGACGATTCCAAGAAACTGACGCCCGAGCAGCGCGAACTGCTGTTTGCGCGCCTGTTCGACTATGCGCAGGCCGGCCATGCCCATATCGGCATCGGCGCAGCCTCTGTGGCTGAAATCGGCCGTCTCAACATCTTTCATGCCACCATGCTGGCGATGTGCCGCGCCGTGACGGCGCTGCGCGTGCAGCCAGCCCATGCGCTGATCGATGGCAATCACGCGCCCAAGCAGCTGAGCTGCCCCTGCACCCCGGTGGTGGATGGCGACGCGCTGAGTATTTCGATCTCGGCGGCCTCCATCGTGGCCAAGGTGGTGCGCGACCGGGCGATGGCCAAACTGCACGCCCGTTATCCGCACTATGGCTGGGCGAACAACAAGGGTTACGGCACGCCCGAACACCAGGAAGGGCTGCGCCTTGCCGGAATCTCCAAACACCACCGACTAGGTTTTGCGCCTGTGAAGAGTCAGCTGACTCTAGATTTAGTGTTAACCAATTAATCATCTATAGATTCTAATGACTTGCGGATCGTTTTTGGGGGATGATCCGCACATGGCGCCGACGTTTATCGATCCGACCAGCAAGTCGCGTAACAAGGCCGGACTGCGCAAGGGCCATCTCCGGCTTGTCGGCACCAGCCCCGACACCAAGCGCAGCGCCACCGCCACGCGGGCGAAGCCTCTGCTGGCCAAGCCGGCCCGCGCCGAACTGGCGCAGAGCCTGCCGCATCCCGACCTGCCGCTGGACAAGATCCTGATCGGCGAATGCATCGCGCAGATGAATGCCCTGCCGGCGGAGTCGATCGACTGCATCTTTGCCGACCCGCCGTATAACCTGCAGCTCAGCGGCGAGTTGCGCCGTCCGAATGACAGCATGGTCGACGCGGTCGATGACGACTGGGACAAGTTCGACAGCTTCTCGGATTACGACGCCTTCTCGAAAGCCTGGCTGAAGGCGGCGCAGCGCCTGCTGAAGCCGAACGGCACGATCTGGGTGATCGGCAGCTACCACAATATTTTCCGCCTCGGCGCGCAGCTGCAGGACCTTGGCTTCTGGATGCTGAATGACGTGGTCTGGCGCAAGACCAACCCGATGCCGAATTTCCGCGGCAAGCGCTTCACCAACGCGCATGAGACGCTGATCTGGTGCAGCAAGGACCAGAATGCGCGCGGCTATACCTTCAACTACGACGCCATGAAGGTGCTGAACGACGATCTGCAGATGCGTTCCGACTGGCTGATCCCGATCTGCTCGGGCGGTGAGCGCCTGCGCGGCGACGACGGCGCCAAGGCGCATCCGACGCAGAAGCCCGAAGCCCTGCTGCATCGCGTGCTGGTCGCCTCGACCAAGCCGGGCGATGTGATCCTGGATCCTTTCTTCGGCTCCGGCACCACCGGTGCCGTGGCCAAGCGGCTGGGCCGCCGCTTCATCGGAATCGAGCGTGAAACACGCTACGCAAAAGCGGCAGAACGCCGCATCTCTACCGTCCAGCCGGCCGCCCATGACGATGTCGAGACCATGCGCTCGAAGAAGGAAGAGCCGCGCATTCCGTTCGGCTGGGTGGTGGAACGCGGCCTGCTGCAGCCCGGCACCGTGCTGTTCGACCAGTCGCGCCGGCATTCCGCCAAGGTGCGTGCCGATGGCAGCCTGACCACCCGCGATGCCAGCGGCTCGATCCACAAGATGGGCGCCCATGTGATGGGCGCGACAGCCTGCAACGGCTGGACCTTCTGGTATTTCGAGGTCGAGGGGCAGCTCAAGCCGATCGACATCCTGCGCCAGAAACTGCGCGCCGAAACGATCTGACGCTGAAAAGCGGCATTTTTCCGCCGTTCTTCAACCGCATCTGACAGTGGAAAAACTGGCCTGATTCGTCAGGCCGGTGTTACCCTGCGTCATACGCCGCCGGGGTGATTCGCCCACAGACTTCGACAGGGCGATCGAAGGGCGGCGTCCAAGGGGATTTTGGGTGTCGGAAAATCGACAGACAGCATCGGCCGCATTCCTGCAGCGGCTGGCCGAGGATGATGAGTCGCTGCTCGAGCGCAACGACTCGCAGATCGATGCCATGCTGATCGAGCGGCTGTACCAGACCAGCTTCGCCACGCGCTATGTGCCGATCCCGATGCTGTTCGGCGCTTTCGTCATCTACCAGGATTATCTGAACTGGTGGCAGATCGGCCTGATTGTCCTGCTCTACTGCGCCGCCACGCTGCATCTCGACCGCCTGCGCGATGCCTATACCCAGAGTGGCGACCTGCAGCCCGGCAAGGACTGGGGCACGCCCTTCGCCATCGGTTGCGGCGGCACCGGCCTCGCCTGGGGCCTGCTCGGCTGGTTCAGCTATCCGCCGGGCGATTTCGCGCTGCAGGCGCTGCTCTGCGTCGCCTGGGCCGGCCTCACCACCAGCAGCCTGAATACCCGCGCCGTGCATCTGCCGTCCTTCTACGCCTTCATCATCGGCATCTCGGTGCCGTTCTTTGCGCGCGGTTTCCTGTTCGGCGAAGCCAGCACGGTGGGCATGGCCTTCTTCGGCACCATCCTGCTGGCCGCGCAATGCTTCTGCGCCCAGGTCAACAACCGGCGCGAACGCCTGTCGGCAGCCTTGCGCCTGCGCAATGCCGAACTGATCGGCGAGATGGATCGCGCCCGCGTCGCTGCCGAAACCAGCCGTGTAGAACTGTCGCGCGCGCATCAGAGCTTGGCGGCGGATTTCAACAGCCTGCAGCGGCTGAGCGAGACCGGCGCCTGGCACTGGCAGGGGCCGGATGGCAATGTCATGTGGAGCGATCAGTTCTATCGCCTGCTGGGTCTGGCGCCGCAATCCTGCCCGCCTGCACCGGCGGCCTGGCTCGACCGCGTACACCCCGACGACCGCGAAATCCTGCGCAGCCATTACCAGCGCCTGCGCAGCGGTGCGGCGCGCGATTCCGTCAGCTTCCGTCTGGCCGGCGACGCCTCGCCCGCCGTGTGGCTGCAGTCGATCGGCGAAAGCGAGCGCGGCCCGGATGGCAGCGTGACCTGGATCCACGGCCTGCTGCGCGCCGAACCGGCCGATTAACTGGGCGCAATGTCAGAATCTGACGATCTGCCATTAGATCTGCCGAAGGCAATATTCATTATTGCTGGCCCCAACGGAGCCGGCAAGACAACCTATGCAATGCGCTTTCTGCCTGAAGTGATGGAGAATCCGATTTTTCTGAATGCAGACGAAATCGCCCGCGGCCTGAATCCCACAGCGGTTCAGGATGTAGCCTTGGAAGCCGGGCGACGAATGCTCACTAGAATCGGTGAGCATGTCGAGAGGGGTGACAGCTTCGCCTTTGAGACAACTCTGTCTGGACGAGGTTATGCGAAAGGCATCAAAACCTGGCGTGCGGCAGGCTATGAAGTTTTTCTTACTTTTCTCTGTCTGCCCAATGCCGAGGCAGCGAAGGAACGCGTCAGGCTGCGCGTAGCCCAAGGCGGTCATAATATTCCGCCTGATGTCATCGAACGCCGATTTTCCGCCGGAATTAAGAATTTTGATGCCCTATATAAACCATTGGTCTCCGGTTGGAGCCTGTATGATAATAGCGGCGCGGCGCCGTTGTTGATCGAGGAAGGTTAGAATGCACTCGCGGACGACAGTCACCAACAAGTTGGAATACTTCAAGCGATCGCGTAAAGCGATCACTAAAGCAGCACAAGACGCTCGCGAGATCGGCATAAAATCCGGCACTGGAATCGTCGTCGTAAAGAAAGGCCGGCTCGTAAACGTAAGTGCCCAGGAATTGGAATCAGAGATTCTTAAACCTGTAAAAATAAGGAAAAAATCTATTCCCATTTCCGCAAAGGGACTGACGAAACCATATCGTGGATAAAACCGCACTGTGAAATATCGATCATCTCTGTCGGGGCATTCCGCTTGAACAATCCGAGTTGACCCTCGGCGCAATACCACCACACCACTTCCCGCCGATTAATCTACACTATAGACCTTGAGCCGCACCTGGTCGGGTGTGCGCTCGCCGATGCCGACATGCAGGCGCTGCACCAGCCATTGCAGATCGGGTGCCGCCGTCTCGAAACGCATCGCGGTGCGCATGTAATAGCTGGACGGATCGACGCGCTCGCCGCGCGCCAGTTTCGCCATCACGTCGGCCGGGCCGATGCGCAGCCCGCGGCTCCAGACCTCGACCTGCGCGCCGCTACTTAGTTTGAGCATGTAGCGCGCATCGAGGTCTGCCAGTCCATCCGGGCGCAATGTCTGCCAGTCCGCGCCACCGGCCAGCACCACGCCGCTGATTTTTCCGCTGACCGATCCGCCGGTGATCGGCACGCAGCGACGCTCGCCAGCGGCATCCTTGCCGATGCTCTGCGGCACACCCACATCGACGGCAAGCGAAAAGACTTCTGTCAGCATGTGTCCTCCCTATTTACTGGCGTTTTTTATCGGCCGCGCAGTTTCTCGACCACCTGCGTCAGCTGTTTATCCAAGGCCTCGATCTGTGTGACGCCGAGACGTTTTTTCAGTGCTGCCTGCGCCTTGTGCCACAGAGGAACTGCGCGGACGAAAAGCTTGCGCCCCTCGGGGGTGAGGCGCACCACGCGGCGGCGGCGGTCATCGGCGGCTATATCCTGCAACACCAGTGCCCGCCGTTCCAGCAGGCGCAGATTGCGGGTCAGCGTGGTGGAGTCGACGCCGATCAGCTGCGCCAGTTCGGTCACCGAGAGGCCCGCCTCTTCCTGATAGAGCGAGGCCAGGGTGGCGAATTGCGGCATGGTAAGATCGACCTCGGCCATGAAGCCGTTATAGGCCTGCATGCTGAGCCGCGTGGCGGCATGCAGGCGCAGCACGGTGCAGCCTTCCTCCATCAACTGGCGGAAAGCGGCAGACTCCAACACAGGATCGGGCTTGCGGGCCATCCCTCTAGATAAACAGCTTCCCGGAATTTGCAAACAGGCGACCCTTGCAAACCACCTCATGTAACCTTATCTGTAGCTACAATATATGTATATACATATATTATCGGCAACCAGGGAAGCACCATGCGCAATGTCGTCATCACCGGACTGGGCCTCGTCACGCCACTTGGCGTCGGCGTCGAAACCAACTGGCAGCGCCTGACGGCAGGCCTCTCTGGCCTGCGCCGCATCAGCAGTTTCGATGTCTCGGACCTCGCCGCCAAAGTGGCCGGCATCGTGCCGGACATAAAGGACGACCCGCATGGTTTCGATCCGGAGGCGGCCGCACCGGCGAAGGACCGCCGCAAGATGGACCGTTTCATCCAGTTCGCCCTGGTGGCCGCGACGGAAGCGCTGAAACAGGCCGGGCTCACGCTGGCCGATGCTGCATCTGATGCAAAAGCGCGCGCCGGCTGCATCATCGCCACTGGCATCGGCGGCTTTCCGGCCATTGCCGAAGCCACCCGCACGGTGGAACGCGCCGGACCGCGTAAATTATCGCCCTTCGTGATCCCCTCCTTCCTCGGCAATCTGGCCGCCGGTCATGTCTCGATCCGCCACGGTCTGCAGGGCCCGCTCGGCTGCCCGGTCACGGCCTGCGCCGCCGGCGCGCAGGCGATCGGCGATGCCGCGCGCCTGATCCGCAGCGGCGAAGCCGACATCATGCTGGCCGGCGGCACCGAAGCCTGTATCGACCGCGTCAGCCTGGCCGGCTTCGGCGCGGCGCGCGCGCTGGCCTCTGCGCATAACGATGAGCCGGAAAAAGCCTCGCGGCCCTTCGATGCGGCACGAGACGGCTTCGTGATGGGCGAAGGCGCCGGCCTGCTGGTGCTGGAATCGGAAGATCATGCACAGGCGCGCGGCGCCGAGATTCTCGGCCGCGTGCTGGGCTACGGCACCACGGCGGATGCGCATCACATCACCGCGCCACCGGATGACGGCAACGGCGCACGACGCGCCATGCAGATCGCGCTGACCCAGGCCGGGCTGGAGCCCGCGCAGATCGGCTATATCAATGCCCATGCCACCGCCACGCCGGTGGGCGACGCGGCCGAAATCTCGGCGGTGAAAAGCCTGTTCGGCAACGGCATCGCGCGGCTTTCGATGTCATCGACCAAATCCGCCATCGGCCATCTGCTGGGCGCCGCCGGTGCGGTGGAGGCGATCTACAGCCTGCTGGCGGTGCGCAGCGGCCTGCTGCCGCCGACGCGCAATCTCGACCAGATCGATCCGGCCTGCGACGGCATCGACCTGGTGCCGCATGCTGCCAGGGAGAAGGCCATCTCTTATGCGATGTCGAATGCCTTCGGCTTTGGCGGCGTCAATGCCGCGCTGGTCCTCGGCCGCTAGGAAGTCGCCCCGATCACTACCTCCCGCTGTAACATCCGCCGCAACGGGCGGCTGATGAAACTAGCCGTGGTATTTTACCGGGGGATGTTTAAGTTGCTCTGGTCTTTTTGCCGGCAAACCAGGGATGCATGGACAGGCTCAAGGGGATCTCTGCCGCCCGGCTGAAACAGCTGATCGATGAAACCGACGCCACTCCGGAACTCACCGACCGGCCGCTGATCGACGCCGTGATTGCCGAAAGGCTGTATCGCGCCAGCCGTCCGACGCGCTACATCGCCTTCCTGTTCATGGCCGGGCTGTTTGCCGCTTTCTGGGATCATCTGCAGGTCTGGCAGATGGCCCTGTCTTTTGCCTTCAATCTGGCCGGCACCCTGTGGTTCGACCATCTGCGCCGCCGCTTCGCCAGCCGCCCGGATCCGTTTGCGGCCGCCGGCTTCTGGACCAGCCGCTTCGCCCAGGCTTCCGCCGTCACCGGCATCGGCTGGGGCCTGCTCGGCTGGTTCGCGTTTGCGCCGGACAATTTCGAATCGCAGCTCACACTCGGCTTCGCGCTCTGCGGACTGATTACGCTCAGCGTCCTGACCCGCAGCGTACATCTGCCATCCTACTACACTTTCATGGCTGCGACCCTGACGCCGCCACTGCTGCGCTGCCTGATGGAGGGAACTACCGGCGCGCTGACGATTGCCTTCTGCGGCGCGGTCTTCGTGACCTTCACATCGATCTGGAGCCACAATGCGCAGCAGCGGGAACTGAGATCGGCCGCATTGCGCCTGCGCAATGCCGAACTGATCGGCGAAGTGGAGCAGGCCCGCGCCATGGCCGAGGCCGCGCGGGACGTGGCTGAAGACAATTACCGCCGCACGCTCGACTCGCTGCAGAATGCCCAGCGCATCGGCAATATCGGCAGCTGGGACTGGGATCCGCTGAACCGGCAACTCTTCTGGTCGGACCAGCTTTATCGCCTGATGGGCCTGACGCCCGGCAGCATCAGTCCCAGCACCGGCAGCTTCCTTGCCCTGGTCGATGCTGAAGACCGCGCCCGGGTCCAGCAGAGCTTTGACGAGGCCGCCCATAGCGGCCTGCAGACCACGGCGGAATTCCGGCTGACGTCGCGCGATGGCACCAGCCGCATCCTGTTCGCCGTCACGGAAGCCGTGCGCGACGAGACCGGAAAAGTCGTCCGGGTTGCCGGCACGCTGCGCGATGTGACACAGCAGCGCAATTACGAGAATGCGCTGATTGCCGCCAAGGCTGTGGCCGAACGAGCCAGCCAGGCCAAGACCAATTTCCTCGGCAACCTGAGCCATGAACTGCGCACGCCGCTGAATGCCGTGATCGGCTTCGCCGAATTACTCACCCTGCCGCAGACCAATACGACTGGAACGACCCAGGAATATGCCGGGCTGATCCTGAGCAGCAGCCGCGACCTGCTGGCACTGATCGATGCCCTGCTGGATATCGCACAGATCGAAACCGGCGAGATGGAACTGAAATCCGAGACCATCGCCGTGACCGAACTGATCGCCGATGCTGCGGCGCAGATGAAGCTGGAGTTGATGAAGGCAGATTGCCGGCTGGAGATTGCAGGTCAGGGCGGCAAGATTCAGGGCGATGCACCGCGCCTGCGACAGATTCTGGCCACCCTGTTGTCCGAAGCCATCCGGCTTTCGCCTGCGGGCAACCGGCTGAGTCTGAGCGCCACACCCGAAGACACCATGCTGCGCTTCAGCCTGACAAGCGATGCGCCGCTGCCCGATATCGCTGCCGATACCGCGCTGCTGCATGGCTTCGAGGTGCATCGCGCCTACCATGCCGGCGACCGGGGATTGCATTGGGCGCTGATGAAGGAACTGGTGCGTCGTCAGGGCGGTACGCTGCACAGCGAACGGCAGGGCAGCAGCACTGCCCTGCATCTTCATTTGCCGCTGGCCGGCACGACGTAACGCCCGTCAGGCCGACAGGTCGACCACGCCACCCGCCGACGGCAGCGCTGCTGCCTGCACCCCGCCAAATGCACGCTCAGCTTCGGCCAGCATCCGTTCCATCTCGGCGCGATCTTTCTTCGCGATGCCGGGATGCAAGGCCGTCTCGTGCAGCTTGCGCGTGATCTTCTTCAGCTCCTTCAGCAGGCCGGCAGCTTCCGATTTCAGGCTGGCGAGGTCGCCGGATGACTGGGCGCTGGCGGTTTTCTGTTCCAGATCCGTCGGCGCCGCAGCCTGTCCGGCTTTGGTCGCATTGCCCGCTGCGACCATCGCGATACCGCTACCGCCGCCCGCCTCGCTCAGCGCCTTGCCGAGTTCGCGCGCGGCATCGCGGATTTCCTTCGCCACCTTGCGCGCCAGTCTGGCATCGCCCGTGGCCGCGGCCGAGCCGGCGGCAAGCTTCAGCGCATTCAGCTTCGTCTTGATCTGTTCCAGCTTGCGGCGCGCGGCCTCCTGCGCAGCTTCGCTTTTCCTGGTTTTCAGATTTTGCAGGACTTCATCAAGCTTGCGCTCGGCGTCTGTTCTCTTGCGCGGCTGGCGCAGCAACTCCAACGCGTCGCGGACCTGCCTCTCGTAAGGCGCGCCCGCAGCAATTCCGGCGACCATTCTGGCCTCCTCTCTCGCTCTATGTCAGCCGCCCCGCTTCTGCGGACCGGCCCGAGCAGTGTCAGGCCGGGAAGGTTAACAGATCACAAAAAAAGACGGCGTGTTCGAAGAACACGCCGTTGAGTCTGGGGGGAAGGGAATACTCGGATACTCAACCCTCTCTGGGGGGAGAGGGGTATTCAAAATCAGTGCATGATCTTCCAGCTGCCGTCCGGCTGACGGCAGGCGGTGCCGTAACCCTGCTTGCTCTCGCCACCGACCTGGATGGTCTGCTGGAATTCACGGCAGTATTCGCCGCTGGCCGCCTGATAGGCCGGCTGCGGCACGATGGTGCCGGCATTACCGCTGTCAGGATTGCGCCACGACACCTGCGTGCCCGAAGGCGAGGTTTCCAGCGCGCGCTGGTTGGCACGGTCCATATAGGTGCGGTCAGCCTTGTCGAGCGACTTGCCGACTTCCGAGCCCAGCAGCGCGCCGATCAGCGTACCGGCGGCGACGCCGACCAACTGGCCGGAGCCCTTGCCGAACTGCGCGCCAGCCACGGCGCCACCAACGCCGCCCAGCACGGTGCCAACATTCTGCTTCGGGCCGCTGTCATTGGCGCAGGCCGCGAGCATGCCGACGATGCCGAGCGCGGCCACCACGGAAACGGCGCGCCGCGCAAAGGCGCGGGCCGGACGCGGGTGATACGGAGGGCGGGGAGTGAGGACGTTCATGGTGCGTGTGAATCCCAGATACATGCCCCTGTCGGGCACGGGAAAAATCTGCGGGCGGATTGCGGCGGGATTGCGGCAGGGGTTGGGTAACTTGGCGGCAGGATGTAACATCATGTGACGGCCTTGTGCCAAATCACTGATGCCATCCAGAAAGTACCGGAAACCGCGATGACCGCCGCCGATCCGCTTGCCCAGTTTGCCGCCTGGCTGAAGGAAGCCGAAGCCAGCGAGCCCAACGATCCCAACGCCATGGCGCTGGCCACCAGCGACAGCGACGGCCTGCCGAATGTGCGCATGGTGCTGCTCAAGGAATTCGACCAGCGCGGCTTCGTCTTCTACACCAACTTCGAAAGCCAGAAGGGCACCGAGCTGCTGGCCAACCAGCAGGCTGCTGCCGTGCTGCACTGGAAGAGCCTGCGCCGCCAGGTTCGCTTCCGCGGGCAGGTCAGCGTGGTGAGCGAAGCCGAGGCGGATGCCTATTTCGCCTCGCGACCACGCGACAGCCGCATCGGCGCCTGGGCCTCGCAGCAGTCGCGTCCGCTGGAAGGCCGCTTTGCGCTCGAAGCCGCCGTGGCGAAGTATGCGGCCAAGCATGCCATTGGCGAGGTACCGCGGCCGGCATACTGGTCGGGCTTCCGCATCGCGCCGAGCTATATCGAGTTCTGGAGCGACAAGCCCTTCCGCCTGCATGAACGGCTGGTCTACCGGCGCAAGGATGCCGCCGCGCCCTGGACGACGGAATTCCTGTATCCGTGAGCAAGAGCGCAACAGCCGCCAACCAAAAAGCGCGGCTGATGCGCCGCGCCACCTATGCCTCTGTGCTGGTGGTGCTGCTGCTGGTGGCGGCAAAGCTGGCGGCCTGGCTACAGACCGAATCCGTTGCCCTGCTGGCATCGCTGGTCGACAGCCTGCTGGATGGTGTGGCTTCCGCCATCAATCTGTTCGCGGTGCGCCACGCGCTGACGCCGGCCGATGACGAACACCGCTTCGGCCATGGCAAGGCCGAGGCGCTCGCCGGCCTGGGCCAGGGCGCCCTGGTGGCCGGTTCGGCGCTGTATCTGTTCATCACCGGCATCGAGCATCTGGTCACGCCGCAGCCGATCGGTAGCAGCCCAGCCGGCATCGCCGTGATGGTGCTGTCGATCCTGCTGACCGGCGGCCTGATCCTGTACCAGCGCCACATCGTGCGGCAGACAGGCTCGCTCGCCATCGCTGCCGACCGGCTGCATTACGTCGGCGACCTGGCCACCAATCTCACCGTCATCGTGGCGCTGCTGCTGGCCAGCCAGCCCGACTATCTCTGGGTCGATGCCGTCGCGGCACTCATCGTCGCCGCCATCATTGTGAAAAGCGCCATCGACATCGTGCGCGGTGCGCTCGACAACCTGATGGATCGCGAGATGGCTGAAGCCGACCGCGAGCGCATCCTGACCGTGGTGCGCCAGCATCCACAGACCCGCGCCCTGCACGACCTGCGCACGCGCCGTGCCGGCCTGCAGGTGTTCATCCAGTTCCACCTCGAACTCGACCCGGAGATCAGTTTGCGTGAGGCACATCGCATCACCGACGAGATCGAGGCCGAGTTGCGCCGGATGTTCCCCGGCGCCGGCGTGCTGATCCACCAGGATCCGGCCGGTTATGATGATCCGGTTTCTGAATTCGTCAGTCCATCGGGCAAGCCGACCGGAACGGGTTGATCACGGGTCGCCTGCGCCGCTAAGTTACGCGCCTGCTTTGTCGTTCGGGGGAACATGATGCTGTCGCCTGCGCTGCGCCTTATCGCGCCTGCCGTTGCTCTTGGCCTGCTGGCCGCCCTGACATTCTCCTGGCCGGCGCAGGCCGCCACCGCCATCGACGGCAAGATGCTGAACATCCTCTGGGTGCTGCCCTTTGCCGGCATCCTGCTGTCCATCGCGCTGATGCCGCTGTTCACCCCGGGCTTCTGGCATCACCATTACGGTAAGGTGGCCGCCTTCTGGGGCCTGTGTATCGTGGTGCCGTTTGCACTGCAGATCGGCGCCATGCCCACGGCGCATGTGCTGCTGGAAGTGGCGCTGCACGAATACATCCCCTTCATCATCCTGCTCTTCGCGCTGTTCACCGTCGCCGGCGGCGTACGCATCACCGGCAACCTGCATGGCAGCCCGAGCCTGAATACCGCTTTGCTGCTGGTCGGCACCGTGCTGGCCAGCTGGATGGGCACCACCGGCGCCTCCATGCTGCTGATCCGGCCGCTGATCCGCGCCAACGACGACCGCAAGCACAATGTGCATGTGGTGATCTTCTTCATCTTCCTGGTGTCGAATATCGGCGGCGCGCTGACGCCGCTGGGCGACCCGCCGCTGTTCCTCGGCTTCCTGAAGGGCGTCGATTTCTTCTGGACCACCAAGGCGCTGTTCATGCCGACCTTCCTGGTCACCGTGGTGCTGCTCGGCGTGTTCTATGCCGTCGACAGCTACTACTACAAAAAGGAAAGCATCGTGGCGCCCGACCCGACGCCGGACAGCGCCATCGGCATGGAAGGCGGCGTCAACCTGATCCTGCTCGGCGGCGTGATCCTGGCCGTGCTGATGTCGGGCACCTGGAAACCGGGCGTGGAACTGAGCGTCTTCGGCGTCGGCGTCGAGCTGCAGAATCTGGTGCGCGATGTGCTTCTGGTGGCCATCGCCCTCGCCTCGCTCAGGCTGACGACGCAGCAGACACGCACGGATAACGGCTTCACCTGGGGGCCGATCGTGGAAGTCGCCAAGCTGTTCGCCGGCATTTTCGTCACCATCATCCCGGCCATTGCCATCCTGCGCGCCGGCACGGATGGCGCGCTGGGCGGACTGGTCAGCCTGGCCTCCAATGCCGATGGCTCGCCGAACAACGCGATGTATTTCTGGCTGACCGGTATTCTGTCGAGTTTCCTCGACAATGCGCCGACCTACCTGGTGTTCTTCAACATGGCGAGCGGCGATGCACAGACCCTGATGGGGCCGCTGGCCTCCACGCTGCTGGCGGTGTCGGCCGGCGCGGTGTTCATGGGCGCCAACTCCTATATCGGCAACGCACCGAATTTCATGGTGAAGGCGATTGCCGAAGAGATGAACGTCAAGATGCCCAGCTTCTTCGGTTACATGGTCTGGAGCTTCGGCATTCTGATACCGTGTTTCGTGCTGGTGACCCTGCTGTTCTTTATGTGGTGAGGCCGCCGCCGCTGAGGGGAAGGGTTGCCGGAAGTGGCGTTAACCAGTATAAACACAGCATAAATATTTTTAACAATGAAGAGGTGGCCGATGCGCGCGCCCGTCCTTCGCATCGGCCTCGCCGCCGTTTTCGCTTTCGGCCTCGCCGCACCGGCGCAGGCCGCCGCCATCGACGGCGCGCAACTGACCCTGCTCTGGGGCCTGCCGTTTGCCGGCATCCTCCTTTCCATCGCCCTGTTCCCGCTGATCGCGCCATCGGTCTGGCATCATCATTACGGCAAGATCGCCGGCTTCTGGGCGCTGGCCTTCCTGCTCCCCTTCGCGCTGCTGCAGGGCGGCGCCGGCGGCGCCGCGCATATCGTGCTGGAAGTGGCGCTGCATGAATACCTGCCCTTCACCATCCTGCTGCTGTCGCTGTTCACCATCGCCGGCGGCGTGCGCATCACCGGCAACCTGCATGGTTCGCCCAGCCTGAACACCGCTTTGCTCGCGGCAGGCACGGTGCTGGCAAGCTGGATGGGCACGACGGGCGCGGCCATGCTGCTGATCCGGCCGCTGATCCGCGCCAACGACAACCGCAAGCACAATGTGCATGTGATCGTCTTCTTCATTTTCCTGGTCGCCAATGTGGGCGGCGCGCTGACGCCGCTGGGCGACCCGCCGCTCTTCCTCGGTTTCCTCAATGGCGTGCGCTTCTTCTGGACCATGGAAGCGCTGTTCCTGCCGACCCTGCTGCTGAGCGCGATCCTGCTCGGCGTCTTCTACCTCGTGGACCGCCACCTCTATATCAAGGAAGGCGTGACCCGCGATCCAACGCCCGACACCACCATCGGCCTGGAAGGCGGCATCAACATCATGCTGCTGGCCGGCGTGGTGGGTGCGGTGCTGCTGTCGGGCACCTGGAATCCGGGCTGGAGCTTCGACATCTTCGGCGTGGAGCTTAAGCCGCAGAACCTGGCGCGCGATGTCATCCTGCTCGGCCTGGCCGGCCTGTCGCTGCTGCTGACCGCCAAGGACACGCGACAGGGCAACGGCTTCACCTGGGAGCCGATCCTGGAAGTCGCCAAGCTGTTTGCCGGCATCTTCCTGACCATCGTGCCGGTGATCGCCATCCTGCGCGCCGGCGAAAACGGCGCGCTGCATGACCTGATCGCGCTGGCCACCAACCCGGACGGCAGCCCGCGCGACGAAATGTATTTCTGGCTGACCGGCATGCTGTCCGCCTTCCTGGACAATGCGCCGACCTATCTGGTGTTCTTCCACATGGCCGGCGGCGACGCCCCGACCCTGATGGGTGCGATGGCCTCAACCCTGCTCGCCATCTCGATGGGCGCGGTCTATATGGGCGCGCTGACCTATATCGGCAACGCGCCGAATTTCATGGTGAAGGCCATCGCCGAGCAGAGCGGCATCCGCATGCCGAGCTTCTTCGGCTACATGCTGTGGAGCTTCCCGCTGCTGCTGCTGCCCTTCGCCCTGATCACCTGGCTGTGGTTCCTGTAGGAAGCAATCCTCCGCCGGAACCTTTGGCGCGTCACCGGACTTTCATTGTCGATACGCCTGAGTCGGGTTAAACTCGCCCCGATTCGGCAAGGTTGCCGGATCGGTAAAATCCCGGAGTTTGCAGAGGAGGATCGGCCATCGCAAACACCACGACGCGCAAGCGCGCATCGGCAGCCGCCGGCAGCAAGCCCAAGGCCGCCACGAAGTCCAAGACCACCGCAGCCGCCAAAAAGCCGGCCGCGGGTAAAGCAAAGACGGTCACAACAAATGTGACCAAGGCCGCCGCCCAGGTGGCAAAGAAGAGCGCCGCAAAACCTAAGACGGCGAAAAAGACCGCTGAAAAATCCAAACCCGTCAAATCCAAACCCGCCATCCCGGCCGCAGTCATCAAGCTGCATCAGCTGATCCTGAAATCGCTGGATGACGACAAGGCAGAGGAGATCGTGTCGATCGACCTGGCCGGCAAATCCTCGATTGCGGATTTCATGGTGATCGCGTCGGGCCGCTCGTCGCGCCAGGTTGCCGCCATCGCCGAACATCTGGTCGACCGGATTACCAAGGAAACCGGCAAGAAGGTGCGCGCCGAAGGCAAGGCGGTCGGTGACTGGGTGCTGATCGATACCGGCGACGTCGTGGTGCATATCTTCCGCCCAGACGTGCGCAACTTCTACAATCTGGAAAAGATGTGGGGCGGCGCCGCGATCCCCGAGCCGGCGGCGGCGTAAACACCCTCACCCTCCCGCTTCGCGGGTCCCTCCCTCTCCCGCAAGCGGGAGAGGGTAAAGCCGGCGCAGTCCTCCCTCTCCCATGAAGTGGGAGAGGGTTGG
>JAGXRD010000090.1 GCA_018336035.1 Alphaproteobacteria bacterium | reverse complement strand
AGATGGTGCAGTCCTCCCTCTCCCGCTGGCGGGAGAGGGTCGGGGTGAGGGTCTTGTTGAGTAGTTGAAAGCCGCAGCAATGCAGCCCATATTGATGGCATCATGATCGCGCGCGCCCGCACTCTCGCTCTTTTCTGCCGCGCCAGCCGCCTGCACGCAGGCCGCTAGGCCCCGGCCGCCTGCGCGTTTTTCGCGCCTCGCCCGCCGGGGCATTCCTCCACGAAAAATTTTCCTCTTCTTCAACGCGCGGCGATTTCGCCTGCGCGCACGGAGTCACGTCATGAGCTTTCTAAATCCGCGTCCCGCCATCATTCTCACCAGTGCCGATGCCGACCGGCTGTCGGGGTTGGCTGAAACCGCGCGCAGCCGCCAGCCCGATATCGCCGAGATGCTGGAGGCCGAGGTCGCGCGCGCCGATATTGTCGCGCCCGCCGATGTGCCGCCCGATACGGTGACGATGAACAGCCACGTCACCTTCGGCTATGAGCATGCCAGGCGCGCGCACTGGCTCACGCTGGTCTATCCGGGTGAGGCCGATCTCGATCTGGCAAAGATCTCGGTGACGACACCGGTGGGCGCTGCGCTGATCGGGTTGCGCGAAGGCCAGTCGATCAGCTGGAGCACCGCGTCGGGCGCGGTGCGGCGCATCACGCTGCACAAGGTGGCGTATCAGCCCGAACGCGCCGGGCGGTATGATCTCTAGCCGGAGAGGTCAGGTCGTGCGGAAGAAGCCGACCAGATCGGCCAGCTGCCGCGCCTGACCTTCCAGCGCCTGCGCCGACGCGGTGGTTTCCTCGACCAGCGCGCCGTTGCGCTGGGTCATCTCGTCCATGCTGCCGACAGCGGTATTGACCTGCTCCAGCCCGGTGGCCTGCTCGCGCGAGGCGGCGGCGATCTCGGCGACGATGTCGCTGACCTTCTTGATCGCGGTGACGATGTCGGTCAGCGAAGCGCCGGTCTGGTTCACCAGCGCGGCACCCGTCTTCACCTGCGCATTCGACTCGTTGATCAGCGCCTTGATGTCCTTCGACGCATTGGCCGAGCGCTGCGCCAGGGCGCGCACTTCCTGTGCGACGACGGCAAAGCCCTTGCCGGCCTCGCCGGCACGGGCGGCCTCGACGCTGGCATTGAGCGCCAGCAGGTTGGTCTGGAAAGCGATCTCGTCGATCAGCCCGACGATGTCGCTGATCTTGCGGGCACTGTCCTCGATCTGCGTCACGGCAGTGACGGCATCGCTCACCACGCTGCCGCCCTTTTCGGCGGTGTCGCGGGCGGCGATGGCCAGCTGGTTGGCGGCCTGGGCGTTGTCGGCATTCTGCTTCACCGTGGTGGTGATCTCATGCATCGAGGCGGCGGTCTGCTCGACGCTGGCGGCCTGGCTTTCCGTGCGGCTGGCCAGATCCTGGCTGCCGGTGGAGATCTCGGCCGAGGCATTGCGCACCGCCGCGGCGCTGTCCGACAGCCGGCCGGCGAAATCACGCAGCTTGTCGCCCATCGCGTTGATGTCGCTGGCCAGCGCGCCGAAGCGGCCATGGAAATCCGCGTCGATGCGACGGCGCAGGTCGCCGGTTGCCATCGCGGCGGTCACGCTCTGCACGGCGCCGAACACGGTTTCGCTGCGCGCCAGCAGGGTATTCACCGACTGGCCGACGCGACCCATCACACCATCCAGGCCGGCGGCATCGACGCGCTGGGCCAGATCGCCATCGGCGGCGGCGGCCACGACCTGGCCGATGGCCTGTTCGAAACGGGCTTCCTGGGCAGCGCGTTCGGCGGCAAAGCGCTCGCGCTGCGTGGCGGCCTCGGCTTCCAGCTTCTCGCGTTCGGTCATCGCAGCCTGCATCTGCGCCAGGCTGGCGGCCGAGCGGGCGAACAGATTCTCCAGCACCAGGCAGAGCCAGATCAGCACGCCGCATTCCGCCACCACGATCACGGCATGCACCACCACGCGGCCGAAATCGCTGCCATCGGGGAAGATCGCGTAGGGCAGCGCGAAATTCAGCACCAGGTGATGCACGGCGGTCAGCGTCGCGGCCGTGAGAATGGCGCGCCAGTCGCAATAGGCCGCCAGCACCGCGAAGATGGCGAAGTAATACATATGCAGGTCAATCTGCCACGGCCCGGCGGAGGCGAAGACCAGCAGCGAGGCCATGCCGACAAAGGCAGCCGCCACCACCTGGCGCGTCGCGGTGCCGGCGGCGTCGGTGCGGCAGAACCAGGTGGCGATGGCGGCGATCAGCAGCGCGCCGACGCCGCTGGCGATCAGGTTGGTGTCATTGAGCCAGGCCACCGCGAGGATCAGCGGCAGGTGCAGCCAGAGCCAGATCACGAAGACGCTGCTGGCGCGGCGGCGCAGGTCGTCGAGCGAGCTGAGCTGGAACAGGGATGCGGTCATGACGTCGCGCCTCTCAGGCGGGAGGAAGTGAACGGAAAGACAGGCAGCTGGCCAGCAGGCCGTCGCCGGCCAGCACCAGATGCGCGCCGGCATGATACAGCAGGGCAGGTGCATCGGGTGCGGCGGCAGCGACGAGCCAGAGATGGGGCCATGCGCCCTGACCGAGCGGGCGCGCCGCAGCCGCGTCGAGGATCGTCGCGGCCTGCGCCAGGTCACCGGCGCCGGCCGGTAGCAGCACGATCAGACGCTGCCCTCCCTGCCCACTTTGCGCGCTGGCAGCCGGCAGCAGCAGTGCGGCCAGCGGCAGCAGCATGATCAGGACAATGCAAAAGACGGCGAGCCGGTTGCGGGATTTATGGGAGACGGACATGGAACCAGTGGAACGGAACTTGGCGGGCGGGAAAAGGTTTTTATTTGGATATCTTACGTCGCCAGCCGGCGATCCGATCATGCGGCTCGCCTGAATCTGCCCGGCTGTGGCTTCAGGACCACGATCACGATAAGAACGGCTGAGAAAGTGTTCGAGACTTCGCCATAAACGGGATGCCCCGGAGGATTTTTCATGCTGCCGCCCTTTGCCGTCACCCCGCTCTATGCCGCACTTCTGGGCCTGCTGCTTCTGGTGCTTGGCCTCGTCGTGGTGCGGCTGCGGCGCAAGCATGGCGTGCCGACCGGCGATGGCGGCCATGCCGATTTGGCGCGGGCCATGCGGGTGCAGGCCAATTTCGTCGAATATGTGCCACTCACGCTGCTGCTGTTGTTCATGCTGGAAATGTCGCGCCAGCCGGCCTGGGCGCTGCATCTGCTGGGCGCCGCGCTGTTCATCGGCCGGCTGCTGCATGCCTGGGGCTATCTGACCACGCCGCGGCTGTCATTCGGCCGCGCGCTCGGCATCGGGCTGACCTGGATCGTACTGGGCGTGACCTCGACCTGGCTGCTGCTCGTGGTGCTGCAGCGCTATGCGATGGTACCTGTCTAAGCCTGCTTCTTGAGGTTGGCGCTGAGCGCCTCGTCCACGGCCTGGATCAGGTCTTCGCGCCGCACCGGCTTCTGCAGCACCTTGTCGGCGCCGAGCCGCTCGGCCATGCCGAGCAGTTCGTTGGCGCCGATCCAGCCGCCCCCTGAAATGGCAATCACCGGCAAGTCGGGCCAGCGCCGCTTGGCCTCGCGCAAGACCTCCACGCCGTCGCGTTGCGGCATCAGGATGTCAGTCAGCACGATATCGAAATTTCCCTGACCCAGAAGCTCCAGTCCCTGCTCGCCGTTGGTGGCGAGCGTGACGCTATGACCATTCGCCTCGAGATGCCTGCGCAGGATCTCCCTGAATTCCGGGTTGTCATCGATCACGAGGAGATGGGCCATGAATTCTTCGCCAGGCTGAACTTGCAGCGAGGCGAAACTTCTTCATTGAAAATCCGCCCTTGGGGTCCCATTCTAGCGGCGAATATTGGGATTGCAGCATATATTTCAAATTGCAGTTTGTTCAGTTTTCCGCTCCACCAGGCAACAGAGCATGAACGACGATCTGCTGCAGGCCGTGGTCGACACCGCCATCGACGGGCTGATCCTGATCGAGGCGGACGGCCGCGTCGCCCTCTATAACGCGGCCTGCGAACGTCTGTTCGGCTACAGCCGCGATGAAGTTCTGGGCCGCAATGTTTCGATGCTGATGCCCGAACCCGACCGTTCGGCGCATGACGGTTATATCGGCCGTTATCGCTCGACCGGCGAGAAACGCATCATTGGCGTCGGGCGCGAGGTGATGGGCCGCCGCAAGGATGGCACGGTCTTCCCCTTCGAACTGGCGGTCGGCGAATACAGCCGGGATGGCCGCGTGATGTTCGTCGGCGTGATCCACGATCTCAGCAAATACCGCCGCAGCGAGGAACGCCTGCGCAAGATGGTGGAAACCGCGATCGACGGCATGATCCTGATCGACGCGCGCGGCACGGTGAAACTGTTCAACCCGGCCTGCGAGAAGCTGTTCGGCTATGGACCCGAGGAAGTTCTGGGCCGGAACGTCTCGATGCTGATGCCCGAGCCGGACCGCTCCGCGCATGACGGCTATCTGCGGCATCATCTCACCACCGGAGAGGAACGGATCATCGGCATCGGGCGCGAAGTGATGGGCCGACGCAAGGATGGCTCCGTCTTTCCCTTTGCCCTGGCGGTCGGCCGTTTCGACGAAGACGGCGAACCGATGTTTGTCGGTGTCATTCACGACCTGACCCAGACCCGCCGCAGCCAGCAGCGCCGGCGCGAGAGCGAGGCGCGCTTTCGCCTGCTGGTCGATGCCATCACCGATTACGCGATCTTCCTGATGGATGCCGAGGGCCGGGTCCTGACCTGGAATACCGGCGCGCAGAACCTGACCGGCTATATGCCCGAGGAAATTATCGGCCAGTCGCGCGATCAGTTCTATGCCACCGATGCGCGACAGGTGCATCAGCCGGCCGAAGCTTTGCGTATCGCCACCGAGAAGGGCCGCTACGTCAACGAGGAATGGCGTGTGCGCAAGGACGGCTCGAAATTCTGGGCCAGCGTGATGATCAGCGCGCTGCGCGCCAGCGATGGCGAGTTGCACGGTTTCGTCAACATCACGCGCGATATGACCGAGCGGCGCCAGGCCGACGAACTGCGCGACCAGCTGCGCCAGGCGCAGAAGATGGAAGCGCTCGGCCAGCTCACCGGCGGCATCGCGCATGATTTCAACAATCTGCTGGCGGTGATCGTCGGCAACCTTGAACTGCTGAGCGACCAGGTCAAAGCCGACGATGGCAGCCGGCTGATCGAACAGGCGCTGCGCAACGCCGAGCGCGGCGCCGAACTGACGCGCCGCCTGCTGGCTTTCGGGCGCCAGCAGCAGCTCAAACCGGTGCGCTTCGACGTCAACGACCTGATCAGCGGCATGCTCGACATGCTGCGGCGGACACTGGGCGCCGGCGTGACGATCACGCCCGCGCTGGAACTCGATGTCTATATGGTGGAGGCCGATCCGAACCAGCTGGAGAATGCCATCCTCAACATCGCGCTGAATGCCCGCGATGCGATGGGCGGCAGCGGCACGCTGACGATCCGCACGGCGGTGACGCATCTGGCCGAGCCGCGCATGATGCCCACACGTGTTGCTCCGGTCGGCACCTATGTGATGATCGGCCTGCGCGACACCGGCAGCGGCATGCCGCCGGATATCGCCGCCCGCGTCTTTGAGCCCTTCTTCACCACCAAGGAGGTCGGCAAGGGCAGCGGTTTGGGCCTGAGCATGGTCTATGGCTTCACCGTGCAGTCCGGCGGCTTTGTCGAAGTCGACAGCGTACCGGGTACCGGCACTGAATTCCGCCTCTTCCTGCCGGCGCTAGAGGGCGACCGTCTGTCGGCGCGCCGGCCGGAGCATGATCCGAACCGCCGGCTGGTGCTGTGCGTCGACGACAATCCGGATGTCCGCGCCACCATGACCGCGCTGCTCGGCAGTCTGGGCTTTGCGGTGCTGCCGGCGGCGACGGCGCTGGATGCGCTGCAGGAATTGCGCCGCGGCCTGCCGATCGATCTGCTGCTGACCGATATCCAGATGCCGGGCGGCATGAACGGGATCGAACTGGCCGATCAGGTGCAGGCGCAGAAACCCGGCCTGCCGGTGCTGTTCATGTCAGGCTCGGCGGGCAACGAGGATATCCGGCATACGCGCTATTTCGGCGTGTCCGAAATCCTCGCCAAGCCGGTGCGCAAGGCCGAACTGGCCCAGGCCATCAAGCGTATGCTGGGCGAGGCATCGTAAAATCTCAGTCCGCTGCGTCGCGCAGCTGGGCGTCACGCCGATGCGAGTCACGCATCGACGGCACGCTGTCCTTCCAGGTCACGTTGTAGAGATCGAAGCGGCGATCCTTCAGGTTCTGCACCGTGCCGTGCTGGCGCGCCGCCGCCAGGCTGTCGAGCTGGACATCGGCGATGGCGACCATTTCCACATTTGGCGTGGTGTCGGCGGCAATGCCGTCGCGCGCGAAAGCAAAGTCGCAGGGTGTCAGCACGCAGCTCTGGGCATACTGGATATCCATATTGTCCACGCTGGGAAGATTCCCCACATTGCCGGCCATCACGACATAGCACTGGTTTTCGATGGCACGCGCGGCGGCACAGAAGCGCACGCGCTGATAGCTCTGGCGTTCGTCGGTACAGAAGGGCACGAACAGAATCTGCGCGCCCTGGTCGACCAGATGCCGCGCCAGCTCGGGGAATTCGGCGTCGTAACAGATCATCACGCCAATCGGCCCGAAATCGGTCTCGATCACATTCGAACTGTTGCCGCCGGTGATGTTCCACCAGTAGCGCTCGTTCGGCGTGGGATGGATCTTGCGCTGTTCATGCACCGCGCCGTTGCGCAGACAGACATAGCTGATGTTGTAGACATGGCCGTCATTCGGATCGCGTGTGGGATGCGAGCCGCCGATGATGTTGATGTTGTAGCTGACTGCCAGCTCGCTCAGCAGCGTCTTGATCCGGTCGGTGTAGCGCGTCAGTGCCGCGATGGCCTCGGCGGCGGGCACATTGCGGTTCTCGATGGAGAGCAGCTGCAGGGTGAAGAGTTCCGGGAACAGCGCGAAGTCGGCCTTGTAGTCGGCCACCACGTCGACGAAATACTCCACCTGCTTGGCGAATTCCTCGAAGGAATGCACGGGCCGCTGCTGATACTGCACGGCGGCGACGCGGGCGGTGCGGGCGCGCGGCAGCGGCGCTGAAACCTCCAGGCCGCCATTCACGCCATAGGCCGGATTGCGCCAGACCATATGCGTGGCATGGCCGCGCGATTCATGGTCGGTATCAAGATAGCCGCGCAGCACACCGATCGGCTCGAAGGCATTGCGCAGCTGGAAATTGATCACCGGGTCGCGCAACGATCCGCTGCGGACCTTCTCCAGATATTTCTCTGCCGAGCGTAGCTGCGACCAGCGTCGGCTCAGGCCCGGCATGCGGCCGCCGAAGACGATGCCTTTCAGATGCAGCCGCTCGCAGAGCTGCTTGCGCGCGTTATACAGCCGCTGGCCCAGGCGCAGGCCGCGATATTCCGGATCGACGCAGATCTCCATGCCATAGAGCCAGTCGCCCTGGCTGTCATGCCGGGCCGCATAGCCGCGGCCGGTGATGCCCTCCCAGTCATGCGGCTTGAGCGCCAGCTTTTCGCCAATGCGGAAGGTGGCGCAGTAGCCGACGATGGCGCCTTCGTAGATCGCCACGAACTGGCCTTGCGGGAAATGATGCTGATGGCCGCGCAGCTGCGCCACCGTATAGGTGCCGTCGGCGCCCAGCCCGGCATAGACTTTCGAGGTCAGCGCATGAATGCCGGGGATGTCCTGTGGCGTGGCGTTGCGCAGCAGCAGTTTCGGCTTGGCGGCGCCGGCCAGATTGGCGCCAGTTCGGGCGGCGGCATCGGTGCCGGCTTTGGCGCGGCCGGCAGTCGGCCTGGTGGCGGATTTTCTGGTCGTCGTCATGATGAAAACTCGTCGCAGCTGGCGGAAAAATCTCTCCCCTAACAACGGCGGAACGCCGCTTTAGGTGCCATCGCAGGCGCGAGGATGCCTGTCACGAGAGCGACATCTGCGGCGCGAAAATCAGGGAAAGAAAAAGAGAAAGGGCCGCCCGGACGGTGCCGGGGGGAATGGCAGGGGATGCCGGACGGCCCTGTTCAGACTGCAGCAAAGCAGCCTGCAATGAGGCTATTAGAGCCGGCGAAAGCGGCGGAAATAGGGCGGCCGGGCAAAAATCGGACAGGGCGTGTTTCGCAGAACTGTAACAATCGTAAACGGCTGTGTTGTTTGACTATTTTCCCGGGGCTCCGTTAGAGTCCGCCGCCATGAACGAACCGCCCGCGCTGCTGCGTTTCGGCCTTGCCCCGGGCGGGTTGTCGGCATTGCGCAAGCATGACCTGCTGAATGCCCGGCGCGGCCGTCTGCTCAAATCCAGCCTGAGCCTGCTCGACACGGCCGATCGCCGTTTCGCCGCCAGTGGCTGGCTCTGTCTCGCCATCGATGACACGGAAGGCCAGCGCATCGTCACCCTGCCGGTCAGCGGCCTGCCGCTCGGACCGGCACCGGCGCTGGAAGACGTTGGCGATCTGGAAACGCTGGCCGAAGGCACGCAGAGCGGCCACATCTACACGCTTCGCCAGGATGATCACACGATCATGCTGCAGGGCTACAAGGTGCAGCTCAAGGCGGTGCGCGGCAAAGGCAGTGCGGCTTACGAAGCGCTGACCCTGCAGGCGCCGGCCGAGGCGGGTACTGCTGTCGATGCGATGGCGGCCGATCTGGTGCGCGATCTGCCGCTGCGCTGGACGGGTGCTGCCCCGCTGGTTCAGGCCGCCGCCGCGCTCGATCTGATCGAGCCGCCGCCGCTGCGCGCCACCGGCCTCGATTTCGATCCGCCGGCAGAGGCGAGCGCCGCCATTGTGCTGGCCACAATCGGTCGGCACTGCCTGGCGCAGTTCGATGCCAACCTGCTGCCGGTGCTGCGCGACCGCGACGCGGAAGGCGTGCATCAGATGCGCGTGGCACTCCGCCGCCTGCGCTCGGCCCTCGGCGTCTTTTCACCGATGCTGGATGAAGGCGCACTCGATCCGTTGCTGGATGATCTGCGCTGGCTCGGTGCGCCGCTCGGACGCAAGCGCGATCTCGATGTCTTCCTCACCGAAACGCTGGCGCCGCTGCGCAGCCTGGCCGACGCCCCGAAACGCCTGGCTCATCTCGCCACCATTCTGGAAGACCGTCGTGTTTCGGCACAGGAAGCGCTCGATGCGGCGCTCAATGCGCCCCGGCTGGCCGCACTGCGGCTCGGGCTGAACCGTTTCTTTGCCGCGGTGGAATCCGGCGATGCCGCCGTACTCTCCGATGCCGCGCTGGCCGCAGCCCCGGCGGCGGAGTTCGCCACCGAAATCCTGCGCAAGCGGCGTAAGAAGGTGAAGGCGCTTGGCAATCGACATGCCGAACTCGATGTGCCCGAGCTGCATGAGCTGCGCATCCGCGCCAAGAAGCTGCGCTATGCCTCGGAATTTTTCCGGCCGTTATTCCGCCATCGCAAGGGCCAGAAGAAAGGCCCGCGGCGCTTCATTGCCGCGCTGGCGCATCTGCAGGATTGCCTCGGCATGCTCAACGATGCCGATGTGGGCGCGCGGCTGGTGCGCGACCTGCTGCCGCCACCGGATCAGGATCCGGCCGCCGCAGCCATCGCCGCCTGGTTCTCCGGCCGTCAGCAGCTGCAGCTCGCGCAGCTCGGCGAAGCCTGGGACAGCTATGCGGCGCTGCGACCGTTCTGGAAGGACGGGAAGAGCGGCTGACGTTCTCGCGTCACCCCGGCCTTGAGCCGGGGTCCCATTTGTTTTGAGATGGCCGCAAAAAAAATGGGATCCCGGGTCTTCGCCCGGGATGACGACGCCGTATCCGTCAATCGATCAGCTTGCCATCCGGCCCATGGAAGGGATGCGGGCCGTCATGCTCGCCGATCGCCACCGTGTGGGTGATCAGCTTGCCCTCGTTCCACCAGTGCAGCATGTAGCCCGGCGGTTCCATGGTGAAGCGGCTCGGCGCGTCCGGGTCGATATCCAGCGCCACCTGATGCGCCGGGCTCGGGCAGGTCAGCGCGGTCCGGCCGCCGACATCGGCGCGGATCACGCGGTGCAGATGGCCGCAGAGGATCAGCCGGATCTGTGCATGCTGCGCCACGATGCGCTCGAATTCGGTCGCGCCTTTCAGGCCGATCTTGTCCATATGGCCGATGCCGGTGACGAAAGGCGGGTGGTGCATCATCACCAGCGTCGGCTGGTCGGGCCGCTGCTGCAGCGTGTCGTCCAGCCAGCCTAAACGTTCGGCGCAAAGCTCGCCGCCGCCCTGGCCGGGGATCAGCGTGTCCAGGCCGATCAGGCGCAGCGGATAGTCGTCGTTGATCGCAAACTGCAGGAAGCTGCCGCGCTGTTCCGGCAGATAGCCGCCAGTGGCGAAGGCATCGCGCATGGCGTCGCGCTCATCATGGTTGCCCGGGATGGCGAGGATGCGCTGCTTGAGCGGCGCGAGGATCGACTTGAGATGATCGTATTCCTCGGGCCGGCCGAGGTCGACCAGGTCGCCGGTCAGCAGGATCAGGTCGGGCTGCTGCTTCAGGCTCTGCAGATGCTGCACGCAGACTTCCAGCATCGCGGCGGTGTCGACCTTGCGATAGGCCAGCTTGCCCGGCAGTTTGATATGGGTGTCGGTGATCTGGGCGATCAGCATGGGGGGCTCTCTTCTCTCTGACTCGTCATTCCCGCGAAAGCGGGAATCCCATTTCCCGTCCGCATCAAAAACAAATGGGACCCCGGCCATTCTTCTGATCAAGATTGGGCCCGGGGTGACGGGCTGTGGTCTACAGAATCAATATACCGCGCGGGTCGATGGCCAGTCCGATCTGTTCGCCACGGGAAAAGTCGCGGCGCGCCGTGCTTTCCACCACCAGCGGCAGCTTCTCGCCCACTTCCACAAACAGCCGCGTGCGGTCGCCGAGGAAGAAGGCCGAGGCAATCGTGCCCTGCAGGCGGCTGGCTTCGCCGGACTCCGTCACGCGGATATCTTCCGGGCGGAACAGGATTTCGCTGGCATCCGCCGGCGCTTCCGGCCAGGGCAGGTCGCCGGCGCGACAGGTGAACACGCCGTTGCGCACCGCGCCGTTCAGGCGGTTCATCGTCCCGATGAAGTCGGCCACGAAGCGCGTGGCGGGTTTCTGGTAGATGTCGCGCGGCGCGCCGATCTGCGCGACACGGCCATGCTCCATCACGACGATGCGGTCGCCCAGCGCCATCGCCTCGGCCTGGTCATGCGTCACATAGATCGCGGTGATCTGCAGCGAGCGCAGCAGCGTGTCGATCTCAAGGCGCAGCGTGTCGCGCAGCTTGGCATCCAGCGCCGTGAGAGGCTCATCGAGCAGCAGCGCGCGCGGACGCACGGCGATGGCGCGCGCGAGCGCCACGCGCTGGCGCTGGCCGCCCGACAGCTGGTCGATGCGGCGGTTGGCCAGTTTCTCGATCTGCATCATGCCCAGCATCTCGCCGACCCGGGTGCGGATCTGGCTGCTGGGCATTTTGCGGATCTTCAGGCCATAGCCGATATTCTCGGCCACGCTCATGTTGGGGAACAGCGCGTAGGACTGGAACACCATGCCGACGTTGCGCTGTTCGATGGGGGTCTGCGTCACGTCCTGACCGTCGAACAATACCTGTCCGCCAGCGTCAGGTTCTTCCAGGCCGGCGATGATGCGCAAGGTGGTGGTCTTGCCGCAGCCCGACGGCCCGAGGAACACCACGGTCTCGCCGGCATTGATCGACAGGTCGAGCGGCTCCAGCGCCTTGGTGCCGTCGGCGAAGGTCTTGGCGCAGGTCTTCAGCGCGATCGACATGGGGTTGATGTCACTCATGGATATCGTCCTCGGCAACAAACTTTTTAAGACGCGGCTGGGCAAAGGCCTGCAGGGCCAGCAGCAGCGGCATGATCATCAGGAAGAAGACCAGCGTATAGGCGCTGCCGATCTCCAGACGTAAAGACGCATAAGCATCGGCCAGACCGACCGGCAGCGTCTTGGTGAAGGGCGTGTGCAGCAGCCAGGTCATGTTGAATTCGCCCATGGAGAGCGTCACCACCATCAGCGACCCGGCGAGAATGCCGGCGCGGCAGTTCGGCAGCACGATGTCGCGGAAGCGCCGCCACCAGCTCGCGCCGAGCGAGGCCGCGCCTTCTTCCAGCGTATTCAGGTCGATGGCCATCAGCACGGCCAGCACGCTGCGCACCATGAAGGGCAGGGTGAACAGCACATGGCCGACCAGAATGAAAGCCCAGCTGGTGCGGAAGCCCGACAGGCTGCCATAGGTGACGATCAGCGCCAGCGCGGTCGCCAGCCCCGGCACGGCCACCGGCATCACCAGCAGTTCCTCGATGGCGCGGGCCAGTGCGCTCTGGCGCCGCGCCAGCACATAAGCCGTGGGAATCCCGATCAGCAGCGTGACGACCAGGCAGGCGAGCGAGATGCCGATGGAGAGAAAGATGGTGTTGCGATAGCCGTTCCAGACTTCCATCACCCAACGGAGCGTCAGTCCGCTTTCGATGCCGACCAGATAGTTCACGGTCAGGCCGGCCATGATCGACAGGATCACCGGCACGATCAGGAAGGCGCAAACCAGGAGCGTGAATGCGAGCTGGAGATTAAAGAGCCATTTGGTGCGCATGATCTTAACCCGCTGCCGCGACGGTGCCGCCGGCGGCGGTGCGCGCCAGCGCCAGCACGATCCAGGTCACCGCGCCGAGTACGAAGCTCAAGGCCGCCGCCATGGCGATATTCGCCGACAGCGTGAATTCTGTGTAGATGACCATGGGCAGCACGTTGATCTTGGCGGCCAGCGTAAAGGCCGTGCCGAAGGCGCCGACGGCGGTGGCGAAGCAGATCGCGCCGGCCGAGATGAAGGCGGGCTTCAGCCCCGGAATGATGACATCGACGACCACGCGAAACGGCGAGGCGCCCAGCGAACGCGCGGCCTCTTCCAGTTTCGGGTCGAGTTTTTCGGCGGCGGCCATCACGGTCAGGATGGTGCGCGGGATCGAGAAATAGACATAGCCCATGAACAGGCCAGCGAGCGAATAGGCGAAGACGATCTTGTCGCCGGTCAGCGCTTCGCTGACGGTGCCGATCAAACCCTGGCGCCCGGCCAGCATGATCACCATGAAGCCGATGACGACGCCGGGAAAGGCGAGCGGGAAGGTCAGCATGGCGACCAGCGTGCCGTTGCCGGGAAATTTATGGCGCTGCAGGAACACGCCGCTGATGCCGCTGATGATCAGCGTCACGATGGTGGTCAGCACGGCGACGCCCAAAGTGGCAAGCAGGCTGTTGAAGTAATTCCGGTTGGTGATGATCGAAGCATAGGCCGCCCAGCCCTCCTTGCCGGTGCCGCCGATCAGGAAGAGTTCGGCCATCGGAATGAGGAAAAAGGCCGAGAAGAAAATTCCGGCCGGCAGCAGCAGCAGTATCAGGCGTCGCGTTTCGCGTTGCATTTTTGTCGTCGTTTCCTCCGGCACTGAAAAAATGGGACCCCGGGTCTCGCAACTGCTCGCCCGGGGTGACGGAAAAATCTGAGCCGTCACCCCGGGCTTGACCCGGGGTCCCATTTCCTTCTTCAGTTCACTTCCTTGTTGTAGCGGTCGACGATCACCTTCTGCGCGGTCGCCAGCTTCTTCAGGTCGATCGGCTTGGCGCGGGCATAGTCGGCATCGGGCAGGAACTTCGCCTTGGCATCAGCCGAGAGATGCTGCGCGAAGACCGGACGCAGATAGGCATTGCCCCACATGGCCTGGCTTTCATCCGACAGCACGAAGTCGAGCACCTTCTTGCCGTTCTCGGCATTCGGCCCCTTGTTGGTCAGACCCATCACATAGGGGAAGACCACGCTGCCTTCCTTCGGGATCACGAACTCCACCGGCGACTTGTCGGTATACTTGCCGCGATAGGCGTTGAAGTCGTAGTCGAGCAGGATCGGGATTTCACCCGAGATCACGCGGGCATAGCTCGTCTGCTTCGGCACGATCGGCTGGTTCTTCTGCAGATCCTTGAAATACTTGATGCCGGCATCGAGGTTTTCATAAGTACCGCCGAGCGCCAGGTTCACTGCCATCACGCCGAGCTGGCCGACGGCCGCCGAGGTCGGATCGAGATAACCAACCAGGCCCTTGTATTCGGGCTTGAGCAGATCGGCCCAGCTCTGCGGCACCGGCTTGTTGCCCAGCGCCTGCTTGTTCACGAACAGGCCGAGCGTGCCCGAGTGGATGGTGAACCAGTAGCCATCCGGATCCTTCAGGTCGGCCGGGATCTTGTCCCAGTTCTTCGGCTTGTAGGGCGACAGCACGCCGGCATCTTTCGCCGGATCGGCGGCGATGCCACCGAGATAGGTGACGTCGGCAACCGGATTGGCCTTCTCGGCGATCAGCGCGGCGATGGCCTGACCGGAATTCTTGTTGTCCGGCGGCACGGTGATGCCGAGCTTGGACTGGATCACCTTGAGCTGCGAGCCCCAGTCGGCCCATTCCGGCGGGCAGTTGTAGCAGATGGCGCGCTGCTGCGCCGAAGCGTCAGCCATGGTGCCGAGCGCGGCGATGCCGAGCGCGGTCGCGAGCAGGATACGTTTCAACATAATCAGCCTCTCCCGTTGGTGGATGCAAGTTCACTGGCGTCGTCGGACCAGACGACGAGACGGACACCGGCGTCTTTGAGCTGGCCGGCGATGGCGGGTGGCACCGGCCTGTCGGTGAAGACAGCGGTGGCCTCAGTGATATGGCCGCCGCGCACCGTGGCGTCGCGGCCGAATTTGGAATGGTCGAGCACCAGGAAACGCTGGCGGCAATGCTGCGCCAGATTGCGGCGCACTTCGATTTCATCGGGTCCGAAATCCAGCAGGGTGCCGTCCTCGGCCACGGCGCCGACGCCGTAGATGCCGATATCGACCGAGAAGCGCGAGAAGAAGCTGTGCGCTTCAGCGGCGACGACATCGCGATCCAGATTGCGCACGCGACCGCCGGCGATGGTGATCTCGCAGGAGGGATTGCGCGACAGCGCGATGGCGACATTCAGGTTATTGGTCATCACGCGCAGGCCGGGATGATCGGTCAGCGCCAGTGCGCATTGCTCGGGTGTGGTGCCGATGCCGAAGAACAGCGTGGCGTTGTCGGGCACGTCGCGCGCCACCAGTTCGGCGATGCGCTGCTTGGCGGCGATGTTCAGCACCTGGCGGGCGGGATAGGCGAGGTTCTCGCCCTCGGGCGGCAGTTCGACACCGCCATGTTTCCGGCGCAGCAGCCCGCGATCGCAGAGCCCGATCACATCGCGCCGGGTGGTATAGGCCTTCACACCGCACAGCGACGCCAGCGCTTCGATGGTCTGGTAACCGTCGCGCTGGACCGCCTCCAGAATGAGGCGGGCGCGGTCATCGGCCGGTAATCCGGCTGCCATGGTCGTTTCCTGTCCCGTGCGGCTGGTCATGTGCAAATGAACATTGCCAGCCGCTTATTTCGTTCAAATGACCATCACATGAACATTATGTGACGTCAAATGAACATTATCCACAGCACCTCTCTCTCAGGAATATCAATACGTTAGCCCCAACGACCTTGCCCAAATCCCTTCTAGGGCATGAGCGTTGGTCCCGGGCCGCAGGATATCCTCGGCATGCGGGCACTAAACGCATGCAGGCGGGTTACTGTCATGACAAGACCTCCCCCACCCACAGGACATCATATGAAAACGACGAAAACCGCCCGGCGCGGTGCAGCCGCGATTCAGCGTGCAGCGACGAAGACGGCGACACTGGGCGCGGTGTCCGGACAGGTGATTGCGCAACGGATGGCGCGTGCAGCAACCGGCGATCACGCCGAAAATAGCCGGATGCTGCCGGAAAAAGTCGGCGCGGCGACGCTGGCGGGTCTGGTGATGATGCAGCATGCGATGCGAATGAATATGCGCATGGCGGGCTTCGTGACGGCGGAAGCTTTCAGCGTCGCGCGTGCGGCGCAGTCGATGGCGGTTGCCGCCACGCCGGCGGCCCTCTACGGCGCGCAGGTCGATTTCATGCAGGCCTGGCTGCCGCGCTGGCAGGCGCAGTCGATGCAGCTGGGCACGGCCATGATCCAGTCGGGCAGTGCGGCGCTCGCGCCGCTGCAGCATGTGGCGGCCGGTAATGCGCGGCGGCTCGCCGCCTAGGCTCAGGACAGTCTAGGCTCAGGACAGTCGGGGCCGGCTGAGCGCCAGTCCGAGACAGATCGCCCAGCCGATCACGGTCCAGCCGGTCAGCAGGTTGGCCAGCAGGATCTTGTCCCGCCAGCGATGCTGGCGCCGCCAGGCCAGAAGGCTGGGCAGGAAATACACGGCTGCGATCAGCAGCCCCATGACAACAGTGGGGAATCCAGCGCCCATCGGGGCAGCATAAGCCACCCCTGCGACCAGGCAAACGCACTGGGCCAACGCACTGGGCAAACTATTGGCCGGGACGGCAAAATGGCTATAGTCCCGGCCAGAGAATGTTCGTTTCTGCAGGGGTGCCCCCATGACCCAGCCGTCGCTGCGCAACCAGCTCGTCACCGTTTTCGGCGGTTCCGGCTTTATCGGCCGCTATGTCGTGCAGAAGCTGGCCCGCGAGGGCGCCCGTATCCGCGTCGCCATCCGCCGCCCTGAAGAGGGCCTGTTCCTCAAGCCGATGGGCTCGGTCGGCCAGATCGATATCGTGCAGGCCAATATCCGCGTGCCGATGTCGGTGCAGCAGGCGGTGAAGGGTTCGGATGTGGTGATCAACTGCGTCGGCATCCTGTTCGAGCGTGGCGCGCAGAAGTTTTCGGCCGTGCAGGCGCGCGGCGCCGAGGTGATCGCGCTCTGCTCGCGGGAAGCCGGCGTGAAGAAAATGGTGCAGATCTCGGCGATCGGCGCGGATGCCGAGAGCGGCTCGGACTATGCCAAGAGCAAGGCGGCGGGCGAAGCCGGCGTGCATCGCCACATGCCGCAGGCCACCATCATCCGCCCCAGCGTGGTGTTCGGTCCGGAAGACGATTTCTTCAACCGCTTCGCCGGCATGGCCGCCATGGCGCCGGTCCTGCCGCTGGTCGATGGCGGCAACACGAAGCTGCAGCCGGTCTATGTCGGCGATGTCGCCAGCGCGATCCTGCGTGCCGTGCAGGATGACGCCTGCGCCGGCCAGACCTACGAGCTGGGCGGACCGAAGATTTACAGCATGAAAGAGATCATGCAGCTGACCCTGGCCGCGATCCACAAGAAGCGGCTGCTGCTGCCGGTGCCGGGCTTTGCGCTCAAGCCGCTGGCTTTTGCGCTGGAACTGCAGCCGATCTTCGCGCCGCCGATCACGCGCGACCAGATCGAACTGCTGAAACGCGACAATGTCGTGTCGGAAGCTGCCAAGGGCCTGAAGGATCTCGGCGTCGATCAGCCGACCCCGGTGGAAGGCACCATCGAAACCTATCTCTATCGCTACCGCCGCGGCGGCGGCAAATTCGAGCCGCGCTTCTCTTAAGCGATCACTTCAGCGCGTCGCGCCAACGCCGGCCGCCGCTGATCTGGCGGCCGTCGTCCAGCGTTACGGTGAAATCGCCGCTGTCATTGCCGGCAATGCTGCGCACATGGCGGCGGTTGACGAGACGCGAGCGATGGATGCGCACGAAACCCAGCGCCGCCAATTGGTCTTCCAGCGACGACAGAGTCTGACGCTGCAGGTGACTGGCATTCGCCAGATGCAGCTCGACATAATTGCCGGCGGCTTCGGCCCACAGGATCTCGGCCGGATCGAGGAAGATGCGTTTGGTACCGTCGCGGATTTCAAGGCGGCGTGGCGCGGCCGGTGAACTGCGCTCCACCACCAGCACCGCCGGCTGGCGCAAGGCCGCCGCCAGCAGCCAGACGCCGATTGCCATACTGAGATAGGACAGGGCATCCTTGCGGCCTTCGTAGATCAGGCCGGTGACCAGCGGATCGTCGCCGAGATCGTAGCTGCCGCCCAGTAGCGGATAGATCGCAAACCGCAGCAGCGTCATGCCGCCGATATGCGCGATGCCGAAAGCGATCATGCCGGCGGCATGGCCCAGCAGGACCCGGGGCCAGCCGATGCGGCGCGGATCGAGCCGACCCGACCAGGCAAAGACCAGCGGCGTGACGGCAAAGACGATGACGATGCTGGTCAGCTCGTTGACCAGGATATGCCAGACCGGGATCGCCAGCCCGACGCGGCCGGCCTCGATCCAGTAGGACGAGCCGATCATTGCCGCCACGGTCAGCAGCAGGCCGGCATAGGCGGCCCAGAGCCACCAGGGAAAACGGAATCGGCGGATTTCCGGCGGCTGTGATGGCCCGCCGCTCGTCACATCTGGCCCGCCATTCATCACCGGCGCGTTCATGCCGCCCCGCAGTTCATGGCAGGGAGTCCTCCGGCCAGCCCAGGGACGTTTGTGTCCTGGCGCGCCTGTGGCACATCGGGCAAGACCTGTTCATCGCTGCCGGAGTTTGGAATGACCATTGTGACAAGCCGGGACACCGCTTCGCCTGAGGCCCGCCGCTACGATCTCGACTGGCTGCGCATCGGCGCCTTCGGGCTGCTGATTTTATACCATATCGGGATGTTTTACGTCTCCTGGCCCTGGCATGTGAAAAGCAGCCAGACCGGCCCGGAGGTCTACGACATCGCCCAGCCGCTGATGCTGCTGACCAATCCCTGGCGGCTGGCGCTGTTGTTCCTGATCGCCGGCTGTGCCACGCGCTTCATGGCCGACAAGCTGCCGCGCGGTCGGATGGCCCAGAAAAAGCTTATGGGTGCGCGCAGCTGGCGCCTGCTGCTGCCGGTCGTGTTCGGCATGCTGGTGATCGTGCCGCCGCAGACCTATTACGAGGTGGTGACGCAGATGGGCTTCGACGAAGGCTGGCTCGCCTTCTACACGAAATACATCGGCTTCCATGACGGCTGGCGCAGCAACGGCGCGCCGCTGATCGTGCCGACCTGGAACCATCTGTGGTTCGTGGTCTACCTCTGGGTCTATACGATGCTGGTGCTGGCCTTGCGCCCGCTGCTGCATCGCCTGCCGCTGCAGCGGATCGCTGCGCTGTTCCGCCAGCCGCTCGCCTTGCTGCTGCTGCCGCCGGTTTTCGTCGGGTTGTTGCGGCTGTTCCTGAAGCCGGTGTTCGGCGAGACCCATGCGCTGCTCGATGATTGGTATCTGCATGCGCTGTATCTGTCGCTGTTCCTGTTCGGCTATGGCATCGCCAGGCATGACGGCATCTGGCAGAGCATCGAGCGGCTGCGCTGGATCGCGCTTACGCTGGCGGTGGCGGCCTATGCCGTGATGATCGCGGCTGTCGTCACCAATACCGGTGGATGGATGCGCGCTTTCATCTGGTCGTTCGACCAGTGGGCCTGGATCCTGATGCTGCTCGGCTTTGCGCGGCGCTGGATGAACTTTGACAGCCCGGTGCGGCGCTATCTCACCGATGCGGTGTTTCCCTTCTACATCATCCACCAGACCGCCATCGTGGTGCTGGGCTATCACCTCACCCAGCTCGGCTTGCCGGTCGGCGCAGAAGCGGCGACCCTGGTGCTGGGCACGGCGGCGGTGTGTGTCGTGGGCTATGAGATCGTGCGGCGAGTGGGTGTGTTGAGGCCGTTGTTTGGATTGCGAACAGACACGCCATCGCGACGGACGGCAGTGGCGACGTCGTGATCCTTCACGACTCCTGCGCTGGCGGCTGTTGCGCCGCCAGCGCAGCCATTTCCTCTTCCGTGCATGGCCGGATGCCCGTTGTGCTCAGGTATCTCATCATGCGGTCCGGGTTTTCGCTGGCCCAGCGGATCGCATCGTGGCCGAGCCAGAACCATGAGCCTTTTGGTTCAGTTTGGGCAAATTCATAGCCCGGACGGTCAAAACCTGGTAGCCGATACAAGGTTTGATCCCGGTTGGTGCAGAATTTTCCTAGCAGGCGAAAGAACCGACGTGCTTCCGCCGTAGCATGCTCACTATCGTCCGGACAAAAGTAATGAATATCGCTGTGATCAAATCTTGTCATGATGGCCAGCTGCGAAGGTGTAGGCGCCGTGTGGCGTCTGAACTGTACGAACGGTAAAGTAGGGCCATCGGGCTTTTCCATCCAGCGCACAGTATCCGGCGAATCTTCGGGCAGGCGAAATGTTTTGTATTCGGGTGTCCAATCCGCATCGAAAGTCATGATGACTTTATCACTAAAGGCCCCCATTCCCTCGACATTCAGCGGCACATCCATAAGGCGTTTGTACCAAATCGTGTCCGGGTAATCGGGACCGGTATCATGCGCCGGTCGGATATCATAACGCGCCTGTGGATAGGTCTCGGCCAATGCATCGGAAAAAGTCCGCCAGTCGGCAAGCGTCAACCAGACATAGCGCGTCTTGATGGAATACTTTCCGCCCTCCGGCATTACTTGTGCCTCATTCGCATCGCTTCCAGCTCTTCGACATACCGTTCAGCGAAGGCTCTGATCCTCGCTTGGTAGCTCTCCCAGTCATAAGGAATTTTTTGGCCGTCGATGCGCGTCGGCGCAGGTTTCTCAACAATATCTACGCGGGAATTATTGCTGTTGGCTTCCAGTTTCTCTTTCTTCTTGCGTTCATCGCTGACTGCGGTCTTCCCGTCTTGCAGGAGTTTGGCGCTGCTGAGATGTGCATATTCGATGCCAAGTTCTTTCGCCAATGACGGATTTATTTCGAAAGTGATGTCAGCCCAGCTGCTGCCAGTCCTTCCGCTCTCCGCGTTCCGATAATAACGTTCCGATTGCGCATTCTTTTCATTATTATCGCCTGGAGATCTGTCGGCATTTGGGGAATGTGAGCCGCCGACATGTTGAATCTGGCCTTCCAGTGCTGGATATTTTCTGAGCGCGTCGAGTACCTCCTTCACGATGATCGCATTGCCCTTGATGGTCTCGGGTCCGCCGCGGCGGTTGAAGATCAGCATCAGTTCGCGGGCGAGCTGCTGGTCGAACGGCTCAAGCCCTTCGACCCACGGCTTCATGTCCGGCGGGATCAGTTCTTCCAGTGCCGGTTCGCGCTCTTCTGCTTTGCTGCCCTCCGGCGGGTCTTCCTCCGGCGCGCTCGGCTTCAGCGGCGGCGTTTTGCCAGCGGCTTCAATCTCAGGATCCATCGCCTGCGATGACGTCGCAGGCGACTGGCCGTTGGTGAGCCCCTGATACATCTGCCACGGCAGGCCCAGTAGGCTGACCTTTTCCTCGAACCATTTGTCGATCTGCTGTCCGGCCTTGGCCTCTGCCGGTGTCACACCGTATGGATGCTGCGCGGCGCCGGTGATACCGGCAATGCTGGCTCCAGGATGGACGGGCGGTGCGATCTGCGCGACCTGCGCGCCGGGCGTGAAGATCGCCGACTGATCGAAATCGATATCTCTCTGCACGCCAGATGACTGCGGCGTATCGGCACCAGACCGCAACGCGTATGTGAGCGTTCCTCCATCCAGGCGCTCCAGCTCTATGCGCGGGCGTTTCACATCGTCGCTGCCATCGGTGCGATAGCGCGCCAGGCGATCATGAAATCGGTCCACTTCGGCGGTCGTGGGCGTTCGGTAGCGCGCGAGGCGGTCGTAGAGATCATCCTGCAGCGCCGTGATTGTCTCGCCATCGGGCAGCATCAGGCCATCGACGGTCAGTCCTTTTCGACGCTGGTAGCGTTTCAGGCCGCGGGTCAACTCGCCGCCCGGCCAGCCGGTCGGGCCACCGAGGCTTTCGAGATCGAGGTCGCCGGACTCACCGAGGAGGATCTGCGCGCGGATGACATCGTCACGCGCATTGGCCGCTTCCGGGCCAATGCGCCCGTGAAGCGGAAGAGGTCGCCAAAGTCGCCGGTCGGCGTGGGGCGGTTGGGCTGATCTGAAGCTAACGGCAGAAGGGACATGGCAATCGACCCTGAATGGCAGCGAGGTATCGCTTAAATGTACATGAAATGTTCTCATTCTGCAACCTGATTATGCGAGTATGCCACGACCCACAACCTGGAGAATAGAAAAGCGCCCGGCTCGTCACCGGGCGCTTCATCGTTCAGGACCTTGAAAAGCCTGCTCAATCCAGCGGGATGGTCACGCTGATCGAGGGGCCGTGCGGTACGTAGCGCGGCGGCGGCGGGTAGTAATAGACCGGCGCCGGCGCGACGTAATAGCCGGGCGGATAGGCATAGTAAGCGGGCGGACCGTAATAGCGGCGTTCCACCCGGTAGTAGGGGCCACCGTGGTGCTTGCCGCCGTGATAGCCATGCTTGTGGCCGTGGCCATGGCGGTGGTGATGCCTGTCGCCGGCCTCGGCCGGCGAAGTGAAGGCAGGCAGCGAGATCAGCATGGCGCTCGCGATCGCCAGACCATGAAGAAGACGCCCAGAAGCACCCATGGGATGATCCTCCCGTTGCAACGAGCCGGCTGTTCCGGCCCGCTACCATGAGGCCGTCCAATCTGGGCGGAAGTCGGGCGGCGCAGCGGCATTTTGCGGCACAGGTTGGCTGTGGAAAACTCTACGGGCGAGTCCAAAGGTTTAAGGCACCAATAGTCCCGTATCGGACCTAATGTGATGCCTTTGTGACGCCGGATCCCTATGACCAAGCCCCGAACCGGCCACGCAAGAATCGAAAAGGTCAACAAACGTGACCTATCGGATATTATTTGCTTGATCTACCGGGCATTCAGCAATAAAAGTTGCGCTCCGCCCCAGTCGACGTGTCCTTTTGCATCCCAGCAGGTTGCGAATGGGTGCCCCGCCCGGGGTGTCTTTGTCCCAAGACCCCGATCTGCCGCGCCTTATATCTATCGACCCGCCGGCAGGTCGCCCCAGGAAGGCGCCGTGCCATGGCCGAGAAGATGTTGAAGTTCGTGCAGACCGCCCAGGCGATGCCGGAAAAGCGTGGCGCCTCCGAGCGCGCCCATGACTTCGACGAGATCTATCGTGAATTCGCGGCGGTGAAGGCCAATGAGCAGGCCTCGCGCTGCTCGCAATGCGGCGTGCCGTTCTGCCAGGTGCATTGCCCGCTGCACAACAATATCCCCGACTGGCTGCGCATGACCGCCGAGGGCCGGCTGGAAGAAGCCTATGAGCTGAGCCAGGCCACCAACACGTTTCCCGAAATCTGCGGCCGCATCTGCCCGCAGGATCGCCTCTGCGAAGGCAACTGCGTCATCGAGCAGTCGGGCCATGGCACCGTCACCATCGGCGCCATCGAGAAATACATCACCGAAAAGGCCTGGGAGTCGGGCTGGGTGCAGACGCCGAAGCCGGTGCATGGCGAACGCGCGCAGAGCATCGGCATCGTCGGTGCCGGTCCGGCTGGTCTGGCTGCGGCCGACAAGCTGCGCCGCAAGGGCTATCAGGTGCATGTCTATGATCGCTACGACCGTCCCGGCGGCCTGCTGATCTACGGCATCCCGAATTTCAAGCTGGAAAAGAATGTGGTCGAGCGCCGCACCGCCCTGCTCGAAGCCGCCGGCGTGAAGTTCCACATGAATTTCGAAGTCGGCCGCGATGCCTCGCTCGACGACCTGCGCAAGAAGCATGATGCGGTGCTGATCGCCACCGGCGTCTACAAGGCGCGCGAGTTGCAGGCGCCGGGCTCGGGCCTCGACAATATCGTGCCGGCGATGACCTATCTCACCGCCTCGAACAAGAACGGCCTCGGCGACAAGGTGGCCGATTACGACAACGGCAAGCTGAACGCCGCCGGTAAGAAGATTGTCGTGATCGGCGGCGGCGACACCGCGATGGACTGCGTGCGCACCGCCATTCGTCAGGGCGCGACCGCCGTGCATTGCCTGTATCGCCGCGACAAGGCCAACATGCCGGGCTCGATGCGCGAAGTGAAGAATGCCGAGGAAGAGGGCGTCGAATTCGTCTGGCTGTCGCTGCCCAAGAGCTTCCGCGGCGAGGGCAAGGTGAGCGCCGTGCATGCCGGCCGCATGAAACTCGGCGCGGCCGATGCCTCCGGCCGCCAGGTGCCGGTGGACATCGAAGGCGCCGATTTCGACCAGCCGGCCGATATCGTGATCAAGGCGCTCGGCTTCGATCCGGAAGACCTGCCGCAGGCCTTCAAGGCGCCGCATCTGGAAGTCACCCGCTGGGGCACCGTGAAGATTTCGGCGCGCAGCAAGATGACCAATATCCCGGGCGTGTTCGCTGCCGGCGACATCGTGCGCGGCGCCAGCCTCGTCGTCTGGGCGATCCGCGACGGCCGCGACTGCGCCGATGCGATCCATCAATACATTCAGGCCAAGGTGCAGCCCTCGGCTGCGGCGGCTGAGTAAGAAGCGAAACGATGCGTGTCGTAACCTTACTACTCATAGCAACTCTGCTGGGTTTCAGTGCCAATGAGGCAAAGGCGCAAACGACTCTGAATCCAGCTGCTCTGACGGAAGCCCGCAAAATCGTCGAAGTGCTGGGCGCGATCAAAACCTTCGAGCAGAGCTTCAACGGCTCCGTGTCCGACATTCTGGCCCGAATGAATCCTGGTAAGGAAGCCGAGGCTCGAAAGGTAGCTGAAGATATCTTGCTGCCTGAACTCAAGAGCCTGCTGCCGGTTATCGCCGAAGAATATGCCAAGCTTTATGCGCAGGTATTCTCTGCGGACGAGCTTCGTGCGATGGGGGAATTCTATGCCACACCCGTTGGTAAACGGATTGCCGAGAAGAGCCCTGTTTATGCACAGCAGAGCATGGCCCTGAGCCAGGGCGTTGCAATGGGGCAATTGCAGGCCATCCTGATGAAGAATGCCGAAAAGGTCCGCGCACGCGGACTGAAGATTTGAAGGAGTCCGAACCATGACCGACATCAAGAACAGCTACGTCGAGCAGTGGCAGGACGAGACCAAGCGTCTCTCTGAAACCGGCATGTACAGCCGCGAGGACGAGCGCGATGCCTGTGGCGTCGGGCTGATCGCTTCGCTGGACGGCCAGCCGCGCCGCAGCGTGGTGGCCGCCGGCATCACGGCGCTGAAGGCTTTGTGGCATCGCGGTGCGGTGGATGCCGATGGCAAGACCGGCGACGGCGCCGGTATTCACGTTCAGATCCCGCAGGATTTCTTCCGCGAGCATGTGCGCCGCTCGGGCTTCGAACCGGGCGAGGGCAAACTGGGTCTGGGCATGGTCTTCCTGCCCAAGACCGATCTGGCCGCGCAGGAAACCTGCCGCACCATCGTCGAAACCGCGATTCTCGATTTCGGCTACGGCATCTATGGCTGGCGTCAGGTGCCGGTGGATGCCACCATCATCGGCGAGAAGGCCAATGCGACGCGACCTGAAATCGAGCAGGTGCTGATCGAGAACCGGCATGGCAAGGACGACGGCGCGTTTGAGCGCGACCTCTTCCTGATCCGCCGCCGCATCGAGAAGCAGGTGCTGGCCGCGCATATCAGCGACTTCTATATCTGCTCGCTGAGCTGCCGCAGCGTGATCTACAAGGGCATGTTCCTGGCCGAACAGATCGATTATTTCTATCCCGATCTGCAGGACGAGCGTTTCGTCTCGACCTTCGCCATCTATCACCAGCGCTATTCGACCAATACCTTCCCGACCTGGCGTCTGGCGCAGCCCTTCCGCATGCTCGCCCATAACGGCGAAATCAACACGCTGCGCGGCAACGTCAACTGGATGAAGAGCCACGAGATCAAGATGGCTTCCGAGGCCTTTGGCGATTTCTCGGACGACATCAAGCCGATCGTGCAGTCGGGCTCATCCGATTCTGCCGCGCTCGACTCTGTGTTCGAGGTGCTGGTGCGCGCCGGGCGTACCGCCCCGATGGTGAAGACCATCCTGATTCCGGAATCTGCGTCGAACAAGCCGCTGATGCCGCAGTCGCATCGCGACCTCTACGCCTATTGCAACTCGATCATGGAACCGTGGGACGGTCCGGCGGCGATCTGCGCCACCGACGGCCGCTGGGCGGTCGCCGGCCTCGACCGCAATGGCCTGCGTCCGATCCGCTACACCGTCACCACCGACAACCTTCTCATTGTCGGTTCGGAAACCGGCATGGTGCCGGTGCCGGAGCAGAATATCGTCAAGAAGGGCCGTGTCGGTCCGGGCGACATGATCGCCATCGACCTGAAGAAGGGCAAACTGTTCCTGGATCGCGAGATCAAGGACAAGCTGGCCTCCGATCATCCTTACGGCGAGTGGGTCAAGAACATCGTCACATTGGAGAAGATCAAGGACGCGCCGAGCGCGTCCAAGCCCTTCAGCAAGGACGAGCTGCGCCGGTCGCAGCTGGCCTTTGGCCTGACGCTGGAAGACATGGAGCTGATCCTGCATCCGATGGCGGAAGACGCCAAGGAAGCCGTCGGCAGCATGGGCGACGACACGCCGATTGCGGTTCTGTCGGAGCAGTATCGCGGCCTGCATCATTTCTTCCGCCAGCAGTTCAGCCAGGTCACCAATCCGCCGATCGACTCTCTGCGCGAGAAGCGGGTGATGAGCCTGCGCACCCGCATGGGCAACCTGACCAACGTGCTGGATGAAGACGCCAAGCAGGTCGCGATTCTTTTGCTCGAATCGCCCTGCCTGTCGAATGCCGACTATGCCAAGGTGCTGAAATACGCCGAGAAGATGACGGCGAAGATCGACTGCACCTTCCCGGTCGATGGCGGCGAAGGAAGCTTGCGCGATGCGCTGAAGCGGATTCGCGGCGAGGCCGAGAATGCGGTGCGCGGCGGTGCGGCCCATATCGTGCTGAGCGACGAAGGCATGAATGCCGACCGCGCCGCGATCCCGATGATCCTGGCGACGGGTGCCGTCCACAGCCATCTGGTACGCCAGGGCCTGCGCACCTTCACCTCCCTGACCGTGCGCTCGGGCGAATGCCTCGATGTGCATTACTTCGCCGTGCTGATCGGCGTCGGCGCCACCTCGGTGAATGCCTATCTGGCCGAAGCCTGCCTGGTCGACCGCGTCAACCGCGGCCTGCTCGGCAAGCTGACGGCCGACGAAGCTGTCGGCCGCTTCAAGGATGCCGTCGATGGCGGGTTGCTGAAGATCATGTCCAAGATGGGCATCTCGGTGATCAGCAGCTATCGCGGCGGTTATAACTTTGAAGCGCTCGGGCTGTCCCGCTCGCTGGTGGCCGATCTCTTCCCCGGCATGCCGTCGCGCATTTCGGGCATCGGCCTGATCGGCATCCAGAAGAAGGTTCTCGCGCTGCATGAAAAGGCCTTCCGTTCGGACGTGACGGCGCTCCCTGTCGGTGGCATCTATCGCTACCGTCGCGGCGGCGAGGCGCATGCCTGGGAAGCCAACCTGATCCACATGATGCAGACCGCGGTGGGCAGCGAGAATTACGCGCTGTTCAAGAAATACACCGCCGGTTTGCGTGAACTGCCGCCGATCTCGGTGCGCGACCTGCTGGAGATCAAGCCGGCCGCGGCGGCGATCCCGATTGAGCAGGTGGAAAGCGTCACCGAAATCCGCAAGCGCTTCATCACACCCGGCATGTCGCTCGGCGCGCTCGGTCCCGAGGCGCATGAGACGCTGACGATTGCGATGAACCGCATCGGCGCCAAGTCGGATTCCGGCGAAGGCGGCGAAGCGCCGGAAAACTTCAAGCCGCGTCCGAATGGCGACAACGCCAATTCGGCGATCAAGCAGGTCGCCTCGGGCCGCTTCGGCGTCACGGCGGAATACCTCAACAACTGCCGTGAGCTGGAAATCAAGGTCGCCCAGGGCGCCAAGCCCGGCGAGGGCGGCCAGCTGCCTGGCTTCAAGGTCACCGAACTGATCGCCAAGCGCCGCCTGGCGACGCCGGGCGTGATGCTGATCTCACCGCCGCCGCATCACGACATCTATTCGATCGAAGATCTGGCGCAGCTGATCTACGACCTGAAGCAGATCAACCCGGAAGCGCAGGTCTGCGTCAAGCTGGTCTCGGAAGCCGGTATCGGCACGATTGCCGCTGGCGTCGCCAAGGCGAAAGCAGACGTCATCCTGGTGTCGGGCCATGTCGGCGGCACCGGCGCCTCGCCGCAGACCAGCGTTAAATATGCCGGCACGCCCTGGGAAATGGGCCTGTCGGAAGTCAATCAGGTGCTGACGCTGAACAAGCTGCGGCATCGCGTGAAGCTGCGCACCGATGGCGGGCTCAAGTCGGGCCGCGATATCGTCATCGCCGCCATGCTCGGCGCCGAGGAATACGGTGTCGGCACGGCGGCGCTGGTGGCGATGGGCTGCATCATGGTGCGGCAGTGCCATTCGAATACCTGCCCGGTCGGCGTCTGCACGCAGAACGACGCGCTGCGGCAGAAATTCAATGGCACGCCCGAGAAGGTGATCAACCTGTTCAGCTTCATCGCTGAAGAGGTGCGCGAAATCCTCGCCCAGCTCGGCGTGAAGTCGATCGACGAGATCATTGGCCGCACGGACTTGCTCACGCAGGTCAGCCGCGGCGGCGCCCATCTCGACGATCTGGATCTCAACCCGATCCTGGCACAGGCCGATGCGGGCGAACATGCGCGCTACTGCACGCTGGAAGGTCGCAACGAGGTGCCCGATACGCTGGATGCCCAGATGCTGGAGGATGCAGCCCCGGTCTTCACGCATGGCGAGAAGATGCAGCTGGCCTACAATATCCGGAACACGCATCGCGCCATCGGCACGCGGTTGTCGTCGCATCTGGTGCGCAAGTTCGGCATGAAGGGGCTGAAGTCCGGTCATATCACCGCGCGTCTCACCGGCTCGGCCGGTCAGTCGCTCGGCGCCTTTGCCGTGCAGGGTCTCAAGCTCGAAGTCTTCGGCGATGCCAATGACTATGTCGGCAAGGGGCTGTCGGGCGGCATGATCGTGGTGCGGCCGTCACCGGCCTCGCCGCTGATGCCGGTGACCAACGAAAACACCATCATCGGCAACACGGTGCTGTATGGCGCCACCGGCGGCAAGCTCTTCGCGGCGGGCCAGGCCGGTGAACGCTTTGCCGTGCGCAATTCGGGCGCCACGGCGGTGATCGAAGGCTGCGGCTCGAATGGCTGCGAATACATGACCGGCGGGCGTATCGCCATCCTGGGCAAGGTCGGCGACAATTTCGGTGCTGGCATGACCGGCGGCATGGCCTTCGTCTACGACGTGGACGATGTGCTGCCGATCGCGATCAACGACGAGAGCGTGGTCTACCAGCGCCTGCAGTCGTCCTACTGGGAAGGCGTGCTGCGCGGCCTGATCGAGGAGCATATCCGCGAGACGCAGTCGCTCTATGCCAACAACCTGTTCGCCGACTGGGACCAGGTGAAGGGCAAGTTCTGGCAGATCTGCCCGAAGGAAATGATCGCGCGTCTGGATCATCCCTTGAGCGACAAGGCTGCGGCCGAGGCCGGCGCCAAGCGCGCCTAAAAGTTTCTGAGCCGGCGCGTTTCGCTGTCGGCCCAGGGAAGCGGAAACGCCGCCGAGGGCAACCTCGGCGGCGTTTTTGCTTAGGCCACCCTCTTTGTCATGCCCGGCCTTGTGCCGGGCATCCACGACTTCCCTTTTTCGGGAACAGTCAAAGACGTGGATGGCCGGG
>JAGXRD010000089.1 GCA_018336035.1 Alphaproteobacteria bacterium | reverse complement strand
CAGCCACAGCATCATGGGCGCCCGATTTCGCTTTCCCGTCCGGCAGGATGACCCATGGCTTTCGACACGACCACGACCGTACATCCTGAATTGCTGCGCCTGCGCGACAGTATCGACAATATCGATGCCGCGCTGATTCATCTCCTCGCCGAGCGGTTCAAATGCACCCAGCAGGTCGGGCATCTCAAGGCCACCGAGAAGCTGCCGCCGGCCGATCCGGCGCGGGAAGCGCGCCAGATCGCCCGCCTTCGTCAGTTGGCCGAGACCGCCAAACTGGATCCGGACTTCGCCGAGAAATTCCTCGCCTTCATCGTGAAGGAAGTGATCCGGCATCATGAAGCCATCGCCAGCGAAACGCAGGCCAAGGCATAAAAAAAGCGCCCGGCTTTCGACCGGGCGCTGTTTCGTTGCTGATGGCCGGACGCTATATGCGCCCCATCAGCAGTAAGACAATCACGATGATCAGAACGATGCCGATACCGCCGCTGGGGTAATAACCCCAACCGCTGCTATACGGCCAGGTCGGCACTGCGCCGATCAGCAGGATGATCAGGATAATAAGCAGAATCGTACCGATGCCCATTTTGGCCTCCAGACCTATGATGGCAGGCTTAAGAAAATACTGGCGCCAGGTCTCCCCGGCGCCAGCGAGAGATCAGGCCTTGCGGCCCAGCAGCAGCAGGACGAGCCCGCCGCAGGCAGTGGCGGCACCACCGACGAGATACCACATGGTCTTGTCGCTGTAGCTACCGGTGAAGGTTTCGTTCAACTGCTCCATCGGAGCATCCGAGGCATTCAGGCCGAAATAGAGCAGGATGGCGCCGGCAACCAGCGCAACCACGCCCAACACGCGTCCCATCGGCATGGCCTGCGCCTTACTTCACAACGAGATCGTTCTTGACCGAGCGCACGCCCTGCACGTTGCGGGCGATCTGCTCAGCGCGCGACTTCGAGGCGGCCGAGTCGACGAAGCCGCTCAGCTGCACGGTATCCTTGAAGGTTTCGACGCTGATCTGGCCGGCCTTGGTCACCGGGTCGCGGATCAGTTCAGCCTTCACTTTAGTGGTGATGGCTGCGGAGTCGACATATTCGCCGGTCGATTCCTGCTTCGAGGTGGAGCTGCAGGCGGAAACCGCCACGGCACCGCCCAGCATGGCAACAACGGCGAGGCTGCGGGAGAACTGGGAGAGCGTCAACATGAGGTCGTCCTTTTCTACGTTGGTGGTGTTCTAGGTTGGTGGTTGGTGAGTCGTTGTTGAACTATGAAAACCCTTGGGTGGTCGGTCCGCCGGCGGCCTGCATCAAGCCGCCAGCGGCCGTGGCAATCCCCAACAGCCCCTTCCTTGCGGAAGGCCGGCGCGTCAGCGCCAGGCAGGCTTGCCGAGGTTGATCTGGTCTTCGTCGGTCAGCGCGCCAGTGGCCGCACCCGCCGCACCGCCGAGCACCGCACCGCCGACAGCATTGCCCGTCAGCGCGCCACCCACGGCGCCGACGCCGGCACCGATGGCGCCACCCGACAGCGCACGGTCGGATTTCGACTGGCCACAAGCGCCCAGAGAGGCGCCGGCAGCAATAAGAGCGACAGCCGCCGCTGCGGCCATCCAACGGTTCTTTGCAACATGGTTCATGGTCGCCTCCTTGAAGCCCGGATGGCTTCGGTTCGGCAGACCGGCCCGCATTCGCACACCGCTCTGCACTTGTGCGCAAACAACGGGTTGGGAGGGCGATGGTTCCACAGCCACGCTGGGCAGGGCAGGACGAATTACCCGGAAAGGTGCAGAAAATCGCGCCTGAGCCAGGTTCTACCCCGGAAATCTCACATCGCTTTCACAACTTTCGGCTGGGTATCGAAAGTCGTGACGCGCCGGCCATGCTCAAACGAAGAAGTCGGGAATGAGATCGGTTTCGGCGGTGCCAGGATGGCGATAGCGCTCGAAATGCGTCAGGCCGGCCGTGCGCAACACTTCATCATCGATGAAGAAATTTCCGGTGGTTTCTTTCGCCGGACGGGTCAGGATCACATGCGCCGCATCGGACATGATTTCAACCTTGCGGCATTTCTTGCGCAGCTCGGGCCCGGTGATCACATTCATCGCATCGGTATCGATGGCGGTGCGCGGCCACAGCGCATTGACGCCGATACCTTTCCTTTTGAACTCGCCGGCCATGCCCAGCACGCACATGCTCATGCCGAACTTCGCCATCGTGTAGGCGACATGCGGCGCGAACCAGTGTTCCTTCATGTTGAGCGGCGGCGACAGATTGAGAATATGCGGGTTCTCAGCCTTCATCAGATGCGGCAGGCATTTCTGGCTGCACAGATAAGTGCCGCGCGTATTGATCTGGTGCATGAGGTCATAACGCTTCATCGGCGTTTCCAGCGTGCCGGTCAGCGAAATGGCCGAGGCGTTGTTGACCAGGATGTCGATGCCACCGAAGGCCTCGACCGCCTTGTTCACCGCCTCTTCGACCACGGCTTCCTCACGCACATCCACCACGAGTGGTAGCGCCCTGCCACCGGCTTTCTCGATGGCCTCCGCGGCCGTGTAGATGGTGCCGGCGAGTTTGGGATGCGGTTCGGTGGTCTTGGCGGCAATGACGACATTGGCGCCGTCTTTCGCGGCACGCAGGCCGATCGCCAGCCCGATACCGCGGCTGGCGCCGGTGATGAACAGCGTCTTGCCCTTGAGCGAGCCTGTCTTGATGACTTCGGCCATGGCGTCCTCCCCTGTGCTTTGCGCCAGTCTAGCGCTGATGCGAGGAAGGACAAAGCCGTGCTAGCGCTTCTTCGTCGCGGCCGGTGCCTGCGCCGTCGCCCACTTCCCCCCACTGCGGGCGCAGACGTCGGGGGCATTGGGCGGCATGCCCTCGTAGAAATAGGCCTTGATCATCGCCGTCTCGGGCACATTCGGATCGGCTTCGGGCGGCAGGCCCTGCATACGCCGGATATTGGCCTGGATGGTGCGCAGCGGGGTCACGCACATCCCGGCATAGGCAGGCGGGCATTTATCCAGTTGTTCGGGAACGGTACGGGTCTGCGCCCCGGCCGGCCGGCACATGCCATTGATGGTGCCCTGCGGCATGTCGGTCACTTCGTGACACTGCACCATCTTCGGGCCACCATTCGGTGTCATATCCAGCGTCTGTTTGCAGGCTTGCGCCATGCCGGCGGAGGGCGTCGCAAAGGCGGCGAGACCCAGCCCGATTGCGGCCAGGACAAAAACGGCTTTCATGAAATATCCCGGTTTCTGGAGGAGCAGACAGAAACCTGCAGCGCGAATGCGGTATTTATATGGCGCTGTGCGGCCAGCTACTGCGCGGCCTGGGCCTCAGCGTTGCTGTGGCTGAACTCAAATACGCCGGCTGCGTTGCGGTGTCGCACCACGCGGCCCTGATGCATCAGGTGATGCAGATGGGCCAGCGCCTCGCCCGCTGCCAGTGTCATGTGATCCTTGATGTCGCGGCGGAACAACAGCGGCAGGGTTTCGATCACGGTATGTGGCCGTTGCTGCAGTGCTGCCACCAGCGCATCCAACCGGGTGGCGTGATGACGCTGCAGCATGGCGATACGCACATGCAGGCCAACGAAGGGATCGCCATGGGCCGGCAGCACCAGCACATCGTCCGGCAGATCGGTGAACTTCGCGAAAGAGTCGAGATACTGCGTCAGCGGCTTGGCCTCCGGTTCGCCCGGATATACGCCAATATGCGGCGAGATGCGCGGCAGCACCTGGTCGCCCGAGATCAGAACATTCAGCGCCGTCGAATAAAGACAGGCATGTTCGGGCGAATGGCCATTGCCAACGATGATGCGCCAGTCATGGCCGCCGATGCGGAGCATGTCGCCTTCGCTGATCCGGTGGAAATGCCGCGGGATCGGCGTCACGGCCTTGGAGAAATTGCCGTAGCCGCGCGCCTTGATGGCGGCGATCTGGCCTTCATCGAAACCGAGCCGTTCGTAGAAGCTGATCACCTCCTCCGGCACGTCGGGCTGTTCTTCCAGCGCCAGCATGCGGCCGAAGGTCCATTCGGCCAGCGTCATCCACAGCGGCGCATCGAACTTCTGCTGCAGCCAGCCGGCCAGGCCGAGATGGTCGGGGTGGAAATGCGTGCAGAGGATGCGGGTGATCGGCTTGCCCTTGAGATGACGCTCGGTCACCTCATCCCAGATTTTCTGCAGCTTCGACGACTTGAAGCCGGTATCGACCAGCATCCAGCCATCGGTCTCTTCAATGAGCCAGAGATTGATATAGTCCAGGCCTGGAATCGGTACTGGCATGCGCAGCCACAGCACCCCGGGCCGCATTTCCATCACCTCGGCATCGCCGGGCCTGCCATCAAAGGGATAGGATAAGCTGCCCTGATCGGACACGGGCGTACCGTCGATACCGGGAACGTCTTTGCTTTCTGATGCGGGCACATCGGACACGATTGCTGGTCCTGATTATGTTTTCTGGGGCTGCTTGAGGGACAGTCTGGACCTTAGCTAGGCGACAAACAAGCCAAGTCCAGCGCTGACGTTACGTCAACGCTGGATCAGTTCGGCAATCTGCGACTTACGCGCGCAGCAGTTCCGGTGTCACCTCGGCCAGGCTGGCGCTGCCTTCGGTGGCAGAGCGGCACAGGCCATCCACGCTGGTCAGCACCTGATCGGCAAACAGCCGCGCCGACACGATCTTCGCGGTGAAATACGGATCGGTGCCACCCTTGGCGATTTCCGCTTTCGCGGCCAGCGCCTGCCTGGCCAGCAGCCAGCCGCCGACCGTGGTGGCGAAGGCGCGCAGGTAAGGCGTAGCGCCGGCAAGTGCGGCTTCCGGATTTTTGGCAAGCTGGCCGCCGATCCACTGGCTGGCCTTGGCGAGGCTTTTCAGCGCGGCATCCAGATGGGTGTGGATACCTGCGAAGCCCTCGCCTGCCTTGGCGGTCTCGGCGACGACAGCCGCGATCTGCGCGAACAACGCCTTCACCGTCTCGCCGCCATTGAGTGGCAGCTTGCGCGTCACCAGGTCGATGGCCTGGATGCCGTTGGTGCCTTCATAGATCGGCAGGATGCGGGCATCGCGGTAATGCTGCGCCGCGCCGGTTTCCTCGATAAAGCCCATGCCGCCATGGATCTGCACACCCATTGAAGCCACTTCGCAACCAATATCGGTGGCCCAGGATTTCGACAGTGGCGTCAGCAGTTCGACCAGCGCCTTGGCCTCCTTGCGCGCGGCTTCATCCGGCAGGTGATGTGCGCGGTCAATGGCAGCGGCATTCAGGTAGATCAGGCCTCGGCAGGCCTCGGTCAGACTGCGCATCAGCATCAGCGTGCGGCGCACATCGGCATGTTCGATGATCGACACATGCTGTTCGGCATTCATGCCGGGATGGCGGCCCTGCTTGCGCTGCTCGGCATAGTCCAGCGCCTGCTGATAGGCGCGTTCGGCAATCGCCAGACCCTGGCAGCCGACCGAAAGCCGCGCATTGTTCATCATGGTGAACATGCAGCGCATGCCCTGGTTCTCGGCGCCGAGAAGATAGCCGACGCACTCGCCATTATCGCCGTAGCTCATGACGCAGGTCGGGCTCGCGTGAATCCCGAGCTTATGCTCGAGCGAGACCACGCGCAGGTCATTGCGCTTGCCGAGCGAACCATCCTTGTTGACCAGCACCTTCGGCACGATGAACAGCGAGATTCCCTTGGTGCCGGCCGGTGCATCGGGCAGGCGGGCGAGCACGAGGTGGATGATGTTATCCGCCATGTCGTGTTCGCCATACGTGATGAAGATCTTGCTGCCGCTGATCCTGTAGGTGCCATCACCGACCGGCACGGCCTTGGACTTCAGCGCGCCCACATCGGAACCAGCTTGTGGCTCCGTCAGGTTCATCGAGCCGGTCCATTCGCCCGACACCATCTTGGGCAGATACATCGCGCGCTGCTCGTCGGTGCCATGCGCCATGATCGCGTCGATGGCACCCTGGGTCAGCAGCGGGCAGAGCGAAAACGACAGATTGGCCGACTGCACCATTTCCTGCGCCGCCATGGTGACGGCCCACGGCATCGCACCGCCGCCCAGTTCTTCCGGGAAGGGCATGCCGTTCCAGCCACCCGCGACGAATTTCTTATAGGCATCGGCAAAGCCCGGCGCGGTGCGCACCACGCCATTTTCGGCCTTGGCGCCTTCCTTGTCGCCGCCGCGATTGAGCGGTGAGAGCACGCCGGCGGCGAACTTCGCCGCCTCTTCCAGCACAGCAGAAACGGTTTCGGCTTCCGCGGTTTCCAGGCCGGGCAGCTGGGCCAGATCGGCCAGGCCGGCCACATGCTCCAGCGTGAAACGCATATCCTTGACGGGGGCGACGTATTCCATCTCGGTCTCCCTGACCTCAATCCATTTATCTGGCTGAGGGATAATATGGTCCGGGGTGCCTAGCAAGGCCAAGGCCCGCGGGCTAAAACTCGGACCGTAATGGTTGACGTAACGATATCAGAGGCGGTCGAAAGGCTGCAGCACGGCGATGTGGTCGCCATCCCGACGGAGACCGTCTACGGCCTGGCCGCCGATGCCACCAATGCGTCAGCGGTAGCGAAGATTTTCACCGCCAAAGGTCGCCCGGATTTCAACCCGCTAATCAGCCATATCGCCGATTTCGCCCAGCTCGATGGGCTGGTGACCGTGGATGCACGCGCACGCCGGCTGGCCGAGGCCTTCTGGCCGGGCGCGCTGACCCTGGTGCTGCCGCGCCTGCCCGACTGCCCGGTGGCGCCGGCGGTCTCGGCAGGACTGCCCTCGCTGGCAATCCGCATGCCGGCGCACCCCGTCGCCCGGGAATTGCTGGCCCGGGTCGGCCGCCCGGTGGCGGCCCCCTCGGCGAACCGTTCCGGCCATGTCTCGCCCAGCACCGCGCAGCATGTGCGCGACAGCCTCGGGCCCGAGATTGCCATTCTCGACGGCGGCCCCTGCAAGGTGGGGCTGGAATCCACCGTGATCGGCCTGACCGGCGACA
>JAGXRD010000088.1 GCA_018336035.1 Alphaproteobacteria bacterium | reverse complement strand
ATGGCCGGGACAAGCCCGGCCATGACACTGAAGGGTTGGACGCTTCGCATCAGAACGTGACGCTGCCGCCGAGCCGCACCTCGCGGCCGCGGATCGGCGCTTCTTCCTTCAGCAGCGAGCTATGCACGCGTCCATGCTCGTCCGTCAGGTTGCGACCCTGCAGCAGCAGCGCGATGTTGCGGTTGCCGTCGAACGGCCGCCAGGTGATCGCGGTGTTGATCACGCGATAGCCGCCGGTGGCGGTTTCGTTGACGCCGGTGCGGTCCTGCCGCCCGAAGCCGGCCAGTTCGAGGCGGAAGCCGAGATCGTCCTGTTCGGCGACGAAGCCCAGCCGATAACCGAGCGGCGGAATCAGCGGCAGCGCACGGCTGTTGCTGCGGTCCTCGGCCCGCACATAGTCGATGCCGCCATCGATGCCCATGCGGCGATTTTTTTCCGCACCGCGCCAGAAGGTCCAGCCGGCGTCGACTTCAACGCCGCGGAAATCGGCATCGGTCTGGCTGATCTGCAATTCGTCGAGATCGTCCTGCTGGTTGCCGGTGAAGGCGCCGTAGATGTAGTCCTTGTAGCGCGTGGCGAACACATTGATGCCACCGGTGACATCGCCCTGCACCTTGCGCAGCGACACTTCCGAATGCCAGGCGGCTTCCTTGCCCAGGTTCGCATTACCGAGTTCAAAGCTGCGCGTCGCCAGATGTTTGCCATTGGCATACAGCTCTTCGGCCGTCGGCGCGCGCTCGGTGTAGGACAAAGCCGCACCGGTCTGCCAGCCCGGAACGAAACGCCAGGTGGCGCTGGCCGAGAGGCTGGCCGGCGTGTAGTCGCGGTCATTCGTATTGGAAAGATTGTCGATCTCGACATGCTCGATGCGGCCGCCGAGCGCGAACAGCCAGGACCCGGTGTCATAGCGTTCGAGCAGGAACAGCGCATTGCTGTCGGTGACATTGGGCGGCAGATAGGCCTCTGCGCCGCGCGCCGAGAAATCGCGCCGGTTGCTCTGCAGGCCGATCACGCCATCGTTGCCAGCAAAGACCGGCTTGTGGATCGCTTCGAGCCGGGCTTCCCAGCTGTCGTTGTCGAAACGCGTGGCCGGCTGGCCGTTCGGTTCGATCTCGTCATGCAGGTAATTGGCGTAGCCGAATTTCAGCTTCACTTCTTCCAGCACCGGCAGCGGATCGTAGAGGCCGAAACGCGTATCGAGACGCGTCTGCTGCAGGTCGATATGCACCGGCTCGGCGCCCGGCACGCCGTAGTAGCTGTCGAAGCGGCTGACGCTGGCCCCGGCATAGCCGGCCTCGCCCAGATAGGAGGCGCCAATCGCGCCGTTCTGGCTGCGCATCGAGGAATTGCCGATCCGGCGCCCGCCGGCGGTATCGTAGTCATCGGCGGTCAGCGCACCGGCCTCGCCATGCACCACGAATTTGTCGGTGACGGCGGCATCAATCCCGGCGAAGCCGCTTTTCTCCTGCGCCGCCGAGCCGTAATCCAGGCGTGCCGTGCCGCTCACGCCGTTCTTCGGCACAGACTCCGGGATGCGGCCGTCGATCACATTGACCACGCCACCGATGGCAGACGAGCCGTAGAGCAAGGTGGACGGCCCGCGCAACACCTCGATGCGCTGCGCCGAGCCCATCGGTGCGGCCACCGCATGATCGGGGCTGACCGTGGCAGCATCGAAGGTGTCGATGCCGTTTTCCATGATGCGCACGCGCGGTCCGCCCTGGCCGCGGATGATCGGCCGGCCGGCGCCGGGACCGAAGGCGGTCGAGGACACGCCGGGCAGGCCCTGCAGGGTTTCACCCAGGGTCGCGGCGCGGCGGCGGTCGAGGTCTTCCCCGCTCAGCAGACTGCTGCCCTCGACCAGATCATGCTGGCTGGTCTCCAGTGGCGCGGTGACGACGACGGGCGAAAGCTGCGTCGGCGTTTCCTGCGCCCAAGACTGACTCTGGGCAGGGACAGGCAGCAGGACAGTGCCGAGCAGCAGGCTGCGACGGAATACGGACGACGACATGCGGACCCCCGGGAAAGCGAATGTTATTCTGTAACGTTATAGAATAACATTTCTTGAGCGCAAGCCCCAGCGTCCGTACTATTAATCTATAAATATCAGCTGCTTAGAACCAGTAAGAACTACGCTCTGCTCATCTGCCAGATGTTTATGTGAGGCTTTAAACGGCCTTGCTGTTGAAGGTAGAGAGCAAGATTAAAACGCCGATGACCCTCTATCAGTATGTGCCCTACAGGGACGCCGTCCCGGCTTATGTGGCCATCTCGATTGTCCAGCACAATCACAGGGGCTGGAAAATCTCCATGAGCCAACATGTACTCCGCCGTCCGGTATATGAATGGTGATTTAGTGAGGGTGGCTAAATGCTTGCCGTGTTCCAAGCATTTCAGATTGTCGTCCGCAAAATTACACCAACAAGACCTGATCTTCGGAAGATCTGCAGCCTGCCAATTTATTAAATCAAATCTGTAGTCGCGCGATCGCAAGTATCTATACGGTGAGTGGCCCCAATGCTCATACAGCCAATACTGGGCTACATTTTCAGGAACCGTAGGAAACTCATTCGCGACACGCGGCCACCACTCACCGAATGGCGTCGCAACGCCACCGCCATCCGCGAAAGCCGGCGCTAAGTGCGCGGGATAATCGTCCACACTCGTTACTCGCCGTCGCGCTTCAGCATACGACCCAGCATGCGGCCGCCGAAGATATGGACATGCAGATGCGGCACTTCCTGGTTGGCGTTGGCGCCGCAATTGCTGAGCAGGCGGTAGCCATCGGCATCGACACCCACTTTACGCGCGGTGTCGCCGATCGCCTTCACGTAATCAGCGATCTCGGCATCCGGGGCCCGGGCCGAGAAATCGTCGAAATCGACATAAGCGCCCTTGGGGATCACCAGCACATGCACGGGCGCGAGCGGATTGATGTCGAGGAAGGCGAGGCTATGCGCGGACTCATGCACCTTCTTACTCGGGATCTCGCCGCGCAGGATTTTCGCAAAGATGTTGTTGCTGTCGTAGGCCGCAGCCATCGCTGAACTCTCCCCGGATTGAAGCTGATGGATCAGGTAAGCTGGCGAGCCTTCTTTTCCTCGATGCCCGACTGGCCTTCGCGGCGGCGCAGCTCGGCGCGCACATCCTCGATGGTGACACCCAACTCGGCCCAGAGCACCAGCAGATGGAAGACCAGATCGGCGCTTTCCGAAATCACCTCGTCGCGGGTTTCCGACACTGCGGCAATCGCCAGCTCAACCGCTTCCTCACCCATCTTCTGCGCGATCTTGGCGCGGCCCTTGGCGAAGAGTTTGGCGGTATGCGACACGGCCGGATCGCCGCCCTTGCGCGACTTGATCGTCTCGTACAGCCGTTCTAGCGTATCGCGGTTCTCGCTCATCGCCGTTTTGCCTCCCTCTTACAGCCGTACCGGAATACCGGCAGCGGCCATGTGCTGTTTCGCTTCGCCGATGCTATGCCGGCCAAAGTGGAAAATCGAGGCCGCCAGCACCGCCGAAGCATGGCCTTTGACTACACCATCGACAAAGTGATCCAGATTGCCGACACCGCCCGAGGCGACGACCGGGATATTCACGGCATCTGCCACGGCACGGGTCAGTCCCAGGTCGAAGCCCTTCTCCGAACCGTCACGATCCATCGAGGTGAGCAGGATCTCGCCGGCACCATAAGCCGCCATGCGCTGCGCCCAGTCCACGGCATCCAGCCCGGTGCCGTTGCGACCGCCATGGGTGAAGACTTCCCACTTTCCGGGCGACACCTGTTTGGCATCGATGGCGACCACCACGCATTGGGCGCCAAATTTCTCGGCCGCCTCGCGCACGAATTCCGGCCGGTTGACGGCCGCCGTATTGATCGAGGTCTTGTCGGCGCCGGCCAGCAGCAGCTTGCGCACATCGTCCACCGTGCGCACGCCACCGCCGACGGTGAGCGGCATGAAGCAGCGTTCGGCGGTGCGCGCCACCACGTCGAACAGCGTGTCGCGCGCATCCGAAGACGCCGTGATGTCGAGGAAGGTCAGCTCGTCGGCGCCGGCAGCGTCATACACCGCTGCCTGCTCGACCGGATCGCCGGCATCGCGCAGGTTGACGAAGTTCACGCCTTTGACGACGCGTCCGTCTTTGACGTCGAGGCAGGGAATGATGCGGACCTTGAGCGACATGTTCTGAATCCTAGAGCAGCAGCGCGGCGAGGCGGCGGGCCAGCGGATGGCTGTCCTGCAGGTCGGCCAGTTCGGCATTGATCATATCGAGCAGGCCGAAGGTCTGCGTCGCACCATCCATCCACGGCCGCGAAAACGACAGCGACTGGATGAAGATGCGGCCCTCGCGCTCTTCATAACTGCCACGGAGTTCCAGCGGGTGTTCCTCGCCGGCCAGCAGCAAAGTGGCAGAGATCGCCTTGGTGCGGCGGTCGATGGCAACGCGGTCGACCTTGGCCCAGTCGAGCTGCTGCCGGTCGAAAACCAGTCGTGCCACCTTGGTCGCCATCCAGCCGGTCGCCTTATCGAGGATCGCCATTTCGCATTTTTATGCTGCTTCCCTGAGCGCCGCGGCCGGATCGATGCGGCCGTCATACAGCGCGCGGCCGAGGATCGCGCCATCGATGGCGGCGCCGTTGGCAGCTTCGTGTTTCAGCGCGACGAGATCCTCGATGCCGGCGAGGCCGCCCGAGGCGATTACCGGGATCGGCACCGCACGCGCCATGGCAGCCGTTGCCGCGACATTCACGCCCTTGAGCAGGCCATCACGGTCGATATCGGTGTAGACGATGGCGGCGACACCGGCATCGACGAATTTTTTCGCCAGATCGATGGCGTCGAGATCGCTCGCTTCGGCCCAGCCTTCCACCGCCACGCGGCCCGAGCGCGCATCGATGCCGACCACCACGCGGCCGGGCCAGCGTCTTGCCGCGCTCTTGACCAGTTCCGGATTACGGACAGCCACCGTGCCGAGGATGACGCGCGAAATGCCGGCCTCAAGCCAGCTTTCGATGGTGGCTTCGTCGCGGATGCCGCCGCCGAGCTGGATCGGCAGCGTGATCGCCTGCCGGATCGCCTTCACCGCCGCCGCATTGGCCGGCTTGCCGGCAAACGCGCCGTCGAGATCGACGAGATGCAGGTATTTGAAGCCGGCATCCTGCCACTGTTTCGCCTGCGCGGCGGGATCGGAGTTGAAGACAGTGACGCGGGCCATGTCGCCCTGCTGCAGGCGCACGCATTCGCCATTCTTCAGGTCGATGGCGGGATACAGATTGAGCGCACTCATTCGGCCACCAGGATTTTGGAGTAGAAATAGCCATCGACATAGACGCCATCGACCAGCGCATAGCGCGGCTTGGTGCCCCAGCGCTGGTAGCCGGCGCCTTCGGCCAGCTGGATCGCCGCCTGCTGGGTGGCGCGCATGTCGAGATCGATCTGGCGATAACCGCCCTCGCGCGCAGTGTCTTCCGCCAGCCTGATCAGGCCGCGCGCCAGGCCGAAGCCGCGCGCGCCGGGCGCGATGAAGAAGGAGGTGATCTGCGCCGAATGCGACTGCGCCTCGTTGTTCGGCGGCGGGCGCAGCAGCTGGCTGGAGCCGACCACGGCGCCATTGAGCCGCGCCACGAACAGGTCGCGCTGCGGCATCAGCAGCACACCGCGCCAGTAGCGTTCCAGCACGGTGCGCGACGGCACCTTGAGCCAGCCGAAACCGTTGCCATCCAGGATCGCCTTCTCGGCGGCCTCGCACAGCTCGTCGAGTTCATCGTCGTTCAGCGCCTGGACCTTTTCGATCACGGCATTCGGCGCGATGGTCTTCACATTGGCATTCATGCTCATACCCGACTCGTAAGACTGGCCCGACGCAGAAAGCTTACGGACGCCAGCGCAGGAAATTCGCCAGCAGGCGCAAACCGGTGGCCTGGCTCTTTTCCGGATGAAACTGCGTGCCCACCATATTGTCGCGACCAATTGCGGCCAGAACCGGGCCGCCATAGTCGGCCTCGGCCAGCACCACATCGCGCTTTTCCGGCACCATGTGATAGCTATGCACGAAATAGGCGTGATCGCCCGCGTTGATCCCGGCCAGCACGGGATGCTGCGGCTGGCAAAGCTTCAGCTGGTTCCAGCCCATATGCGGAATCTTCAGCGTGGCATCGGACGGCCTGAGCAGTTCGACAGCGCCATCGATCCAGCCAAGTCCCTTGTGTTCGCCATGTTCGCGGCCGACCGTGGCCATCAGCTGCATGCCGACGCAAATCCCCAGAAACGGCTTCGCTTTCGCGATGACCTGATCGTTCAGCGCCGCGATCATGCCGTCCAGACTGCTGAGGCCGCGATAGCAGTCGGCAAAGGCGCCGACGCCGGGCAGCACGATGGCATCGGCCGCGATGACATCCTCGGTCTTCGCCGTCACCTTGAGATCGAGCGCGATGGTATTTTCATCGGCGGCGCGCTGGATCGCCTTGGCGGCGGAGCGCAGGTTGCCGGAACCGTAATCTATCAAGGCAACTTTCATAACAGCCTCGGGAACGCTTCGTTGCCGCGAGCAGATGGCATCACGACACTGGAAACAGATGGTGCAGGCAAACCTGCCTGTGGCCGCGCGGAAGCAGCGCCAGTGCCGCGATTGCGGATATAGAGATCCTCGGCATCGACCGCCGCATCGGCGCGCAGCACGGCAACGAGGCGCCAGCCCTTGCGTTCCAGCGTCCAGCGCCAGTAATCGGCGGCCCCGAAGCCGATCAGCAGGCTGACGGCAAGACCGATCGCGGTGGCGGCCGGTTCGGCGATATCACCGAGCGCGAAGGCCACGCCAAGCGCGACACTGAACAGCAGATAGAGCGTGAGGCCGAGCCAGAGCCGGCGCCACAGCAACCACAGCAGCGGCGCGATGGCGGCGAACCAGTAGAAGCCCGACGCAATCGCCAACACCTCTGCGTCGCCGCCGGCCTTCTGCGCGGGGCGCTCATGGATGGTATAAAATCGCATGAACGCCTCTTAGAGCTTGCCCTTGGTCGACGGCACCGCATGCAGGCTGCGGGCGTCGAGCGTAATGGCGTGTCGCAGCGCGCGCGCGACGCCCTTGTAGCAGGACTCGACGATATGGTGATTGTTCTCACCATAGAGATTCTCGACATGCAGCGTGATGCCGGCATTCTGTGCAAATGCCTGGAACCACTCCTTGAACAGTTCGGTGTCCATCTCACCCAGCTTCGGCCTGGTGAAATTCACCTTCCAGATCAGATACGGGCGGTTCGACACGTCCATGGCGACGCGGGTCAGCGTCTCGTCCATCGGGATCAGCGCATCGGCATAACGCGTGATGCCCTTGCGGTCGCCCAGCGCCTTCGACACGGCTTCACCGATGGCGATGCCGGTATCTTCGGTCAGGTGGTGGAAATCGATATGGATGTCGCCCTTGGCCTGGACCTCGAGGTCAATCAGGCTGTGTCGCGAAAGCTGCTCGAGCATATGGTCGAGGAAACCGACGCCGGTCGACACCTTGTAGGTGCCCTGGCCATCGAGGTCGAGCTTGACCGAAATCTCGGTTTCGTTGGTTTTCCGCGCAACGCTGGCCGTACGGGCCATGGACGCTCTCCTTCTGCGTCCCCGTGCCGAATATCGGGGAAACGTGCCGGCCGGGGTCGGGCGCGGTATAGCAGGAACCGGCAGCGTTGCCTACCTTGGATTTGCGGCCAACCGACGCCGATTTTCCCGGCTGAATTCTTGGTTTAGCGCGGTTTTCAGGGCACCGGAATACTGGCCGGCGCGCGCAGCAGCGGGTCCGGCGCGGCATGGCGCCGGGCCATGGCCGCTGCTTCCTGGCGATACTGCGTCAGCTGTGCGCTGTAGGCCGAGACATCGGTTTGCGGCAGCACGTCCAGGCGGCGTTCCAGCCCCTCGAGGTCCAGCAGCAGGGGCCAGATCAGGCCGAGCTTGATCACCGGCGACAGATTGCCCAGGCAGGTGATCGGCAGGCCCTCGATCATGCGGTTGAAGGCGCGGACGACGCTTTCGCCGCGGGTTTCGTAGGCCGTCGGCGCCGCCAGGGCGGCCCCGGCCTGCACGGGCGGCTGCGGCCGCAGCAGCTTCACCGCCTGATTCAGGTTGCCCAGCGTCGCCAGCCACTGGCCGGTACGGGCCGGATTATCGATCAGGTCGGGCGGCAGCGGCGTCGCCTGCATCAGGGCCAGCACGCGCCCCAGCCGGTCCTTCATATCGGCCTCCGACTCAGCCGTCATGCCGCCCGTACGGTCCGGACCAGAGGGTCCGGGGACGGGCAGAGCAGCGGTGGATGGAAAAATTTCCTTGGCGCACGTTGGTCAGCAGCCTGATGACGATGGCATGGTAGGTCTTGGAAAAAACCCTTTAGTTACAAGCAATCGGACTCGCTCTGCGAGTCCAGACTAGATCGACTACTCGTTTTTGGCGAGCAGAAAACATCCAAGATACCGCTTTTTGTCTACATTGTCGAATACAAGTGTATTCGATCAGGAATAGAAATGGAACTCTCCCACGCGCTATTCGCGGTATGGTTAATTTTTCCAGCCGGCAGCGTGTAAGCGAAGCTTAACCATAAAAATCAGGTGAAGCGGAAGCGCGCCACCAGCGTCGCCAGTTCACCGGCCTGGTTAGCCATGGCCTGGGCGGAGGCGTTGGTCTGCTCGACCAGGGCGCCGTTGCGCTGGGTCATCTCGTCCATATTCACCACCGCGCCATTCACCTCTTCCAGCCCGCGTGACTGTTCGCTGCTGGCGGCGGCGATCTCGGCCACGATATCCGACACCTTCTTCACACTGGTGACGATCTCGGCCAGGGCCGCGCCGGTCTGGTTCACCAGCGCGGCGCCGGTCTTGACCTGGGCGTTGGATGCCTGAATCAGGCCCTTGATGTCCTTGCTGGCATTGGCCGAGCGCTGCGCCAGGGCGCGGACTTCCTGCGCCACCACCGCAAAGCCCTTGCCGGCCTCGCCGGCACGCGCCGCCTCGACGCTGGCGTTGAGCGCGAGGAGATTCGTCTGGAAGGCGATCTCGTCGATCAGCCCGACGATGTCGCTGATCTTGCGCGCGCCGTCCTCAATCTGCGTCACGGCGGTGACGGCGTCGGCCACCACGCTGCCGCCCTTCTCGGCGGTGTCGCGTGCCGCCACCGCCAGCTGGTTGGCGGCCTGCGCGTTGTCGGCATTCTGCTTCACCGTCGCCGTCACCTCATGCATCGAGGCCGCCGTCTGCTCCAGGGCCGCCGCCTGGCTCTCCGTGCGCTGCGCCAGGTCCTGACTGCCCGTCGAGATCTCCGCAGAGGCATCGCGGACGGTGTTGGCGCTCTGTGCAATCTGGCGCATCGCATCGGCCAGCGTTTCGCCGGCCATGTTCACATCGCCCTGCAGCTTGGCGAACACGCCGTGATACTCGCCATCGACACGGCGGGTGAGATCCCCTGCGGCCAGACCGGCCAGCACACCGCCGACGCCGGTGACCGCGTTGTTGATGGCATCGAGCAGACGGTTGATGCCGTCGCCCAGACGCACCGCCACGCCTTCAAGTGGCGCTGTATCGATGCGGCGCTGCAAATCGCCGGCGGCAGCCGCCGCAACGATCTCGCCGACCGCACGGTCAAGCAGGGCTTCCTGTTCGCCGCGCGTGCGCTCGGCGCTGCGCCGCTCTTCATCAACGGCGGCGCGCAGCTGCTCATTCTCGGCGCCGTTCTGCTTGAACACCGCGACGGCCGCGGCCATGCGGCCGATCTCGTCGCCGCGTTGCAGGCCCGGCACCGCGGCGCTGAAATCGCCGCGCGCCAGCACCGCCATCGCCTGCGTCAGCGCCGCAATGGGATTGGCGATGTTGCGGCCGATCAGCCATGCAAACACCACTCCGATTGCCAAGGCCGCGCCTGACACCGTCAGCACCGTCACGAAGATAGTTTCGAAGGCGACGACAGCACTATCGCGTTCGTGCGCCAGCGTCTCGGCCTGGCTGGCCTTCACCTGATCCAGCTTCTCGACGATCTGCGCGATCTCCTGCTCCATCTCCTGGTAAACCAGCCGGTTGATGTCGCCAGCCGCACCGGCCGCCGCAAGAATGCCGGCTTCGTATTGCTTGGCGAAGCGTTCGGCTTCCTCGGCCAGTTTCTTCAGCTCCTCGTCATCGAGGCTGCTTTTCAGATCCTCGATCATGTCGACGAAGGTGCCGACCTTGCCGCGCGCCTCGTTGGCCATCGCCATGTCGCCCATGCCGACGAAGCGCGTAGCGGCGACGCGGATTTCGGAGAAGGCATCGAGCACCAGGCCGGCCTCGACCGCAGTGGCGAGGTTCTGCCGCTTGAGCGCGGTGCGAACGAGCTGCAGCAGGCTTTCGCGCGCACGCGGGCCGTAGACATCGAGCTGACTGCCGTTGACGGCTTTCAGCGCATTGCGCGCCGCGATGGCCTGCGCCAGCTTGGTAAAGGTGCTTTTCAGCTGCGGCACGGCCTCGGCCAGCATGGCCTTGCGCTGCGGATCGCGCACACTGCCGACGAGGCCCTCCAGCGTTTCGGTCATCTGCGGCTCGAGCCGGCGCGTGGCCAGCAATCCGCGCGGATCGTCGCGCTCGATGAACAGCAGCAGATTGCGGCGCAGATCCAGCATGTCGCGCTCGAATTGCTGCAGGCGCTGGTTATTGCCAGCGATGCGATCGTAAGTGCCGAAGGCATCGCGGCCGGCCTGCATGCCATAGAGCGCGGCCGCAGACACGATCACCAGCAGACCCAGCGCAACACCAAACCCCAGCGCGATGCGCGTACGAATACCCAGGCGGCCGAACCAGGCGACCAGCGGCGGAGGGTTGCGTGTGGCGACGGGATCGGGCGCGGTGCCAGAAGCGTTGTCGGAGGCGAAATCGCTCACGGCATCGGAAACGGCCATTGCTTGGAACTCCATGACGGCGAGCCGCATCTACGGTGCGGCGGGGACTGTTGCGGGGAAGCGGGATCAGGTGGACAGGGCGCCGGCGGGCCGGGGATCAGCGAGACGGCCGGGATCGGCAAGGGCAGGACAAGGCGGGCGCATTGGGCAATCCATGAGCGGGAAACTCCGTCAGACACAGTTGGCGACCTGTCTTGGCAGGCCTGATGCCCTGTTTCGGCGTTTCCCTTCCCACCCTCGCCAGTGCCGGGGCCTTGGTCAAGCTGTGGTCGCGGCTAGGTGTTACCAAAATTTTAGAATTGCCGCCTTCAGCGTGAAAAGCAGTCCATCTGCATCCGACGCAAAGGTTGTCCTGCGCTGTAAGCCATTCTCGCTGCAAGCGGAATCGGACAGTGCGGGTGGACGCCGGTTGCAGGTAAGTCGAGGGAATCCGGTGCTTTTAGTCCGAAATGCAAATTTGCAACCGGGTGGCAGCCATGAGCAACTAATGGTAAAAACACTACATCGAATTCTTGTAGGAGCTTCATTTGTGATGGAGAAGTCCATGCGTAAACCGAACCCTTACGACGCCCATGTCGGGGCCCGGCTTCGCGCCTGCCGTACCCTGGCCGGTTTCAGCCAGGAACGCCTGGGCGCTTCGGTCAGCCTGAGCTTCCAGCAGATTCAGAAATACGAGAAGGGCCTGAACCGCATCGGCGCCAGCCGCCTGCAGCAGTTCGCCCAGATCCTGAATGTGCCGCCGTCCTATTTCTTCGAGGACATGCCGGGCATCGAGCAGCAGCCCACCGCGCGGCCCGAACATGCGGTTGTGTCAGAGATCGAACAGGACAAGAGCCCGGTCTCGCGCCGCCAGGCGCTCGAACTGGTGCGCAATTTCGGCAAGATCACCGATCCTATGGTGCGCGACCGCATCTTCCAGCTGATCAAGGCCGCAGCCGCCTCCTACAGCGGCAAGCCCGAAGACGAGGAAGGTGGCGAGGCGCCGGCGACGCCGGCCGTCGAAGCGTAAAACTCAGCGTCACTGACGTGATGGAAACCGGGCCCTGACGGGCCCGGTTTTTTATTGTCGCCTCTCGTTCTCCTATCCGTAAGGACTACAACCGAAGCGCAGCAAGGCCGCCGCTTCTTGTACCTCAGGTGTATAGACTGCCTCCGTTAACCAACGCCAAGGAGGCAGACATGACCTATCAACAACGTATTCATACCGGTACTTCATTCCGGCGCCTGCCGGACCAGATCACCGTGCAGCATGGCCCGCGCGAAAAGCTGGGCCAGTTTTTCCTGGCCGCCGACAAGGCAGCGCGCGAGCGCGGCGTCACACTGAGCCTGAATGCCGATTTCGATTACCTGCGCAACGTGAACAACGCCAACAAGGATAGCTGGGACAGTCTGGCACCCAGCTTCAACAACAGCCTGAGCGATATCGACGGCAGCAACGGCTTCTGCATCATCGGCCGCAATGAGGCCGGCGATGTGGTGTCGACGCAGGCGGCGCGCGTCTACGACCTGACCGGCACGTCACTGGCGGACTGCGTTTCCAGCTTCCGCTTCTTCTATGCCGATCCGGCAAAGATGTGCGAGCCGGGCGAGACCTGCAGCTTCACCTCGCTGAGCGCGACGAAGCTGACTGGCCGCATCGTGTTTTCCGGTTCGACTTGGATCCATCCCGATTATCGCAAGCGCGGCCTGCCGGCGATCCTGCCACGCATCAGCCGTGCGCTGGCGCTGACGCAGTGGGATACCGACTACACGATCAGCTTCGTGAAGTTCATCCTGGTGGAGAAGGGCGTTGCGAAAGCTTACGGCTACAGCAACGTTGAGCCGGCACTGGAATGGCGCGCCCCCGATGGCAGGATGCGTTATCAGGGTGCGCTGATCTGGATGGACCGGCAGGAACTGCTGGCTGACATGCAGCGCTTCCCGGAGCTGATCGCACCGAAGGACGAGCGGATCGCACCGGCTGCCGACGAGAACCGCGCGGCACTGAACTGAGGCATCGCGCGTAATTTGCGGATGTGAAAGCCGGCCGAGAATCAGCCGGCGATCACCTGACTGCTTTCTGTAATACGATTATGTTTAGCCCTGCGGCTTGCTGTCAAACGACAGCGGGATCGCCAGCTGCACATTGACCAGCGAACTGCCGGTCAGCATGCGACTGCCATCGGCCTGCTTCCACGGCAGGATCATGCGCTGGTAACGACGGCGGCGCGGATCGTGGTCCGGTTCCTCGATGATCGCATCGATATCGTCGAGCGCGGGACGGCCGCTTTCGAGGCAGGTGCGATAGCTGCTTTCAACCCAGGCGCCATAGGCGCGGTCGGGCTGGTCGGAGACACGGCGGCCGGCAACCTTCTGCATCTGGAAATTGTCGTAGATGGTGAAGCCGTTGCCGCTGGCATTGACAAAGAGTTCGTTGTTGCGCGGTTCGACAAAAACCGTGCGCTCGATCAGCCCGCTGCTGTTGAGAAAGCGCTGCACCGGATCGGAATAGGTGCCACCCTCGAAGCGCCAGAGTTCGAACAGGCCGCTGAGATTCTGATGCGCATGATAGAGCCAGTCGCTCGGCCGGTGCGAGTGGGAAATGAACTGGTCGCGCATGCGCGGCTCGCGCATCGGTGCCAGTTCGTCCAGCCGCGCCAGCAGACCCTCCGGCTCGACGAACACGTCTTCGAGCCAGCCGCTGGCATAGAAGACCAGCGCCACCGGCTTGGACTGCACGGCCTTGCGCAGATAGGGCTTGAGCGAATTCACGATCGCCTGGCTGACCATGCCGGCGCGGAACTGCATTAGCGTGACCTCGTCTTCGATCACCAGCCAGACATAGCCAAGATTACGCGCGGCATAGGCAGCGAGGTCGAAATCGGGATCGGTATGGCCAAGCCGTTCGGCCAAAGTTGCCGACGGCCAGCGCCACCAATGCCCTTGCGGGTCGATCAGATAATTCATTCCATACCCCTGTCGCGCCTGCCTGCGAGCGACCAGCAAATTTTACGGGAGCGCCTGAGGTAAGTCGAGGGGGCTGGCTGCAACCCCCAAGTCGCAACTGGGCAACGCGACCGTGGTTGCATAGACTGCCGGTTGTGGCGGGCGTCACAGGTGGTGGCGCCGCAAGGCAATGCCACCGGCTTGCAGCCCGGCCTGTGCGCTCCTAAATGAAGATCCGTTCCGACCCTGAGGCTCTCCCGATATGACGACCATTATTGCTGTCCGTAAGGACAACCAGATCGTTCTGGCCGGCGACGGCCAGGTCAGCCTGGGCCAGACCGTGATCAAGTCGAATGCGCGCAAGGTGCGCCGGCTGGGTGACGGCTCCGTGGTGGCCGGTTTCGCCGGAGCAACCGCCGATGCCTTCACGCTGTTCGAGCGACTGGAAGCCAAACTGGAACGCTATCCCAACCAGCTGGCGCGCGCCTGCGTGGAGCTTGCCAAGGACTGGCGCACCGACCGCTATCTGCGCCGCCTGGAGGCGATGATGGCCGTGGCCGACAAATCCGTGTCGCTGGTGCTGACCGGTACCGGCGACGTGCTGGAACCCGAAGACGGCCTGATCGGCATCGGCTCGGGCGGCAATTACGCACTCGCCGCGGCGCGCGCGCTGATCGATCGCAGCGACATGGATGCCGAGGCGATTGCGCGCAAGAGCCTGCAGATCGCCGCAGATATCTGCGTCTACACCAATGGCAACATCATTGTCGAAAAGCTGTCATGACCTCTTTCTCCCCGCGTGAAATCGTTTCCGAACTCGACCGCTATATCGTCGGCCAGCATGACGCCAAGAAGGCGGTCGCCGTCGCGTTGCGCAATCGCTGGCGCCGCCAGCAGCTGCCCGAAGGCCTGCGCGAGGAAGTGCTGCCCAAGAATATCCTGATGATCGGCCCGACCGGCGTCGGCAAGACCGAGATTTCGCGGCGGCTGGCCAAGCTGGCCAATGCGCCCTTCCTCAAGGTCGAAGCCACCAAGTTTACCGAGGTCGGTTATGTCGGCCGCGATGTCGAGCAGATCGTGCGCGACCTGCTGGAAGGCGCGCTGACCATGATCCGCGAGAAAAAGCGCAAGGACGTGTCGGCCCGCGCCGAACTGGCAGCCGAGGAGCGCCTGCTGGATGCACTGGTCGGCGACAAGGCCAGCGTCGAGACGCGGCAGAAATTCCGCAAGATGCTGCGCGAGGGCGAACTCGATAAGCGCGAGCTGGAAATCGAGCTGAAGGACGCCGGCGCCGGCGGCATGCCGATGTTCGAGATTCCCGGCATGCCGGGCGCGCAGATGGGCATGGCCAATCTGCAGGACATGCTGGGCAAGGCCTTTGGCGGCATGCGCGGCAAGCCACGCAAGACAAATGTGGGCGACGCCATGAAGGCGCTGATCCAGGAAGAGAGCGACAAACTGGTCGACCAGGACAACCTGGTGAAGGAAGCCATCGACGCCGTCGAACAGAACGGCATCGTCTTCCTCGACGAAATCGACAAGATCTGCGCGCGCAGCGAATATCGCGGCGGCGGCGATGTGTCGCGCGAAGGCGTGCAGCGCGACCTGCTGCCGCTGATCGAGGGCACCACCGTCAACACCAAACACGGCGCGGTGAAGACCGACCATATCCTGTTCATCGCCTCGGGCGCGTTTTCGCTGGCCAAGCCGAGCGATCTGCTGCCTGAATTACAGGGCCGCCTGCCGATCCGTGTCGAGCTGAAGGGCCTGACGCGCGAGGATTTCAAGCGCATCCTGCAGGAGCCGGAAGCCAGCCTGCTGAAGCAGTATGTTGCCCTGCTGAACACTGAGCAGGTGACGCTCGTCTTCACCGACGATGCCATCGATGCGCTGGCGCAGATTGCCTATGACGTGAACGAGGGCGTGGAGAATATCGGCGCCCGCCGGCTGCACACTATCCTGGAGCGCGTACTGGAAGAGATCAGCTATTCGGCGGCCGATCATTCCGGCGAGACGGTCACCATCGATGCAGCCTATGTGAAGCAGCGCGTCGGCGACCTGGCGAAGAACAGCGACCTGAGCAAATACATCCTGTAGCTTGACCTGCGCGTCTGCCCGTCGTCTTCTGGCCTGAAACTAGGGAGAAGACGATGGAAGACCTCAAGGGACGCGTGGCGTTGATCACCGGCGGTTCGAGCGGCATCGGTGCCGCCACCGCAAGGCTGCTGGCCGGGCGCGGCTGCAGCGTGGCGATCAATTTTTCCAAAAGCCGCGCGGCAGCCGAAAAGGTCGCCGCAGACTGCAAATCAGCAGGCGGCGAAGCCCTGCTGGTGCAGGGCAATGTAGCGGAAGATGCCGATTGCCGCCGCGTGGTGGATGAGACCGTCGCACGGTTCGACCATCTCGATTACCTGGTCAATAATGCCGGTACGACGAAGTTCGTCGCGCATCGCGATCTGGCCGGGCTGTCGGCGCAGGATTTCCACGATATTTTCGCCGTCAACTCCATCGCACCTTTCCAGATGGTGCGGGCAGCGGAATCCCATCTGCGCGCCCGGCGTGGCGCCGTGGTGAATGTCTCGTCGATTGCCGGCGTCTACGGTACCGGATCGTCGATTGCCTATGTCGCCTCGAAAGCCGCGCTGAACGGCATGACCTTGAGCCTCGCCCGCGTGCTGGGACCGGAGGTGCGGATCAACGCGGTGTGTCCCGGTTTCGTCGAGGGCGAGTGGCTGCAGCAGGGGATGGGCGAGGCGGCCTACAAGGCCGCGCAGGATACCTGGCGCGGCGCCGCACCGCTCGGCACCACCAACAAGCCGGAAGACATCGCACAGAGCATCGCCTACTTTCTGACTGCTGCCGTGAATGTCACGGGCGAGACCCTGATGATCGACAGCGGCATGCACCTGGCGCAACCCCGCGCGCCAAAGGCGCGTTAGACATTGGCGCGCCCGGCCGCCCGCAAGGCCTAGACGTCGTCTTCAATCTCAGCCTGCGTGCGGGCTTCGGCCAGGCTGAGCGGGTGCGGGCCGGGTTCAGCCTCGTCCATGCGGATATCGGCGATCACCGGCAGATGGTCGGACACACGGCGGGCCAGTGGGTCGGTCCAGCAGTCCAGCAGCGCATGGCGCGGCCGGCAGTAGATGCGATCCAGCATGAAGATCGGCCAGATTGCCGGAAAGCTGCGCAGCTTGGTGCGGCCAGGCAGCACGGTGGCCAGCGCGCGTCGGACTGTGCCGTAGATGAACCACTCGTTGAAATCACCCAGCATCACCGTGGTCAGCCGCGTCGTGCCGGCAATCGCCGACAGCATGGCGGCCTGCTGACGCCGCTCGAGCAGGCTCAGGCCCAGATGCACTGAGGCAAGATGCAGCGGCCCATAGGGCGACTGCACCATGGTCTCGATGGCGCGGCGCGGTTCGCGGCGCGTGACCGAGAGATCGTGGATCGCGATATCGGTCATCGGCCAGCGACTGATCAGCACATGGCCATAGTCGCCGTCCGGCGTCACGATGGTGCGGGCCTCGGCCGCATGGCTGCCGAGCGCCTTGGCCATATAGGCGAAGGCATCACTGCCGCGGCCGCGCGAATCAATTTCTTGCAAAGCCACGATATCGGGCTCATGCCGGCGCACCAAGGCGGCGATGCGCGGCAGGTCATAAACCCCGTCGGGCCCTATGCCGGCATGCACATTCCAGGTCAGGACGCGGACAGTATTAAGTCTGGGGGGATTCTGTCGCACCGAACTTGTCTCGCAGTCGTGCGATGATCAGCTGCAGGATGTAGGACAGACCGGCCCAGAGCAGCAGGAAACCGGCGATCAGCGCGATATCCAGCAGCGACGGTCGCGTCATCATATCCAGCAATCGGCCGCCCAGCACCGACATGATCACGATGCCCGGCGCCAGGCCGAGGAACGTGCCGATCGTATAATCCATCAGGCGGATCCTGGTGGCGCCCGCCACCAGATTGACCAGCATGAAGGGCGCGGTCGGCATCACCCGCATGGTCGTCACCGCGAGGATGCCATTGCTCTTCACCTTGCGCGCCACGCGGTTGATGCGCGGGCCCATCACGCGGCGCAGCAGATCCGCGCCGAGCCAGCGGCCGGCCGCATAGGTGCTGAGCGCACTGGCCATCGATCCGGTCAGCGCCACTGACAGGCCTTCCCAGGTGCCAAAGGTAATGGCGGTGGCGGCGATCAGCAGCGTAACCGGGAAAGCAATAAAGCCGGCGGCAACGAAAATGCCGACCACGAGGGGGAAGGACATCGGGCTATCGGCTACTGTGCGGAAGGCAGCGGCCAGCCGTTCCGGCGAAGCCCATTCCGACAGCGGCGTATAGCGCCAGGCCAGCACCAGCGCAATCACAGCGATCACGCAGATGCTGATCACCAGCAGCGAGGAAATCCGCCGCTGCGGCACCGGCTCGTTGCTGGGGTCGAGCAGGTAACGGTCGGCTTCCAACGGCCGGACCGGATCAGCCACGGCGCCGATCAGATCGAAGCCGCCCGGCATGTCGTCCTGGATCGGGCAGAGCCGATGCTCGCGATCCTTCAATGCATCCAGCGTGGCAAACAGCGAGCCGGTCTGTTCCAGCAGCCGTTCGACCTCTTCGACCGTGGCGCCGCAATGTTCGGCGACCAGGCGATTGCGTGCGCGCATGACGGCGGCGCGCTGGTCCGGCGTCGCGGCCTCGATCACCAGATCGCATTCGGTATCGACGGCAATCGAGCGGTTGCACAGATTGGCCGAACCGATGCGCAGCAGCCGGTCGTCGACCACCATGACCTTGGAATGCACCATCACTTCGGCGTCGCGATCCTTCACGCTGCCGTCATTCTTCAGGCAGGGATAGGCGAAGCGTACGCGATCCTGCACGCCGGCTTCCTCGATGGCGCGCTGGAAGCGGATACGGCCGGCCAGCATGCTCTGCTGCTCCAGCCAGGTGTGATGCGTCTTGGGCGCGACGATCAGAACTTCCAGGTCGCGCTGCTGCTTCAGCCGCTCGACCAAACGACGCGCCAGCGCCATGCAGGTGAGGAACTGGTTCTCGATATACAGGATGCGCTCGGCCGCATCGATCATGTCGTGGAACAGCGCCTCGACCTCGCGCACCTCGGGCTCGGGGCCATAGCGCGGTTCGGTACGCGCGATGCCGACCGAGACATCGCCGGTGAAGTCGGGCGGCACGGCCAGCGGCCAGGGATGGCGGTCGCCCGTGCGGACATGCGGCGGTGCCGGCGTCAGCAGCTCATGCGTCACGCGATACCAGCGACCGCGCACCAGCTGGCCGAGCGCCGCGGCAGCCGGGCCATCGACCATCATCTGCACGTCATGGAAGGGCGGATAGGGTTTGCCGGCCGGATCGACGCGCAGATCGTTATGCAGCTGATGCTTGTTGTCGTCCCAGCGCCGAATGGTGATGTCGAGGCCGCCGGAGAAGGCCACGGCATCGTCGATCACCACGATCTTCTGGTGATGCGAGGCGCCGATGGGCAGCACGTCGTCGAGACACAGCTCGATCTGGCGCGGCGTGTTCCATTGCAGCGCCAGTGCCGGCATCAGCTCGCGTTCCAGCGAATAGACTGCCGAGTAATAGTCCCACAGCAGCAGCTTGATGGAGAGCTGCGGCCGGCGGCGCACCAGTTCGGTGAGGAAAGCGCCGAAATTGACCGGCAGGTCGTCGCCGGTCTTGCCGTCGGGACCGACCAGCGGCGTGCGGCTGTCGATATCCCAGCCGGTGATGATCACGGAATGCCGCGCATTCCGCAGCGCCTGCCGCAAGGCACCGAAATAGGCAGCGGCATCGACCAGCATGGTGGCGCGACTGGCGGTTTCGCGCCGCCAGACATTGGTGCCGGGACGCAGAATCCCGTCCGTCATATCCGACGGATCGGTTTTTTCCGGACTTTTTGCTGGGCGACGGGCCCGTACAGCCTGCACGACTGCCTCCTGGGTTGCGGAGGCTTAACGTCCCATCCGGGGTTTGGTGCCAAGGCTAAGAGACTGATCCGGCGGAGAATGCGGCGGCTTTGCGGCAATGGCGCCAGCGCGGCTCAGCCGCGCAGGAGTTTCAGCATCTGGTCCAGGCGGGCATCGTCGAGGCCGTTAATCCGTCGCGCCAGCTCGTTGGCCAGCAATGTAGCCTTCGGGGTCAGGCCAGCCGTGTCGATGGTGATGCGCGGGTGGGACAGTTTGGCAAGTTCGGCCAGTTCCTCGGCATCGTCCCAGATGATGTTGAGATAGCCGCAGATGCGTTGCAGCAGCAGCCAGCTCGGCCGGCCGCGATGACCATGTTCCAGCGCGGAAAGATATGCTGACGATACGCCCAGATCGGCGGCCATCTGCTTCAGGGCGATGCCGCGCGCCTGACGCAAGGCGCGGATGCGGGCCCCGAACGGCGTCATGACGGCGCCCGCCAGACCGGACGCACAGATCGCGGGAAGGTGCATGGACGTCGCATAAGACGCATCCTAATATCCCGGTGTGCTGTTACGCCACCTCTTCGCCGTCTGCCTGATCCTCCTGCCCGCGGCCATTCATACGCCCGCGACCATGGCGCAGTCCGGCATCGACATCGGCTTCCGCACCAGTGCGCCCTATGTGATCCGGGCTGCCGACGGCACGCTGAGCGGCCTGGAATACGACCTGGTGATGCTGGCGGCCACGACCGCGGGGATGCAACCGCGTGCCATCGTGGCACCCTTTGGCCGCCTGCCGGAGGATTTCCGGCGCGGCTCGCTCGCCGCCTTCACCCCGGCCAACCCGGCAATGAACCTGCCGGGCTGCATCAGCGACACCGTGCTGGCCTACCGCAACATGGCCTTCAGTCTCCAGAGCCGGACTCTGAACATTGCCTCGGCCACCGATCTCGCTGCTCTGGATGTCACGGCCTTCCAGAATGCACAGCTGCTGCTCGGGCCTGTGGTGGCAGCGCTGGCACAAACTCCTGATCGTTATCGCGAAGTGGCGAACCAGATGCTGCAGGTGCGCGCATTGTTTTCCCGCCGCACCGATGTGGTGCTGGCCGAGCGCCGTATCTTCCGCTTTCTGATGCGCAGTCCGGATGCCGGCGTCGACACCACGCTGCCGCTGGCCGAACACGACATTTTTCCGCCGACGCTGTATGGCGTGGCCTTCCAGAATCCGGACGACTGCATCAGCTTCAATCGCGGACTGGCAGCGATCCGCCGCAACGGCCTGTATGACGAAATCCTGCGACGTTGGGACAGCGGGCCGCAGGCGCGCAGCGGTGCGCGGCCTGCGGCAGGTACGTCTGGTTAGGCGGCAGAGAGCCCGGCCAGCGCCTGTTTCTGGATCTCGACGGCGCGCGGATAGCACAAGCCGCGCCATTCATCGCTGTCGGGGTAGAAGGCGGCGCGGATCTGCGCCTTGATCTGGCGGCCGAGCGGCGAAAACACGTCGCCACGCAGATGCAGCCAGTTGTCGGCAATCACCGAAAGCCGCACCTCTTCCGAACTCAGCGTGCCGACCTCGATATTGACGGCAACCGTGGTGGCCTGGGCGCAGAAACGCGCGATGCCCATGCGCAGGTTGCCTTCGATGATCGGTGAGTCCGACTGGCCCATCGCCGGCGAGGTGACGGCATCGCCGAACCACTGGCGCGCCAGTTTGAGCGAGTCAGAGTCGACTGGATGGCGGCAGATCATTTCCGAATAGCCGAACGGGCCTAAGCCGGTGTGATAATCCAGCACGCAGATGCGCTTGGCTTTGCTGAGATACTTTTCCGAGATGGCCTTGATGGTCTTATGCGACCAGCAGGCCTCTTTGCCGCCATAGAAAATGCCATCGGCATGCGTGTGCTGGCCGCCAACGATGGCCGCCGTCGCGGCTTTCGCGCCGACGCGGGCGTAATAGGCGGCGATCTTCTGCTGAATGCCGGCGGCGACCTCGTCGCTCCAGCTCTGCGGCACCAGCCAGTCATGCACTTCCGCATAGGCCGGATTGGCCGGTGGCTGCTTGTTGTCGAAATCGATGAAGTTGCGGTTGATGTCCATGTTGTCTTCATTCACCCGACGACCCCAGGAAAAACCGTAGGGGTTGCTGGCATGGATCGACATCATGGCTGTGCCCGCCGGCAGCTTGGCGGCATGGCCCTCGCTGAACCAGCCAACCTGGCAGCCCGAACCGTAATAGCCTTCGATGCCATGCGTGCCCGAGATGCTGACCAGCACCGCGCGCGCATCCTTCGGCCCGAGCCAGGCGACATCGGTGAACAGGTCCTCGCCGCTGATGCCGGTGTCAGGATGCTGGAGGCTTTCGATCTCGGCGCCGGCATGTTTGGCGGCCTCGAGGAATTTCTGGCGGGCAGTGGCGTAATCGGGCGAGAAATACTGATGGATCGACATGGGGGCGCTCGTCACTTCATATCTGTCAAACGAGTCTTGAATGCTTCTGCCGGTTTCGGGATGACGCCTGTGCCGCTGAATTCCTTGTAGGCTCCGTCGCCAACAAGCCAAAAGCTTTGCGTTATTCCGAAGGCAATAGCGTTCATTTCTCTTGTGTAAGGATCAAGCCAGAGCCTGTTGGCATCACAGACAAGTCCCGCTAATTCCTGAGAGGTAAGGCTACGCCGCTTCACCTTGTCGGTCCACTCTCGCCCTGCCATCGCACCATTGCGAACCAATGTTTCCGATTGCGGCAAATGTTGCGATGCGGTGGCGGGGCCAATCGTGCGTGAGACTTCAATAATCGCGGCCTGATCCCAGTCGAGAATCAGCCAAGTCGCACTCGCTATCGAAAATGATCCGACCTCGTAATATGCGCCGCGTCGAAGCGATCTGACCTCTTCGGGCTTCCACTCATCTGTTTTGCTAGACGTAGTGATAGCTATCTTTTTAACGCCAAAAGGTTCTTTGGTGCAGCGCTCTTCAGCGGCCGGCTGCGCGCAACTGGCAAGAGCAAGCGAGGCCAGACATATTCCGCACAATGCCGACACGCGCATATTTCGATCCTTCATTCCCGCTGCCGCCTCAGCAGCACATAGAATGCGCCGGCGCCACCCATGTCCGGCCGTGCCGGCGCAAGGCCGAGAATCTGGTCGCGCCAGGGGCCGCGCTTGAGATAATCCGGCAGCCAGGCGCGCAACACGCCGCGGCCTTTCTGCATGATCTCGATTTCATTGTCGTGGCGAACGCTGCCCTTGCCGGTGATCACCAGCAGGCAGCGTTTTTGCTGCGCGATGCCGTCGCGCAGGAATTTCGACAGGGCGCGCTCGGCATTGGCCAACGTCAGCCCGTGCAGGTCGATGCGCGCTTCCACCGGCAGTTCGCCCCGTTCGAAGCGCTGACGCAGCCGCTTGTCCATCTGCGGCGTCGGCTTGTCAGACTGCCTGCCGTGCGGAAGCGGCGCTTTCTGCTTTGCCTCGGCCGTCGCATAGGCCGCGGCAGGTGCGCCTGCGGGTTTGTAGACTTTGGGCAGTGGCGCCAGCGGCTGCGGCACGACATTCGCCGCTTTCTTCAGCGGACGCGCCGATTGCACCACCTGCTGCCAGACCTCCTGGTCTGGAATCAGCGGCGTCGGTTTGACGGAGGACTTACGGGGTGCCATCCGCGATGAGTACGATATGCAGGCGACGCGGTCCATGGGCGCCGAGCACCGGCACACCTTCGATATCGGCAGTACGCGATGGTCCGGTGACAAAATTCACCGTGCGCGGCCAGTTCTCTGCCGCCGATTTGTCCGCCGTGCCGAGCTTGTCGCGCAGGCGGGCGAAGGCGTCTTCCAGCGAGCCGGTGATCTGGCTCTCCTTCATCACCACGATATGGTGGTCGGGCACGAAATGCAGTGTGGTCGGCGTCGTGGCACTGGAATGCAGCATCAGCGTGCCGGTCTCGGCGATGCCGGCAAAGGCCGGCGTCACGCTGACCAGATCCTGGCTGCGGCCCGGGCCGTAATCGACCTGCAGCATCGGGCGTTCCGACCAGGGCAGGTTTTGCAGCAACGGATCAGGCGCAACGCGGAGCTGTGACGGCAGGTTATGCCGCGCCAGATAATCGGCCACCTTGCCGGGCACATCCTGTTCGGCCGGCACGCTGTCGACCGTGACGGTGAGTGCCTCGACCTTGGCGGTGAACAACGCGACCTGTTCGGCATGCGGAATCTGCGCCCGCTGCGGCACCAGGTTCGGCGTCCGGCGATTGATGCGCTCGGCAACGGCAGCCGGCCGCGCCGGATCGTCGACGGTGTGTTTAAGGCCGGCGCGGAGCGTGGCGAAAATGCGGTCGCGGGAAGTCATTTCGTCACCCCGCTCTTTTGGCCCTTCTTCTTGTACTGGCTCATGAAGGTGCTGCCGGATTGCGGCGCCGGGAAGTCGCGGCCATCGGTCCAGCCGCCCACCAGCGGCAGCGAAGTGAACTTGCCCTTGTCCTTGCCGAGCAGGTTGAGCAGCCCGATGGCAACGCGCGCACCGAGGCGATAGAGCCAGGGGTTTTTCGCGGCAAAGGCCCAGGCCTCGATACCCCAGCGCTGCAAGGGCGGCGTAATCTGCTTTTCATGCGCCTGCTCGCGCCACCAGCGCATGATATCGGGCAGGGGGATGCGCATCGGGCAGACTTCCTCGCATTTGCCGCAGAAGGTGGAGGCATTGGGCAGATGCCGCGCGGTTTCCAGCCCGATCATATGCGGATCGAGCGCGGCACCGATGGGGCCCGGATAGACCCAGCCATAGGCATGGCCGCCGACCGAGTGATAGACCGGGCAGTTGTTCATGCAGGCGCCGCAGCGGATACAGCGCAGCAGCGGCTCCAGTTCCGTGCCGAGCATTTCGCTGCGGCCATTGTCGACCAGCACGACATGGAACTCTTCCGGGCCATCTTTATCCTCGGGCCGTTTCGGACCGCAGGACAGTGTCGTGTAGCAGCTCATCTCCTGGCCGGTGGCCGAGCGCGCCAGGATGCGGAGAATAGTCGAGAGGTCTTCCAGATTGGGAATGACCTTCTCGATGCTGCTGACCGCGATATGCATTTTCGGCAGCGACTGCGTCAGGTCGCCGTTGCCTTCGTTGGTGACGATCACGGTGGCGCCGGTTTCGGCGATCAGGAAGTTCGCACCCGTGATGCCGACATCGGCCTTGAAGTACGTGTCGCGCAACACGCTGCGCGCTTCCGTGACCAGCACCTGCGGTTCGGTGCTGCGCGGTCCGGCCTTCACACCCGGCACATTGGGCAGTTCGTAATCGGGATGATGTTCCTCGAACAGCTCTGCCACCTGTTCGCGCGTCTTGTGCAGGGCCGGCCCGATGATGTGGCTGGGCGGTTCCTGCGCCAGCTGAATGATGTATTCGCCCAGATCGGTCTCGACCGGGGTGATGCCATGTTCCTCGAGGAAGGCATTGAGCCCGATTTCCTCGGTCACCATCGATTTGCCCTTGGTGACCAGCTTGGCGTTGCGCGAGCGGCAGAGCGCCAGGATGGTCTCGCGCGCCTCGCGCGACGTGCGGCACCAGTGCAGCTTGCCGCCGCGCGCGGTCAGCTGCTGCTCGAATTTCTCGAGATAGAGGTCGATATGTTTGAGGACGTGGGTCTTGATCTTCACGCCTTCGTCGCGCAAAGCCTCGAATTCCGGCAATTCGCGCGCGGTTTCCACCCGGCGGCTCGCCATCGGCCCGCCGATGATCTGCATGGCCTTGCGCAGGTTCGGGTCTTTCAGCGCCTTCTTGGCATTGGCTTCGAAATTCTGGGCGGTGATCTGCATGCTCATGGCGTCGCCCTCACTTCTGTTCTTCGCCGATGGCGGGCAGATCTGTCATGCCGGCCAGCACTTCGGCGACATGGCGCACCTGTACGGCGCTGCCCTCGCGTTTCAACTTGCCGGCCATGTTGAGCAGGCAGCCCATATCGCCGGCCAGCAGCAGATCAGCACCGGTGGCAGTGATGTCGGCGGTCTTGCGCGAGACAATATCGGTCGAGACCTCACCGTATTTGACGCAGAAGGTACCGCCGAAGCCGCAGCAGGTCTCCGGCGTCTGCATTTCGACGATCTCAAGTCCGCCAATCGAATCCAGCAGCGCGCGAGGCTGACCTTTCACACCGAGTTCGCGCAGGCCGGAGCAGGAATCGTGATAGGTAATCTTCACATCCTGCGGCGCGGTCTGCACGCCCTGCACCTTGAGCACATCGACCAGGAAGCTGGTGAGTTCATGCATGCGGCCGGACAGGTCCTCGGCGCGGCGCTGCCATTCGGAATCGGCCGCGAATAATGCCGGGTAGTGGTCCTTGATCATGCCGCCGCAGGAGCCGCTGGGCGCAACCACATAGTCGTAGTCCTCGAAGGCCTCAATCACCTGTTTCGCGATGGCCGCCGTGTCCTTGCGGTCGCCCGAGTTATAGGCCGGCTGGCCGCAGCAGACCTGCGCCTCCGGCACCTCGACGATGCAGCCGGCATCTTCCATCAGCTTGATCGCGGCGAAGCCGACACTGGGCCGGAACAGGTCGACGAGACAGGTGACGAACAAAGCAACGCGGGGTTTTGCGTCAATCTGGGACATGGACATACCTCGGCTAACTCAGGCCATGGCGGCGCAGGCCGCTGGCAATATGGTGCTGCACGGCGGCGCGCGCAGCGACGGGATCGCGTGCGGCGACAGCTTTGATGATCGCAGCATGTTCGGCTTCGATCTCGACGAGGCGGTTCTGCTCGCGCAGCTGCGACAGTCGCGCCAACTGCATCGCCTCGCGCGCATGGCGACCGACAAAAGCCGCGAAACGCCGCAAGGCCGGATTATGGGCGGCCTCGGCCAGCACATCATGGAAGCGGATGTCTTCGGCCAGGCCGAGCCCGCCTTTGGCAACTGCATCACGCATGGCATCCGAGGCGGCGCGCAAAGCCGTCAGGTCGGCAGCGGTGTGGCGTTCGGCGGCGAGCGCCGCGCAATCGGCCTCTATGAGCGCGCGCAGTTCCAATAAATGTGTGTCGCCCTCGACATCGAGGCGGAAAGCATTGCCGCCGGGGGCCGCCGCGACAAACGCGCCCTTGCCCTGACGCGTCTCGACATAGCCATCCGATTTCAGCCGGGCGATGGCCTCGCGCACCACGGCGCGGCTGACCTCGTGCTGTGCCGCCAGCGCATGTTCGGACGGCAGCCGGTCATGCGGCCGCCAGTCGCCGGCCAGAATGGGCTGCAGCAGGGCCTCCGCAAGGGCATCTACCCGGGAGGGTAGGCGTATATCGGCTTGGACGGTCATAACTTGCCTGACAAGTTAGCCGGATTATCCAATCAGATCTATGTGAGAACCGCTCTCAACTGGGGCCGAAAATCCAGTCCGGCACCAGCAAGACCAGCTCGGGCAGGAAGACCAGCGCCAGTGTGACCACCGAGACCGCGACCAGGAAGGGCAGTGATTCCTTCGTGTAGTCGCCGATGCGGCATTTCAGGATCGAGCAGACCGCATACATGGCCGACCCCACGGGCGGGGTGAAATTGCCGATGGTGGCGACCAGCACGAAGACCAGGCCGAAATGCACCGGATCGACACCGAGATCGCGCACCAGTGGCAGGAAGATCGGCGTCAGCATGATGATCAGCACCGTGCCGTCGATGAAGCAACCGGCCACCAGGATGAACAGCACGATCAGCATCATCACCAGATGCACATTCTGGGTGAGATCGAGCATGCTTTCGGAGATCACTTCGGGCACGCGCTCGAACACGATGCCGTAGCCGAAGATGCCCGACAGCGCGATCAGGAACATCACCGCGCCGACATCGACCAGGCTGCCTTCCAGCGCTTCGGCGAAGCCGGCGCTGTTGAGCTTGCGGTAGATCACCACGCCGATGGTGACGGCATAGATCACGGCGAAGGCGCCGATTTCGGACGGCGTGAACACGCCCATGCGCAACCCGAGCAGCAGGAAGACCGGAAACAACAGCGCCCAGATGCCACCCGAAATCGCCGAGCCGACCTCGCGAACGGTCGGCCGCGCCGCGCGTTCCGGCTGGTAGCCACGACGCTTCGCGGTGACGGCGATGGTGAAGGCGAGCGCCGCCCAGAGCAGCAGAGCCGGCAGGAAACCGGCCGCAAAGAGGCGGCCGATGGAGACCTGGCCGACCGTGCCATAGAGAATGAAGCCGATGCCGGGCGGAATGATCGGCGTGAGCAGTGAACCGAAGGACAGCACGCCGGCGGCATAGCCCTTCGAGAAGCCGCGCTTCAGCATCTGGTCGCCCAGCATGCGGGTCTGCATAGCCGCATCGGCGATACACGAGCCGGAAACACCGCCCATCAGGGCGGCCAGCGCTATCGAGACCTGCGCAATGCCGCCGCGCAGCCGCCCGGTCAGCACGGCGGCCAGATTGAGCAGCTGCTCGGTGATGCCGGTCTTGTTCATGAAGTTGCCGGCCATGATGAACAGCGGCACGGCGAGCAGCGCGAAATTCTGCGTCTGCGTCACGGTGAGCTGGATCGGAATGGTGGACGGCAGTTCGGGATGCTGCAGGAAGAACAGCGCGCCGGAAATGCCGATGGCGAAGGCCACCGGCATGCCCATCAGAATGAAAACGGCAAAGGCAATCGCGACCAGCAGCATGACGGCCTCAGGCGTCGATGGTCACAGCGGCGGACTGCGGAGCCTGCCCACGCCATTCATCGCGTATTTTCAGGATCGTGGTGATCAGCAGCAGTAATCCGCCGACCGACAGGCTCATCGTCACCCAGGAATAGCTGATTTCCGGGATGCCCTGGAAACTGCGCGCCCGGCTGGTCCAGGACAGCCAGGTGCCGTAGACCGCGAGATAGGCGAGGAAGACGCTGATGATGGCGTAGTTGATATAGCGGCAGGCGGCCTGCGCCTTCGGCGGCAGGCGGTCGGTCAGCAGTTCGACCGACATCAGGCTGTTGCGGCGCCAGGCGATATCGGCGCAGAGGAAACACGACCAGGCGAACAAAGCGGTCGCCATGTCGCCGGCCCAGTTGAGCGGATGGCCCAACATGCGGCCGACGCCGCCGGCAAAAATCAGCACCACCATCAGGACCAGGAACAACCCGGCAATCCAGACCTCGACCCGGCACAGGCCGTCGTAAAATGTCTTCATGCCCGATTCCCTGATCCTGACGGTAATGACTCTACGCGTTACTTGCCGATTTCCTTATGCACGGCCTTCTTGGCATCGAGGATATTCAGCACCTCGTAGGCCTTTTCGCCGGCCTTGCGGAAGGCATCGAGATTGACGTCTTCCACGATGGTCATGCCGCGGCCCTTCAGCTGCTGCTCGACCTCGCCTTCGAGACGGAAAATCTCTTTCGAGGTCGCCTCGCCGGCCTTGTCGGCTTCTTCCAGCAGCGCGGTCTGATAGTCCTTCGGCAGGCTGTCGAACCACTTGGCGCTGACCACTTCGAAGTTGATCAGCATGATATGCCTGGTCTCGTTGGCGAATTTCAGCACTTCATAGAAGCGCCCGCCCGGAATGTTGTTGTAGACCAGCTCGACGCCGTCGATGGCGCGCTGCTGCAGGCCCGGATACATGTCGCCAAAGCCCATCGCTACCGGCGTGGCGCCAAGCGCGCGGATCGATTCCTGCCAGATCGGGGCGGGAGGCGTGCGGATGCGCAGGCCCTTCAGGTCATCGGGGGTCTTCACCGGTTTGTTGGTGAAGAAATGGCGATAGCCCTGCACCCAGCTGAAAGACACGACCTTGAGGCCATGCTTGCTGGCCAGTTCCTCCTGCCATTTGATCACGGTCGGCGCCTTGCGCAGCTTGGCGACGTCTTCCAGCGTCTCAACGAAATACGGCCCGTTCATCACGGCAATGCCGGGGACGTAATTACCCATACGCGCAGAATCGGTGTTCTGACCGAGATTGGCGCCCTGGCGGATCTGCTCGATGATGTCTTCTTCCTTGCCGAGCTGCGAGGAATGGAAGACGTCGATCTTCAGGCCGCCATTGGTGCGCGCCTCGACCGCCTTCGACCACGCCAAGAAACCCTCGTGGAAAGGCTCCTTCGGGCCGAGCACATGATTGAATTTCAGATTGAACTTCTGCTGCGCCTCGGCCGGCAGGGCGGCGAAGAGAGCAAGGCCGGCGCAGAGCGCCAGGCTGGATTTCAGGATGGTCTTTGCGATGGTCATCTGCCTCTCCCGGACGGATAGGCGGCGCGATCGCCGGATTGCTCTCCGGCTTGAACGGCCGCCTGCGGTTTGCGTTTCCTCGAACTCTTCACTGGTGCGCACTTGAGCGGCGCCCTGCGAACTGGTATATCAGACACCACACACTAGGCACAAGACCATAATCGGGTCTGCCGCCCGGCCGCACAATTCAACTTTCGGCGGGTCACCTTTCGGCAGGCACGGGTAAGAATTGCGGGCGGAATGAAGCTGATACGGCCGAAATCGCTGAAGGAGCTGGTGGTCGAGGAGATGCGGACCCGCATCATCGACGGTCGCCTGCGGCTGGGCGCCGGTCTGTCGGAAAACACGCTGGCCGCCGAGCTGGGTATTTCCAAGACGCCGGTGCGCGAGGCTTTGCAGCAGCTCAAGCTGGAGGGCCTGGTCGAAGTGCAGCCGCAGCGCGGCACATATGTCTTCCGTCTCGCGCCCGAACAGGTGGTGGCGATTTCGGAACTGCGCGAGGTGCTGGAGATCGCCGCGGTTGCTGCCGCGATCGCACGCCACCACGATGCGCTGGTCTCGCGCATGACGCGGATTCTGGATGGCATGAAAGCCGCCTTCGATGCCGACGACAATGTCGCCTATCGCACGCTGGATGGCGAATACCACGAAGCGATCATCGAACTCTGCGGCAATCCCTATATCAGTTCGGCCTACAGCCTGATCGGTTTCCGCATCCAAGCGCTGCGCTCGCGCCTGTCGCATGAAGCCTCGCTGAACAAACTCTCGATCAAGGACCACCGCGAGATGCTGAAGCTGGTGAAAGCGCGCGACGTGCCGGCCCTGCAGGCGCTGATGCGCGGCCATATCACCCAGACCAAGCAATCCTATCTCGACGTGCTGGAGCGCCGGGATTTTATCAGTGACGAGCAGGAGAAAGCGTCTTGAGCACCGCGAGCGCAGTCGCACAGCCTGAAGCCATGTCCTTCGACCTCAGCGGTAAACATGCCGTGGTGATCGGCGGCGGCAGCGGCATTGGCCGCGCGATTGCCGAAGGCCTGGGGAAAGCCGGCGCAAGGCTGACCCTGGCCGGTCGTCGCCGCGAGGTGCTGGAAGATGCCGCTGTGGCCTTCGGCAAGGCCGGCATCGCCGCCGGCGTGGATGCGGTGGATGCCAATGACATGGCGCAGCTGGCCGCCTTTGCGGCGCGCGCGCAAAAGACCGCGCCGGTCGATATTCTTGTGAATGCGCAGGGCGTGATGACGCTGAAACCCGCCGAGGAGTTCACACCAGACGACTTCGACCGCATCATGACCACCAATGCGAAGAGCGTGTTCTTCGCCTGCCAGGAATTCGGCAAGCAGATGCTGAGCCGCGGGCGGGGCAGCATCGTCAATATCGCATCCCTGGCCTCGTTCCGGGGCTTTGCGCGCAACGCCGTCTACTGCGTCAGCAAGCATGGTGTGGTGGCACTGACCGAGACGCTGGCGTCTGAATGGGCCTCGCGCGGCGTGCGGGTGAATGCGATTGCCCCGGGCTTCTTCGTCACGGACCTGAACCGCGATACGCTGGTGGACGAACGCCGCAACAAGGCAGAAAGCCGCACGCCGATGGGCCGGCTGGGCGAAACCTCCGAACTGGCCGGTGCCGCAGTTTTCTTAAGTTCGCCGGCGGCGTCCTACGTCACCGGCGCCACCATCCCGGTCGATGGCGGCTTCCTCGCGGCGGGGATGTAATTACTCCGGTTTGATCTGCTGATTGGGCAGCGTGCTGTCGCCGGACCCGAGCGGACGCTGCATGAAAACTGAGTCAACCCAGCGGCCATGTTTGAAGCCGATCGAGGGCAGCGTCCCGACCACGCGAAAGCCCAGCGTGGCATGCAGCGCGATTGAGCCGGTATTCTGCGTGTCACCGATCACCGCCACCATCTGGCGATAGCCCAGCGCCGCGCAGCGCGCCATCAGGCTTTCCAGCAGCGCGCGGCCGATGCCTTTGCGCGGTGCATCCGGCGAAACGTAAATCGAATCCTCGACCGAGAAGCGATAAGCGATGCGCGGGCGATAGGCACTGGCATAGGCATAGCCGACGACGCGGTCCTCCAGTTCGGCCACGAGATAGGGGAAATCCTTGGCCAGGATATCGCCGCGCCGGCGCGCCATCTCGGTGCTATCGGGCGGCACTTCCTCGAAGCTGCCGAAGCCATGCAGCACATGATGGCCGTAGATCGCCGCGATGGAGGGAATATCGCGCTCTTCCGAAGGACGGATGATCAGGGGGTTTGCGGACATGACGGGCCTGGATTTGTCAGGTGTTGGTGCCGCACTATGCCACGCTGCGGCCGGGGGCGGAATCCGCCAGAGCGTCCGGTTTATCGAAAGCACTGATCGGACTGGCATATCCGGATTTTCACTTGTCCGGCGCCGGTCGTCGACCCAGAGTTGCGCCATGACCGACCCCGCTGCCCCGCTGGATGCCGCCAGCCTGCGCTTCAACGCCACCGGCGCGGCGGACGGGCCCGAGCCGCAATCGCCGGCCCTGCTGGCGCTGCTGCGGTACTGGCAATCGAAATGCAAAGCTGATGGCCGCCTGCCCGGCCGCAGCGATCTCGACCCGCTCGAACTGCGTACCCTGCTGCCGCATATCTACCTGATCGACGTGCTGCCTGGTACAGTGCCGGATCGCTGGCGCTTCCGTGTGCGCCTACTGGGCGAGAAGCATGTCGAGGTCTATGGACCAGGAATGGTCGGCAAGGTGATCGATGATGTGTTCCCGCCCGCCGTGGCCGCCGAGTTCAACCGGCTTTATGCCACCGTGGTGCGGCGCCGCGGGCCGGTGGTGAATCGTGGCCGGGTCAGCTGGCTCCGCAACAAGGAATGGCTGGAATATGAGGGGATGCATGCGCCGCTGGCCAGCGATGGCGTGACCATCGACTGCATTTTCGGCACCGGCGCGTTTGTTGGTCTAGACTAAGAGGTGGCGACCAGTTTGGTTGCCACAGCCTTGGGCAGCAGCAGCCAGGTTCGGCCAGGATGCTTCATGCGGCCGGCGATGTTTTCCGCCTGCGCGCCCGCACCCCAGAAGACATCGCCACGCACCGCGCCGCGGATCGCACCGCCGGTATCCTGCGCCACCATCAGGCGCTGGAACGGCACGGCCTCGGCTCCGGTTTCTGTCGGCCGCGTTGCATCCAGCCAGACCGGCAGGCCGAGCGCGAAATGGCTGCGGTCGACCGCCAGGCTGCGACCCGGCACCAAAGCCACGCCCTGCGCGCCGGGCGGACCATCTAGATCGTCCTTCGGCGCCGGCAGTTCGCGGAAAAACACATAGGACGGATTCTGCCGCAGCAATTCGGGTGCCGCCGCGGGATTGGCGCGCAGCCAGGCGCGGATCGCCTGCATCGAGACGTCTTCGCGGGTCAGCGTGCCGCGATCGATCATCACGCGGCCGATGGCCACGTAAGGGTGGCCGTTCTGCGCCGCGAAACCCACGCGCAGTTTCTGGCCGCTGTCGAGCTGCACCAGGCCAGACCCCTGCACCTGCAGGAAGAAGGCATCCGAGGCATCATCGAGCCAGACGATTTCCAGATTCTTGTTGTTGAGCGCGCCGGCATCGATCTGGCCGCGATCCTCGTAAGGCCGCAGGCGACCGTCGCGCACGCGGCCAGCGATGCGCTGGCCTTTCAATGTGTCACGGAATTCGCCGAGATCGACCTGCACCAGATCGGGCGGCTGGCGATACAGCGGCGTGGTATAGGTGCCCTGTTTCTGGCGGCTGCCGCGCACCAGCGGCTCGTAATAACCGGTGAAAAGCCCTTCCGGCTTGCCGTCGCCGATCACGGCGACCGGCTGCAATTCGCTTTCGATCAGACGGCGTAAGGCCGCATCGTCGCCCTGCGGCAGGGCCGTCAGTGCCGTGCAGAATGGCTTCCAGTCGTTCCCGGTCCCGTAGCGATCGTAGCTGTCAAGGCCGCGCTCGTTGCGCGGCGTCATACGGGCGCAGGACCGCGCCAAAGCAGGCAGCGCCTCGGCCACGCGGTCAGCATGATAGCCGGGCAGATCCGCGAAGCGGACGGGCAGGAAAGCGATGGCCGGCGGCGGCGGTGGTGGCGCCTTGGGGGCGCAAGCCGCGACAGTCAGCAGAAGAATGAGGGCAAGACTGCGCCGCACGCTGTTCGCGGCCTCAATTCGGCGCGGAGGTCGCGATCAGGGTCCAGTTCGGATCGCGCGAGCGGGTGTCGCGCGCAAAGGTCCAGATATCGGTGACCTGGTCGACGCTGTTGGCATGGCCGCCGATCACATGGCCCTGGGCATCCTTGGTGACGCTGATCAGCTCGGACTCGAACTTGATGGTCACTTCGGCGATGCGATTGTTGACCTGGGTTTCGATGATGGTCGCGCCACGCAGGCCGACAAAGGTGGTTTCCATATGCTCGCCGCGCTGGGCGCGCTCGTCGATGGCACCGGCGAAATCGTTGAAAACCTCGCGCGACAGCAGCGGTCGCAGCGTCTCCTTGTCACCGGCGGCAAAAGCCGTCACCACCATTTCATAGGCCGCCTTGGCGCCGCCGACGAATTCAGCGGCATCGAAATCAGGGTCGGCGGCGCGCAGCGGTGCCAGCACGGCTTCCTGGGCCGGATCGATGGGGGCAGCCTCCGGCGCATCGCGCCGCGGCAGGGCGACAACATTGTCCTCGGCGCTCTCGCCGTCCTTGGCGGCGCCGTCCTTGTCAGCAAAGCCCGGGCGACGACGCTTCTGCTCATGCCCGGTGCGCTGGCCCAGCACGGCGCGCAGGCGCAACGCGATGAAGCCGGCAATCGCGCCGAGCAGGAGAATGTCGAGAAACTGGAAACCGTCGCCCATCGTATGCCTGATGCCCTGTTTTGTGGAATTTTACCCCCGCTGACCGGGGCGGTCCAGCCATGCCAGCCCCCGGAAGCAGTCCTATGCTGCGGAAATAAGGGCAAATCATGGCAATACAAGCGGTAGACTCGCGTTTCCGTTGCGTCTGCGAGGCGCCGGATGGCGTCGCGGGGCCCACCGCCTTGTCGATATCCGCCAAAGCATGCTAGGGACAGCCCGCCCTTTACGCGATACAGGGACTGCGGCCTGCAGTCCGATCCAGACGGAAAGACACCACCGGCCATGACCGACACCGCCAATCCGCCGCCGGGTTTCGACCCCAACGCCGCCCCGCATTACGGCCTGACCGCGCAATATACCAAGGACCTCTCGTTCGAGCATCCGATGGCGCCGCGCACCTTCAGCATGCAGGGCGCGCCGCAGATCTCGGTCAATGTCGGCACCTCGGCCGAACGCATGAACGACACGCTGTTCGAAGTCACGCTGCGCATCCTGTGTGAAGCCAAGCACGGCGAGGAAGTCGCCTTCGTGGTCGACCTGCACTATGCCGGCCTGTTCACCCTGGCCAATATTCCGCCCGAACATGTCGAGCCGCTGTTGCTGGTGGAGTCGCCGCGCCTGCTCTTCCCGTTTGCCCGCCGCATCGTCGCCGATGCAACCCGCGACGGCGGCATGCCGCCGCTGATGCTCGACCCGATCGACTTCATGCAGCAGTTCCAGCGCAGCAAGCAGGCCGAAGCGCAGGCTGGCAACGCGTAAGCGGCTCGCAGATTTGTATTCGGAAAAGCCGGGCCATGATGCCCGGCTTTTTTCTTGATCTGACCAACATGCACCGGCACTCTCGCCGGGCTTGGGCAAACCGGTAATTCGTGGGAGGCAGGGTGGAACCGTCGCTCGACGACCTCATTCAGGCGTCGTCCTACCCACGTCTGATCGGCGCGGACTTCCTGGGTCGCTGCGCGCCGCCGATCCGCCGCATCTGGGAGTACTGGAACAGCCGCCGCGGTGACAAACCGCTGCCGGGCCGGCGCGACATCGATCCCTTAAGCATTCCCGCCGACCTGTTGCCCGGCATCATGCTGACGGAGGTGCTGCGCGAGCCGCCCTGGCTGCGCTATCGCCTGGTCGGCACCGCGCAGGTCGCCCTGCGCGGTCGCGATCCGACCGGACAGCCGGTGGCAGGCAACTACATGGGCGCGCATCTGGGTGTGAAGCCCGACGAAACGATGCTGAATTACCGCATCGTCATCGAGAAGCGCCTGCCGGTCTACACCTACAATCCGGTGATCGGTATGGGGCCTGATGGCAGTTCGCTACGTCCGACGCCGTTGCGGGCAAACAGCTCGTTGCTGATGCCGCTGTCGAGCGACGGGACGAGCGTCGATATGGTGATGTGTTACAGCGACCTGGAAGCGCCCTAGCTTGGCGGGTGTCTGCCTTGCCATGGCAGTGCGGCGGCGGCAATCTGCGCGCCATGGCTGGACCTGGGAAGGACCATACTTCGCTGGACGATGCGATCCGGGCATCAACGCATCCGCGCATCCTCGGACCGGCTTTCCTCGACCGCTGTTCGCCGCGCGTGCGGCGGATTTACGAATACTGGGATACGTGCCGCGGCAACCGCGCCATGCCGACGCGGCGTGATATCGATCCACTGAACATTCCGCGCGATCTTCTGCCCGGCATTGTGCTGACCGAAGTGCTGCGCGAGCCGCCCTGGCTGCGCTATCGCCTGGTCGGCACCGCGCAGGTCGCTTTGCGCGGCCGTGATCCGACCGGTCAGCCGGTGGATGGCAATTATCTCGGCGCCCATCAGGGCCTGCCGGGCGACAATGTGATCCTGAACTATCGCATCGTCATCGAGAAGAAGACGGTGGTCTATGTTTATAATCCGCTGCCGGGCCCGGCGCCGGATGGCAGTTCGCTGACCCAGCGCGCTGTGCGCGGCAACGGCACGGTGCTGATGCCGCTCTCCGGCGATGGCGAGCGCGTCGATACCGTGTTCTGCTTCAGCGATCTCGAGCAGCCCTGATCAGGCCTTCCGGGGCACGGGCAGGCCGATGGCCGCCAGCAGGCGGTCCAGTTCGATCGGTTTGGCAAGGATGGCATCGAAACCGGCCACCTCGTAGCGCGCCAGCGCCTCGGGCACCACATCCGCGGTCAGCGCAATGATGCGCTGCTGCCTGCCGCGCAGCAGGCCACGCAGCCGGCGATGCGTTTCGATGCCGTCCATGTCGGGCATATGGATGTCGAGCAGCACGACATCGAAATCCTCATGCTCCGCCGCCAGCAGGGCGGCTGCGCCGCTATCCACCATCACCAGCTTTTCGCAGAGCGATTTGAGCAGGGTTTCGACGACGCGGCGATTGACGTGATTGTCGTCCACACACAGCACGCGCGGCCGCCGGCTGCGATAATCCGTATTGGCGGGAACCAGCTGCAGTGGAATATCTTCCTCTTCGCCCAGCTCAGCAGGAATCTCGAACCAGAACAGCGAGCCGCGGCCCTGTTCGCTTTTGCAGTCGATCTCGCCGCCCAGCAGCTGGCAGAGCCGGCGGCAGATCGCCAGCCCCAGCCCGGTGCCGCCAAAGCGCCGCGAGGTGGAGGCGTCTTCCTGCGAAAAGCGCTCGAAGATCGAGTTCAGCGCCGCCTGCGAAATACCCGGGCCGGTATCCTCGATCTCGAAACGCACGCCGGCGACACCGTTGCCCAGGGTCACCGGCCTGACGCGCAGTGTGACATGCCCCTGCGAGGTGAATTTCACCGCGTTGCCGACCAGGTTGACCAAAATCTGGCGCAGGCGTACCGGATCGCTTTCGATGCCGGTCGGGGCATCGGGATCGATCTCGACGCGCAAGCTGAGCTTTTTCTGCGCGCAGGCCGAGGCAAACAGCGCGGACATCGAGTCCATCAGGGTGCGCAGGCGGATCGCGCTGGGCGCAACTTTCATCTTGCCGGCTTCAAGGCGCGAATAGTCGAGAATGTCGTTGATGATGCCGAGCAGGCTTTCGGCCGATTCCCGGATCACGCCGACATAGTCGCGCGTGGTGGCATCCAGCGGCATGTTTTCCAGCGCCTGCGCCATGCCGAGCACGCCGTTCATCGGCGTGCGGATTTCATGACTCATGGTGGCGAGGAATTCGCTTTTCACCGTGGCGAGTTTTTCCGCGCGCGCCGTCTGTTCCTGCAGATCGATATTCAGCACGGCCAGCATACGGGCGCGGCTTTCGCGATCGGCCAGGACAAGCAGGCCGATCGCCAGCGCAACAATGCCGCTGAGCATGACCAGCAGCGAGATCGCGCTGATGATGGTGGCAAGCGAGCGCCAGTTGTCGATGCCATGTTCCAGCGAACGCGAGGTGGACAGCACGAGCTGGTCGCCAAACAGGCGGCGGGCCACGGCGATGCGCGCCTCGCCGGTGAAGATATTGGTGAAGACGCCGCTATGCTCGCGCTGGTCGCTCATGCGGAGGGCTTCATAGAGATCGGCGCGGATCTGTTTACCGATATCCTGCTCGCGCCAGGGTGAGCGCGCGATCATCACGAAGTCGTGGTTCAGCAGCGTGACATAGTCGCCATCGGCCACTACGCTTTCAAAAGATTTTTCATAGGCGCGAGGATCGAGGATCGCGCCGATAACGCCCTTCAGGCGACCGTCGGCATCGCGCACCGCCAAGTTCAGGTTGATCTGCCAGTTGCCGTCGATGCTGTTCCGACTCGGACCGGTGAAGAGGACACGGAGACCAGGATCGTTGCGCAGCCGCTGGAAGCTTTCGGTGTTGGCGACGTTGTAGGCCGGAGTGGGATAAGCGCGGGACGAGAACAGACCCTTGCCGGTGCCGTCCGACACGCCGATCGCCCGCACATAGACCAGCTGTTCTTCCAGCCGCTTCAGCGCGTCATGCATCATTTTGGCGTCACCGCCATGCTGCTGCCAGAGCAGTTCGATCTTCTCGAGCGCAAACTGAACGCTCAGCAGCGAGTTTTCGATTTCCTGGGCGCGGATTTCGCCCTGGCGCTCAATGTCGCTGGTTTCTTCCGCGATGGCCGCCTGACGCAGTGTCGTATAGACGTAATGATTGAGCCCGATCAGCGGCAGCATGATCGTGCCGGCATAGACGACGCAGAAGAGAATGGCGCGACGCATCGGCGGTTTGAGCCCGTTGGGTTCAGTTGGGAAGGGCGCAGTACATGGCTGCACCCTAGTTTCGCTTTTTTCCGCGGGAAACTTGCCTTGCGGTAAGGTTATCGGAAAATTACCCGCCGGAGGGTCGCCTTTGGGGCCGTACGAGCTGCCTCACTCCGTCTTAAGCCAGAGGGCGTCTTTCAGCTTGGCGACGAAAGCCGCATGGGCAGCGAGTTCCTCTGCGCTGGCCGCATGCGGCCGCACCGGCCGGGCCGGGCCGCGCGGGCTCTGAGACGCCAGAATGGTTTCACCGGACTCCGAACCGACCAGACCCAGGCCCTGCTGGCGACCGCCGATCAGCTCGAGATAGACCTCGGCCAGCAGCTCGGCATCGAGCAGGGCGCCGTGCTTGATGCGGGCGGAATTGTCGATGTTGAAGCGTTTGCACAGCGCATCGAGGCTGGCCTGGGCGCCGGGGAATTTCTGCCGCGCCAGCCGCACCGTGTCGATGGCGCGCTCCATGGCGATATGCGGAAAGCCCTCCAGCCGCGCCAGTTCGGCATTGAGAAAGCCAAGATCGAACTGCGCATTGTGGATCACCAGCGGGTCCTCGCCGATGAAGTCGCAGAAGTCCTGCGCCACTTTGGCGAAGACCGGCTTGTCCCTGAGGAATTCATCCGACAGGCCATGGACCTTGAAGGCATCTTCCGGCATGGCGCGTTCCGGGTTGATGTAGACGTGATAATGCCGGCCGGTGGGAATATGGTTGACCAGTTCGATACAGCCGATTTCGACCAGGCGGTCGCCCTCGTTGGCCTTGAAGCCGGTGGTTTCAGTGTCGAGCACGATCTCGCGCATGTCAGGTCTTCCGCAATGTTTCGATCAATGACGCCACCTGCGCATCCGTCTCGGCCAGGCTGACGCCGGTATCGATGACGTAATCGGCGCGGGCGCGTTTTTCCGCATCCGGCATCTGGTTTGAGAGAATCCCGGCAAGCTTCTGTTCGGTCATGCCCGGCCGCGCCAACGCACGTTCGCGCTGCACGGTTTCCGGCGCACTGACCACCACGATGGCATCGAGCTGTTTCGCGCTGCTGCCCTCCAGCAACATCTGGATTTCCAGCACGGCCATATCCGCGCCGCCGGCTTCTGCCATGCGCAGAAAATCTTCGCGCAGGCGTCCGACCAGCGGATGCACGATGGTTTCGAGTTTTTTGAGTTCCGCCGGCTTGCCGACCACAGCGGCCGACAGCGCGGCACGATCCACCGCGCCGTCTTTCACCGTGCCGGGAAACGCCGCGCCGACCGGTTCGACCGCGGCGCCGCCCCGGGCATAAAGCTGATGCACGGCGGCATCGGCATCGAAAACTGGAATGCCGCGCGCGGCGAACATCTTCGCCACCGTGGTCTTACCCATGCCGATGGAGCCGGTAAGGCCGATCTTCATCATGCTGGCAGCACCGTGACGTCGTATTCGGCGAGATGTTTGTCGCCAGTCACCAGGATCAGGTTTTCGACACGCGCCTGCGCCACCAGCATGCGGTCGAAAGGGTCGCGATGCAGCTGCGGCAACCGTGAAACTTCGCGAGCATGTTCCATCTGGATTGGCAGGAGGGCAGCCCCCATGCGAGGCAAATAATCTTCCCAGTCCAGTTGAGGCGTCAGTTTGCCCGTTCCCACCTTGATGCCGATCTCCCACAGGCTGGCGATGCTGACGAACAGATCATTCTGTTCATCCGCCAGCAGAGTCCGGGTTGCGAGGGTCAGCCGCGACGTATCGTCCAGAGCCCAGAGGAAGGCATGGGTGTCGAGCAGCAGTCTCACACATCACCGTCCGGGAAAATCCGGCTGTTGGTGAAGTCACGTTCGATCTCGGCATCCGCCTGATCGTAGTCGGGGGCGAATTGGATCTGGCCCTTCAGGAATCCGAACTGACGCTTCGGTTTACCGGCCTGCGCGACCGGCACGAGTGCCACCGCCGGCTTTCCCGCCCGCGAGATCACGACATTCTCGCCCCGCTCCGCCGCTTCGATCAGCTTGGAGAGGGTGGTTTTGGCTTCGTGGATATTGACCTGAATTTTCATTGGCTTAGCACTTAGCTTAGCTAATCTGTTAGAGTTAGCTTAGCTAAGTTAGCTAACTTCTTCAAGCCAAGAGATTGCCATCATGCCAGGACTGCGGCGCGCAGTTCCGGCGTCACCTCGGGGGCAATACCGAACCAGGCCTCGAAGCCGGGCCGGCCCTGGTGCAGCAGCATGCCAAGCCCGTCGACCACCGGGTTGCCGCGCGCCCGCGCGGCAGCCAGCAGCCCGGTTTCCAGCGGGGTATAGACGATGTCATTGACCAGCGCTGTCACCGGCAGGTCGTCCAGCGGCAATTCAAGACCTGGCTGGCCGCCCATGCCGAGACTGGTTGTATTGACCAGCAGGCCGGCGCCGGCCAGCGCGCCGGCGCGTTCGTCCCAGTCGACGACCTGTATGCGGTTGCCGAATTCGGCCGCCAGGGCTTCGGCCTTTTCGCGGCTGCGGTTGGTCAGGCGCAGTTCGGGCGTCCCGGCATCCAGCAATGCCACGATGATGGCGCGCGAGGCACCGCCGGCGCCCAGCACCACGGCCGGCCCATTCGCCGCACGCCACATCTTCGGCGCATCGGCGCGCAGCGAGGCGAGGAAGCCGAAGGCATCGGTGTTGCTGCCATGTAGGCTGCCATCGGCGCGCACCACGATGGTGTTGACCGCGCCGATACGCTGGGCCACCGGATCGATCTCGGCCAGATAGGGCAGCACGGCGACCTTGTTGGGAATGGTGACATTCACGCCGCGAAAGCCGGGCACTTTCGACAGTGCCTCGAGAAACGCGCCGACATCCTCGGGGGGCACCGGCAGCTTGTCATAGCGACCACTCAGGCCGTATTGCGCCAGCCAGAAGCCATGCAGTTTCGGCGAACGCGAATGATCGACCGGCCAGCCGATCACGCCGGCGCGCGGCAGGATATCGTCTTCGGTGTCGAATACTGTCATGCGCGCAACACTTTATTCTCGCGCAGGATATCGAGCAGTGGCAGCAGCGGCAGGCCAAGGATGGTGAAATGATCGCCCTGGATGCGGCTGAACAGCTGCGCGCCCAGTCCTTCGAGCTGATAGCAGCCTACGCAGGACAGCACGGCTTCGCCGGCCTGCGCCAGATAGGCATCGAGGAATGCGTCGCTGAAATCGCGCATGGTCAGCCGCGCGGTTTCCGCATGACGCCAGATCACGCTGCCGCCACGCGCCAGTACCACGGCGCTGACCAACTCATGCGTTTTGCCGCGCAGGGATTGCAATTGCTCGCGCGCGTTGCTCATGTCGGTCGGCTTGTCGTACCAGCGGCCGTCGCAGGCCACCATGGAATCCGCCGCGATGATAAAATCCGCCGGCTCCGCCGTGCTGATGCGATGCGCCTTCAGCTCGGCCAGCGCGGTGGCGGCATCGCGCAGCGAGACGCCGTCGCTTTTCAGCGACAGCTTGATTTCCTCTTCATCTATCCGCGCCGGCTTGACGTCGAAATCAAGCCCGGCATTGCGCAGCATGGTCGCGCGCGATGTGCTGGCTGAGGCAAGAATCAGGCTCACGACGCCATACTCACGTCTGGGGCCCGTCAAAGCCGAGATCCTGCTGCTTGCGCTGCTCCTCACGGCGATTATGTAGATTGAGAATGGCTGCGGCGGTTTCCTCGATGGAGCGACGCGTCACATCGATGATCGGCCAGTTATGTTTGGCGCAGAGCTTGCGCGCGATCATCAGTTCTTCCTTGATCCGCTCGTCATCGACATAGGCCGTCTCGGTATTCTGGTTCATCGAAATCAGACGGCTGCGCCGGATCGAGACCAGCCGGTCGGGTGAAGCCGTCAAACCCACCACCAGCGGATTTTTCAGCGTTTCCACTTCGGGCGGAATGATCAGGCCCGGCACGATAGGCACATTCGCGGTCTTCAGGCCGCGATTTGCCAGATAAATCGAGGTCGGGGTTTTCGAGGTGCGCGACACGCCGACCAGTACGATATCGGCCTTGTCGAGGTCTTCGAGATGCTGGCCATCGTCATGCGCGATGGTGAAATGCATGGCATCGATGCGGTGGAAATATTCCGCATCCATTTCATGCTGCCGGCCGGGCAGGTTAACTGCCTTCTCGCCGAGATATTTGCCAAACGCCATGATGACCGGATCGAGCACCGGCACGATGGGGAGTTTGGCCTTGGCGCAGCCCTTGACCAGAATTTCACGCAATTCCTGATCGACGATGGTGAACAGCACAAGGCCGCCCATGGCCGCGATGGCCTCGACCACGCGTTCCATCTGCAGCGGCTTGCGCACCAGCGCCCAGGTATGGGTTTCGACCTCTTCCTGTGATTTCTGGAACTGCACCAGTGCCGCCTTGGCCACCGATTTCAGCGTTTCGCCGGTGGCGTCGGAGACCAGATGGATATGCGGCCGGGCGGTTTTCGGCATCAGCGGGGCACCGGGGAACGGAGGTGAATCATGGGGATAAAGGGTATAAGCGGGTGGTTTTCCCCAATCCGATCAATTTCATGCCCGGAAGCTCGATTCCTTGCAACCGGCCAGCCCCATCGGGATCGATTTTGTGACGCCCCTGTGAAAAGCGGGGAGGAAATGCAATTCCGCCACAATGCTTACCCATCCACATTATCCCCACATTCCCCAATCAGGAACTGGCGGCTTCCGATAAGGGTTTTGACGCGCTTTATCCCCGACCGGGCCAAAACCAGCCATCAAAGTGATCTTCGGGACAGAATCCGGGACCGGTGCTGTACAGGCAGTTATCCCCGCCACTCACCGCACATACCTCAACCACTATCTCTTTTAATTTAAACTAAAATAGAAGAGGAATAAGGCCATGAGCCCAGTTCCTCCGGCCCCTCTCATGGGGCAATTAGGCAAACAGCCGACCAAACCGTTGCTGCGAACCCTCGCCGGTCTGCCCAGCGCGCGCCCGCCGCTCTGGCTGATGCGCCAGGCGGGG